>DASUZL010000016.1:0-117116 GCA_036376895.1 Solirubrobacterales bacterium
CCAGGTAACAACCGGGTGGGCGCCGCAGCCGCGGCGCCCTCCTCGGTCAACGCCTCAGTGGTGGAACCGCAGGGAGCTGGTGATCCCGGCGTGATCGGAATTCCAGAACCCGTTCTCGGGCAGGCGCCCGGTGACCACGGATTCTTTGAGGGTGACCCCGCTGGGGTCGTTCGTCATCACGTGATCGACCTGGTGGTCGAAGTCGGCGATGCTGCCGCCGGCTCCTTCCGCCAGCAGGCTCGAGGCGATGCAGCAACTGAGCGGGTTGTTGGTGCTGCGCTCGACGAAGCCGGCCGCGAGCAGCGTTTCGTAGGCGAACCGGTCTGCGCCTTCGACGGTGTCGTCGTCGGAGTTGAGATCGCCGAGCAGGACCACCGGCAGTTCGCTCGTCGCCGGACCACCCGGGGCCACCAGCTCGGCCGCCTGCGCGGCGCGAATCAACGGGTGGAATGCCTCCAGGTGGGTGTTGACGAAGTGGAACGGGCCGGCGCCACGCACCCAGGCGTCGGTCGCGGTCCAGCCGCGGGCGATCGGCAGCGGTTTGCCGAGGATCGGCACTTCGAGCAGCGTTTTGAAGTTGCCCGATTTGGCGTTCCAGGTTTTGACGAAGGGGCTGCGCTTGGCGAGGATCACGTCGCGCATAGTCAGCCGCCCGTTGATCTCCGCGTTGGGGATGCCCTGGGCGGCGGGCCCGTCGCCGGGTTTGCCGTTCTCGTCCGCCGGCGCCTCCAGGTCGAACTCCTGCTGGACGACGACAACGTCGTACTTCGGCCCGAAGAAATGACTGTTCAGCTCGGCCAGCAGTTCCGCCAGGTAGTCGTAGCGGACGGTGGTCGCGCTGGGGCCGGTGATCAGCGGCGCCACGCTGGGCGGCGCGGTGCGCCACAGCGCCACCTCCTGCAGCCCGACGAGGTCGGGGCTCTGCTGGCGGATCTCCGCCGCCAGGCCCTCGGCCCGGGTGGGGAAGTCGTTGGCGGTGACTTCGCGCAGGATCTGACCGTTCGCCGCCGCCAGTGCTTCCAGCGAGGGCGCGCCGATGGCAGGCGTCAGGTCGGCACCGAGGTAGAGATTCCGGGTCATGGTCTTGGCGACGTTGATGTTGAGGTTCGCCAGGGCCGCCCCGGGTAGCAGCAGGGCAAGCGCCAGGGCCGCGAGGACCGGGGCCAGCAGGCGGCGCCAGCCGGGTCGTTTGGGGTGGGTCGAGGTCATATGGCTCCTCCGTTACTGATTAGTTGAAGACTCTTACGTACCCGACCCTATAACAGGGCTCTTGGCCCGAGGGAAAAGATCTGCCATACTGCCACTTAGATTTCTTAGGCTTGAACAACGAAACCCCTGGAGGTAGCCGGAAAGTGGGAAAGACGATCGGAATCGACCTGGGCACGACGAACTCGTGCGTCGCCGTCATGGAGGGCGGGGAGCCGACTGTTCTCGAGAACGCCGAGGGAGGACGCACGACCCCGTCGGTCGTCGCCTTCACCGAGAGCGGTGAGCGGCTGGTCGGCACCGTGGCCAAGCGCCAGGCGGTGATGAACCCCGAGAACACGATCTTCTCGATCAAGCGCTTCATGGGCCGCAAGGAGGCCGAGGTCAAAGAGGAGGAGACGATCGTCCCCTACAAGGTCGTGGCCGGAACCAACGGCGACGTCCGGGTCGACGTGCGCGGCAAGGAGTACAGCCCGCCGGAGATCAGCGCGATGATCCTGCAGAAGCTGAAAACCGACGCCGAAGCGAAGCTCGGCGAGACGGTCGACAGCGCCGTGATCACCGTCCCCGCCTACTTCAACGACGACCAGCGCCAGGCAACCACCGACGCCGGCAAGATCGCCGGGCTCGAGGTCAAGCGGATCATCAACGAGCCGACCGCGGCCTCGCTCGCCTACGGGCTCGACAAAGAGAAAACCGACCAGACGATCCTCGTCTTCGACCTCGGCGGCGGCACCTTCGACGTCTCCGTGCTGGAAATCGGCGATGGCGTCTTCGAGGTGAAATCGACCGCCGGCGACAACCACCTCGGCGGCGACAACTGGGACAAAGCGATCGTCGAGTGGCTGGTCGCCGAGTTCAAACGCGACCAGGGTGTCGATCTCTCCCAGGACAAGAACTCGCTGCAGCGTCTCTACGAGGCGGCGGAGAAGGCGAAGATCGAGCTCTCCTCGACCCAGGAGACGCAGATCAACCTGCCCTTCATCACCGCCGTCGAGGGACAGCCGAAGCACCTCGACCTGAAACTGAGCCGCTCGAAACTGAACGAGCTCACCGCCGAGCTGCTGGAGCGGATCGTCGGTCCGGTCAAACGGGCACTCGACGATGCCGACGCGACGATCGACCACGTCGTCCTGGTCGGCGGCATGACCCGGATGCCTGCCGTGCGCGACCGCGTCAAAGAGCTGACCGGCAAGGACCCGCACCAGGGCGTCAACCCCGATGAGGTGGTTGCCGTCGGCGCCGGGATCCAGGCCGGAGTGCTGGCCGGCGACGTCAAGGACGTGCTGCTGCTCGACGTCACCCCGCTGACCCTCGGCATCGAGACCAAAGGCGGCGTGATGACGAAGCTGATCGAGCGCAACACGACGATCCCGACGAAGAAGTCGGAGACCTTCTCGACCGCCGACGACAACCAGCCCTCGGTCGAGATCCACGTGCTCCAGGGCGAGCGCGAGATGGCCAGCGGCAACAAGAGCCTGGGCAAATTCCAGCTCACCGGGATCCCCCCGGCGCCGCGCGGCATGCCGCAGATCGAGGTCACCTTCGACATCGACGCCAACGGCATCATCCACGTCACCGCTCAGGACAAAGGCACCGGCAAAGAGCAGAAAATCGAGATCAAATCCGGCTCCGGGCTCTCCGACGAGGAAATCCAGAGCATGGTCACCGACGCCGAGTCCCACGCCGAGGAGGACCGCAAACAACGGGAGCTGGCCGAGGCCCGCAACCTCGCCGAGAACGCCGCCTACCAGGCGGAGAAAGCGCTCGAGGACGCCGGCGACAAAGTCGACGCGGCGACCAAAGAGGAGGCCGCGGCGGCGATCAAAGGCGTGCGCGACTCGCTCGACTCGGGCAGCGTCGAGGAGATCAACGGCAAGGCCGAGGCGCTGAACTCGGCGATGACGAAAGCGTCGGAGCAGATCTATGCGGCGGCGCAGGCCGAGGGCGCAGAGAGCGCTGACGGTGCATCTGAGTCCTCAAGTGAGGACGAGGAGGAGGTCGTTGACGCTGAGGTGGTTGACGAGGACGGCAAATGAGGGCGGATGAGGGAGGTGCTGAGCAGGTCGAGAAAGACCTCGATGCCCTACTGGCTGACGCCGAAGCGAAAAAAGACGAGTACCTCGAACTGGCCAAGCGGACTCAGGCGGATTTCGAGAACTACCGGAAGCGGATGAGCGCGGAGGTTCAGGCCGCGGCCACGCGCGGGAAGGCTCAGATTGCTGCGGAGGTGGTGCCTGTCCTCGACGATCTCGAGCGGGCGCTGCAGGCTGCGGGGCTGGACCCGGAGGGAGACTCCGAGGACGGGCTCGCGCATGGGGTGCTGCTCGTGTTCCGTGGTCTGAGGGAGACGTTGAAGCGGAACGGGATCGAGTCGGTTGATCCGACCGGGGAGAAGTTCGATCCGACTCAGCACGAGGCGCTGTCGACGCTGCCGGTGGAGGGGACCGAGCCCGGCGTTGTCGTCGAGGTGATGCAGAAGGGCTACCGCTTCGAAGGGCAACTGATCCGGCCGGCCCGGGTGGTCGTGAGCGCGTAAGGAGACGGGTGGCGGACGAGCTCTACAAGACCCTGGGGGTCTCGAAGAAGGCCTCCGACGAGGAGATCAAGAAGGCGTACCGGAAACTGGCCCGCCAGTACCACCCTGACCGCAACCCGGACGACCCCAAGGCCGAGGAGAAATTCAAGGAGATCTCCGCCGCCTACGACACCCTCTCCGACTCCGAGAAGCGCAAGGAGTACGACGCCGGCGGCCAGTTCGCCGGATTCGGTGGCGGTCGCGGCGCGCCCCAGGGCGGCTTCGGCGGCGGCGACTTCGGCGACATCTTCTCCTCCCTCTTCAACCGCGGCGGGGGCCGCGCCCAGACCCAGCAGGTGCGCGGGCGCGATCTCGAGACCGAAGTTCCGCTGAGCTTCGACCAGGCGGTCAACGGGGCGCAGATCAGCGTCACCGTGCCGAAGCAGGGGCCGTGCCCGACCTGCCACGGGTCCGGCGCCAAACCCGGCACCGGCCCGACCACCTGCCCGCGCTGCGAAGGCCGCGGCATCGACGCCCAGAGCCAGGGCTTCTTCTCGATCAGCCAGCCCTGCCCGCAGTGCGGCGGCGCCGGCCAGATCATCGAGGACCCCTGCCAGACCTGCGGCGGCTCCGGCCTCACCCAGCAGACCAAGCGCTACAAAGTCAACGTCCCCGCCGGGGTCAAGGACGGAACCCGGATCCGGCTCGCCGGCAAAGGCGAGGCCGGCCCCCGCGGCGGTCCCGCCGGCGACCTCTACGTGACCACCAGGGTCGCCGCCTCCCCGGTCTTCAAACGGCTCGACGACGGCAACCTCGAGGTGACGGTGCCGATCACGATCCCGGAGGCGCTGCGCGGCGGCACGATCGAGGTCCCGACCCTGGAGGGCACGAAGAGAATCAAGGTGGCACCGGGAACGAAGCACGGATCGGTACAACGGCTGCGCGGCGAGGGCCCGCCGAAGCCGAAAGGCAGCGGCCGCGGCGACATCCGCTACCGGCTCGAGATCGAGATCCCGGACGAGCTCAGCGAGGAGCAGGAGGAGGCGGCGGCGAAGCTGGCCGAGGCGCTCAACGGCTCCGACCCCCGGGCCGAGCTGCTGCGCAAGGCGGGGCACTGATGGCGACCTACCGGCGCCGGATCAAAGCCAGCGTCGACGAGGAGCGCGGCGTCTTCATGATCTCGATCGCCGCCGAACTGGCGGAGATGCACCCGCAGACGCTGCGCATGTACGAGACGCGGGGGCTGATCGCGCCGAAGCGCTCGCCGAAGAACACCCGGCTCTACTCGCAGCGGGACGTCGAACGGCTGCAGCGGATCCAGCAGATGACCTCCGAAGGGCTGAACCTGGCCGGGGTGGAGACGGTGCTGGCGCTGGAAGAGCGCGTGGCGAAGCTGGCGCGGGAACTGCGGGCGGCGCGGGAGCGGATTGAAGTGCTGGAACAGGGGAAAGAGACCAAGCACTGATGCAGGCGGATCGATTCACCGTCAAGTCCCAGGAGGCAGTGGCGGCGGCGCAGCAACTGGCGACGGCGCGGCGCAACCCCGAGGTCGCCCCGCCGCACCTGCTGGTGGCGCTGCTGGTCCAGGAGGACGGGCTGGTGCCGCCGATCCTGCAGCGGGTCGGCGCCGACCCGGCGGCGGTCGGGGCGAAAGCGCACGAGGCGATCGAGGCGCTGCCGACGATGAGCGACAACGGCGAGGAACCGCGCATGTCCACGACGCTGGCGCAGACCCTGCGCAGCGCCGAGCGCGAGATGGCGAAGATGGGCGACGAGTACATCTCGACCGAGCACCTGCTGCTGGCGCTGACCGAGAACGGCGGCCCGGTCGCCGACCTGCTGCCCGACCGCGGCTCGCTGGAGAAGGCGATCGCAGAGGTGCGCGGCCCGCACAAGGTCACCTCCCCCAACCCCGAGGACAGCGTCCAGGCGCTGGAGAAATTCGGCCGCGACCTGACCGCCGACGCGGCGGCCGGCAAGGTCGACCCGGTGATCGGGCGCGACGAGGAGATCCGCCGGGTGATCCAGGTGCTCTCGCGCCGGACCAAGAACAACCCGGTGCTGATCGGCGAGCCCGGCGTCGGCAAGACCGCGATCGTCGAGGGGCTGGCGCAGCGGATCGTCGACGGCGACGTGCCCGAGAGCCTGCGCGACCGCCGCGTGATCTCACTCGACATCGGCTCCCTGCTCGCCGGCTCCAAATACAGGGGCGAGTTCGAGGAACGGCTGAAAGCGGTGCTCTCCGAGGTGCAGGAGGCCGAGGGCCAGGTCGTCCTCTTCCTCGACGAGCTCCACACCATCGTCGGCGCCGGCGCCGCCGAGGGCGCGGTCGACGCCGCCAACCTGCTGAAGCCGATGCTGGCCCGCGGCGAGCTGCGCGCGGTCGGCGCGACCACGCTCGACGAGTACCGCAAGCACATCGAGAAAGACGCGGCGCTGGAGCGGCGCTTCCAGCCGGTGCTGGTGGGCGAGCCCGACGTCAACGACACGATCGCGATCCTGCGCGGGCTCAAGGAGCGCTACGAAAACCACCACGGGGTGAGGATCACCGACTCGGCGATCGTCGCCGCGGCGACCCTCTCGGAGCGCTACATCGCCGACCGCTTCCTGCCCGACAAGGCGATCGACCTGATCGACGAGGCGGCCTCGCGGCTGAAGATCGAGATCGACTCGATGCCGACCGAGATCGACGAGGTGAAGCGGCGGATCCAGCAGCTCGAGATCGAGCGGGCGGCGCTGCGCAAAGAGACCGACGAGGCCTCGAAGAAACGGCTCGACGCACTCGAGGCCGAGCTGGCGGAGCTGAACGAGACCTTCAACGAGATGAACGCCCGCTGGCAGAACGAGAAGGACGCGATCGACGCGATCAACGAGGCCAAGGCGCAGTTGGAGGAGGCCGGGCGCGACGCCGAGCGGGCCGAGCGCGAGGCCGACCTCGAGCGGGCGGCGAAGCTGCGCTACGGCGACATCCCCGAGCTGGAGAAGACGGTCGCCGACCAGGAACGGCGGCTGACCGAGCTGCACGCGAGCGGCGGCTCGATGCTCGCCGACGAGGTGACCGAGGAGGACGTCGCCGAGGTGGTCGGCAAATGGACCGGGATCCCGGTCAGCCGCCTGATGGAGGGCGAGGTCGAGAAGCTGATCAAGATGGAGGACCGCCTGCACGACCGGGTGATCGGCCAGGAGGAGGCGATCGCCGCGGTCTCCAACGCGCTGCGCCGCTCACGCGCCGGCCTCTCCGACCCGGACCGGCCGATCGGCTCGTTCCTCTTCCTCGGCCCGACCGGGGTCGGCAAGACCGAGCTGGCGAAGGCGCTGGCCGAGTTCATGTTCGACTCCGAGCAGGCGATCGTCCGCCTCGACATGTCCGAGTACATGGAGAAGCACACCGTGGCGCGGCTGATCGGCGCCCCCCCGGGCTACATCGGTTACGAGGAGGGCGGGCAACTGACCGAGGCGGTGCGGCGCCGGCCCTACGCGGTGGTGCTGCTCGACGAGATCGAGAAGGCACACCCCGACGTCTTCAACACCCTGCTGCAGTTGATGGACGACGGCCGCCTCACCGACGGCCAGGGCCGCACCGTCAGTTTCACCAACACGGTTCTGATCATGACCTCCAACGTCGGCAGCGACCGCATCGTCGGCGAGTCGGTCGACGAGCGCATCCGCGAGCAGATCGAAGAGGTGCTGGCGACCACCTTCAAGCCGGAGTTCATCAACCGGATCGACGACACGGTGATCTTCCACCGCCTCTCCAAGCAGGACATCGGCCGCATCGTCGAGCTGCAGGTGAACCAACTGGTCGGCCGCGTGCGCGAGCGCGGGATCGAGATCGAGCTCACCGACGACGCCCGCACCCTGCTCGGCAACCTCGGCTACGACCCGACCTACGGCGCCCGGCCGCTGAAGCGGGTGATCCAGAAGCAGCTGGTCGACAAACTGGCGCTGGCGATCCTCGAGGGCCAGTTCAGCGAGGGCGACCGGGTCAAGGTCGACGTCGCCGACGGGGAGCTTGCCTTCAGCGCTCAGTTCTAGCCGGCGTTCTGCCGAAACATCTGAACCAAAGCTTTTCTTTAGGTGTGACGGCTAAAACTCAACATAATTCGAGCGCCATCATTCGCCGATTCGGTAAGCGGATCCGATCGCGCTTACCCTTAAGCAGCAGGAAAAACGCAGTACAGGCACCTGAACCCGGCATGGACAAACAGAAAACTCCGATCAACGCCCGGCCGCCTAAGGGCTCACACCCTGTCGAGCAGGTCGCCTGGCTGTGGCAGCGTTGGGTGGTCTGGCCGCTGCAAGACCGGCGCGGCCTGCCCGGTGGCCCCAGCCGCCCTGTGGTCGGCTGGGGCGCGACGCTGCTTGTCGCCGCCGTCGGGGCCGGCGCCCTGGCGCTGAGCGGCACGGGTGGGTCCGGCGAAAGCGCGCCCACCGCGATCCTCGTCAGCGGCGCCCCGGCGGTGGAACGCACCCTTGCCCTGCCGCCGGAGCCCGCCGAGCCAACGCTGCAGGGAGCGACCCCCGTCTTCAAATCCGAGGGCAGCAAGGACCCCTCCAAGGTCGACGCCGCCAAGGCTCTCGAGTCCTCCCCGCCCGCCGAGCCGACCGACTCGGCCGCGACCGACACGATCTCCTCCGAGTTCTCCCCTTCCCCCGCTGACAGCGCCGCCGCCTCGGCGGTCATCGACGGTCCTCCGGCCGGCCCGAAAGCGATCGCCGTCGCCGAGGAATTTGCCGACGCCTTCGTCGTCTACGAGACCGGCGGCGAGAAGTCTGAGGTGCAGAAAGCCTTCGCCGCCACCGCCACCCCGGAGCTCTCGCGCTCGCTGCTGCGTAGACCGCCGCGGTTGCCCGCCGAGGTCGAGGTGCCGGAAGCGAAGGTCGTCAACGTCGTCGCCGGCCCGTCCCACGGTGGTGTCTTCACGATCAGCGTCTCGCTGCTGCGGGTCGGCGCCACCAGCGAGCTGCGGCTGGACATGGAAAACCTCAAAGACGGCGGTTGGCGGGTCACCAACGTCCTCGGCTGATGACCACGCCGGAGCGCAAGATCAAAGCGGTGCTCGCTGCCGCGGCGGCGACCTTGGCGCTGACTCTGCCGGTGGCCTTCGCCCAGGCTGATACCCCGGCGGCGCCCACCGCCGAACCGGCCGCCCCGAGCGCCGTCACTCCCGGCGCGACGCTGGAGGAACCGCAGAGCGCGCCGCCGGTCTCCCCCGCCCCGGTCGAGGAAGGCGCAACCCTGGTCCCGCCCTCCCCAGAGGACGAGCCCAGCGGCGGCGTCGGCGTCGGCGCCGGTGTCGGCGACGACCCGGAGGCCGAAGGCAAAGAAGCCGCCGCGGAAGCCGAGCTGCCCGAAATCCCGACCTCCAGTCCCGGCGGGTCGCTGATCATCCCCTCGCTGCCCGCCTCCAGTTGCGCGGTCTCCGGAGTGCCACCGGTCCTGATCCCGATCTACCAGCGGGCCTCGACCGCCTACGGGCTCGGCCCGCAGGGCCCGGCGATCCTCGCCTCGATCAACCTGGTCGAGACCAACTTCGGCTCCAACCTCGGCCCCTCTTCCGCCGGCGCCGTCGGCTGGATGCAGTTCATGCCGTCGACCTGGGAAAGCTACGGCGTCGACGCCAACCAGGACGGCGCCAAGGACCCGAACGATCCCGAAGACGCGATCTTCGCCGCCGCCGGCTACCTGCGCGCGGCCGGGATGCCGGCCGACACCTACGGAGCGATCTTCGCCTACAACCACGCCGACTGGTACGTCGCCGAGGTGCTCGCCAACGCCGGCTGTTACGCGGCCGAAGTCGGCGCCACCGGCCTCGGCGCGCCGATGGCGCCGCAGCTCCAGGTCTTCAACTGCGACCCCGCTCCCGCCTGGCGCGAGAAACTCCCGCACGAGTACCTGCGCGCCTTCGAGGACGCCGCCGCCCGCTACGAGCTCGGCAAGCGCGGGGTCTGGGCGCTGGCCGCCGTCGCCCACCTCGAGTCCCACTTCGGACGCGGCATGACCGCGAAGCAGATGCGGACCAGCGGCCCGCTCGGGCTGGAACCGAGCGAGTGGCGCGAATACGCGGTTGACGGCGATGGCGACGGGCGGATCCGCCACGAGGACCCGGTCGACTCGGCCTCGACCCTGGCGCGGATGATCTGGTCGCGCGGCAGCCTCAGCGCCGGCATCTTCACCCACAACCAGGCCGAGTGGTACGTGCAGGCGGTGCTCGACCAGGCCGACGAGTTCGAGGGCGAGTGCAAAGTCCGCCACGTCGACTGGGCCCTGGCCCCGCTGGCCAGCGGGCTCGAGACCACCGGACCCTCGGCCCTGCTGACCGGCACCCTGGCGAGCGCGCCGCAGAGCGCGCCGGCAGCGGTGAAGGCGGTGATCGCCGCGGCCAACTCGATCACCAACACGCCGTACGTATGGGGCGGCGGGCACGGCGCCTGGTACTCCTACGGCTACGACTGCTCCGGCGCCGTCAGCTTTGCCCTCTACGGCGGCGGCATGCTGACCACGCCGCTGACCTCCGGCTCGCTGGAGAGCTACGGCGAAGCCGGCCCCGGCAAGTGGATCACGATCTACGCCAACGCCGAGCACACCTACATGACGGTCGCCGGCCTGCGCTTCGACACCGCCGGCAACCCCGAGGGCGTCAGCGGCCCCCGCTGGCACGTCGAGCCGCCGTACCCCGACGGCTTTGTCGTCCGTCACCCCGTCGGCTACTAGCCCTCGCCCGACTCCCGGCACCGGCGTCCCCGGTTATCGTGTCCCCAACCCTTTGAGAGGAGTGGGAGATGCCGACTTATCTGATGCTGACCAACCTGACCGCCGAGGGCGTGCGGACGTTGAAGAACAACCCCGGCCGGGTCGCCGAGGTGAACAAGGAGGTCGAGCAGATCGGGGCCAAGGTCGTCGCCCAGTACGCGACGCTGGGCCAGTACGACTTCGTCACCGTGGTCGAGGCGCCCGACGAGAAGACGATGGCCAAGGTCTCCGTCGAGCTCGGCTCGCGCGGGACGATGACCTCGCAGACGCTGACCGCGATGCCGGCCGAGGACCTGGCCGGGTCGCTGTAGGACGTGCACCGGCGAGAGCGGAAGACGCGACGCCGGTGAGGGCGCTGGTTGTAGGTGGTGGCGGTCGCGAGCACGCGATCGTGCGGGCGCTGCGGCGCTCCGCCCACGCTCCCGAGGTGCTCTGTGCGCCGGGCAACGCTGGCATCGCCGCCGACGCCGAGTGCCTGCCCGGGATCGCGGCCGACGACGTCGAGGCGCTGGTCGCGGTGGCGAAGGAGCGCCGCGTCGACCTGGTTGTGATCGGGCCGGAGGCGGCGCTGGTGGTGGGCGCGGTCGACGCGCTCGAGCAGGCGGGGATCCCGGCCTTCGGGCCGAGCCGGGCCGCGGCCGAGCTGGAGGGATCGAAGGCCTTCGCCAAGGAGCTGATGAAGGAGGCGGGGGTGCCGACCGCCGGCCACGCGCTGCTGCGCAGCCGCGAGGAGGCGATCGAGCAGCTCGCCCGCGTCCCCTACCCGACGGTGCTTAAGGCCGACGGCCTCGCGGCGGGCAAGGGCGTGATCATCTGCGCGAACGAGGCCGAGGCGCGGGAGGCGATCGACGTCTTCTTCACCGAGCGCCGCTTCGGCGAGACGACGGTGGTGCTGGAGGAGTTCCTCGACGGCGAGGAGCTCTCGCTGCTGGCGCTCTGCGACGGCGAGAACGTGGTGCCGCTGGCGCCGGCCCAGGACTACAAGCGGATCTTCGACGGCGACCAGGGGCCGAACACCGGCGGCATGGGCTCCTACTCGCCGGTGCCCGGGTTCGGGGCGGCTGAGATCGACGAGATCGTCGACCGCGTGCACCGGCCGATCGTGGCGGCGATGGCCGCGCGCGGCACCCCCTTCCACGGCGTCCTCTACGCCGGCCTGATGATCGGCGCCGAGGGTCCCAAGGTGCTCGAGTTCAACACCCGCTTCGGCGACCCCGAGACGCAGGCGGTGCTGCCGCGGTTGCGCTCGGACCTGGTCGACCTCTTCCTCGCCGCGCGCGAGCCGGGCGGCCTGGCCGGAGCGCGGGCGGAGTTCGACCCGAACTGGGCGGTCACCGTCGTGCTCGCCTCGGCCGGGTACCCGGAGGGCTCGTCCAAGGGCGACGTCATCCGCGGCCTCGCCGAGGCGGCGGAGCTGGCCGAGCTGACCCACGCCGGCACGGCGGAGCGCGACGGCGGGATCGTCACCGCCGGCGGCCGGGTGCTCAACGTCACCGGGCTCGGTGCCGGCCCTGCCGAGGCTCGCGATCGCGCGTACGATGCGGCTGGTCGGATCTCCTTCGAGGGAATGCAGGTCCGCACCGACATCGCCGCCCGCGCCGTCGAGCGCGTCCCCAGTTAAGCCCCAGTAGTTAAGCCCAGAGAGGAACAGATGAGCGAGATCTCAGAGGAGCCCCAGCCGACCGGATCGACGGGATCGGCCGGCTCCCCCGCGCCGGAGACGATGCCGGCGGTCGAGGAGGCCTTCGAGGAAATCAACGTCGACGAGCCCCTGGTCGGGATCATCATGGGCTCCAAGAACGACAAGCCGAAGATGCAGCCGGCCGGAGCGGCGCTGCACGACGCCGGCATCCGTTACGAGGTGCGGGTGATGAGCGCCCACCGCGACCCCGAGGCGGTCCGCGAGTACTGCATGAACGCGAAGATGCGCGGCCTGAAGGTGATCATCGCCGGGGCCGGGATGTCTGCAGCGCTGCCCGGCGTCGCCGCCGCCCACACCGAGCTGCCGGTGATCGGCGTGCCGATCCTCGGCAAGTCCCTCGGCGGGCTCGACGCGCTGCTCTCCGCGGTGCAGATGCCGCCCGGGATCCCGGTCGCCTGCGTGGCGATCGACGGGGCGAAGAACGCCGGCGTGCTCGCCGCCCGCATCATCAACTGCTGATGATCCCCCGCTACACCCGCCCGGAGATCGGCGCGGTCTGGACGCCGCAGGCGAAGATGGAGTCCTGGCTCGAGGTCGAGCTGGCGGCGACCGAGGCCTGGGCCGAGGAGGGCGTCGTGCCAGCCGAGGCGGCGGCGGCGGCGCGGGCCAGCGGCGCCTTCACGGTCGAGGCGGTCGACGAGCGCGAGAAGGTGACCGACCACGACGTCGCCGCCTTCGTCGACGTCGTCGCCTCATCCGTAGGCGAGCACGGGCGCTGGATCCACTACGGCCTCACCTCCTCCGACGTGCTCGACACGGCGCTGGCGCTGCAACTGCGCCGGGCCGGCGAGATCGTCGTCGCCGGGGCGCGGGCCTACCGCGACGCGCTGGTCGCGCGGGCGCTGGAGCACCGCGACACGCTCTGCGTCGGCCGCACCCACGGCGTCCACGCCGAGCCGACCACCTTCGGGCTGCGACTGGCCGGGTTCGCCTTCGAGGCCGACCGCAACGTCGCCCGGCTCGCCGCCGCCTTCGAGCAGCTCGCCTTCGGCAAGCTCTCCGGCGCCGTCGGCACCTACGCCTCGATCCCGCCCGCGGTCGAGGCACGGGTGATGGAGCGGCTCGGGCTGGGGCGTGAGGACATTGCCACGCAGGTGGTGCCGCGCGACCGCCACGCGGCGCTGCTGGCAGCGATCGCGATCGCCGGCGCCGGGCTGGAGCGCTTCGCGACCGAGGTGCGGAACCTGCAGCGAACCGAGGTGCGCGAGGTCGAAGAGCCCTTCGCCGCCGGCCAGAAGGGGTCCTCGGCGATGCCGCACAAGCGCAACCCGATCCGCACCGAGCGGGTCACCGGGCTGGCCCGGGTGCTGCGCGGCTACTCGCAGGCGGGGACCGAGAACGTCGCCCTCTGGCACGAGCGCGACATCTCCCACTCCGGCGCCGAGCGGGTGATTCTGCCCGACGCGACGATCCTGCTCGACTACATGCAGGACCTGGCGACCAAGGTCGCGGCCGGCATGACGATCCACAGCGAGCGGATGCAGGAGAACCTCGGGATCACCCACGGCGCCCTCTTCAGCCAGCGGGCGCTGACCGCGCTGGTCGAGTCCGGGATGACCCGCGACGACGCCTACCGGGTGGTCCAGGAGAACGCCCAGCGCGCCTGGGACACCCGCACCGAGTTCCGCGACCTGCTGGCCGAGGCGGCGCCGGACCTCGACCTCGACGCCGTCTTCGACTACGGCGCCTACCTGACCCACCTGCCCGAGATCTTCGAGCGGGTCGAAGGGCTGCGATCCTGAGAGTGGGATGACCGAATCGATCGAGACCGACGTCGCCATTGTGGGCGCCGGTCTGGCCGGTTTGGTCGCGGCGCGGGGGCTGGTGGCGGCGGGCGCGCGGCCGCTGGTGCTGGAGGCCCGCGACCGGGTCGGCGGCCGGCTGCTGAACGAGCCGATCGGCGATGGCAAGGTGGTCGAGGTCGGCGGCCAGTGGATCGGCCCGACCCAGCGGCGGATCGCCGCTCTGGCGGCGGAGCTCGGAGTCGCGACCTTCCCGACCTACGACGAGGGCCGCCACCTGATCGAGATCGGCGGCAAGCGCGGCTCCTTCGCCGGATCCTTCACCGACGCCAGCCTGACCCTGGTCCGCGACCTCGCCAGCACGATCTCGCCGTTCGCCCTCGCCGACTTCGAACAGGCGCGGGCGCGGCTGGACCGGATGGCGCGGCAGGTGCCGCTGGAGGCGCCGTGGTCGGCGCCGCGGGCCCGGCGCTGGGACGGCGAGACCTTCGCCTCCTGGGTCCACCGCAACACCCGCACCGCCGCCGCCCGCAGCCTTCTGGAGCTGGCGACCGAGGCGGTCTGGGCGGCCGAGCCGAGCGACGTCTCGCTGCTCCACGTCCTCTTCTACACCCACTCCGGCGGCGGCTTCAACACCCTGATCGGGACCGGCGGCGGTGCCCAGCAGGACCGCTTCCACGGGGGCTCCCAGCGGCTGGCGCTGCTGATGGCCGAGCAGCTCGGGGACGAGCGGGTGCGGCTCGCGGCGCCGGTGCGGCGGATCGAGCACGGCGGCGATGGCGTTGTCCTGCATGCCGACGGGCCGGGCGGGGAGATGGGCGGACTCGTGGTCCGCGCCCGTAGCGCCATCGTCGCCATCCCCCCGACCCTGGCCGGGCGCGTCGCCTACGACCCGCCGCTGCCAGCCCGGCGCGACCAACTGACCCAGCGGATGCCGCAGGGCACGGTGATCAAGACGATGGCGATCTACGAGACGCCGTTCTGGCGCGCCGAGGGCCTCTCCGGCCAGGCGACCAGCGACGTCGGCCCCTCCCGGGTCGTCTTCGACAACTCGCCGCCGGAGGGCAGCCCCGGCGTCCTGCTCGGCTTCCTCGAGGGCCGGCTCGCCCGCGAGTGGGGCGCGCAGCCGGCGCAGGAGCGCCGCGACGCCGTGCTCGCCGGCCACGCCCGCCTCTTCGGCGAGCGCGCGGCGCGGCCGCAGGACTTCATCGAGCGAGTCTGGGCCGAGGAGGAGTGGACCCGCGGCTGCTACGGCTGTCTGATGGTCCCCGGCGGCTGGACCGAATACGGCAGGGCCCTGCGCGAGCCGATCGGCCGCCTGCACTGGGCCGGCGCCGAGACCGCCACGGTCTGGAACGGCTACATGGACGGCGCCGTCAGCTCCGGCGAACGCGCCTGCGCCGAGTCGCTCTCAGACCTCGACGACGGTTAGGCCGCCGACGCCGGAGAGGGAAGCTCTACCGGATCGGACCGAGATCGTCGGTCGTATCGCCCGCGAGACGCTCGAGGTCTGCTCGCAGTGCTGGATCGGCGGACCCCGACTCAACGATCGCCACCACCTCGTCGCGGGTGAACCAGCGCGGGGCATTGACGCGGTGGGGCACGAGTTTGGCGACTGGCTTCCCTCGTTGGGTGATCACCACCGTCTCCCCCATTTCGACCTTTTGCAGCAGGCCGTCGGTGTCGGTCCGCAACTCTTTCGATGCGACTTCGATCATGGTGCGACGACCGTAGCACCTGGATCTAGGCGACAGTGCGTGCGTATGCGCGAACTGTGTGTTGCGAATGTGCGCGGGTCGAACGGGTGTTGATTCTGGACCCGGGGCCATTGCGAAACTGGGCGTTTTTTGCCTTGCGCTGATCGCTTGGACACAGGGCCAGGGAGGGGCGGGGAAATATGGCCCGGCGTCCCAAAGACGGTGTGAGTGGCGGGCCTAGGTTCGGCGGCCTCCCCACACCCCCGAGACCCGGAGACGCCACTTGAAGTCATCGCGCCGTTACCGCACGCAGTTCCTGCCCGTGCTCCTCCTGCTCGCCCTGGCGGCACTCAGCCCCGCCAGCGCGGCGGCGGTCGAACCGCCTGACCCGCTCGACCGCGGCAGCTTTGCCGTCGACCGGCTCGACCCGTTCAAAGCGGGCCTCGTCACCCTGCAGGAACCGAACGCGGCCGGGGGCGCACCCGGGACGGGAGCGAACTCGTCGATCACCCTGCAGGCCCGGGGCGTGATGTACACCCCGCACGACTACCCGGGGCGCTCGCCGATCATCGTCCTCGTCCACGGCAACCACGGCAGTTGCGACACCGGCAACGCCCCGAACTGCACGATCTTCAAGCGCAACGACGAGGGCTACGCGTACCTGGGCGAAAACCTCGCCAGTTGGGGATACGCGGTGCTCTCGCTCGACCAGGACCAGATGATCGCGCGCCAGGACGGGTTCGCCCGCGGCATGCACGCGCGGCGCCTGCTGATCGCGGCGCTGCTCGACTCGCTGTACGAGGCAGACCAGAACGGGCTGCCCGTCGATGAGAACTCGAACATCGGCGACCTGCTGAAAAGCAAGCTCGACTTCACCCGGATCGGCCTGATGGGCCACTCCCGCGGCGGCGACGCGGTCTCCAGCTTCATCGACTTCAACCGCTCGCGGCCGAGCGGCCGCCGCTACCCGTTGCGCGGGGTGATCTCCCTGGCCCCGGTCGACTACGAGCGCCGGGCGCCCTACGGCGTTCCGTACATGACCATCTTCGGCACCTGCGACGGCGACGTCTCCAACCTCCAGGGCGCCCGCTTCTTCGAGCGCAGCCAGTACGTCAAGAACGACCCCTACCCGCGCATCCAGTCCTCCCAGGTCGGCGGAAACCACAACTGGTACAACAGCGTCTGGTTCGCCGACACCAACCTCGCCACCGGCAACGGCGATGACGCGAACGGTGCCGACGCGGCCTGCAAAACGTCCGAACCGGACAGCCTCCGGCTCAGCGGCCAGGCCAGCACCGAACCGGGCCAGAGTTACGTCATCGACAACAGCGACAAGCTCAACCCGCTGCTCAACACCCGCATCTCCGGCGACCCGGCGCGGATGGGCGACCAAGAGAAGATCGGGCTGGCGACGATGTCCGCCTTCTTCCGTCGTTACGTCGGCGGCGAGGGCGCCTTCGAACCGTATTTGACCGGTGAGCTGGCGGCCGAGGGCAAACCCCAGGTCCCCCTCTCCGCCTGTCCGACCAGCCCCACCGGGACCAAGATCAGTTGTCTCGACCGGATCTCGACCAGCTTCGTGGCGCCGGCCGAGGAACGTCTCGACGTGCTGCGTCCCGACACCGAGAAGCCGCTGGCGATGACCGCCCTCGGCACCGAGCTGCGCGCGTCCGGCTTCGCCAACCCCTACCTCAAAGGCGGCGGCGTCAGCCCGCGGCCGGGGACGACGGCCAGCGGACTCGACTGGTGCAACCCGGACACCAAGCAGACCGAACCCGGCGCGATCGGGGAGGGCGGCTTCCCGACCTCCATCAAGGCCTGCCCGCTGCCGGCCCCGAACTCAGTCGGCGGCCAGGAAGGCGTGCGCGAACAGGGACCCGTCAACCAGTCGGCCGGCCGTCAGTTGGCGGTGGCCTGGGAGAAACCGGCGGCGCTCAGCGTCGACATCCCGGCCGCCGACGGTGACGTCAGCGGCTTCAAAGTCCTTGGCCTGGCAGCGGCGGTCAACTACTTCGACCCCCGCAACCCGGCCCGATCCCCCTGGGACCCGCAGGTCGGCAAACAGGACTTCACGATCGCGCTGACCGACGCCCACGGCAACGAAGCGACCGTCGCCGCGGGCGACCCGCGCTACGGGATCGCCCTGCAGCAGACCCACGGCACCAGCTCCCCCAAGGTGCACGTGATCCTGAAGGAGATCCGGGTCCCGCTGGAGGACTTCGCCAAACAGGACTTCGACCTGACCGCAGTGCGGGGGCTGGAGCTCCGCTTCGGTGAGGAGGGGATGCCGGCGAGCGGCTCGATCGAGCTCGCCGACGTCCGCTTCCAGGAGGCGGTCGGCGGCACCGACCTGCTGCTCGACAGCACCGCGCCCAACGCCGGGCCCGGCGAAGGCCCGCCTGAGAGCGGACCCGACCCGCTGGAGGAAATCGAAGAGTTCGACCGCGCCCCGGCGACGATGGCGCTGCCGAACGTGACCACCCAGGCGGGCGCCAACGTGTGGACGGTGGACGACGACCGGGCGGAGTGCCCGAACGCCGGCTTCACCGAGATCCAGACGGCGGTCGACCTCGCCAGCCCCTGGGACACGATCGTGATCTGCCCCGGCCTCTACGAAGAATCGTCGGTCCCGGTCAACAGCGGGCCGAGCCCGACCCAGGAAGGGGCGAAGAACGGGCTGACGATCAAGAAGCCGCTGAAGATCATCGGCGCCGGTGCGGACCAGGTGACGATCCGTCCCGCCGCCAACCTCGGCTTGACCCTGGCCGGAACGGAACCGTTCCTGCGTGACGGCGGCGGCAACGTGATCACGATCTCGCGCCAGTCGCAGGGCTCGAGCGAATACTCCGAGAACTTCGTCGACATCTCGGGAGTGACGGTGGAATCGCCGTTTGCCTACGCCGAGGCCGGGGTCGCGTTCTTCAACACCTCGGGCCGGATCTCCGACAGCGTCGTCGGGCCGATCCGCTCCACCGCGACCTCGACCAACAGCCTCAACGCCCGGCCGCACGGCTGGGGCATCGTCGCCACCAACTCGATGCAGGGAGAAGGCCCGGGCACGATCCTGCGCCAGGTGACGGTCGCCGACAGCCTCGTCAGCGGCTACCAGACCGGCGGCATCCTGTTCGACGACGCGGCCGGCAAAGACGCGGCTGAATCGGCGAAACAGTCGGCGAAGATCCTGCTCAAGGGGGTCGTCAGCGGCAGCGTCGTCGAAGGCCGCGGCCCAGTGGCGGCGCCGGCGTTCGCCTTCCCGCAGACCGGCATCCAGTACCACGCCGGCGCCAGCGGGTTCGTCGAAGGCAGCAAGGTCAGCGGCAACGTGCTGACCGCGGACCCGCGCAAATCGGTCGGGGTGCTGCTGACCGGGGCTGAAACCAAAGACTGGTACGCGAAAGGCACGCTGCTGACCGGCAACGGGTTCGGTCTCTTCAACGCCAACGTGACCAACACCGCAGTGCAGGCCGGCTCCCCGGCGACGGCGACCGAGAACTTCTGGGGGACCGGCGGCACGCCGATCCTCGGCCAGAGCGTGTTCGGTCCCGACCTCGACGAAGAGGGAATCTCCGGGCTCGACGGCGAAGGCAATCCTTCCGTCCTGTTCGACCCGGTCGCGGGCGCTGCGCCGGCGGCCCCGGCGGTGCCCGGTCCGATCGCGGACCTCGCCCCGAGCGGGGAGATCGTCAACCCCGGTGACGGCGAGGAGGCCGAAGCCGGTGTGCCGGTCGAGCCGGTTGTCTTCACCGAGGACGACTTCGGCGTCGCCTCGGTCGAGCTCACGGCCGACGACGAGCCGGTGGCGACGATGGCCGAGGCTCCCTATGTCTTCGCCTGGACTCCGAGCGAGGAGCAGCAGGGAGAGACCGTGACCTTGGAGGCGACGATCACCGACTCCTCCGGCCAGACGACGACCAGCTCGGTCGACGTCGACGTCAAGGCGGCGCCGCCGGTGGAAGAACCGCCGATCGAGGAGCCACCGGTCGAGAAACCCGTCGAGAAAGCGGCGGACGTGCCCCCCACCACCCCACCGGCGACGCCGCCCACCACCGGCACGGTCACCCTCGGCAAGCTGAAGCGAGTGCCCGGCAAGGGCACCGCGCTGCTCCAGGTCAAGGTCCCCGGAGCCGGCGAGCTCATCGCCAGCGGCCCGAAGGTGAAAAAGGTGACGCTGGCGCCGACCGCACCCGGAGCGCAGTGGATCACGGTCGAGACCAAGGGCAAAGCGCTCGCGACCCTCGCCGAGAAGGGCAAGGTGACGGTGAAAGTCACGATCGCCTTCACCCCCACCAGCGGCGAGTCGTTCTCCCGCACCAGGGCTGTGGTCCTGGTGCGGGATGTCGACTAGGCTGGTCGCGTGATCCTCTACACCTGCGGACAGAAGAAGCGAGGGCCGGGCTTCGCCCATCCCTGCTCCAAGGCGGGCAACGCGCTCGACGCCGCGGGCTACGAGTACGAGCTGAAGACGGTCGGCGGCTACCGGCTGATGCCCTGGACCTGGGGCAGCCGCGGCGACGACCGGGCCGAGGTGAAGAAGCTGAGCGGCACCCCCGAGGTGCCGATCCTGATCCTCGACGACGGCGAGGTCATCTCCGGCTCCGGCGAGATCGCGCGCTGGGCCAAAGAGCACCCCGCAGCGCGCTAAACCGCGACGGGCTCTTGCTCGCGCGCGGGGCGGCGGGCGCTGACGATGACCGGGGTGCCGTCGCGGGGCGAGAGGGTGATGTTGCGGCGGCCGGTGCGCTCGGGGGCGGGGTTGGCCTTGCGCAGGTCGCAGCGGGTCAGGACCTCGCGCAGGACGATCCGCATCTCCAGTTCGGCGAAGGCGGCGCCGATGCAGCGGCGGATGCCGCCGCCGAAGGGGATCCAGCCGTAGCTGTCCGGGCCCTCGTCGCCGAGGAAGCGCTCGGGGCGGAAGGCGAAGGGGTCGGGGTAGACGTCGTCGCGGGTGTGGGTGAGCCAGATCGCCGGGGTGACGTCGGTTCCGGCCGGCAGGGTCAGCCCGTCGGCGACCAGGTCTTTGGAGAGGCGGCGGCCGGCCAGCGGGATCACCGGGCGCAGCCGCAGCGACTCGGAGATCGTCGCCCGCAGGTACTCGTCCTCGCCGGCGTCGAGCTCGTCGCGCAGCCTGGCCAGCACCTCCGGGTGGCGCAGCACGAGGTCGAAGGTCCAGGCCAGCGCCGTCGCCGTGGTCTCGTGGCCGGCGAGCAGCAGGGTCATCAACTGGTCGCGCAGCTCGGTGTCGTCCATCGCGCCGCCGTCCTCGAAGCGGGCGACCATCAGCATCGAGAGGATGTCGTCGCGCTCCTCGAGGTCGGGCTTGGAGCGGTGCTCGGCGATCTCCGCGTAGAGCAGATCGTCGACTTCCCGCAACTGCCCCTCGAAGCGGGCCCAGGGCCCGCGGCCGCCGAAGCGCCGCGTCGCCAGCCCGGCGAGCTGCGCGGTCGGCGAGGCGGTTTCCTGCAGGACGGTGGCGAGCATCCCCCGCAGCCGGTCCAGCCGCGACCCGGTGGAGACGCCGAAGACGACGCGCAGGATCACCTCCAGGGTGACCGCCTGCATCCGGGTGTGGATCGGGAACTCCTGCTCGAGCTGCCAGGAGTCGATCTCGGTGCCGACGATCTCATCGACCACCGCCTCATAGGAGCGCATGCGCTCGCCGTGGAAGGGCGGCAGCATCAGGCGGCGGCGGGCGAGGTGGTCGGCGCCCTCGAGGATCAGCAGCGACTGCGAGCCGAGCACCGGCTCGAGGATGATGTTGCGCCCTGGCGGCAGCCCGTGCGAGCGCTCCGTATATAGGGCCTTGATCGCGGCCGGGTCGGAAATGAGCACCATCGGGCGCTCGAAACCGAGGAAGCGGACGCTGAAGGAATCCCCGTAGCGCTCACGGCACTCGCGCATGAAGGCGAGCGGCCGGAAGGCCCAGCGCAGGGTCTGGACGAGCGAGCCGCTGTTCGGTTCGGGTGGCAGCGCCACCGCGCAAGGATCGCAGAACAAAGGCGGGCTGTGGGTCCGCTCCCGCGATCATTAGCATCGGGCCAATGACGACCGTCGCTGATTTGAAGCTGCACTCCTCGGGCAAGGTGCGCGAGGTCTACGAGTGGGACGACGACCTGCTGATGGTCGCCTCCGACCGGATCTCGATCTACGACGTGGTGATGCCGACCCCGGTCACCGACAAGGGCAAGGTGCTGAACCGGATGTCGGTCTTCTGGTTTGGGCTGACCGAGGACATCGTCCCCAACCACTTCCTCTCCGAGGACGTCCCGGAGGAGGTCTCCGACCGGGCGATGCGGGTGCGGCGGCTGGAGATGTACCCGGTCGAGTGCGTCGTCCGCGGCTACCTCTCCGGCTCGGGCTGGAAGGAATACAAGGAGGGCGGCGCGGTCTGCGGGATCGAGCTGCCCCCCGGCCTGGTCGAGTCCGACAAGCTGCCGGAGCCGATCTTCACGCCGGCGACCAAGGCCGAGATCGGCGAGCACGACGAGAACGTCGACTTCGAGCGGGCGGCGGAGATCGTCGGCGACCGGGCGCTGATGGAGGAGCTGCGGCGGATCTCGATCGAGGTCTACAGCCGCGGCGCCGAGCACGCGGCCGAGCGCGGCATCATCCTCGCCGACACCAAGTTCGAGTTCGGCCGCCACGCCGGCGCCGAGATCGTGCTCGGCGACGAGGTCCTGACCCCGGACTCCTCCCGCTTCTGGCCCGCCGACAGCTACCAGCCCGGCGCCACTCCCCCTTCCTTCGACAAGCAGTTCGTCCGCGACTGGGCCAGCGCCCAGGGCTGGGACAAATCGCCGCCGGCGCCGGAGCTGCCGGCCGACGTGATCGAGCAGACCCGCGGCAAATACGTCGAGGCCTTCGAGCGGATCACGGAGACCAGCTTCTAGTGCCCAAGGCCCGCGTCCTGATCCGGCCGAAGGAGGGGATCCTCGACCCCCAGGGCAAGGCGGTCGAGCGGGCGCTGCCGGCGCTCGGTTTCGAGGGGGTCGAGCACGTCCGCGTCGGCCGCATGGTCGAGCTCGAGGCCGACGACCCCGAGCGGCTGGCGGAGCTCTGCGAGAAGCTCCTCGCCAACCCCCTGATCGAGGACTACGAGATTCAGACCCTGTGATCTGGGGCGTCCTCCAGTTCCCAGGGTCCTGTGACGAGCGCGACGCGCTGCACGCGTGCGAGGTGGCGAGCGGCGAGGCGCGGCTGATCTGGCACGAGAGCCGCGACCTCGGCGGCGTCGACGCGGTTGTCGTCCCCGGCGGCTTCTCCTACGGCGACTATCTGCGGGCGGGGGCGATCGCGCGCTTCTCGCCGGCGATGGAGGCGGTTGCCGAGTTCGCCGCCGCGGGCGGGCCGGTGTTGGGCATCTGCAACGGCTTCCAAGTCCTCTGCGAGGCGGGCCTGCTGCCCGGGGCGCTGCTGCGCAACGAGGACCTGCGCTTCGTCTGTCGCCAGGCGGATCTGGTGGATGAGCGCAGCGGCGAGACGCTCTCGATCCCGCTCAAGCACGGCGAAGGCCGCTACTACGCGCCCGAGGGGACGCTCGACCAGCTCGAGGCCAACGGCCAGGTCGCCTACCGCTACGCGCGGGGCCACAACCCCAACGGCTCGGTCCGCGACATCGCCGGGGTGCGCAACGAGGCCGGCAACGTGGTCGGCCTGATGCCCCACCCCGAGCACGCGGTCGACGCGCTGACCGGGTCGACCGACGGCCTGCGCGTGTTTGAGGCCGCGGCCGCGGCGGGGGCCCGGGGGTGACGGTCGAGATGGCGAAGCACCGCGAGCTCGGCCTCACCGACCACGAGTTCGAGCTGATCGTCGAGAAGCTGGGGCGCGAGCCGAACGCCGTCGAGCTGGCGATGTTCAGCCTGCTCTGGTCCGAGCACTGCGCCTACAAGCACTCGCGCAAGCTGCTGCGGCGGCTGCCGACCGAGGGCGAGCGGGTGGTGATGGGGCCGGGCGAGAACGCCGGCGCGGTCGACGTCGGCAGCGGCTACGCGGTCGCCTTCAAGGTCGAGTCCCACAACCACCCGAGCGCGGTCGAGCCCTTCCAGGGCGCCGCGACCGGGGTCGGCGGCATCCTCCGCGACGTCTTCGCGATCGGGGCGCGGCCGATCGCGATCCTCGACTCGCTGCGCTTCGGCGAGCTCGACTCGGTTCGCTCCCGCCACCTGCTCGACGGCGCGGTGCGCGGGATCGGCCACTACGGCAACTCGATCGGGGTGGCGACGGTCGGCGGCGAGATCTACTTCGAGGAGCCCTACGAGCACAACTGCCTGGTCAACGCGATGTGCCTGGGGCTGGCCAAGACCGAGGACATGGTCCGCGCCGCCGCCGCCGGGGTCGGCAACGCGGTGGTGCTGATGGGCGCCTCGACCGGGCGCGACGGGATCGGCGGCGCCTCGGTCCTGGCCTCGGCCGAGCTCGGCGAGGGCGACGACGCCAAGCGCCCGACGGTGCAGATCGGCGACCCCTTCGAGGAGTCGAAGGTGCTGGAGTGCTGCCTGGAGCTGCTGGAGAAGGGGTTGCTGGTCTCGCTGCAGGACCTCGGCGCCGCCGGCCTCACCTCGTCGGCCGGAGAGATGGCCTCGGCCGGCGGGGTCGGGATCGACCTCGACGTCGCCAAGGTGCCGCTGCGCGAGGCCGACATGGAGCCCTTCGAGATCATGGTCTCCGAGTCTCAGGAGCGGATGCTGGCGGTGGTCGAGCCGGTGCGCGTGGCGGAGGTGCGGGCGATCTGCGAGAAGTGGCAGACCGGCTCGGCGGAGATCGGCGTCGTCACCGACAGCGGCGCGATCCGGATCCTGCGCGACGGCGACGTGGTCGGCGAGATGCCGGTCGAGGCGCTGGTCGACGGCTGCCCGCTCTACGACCTGGAGCCGGCCGAGCCGGAGGGCTGGATCTACGGCAACCGGGCGACGCTGGCAGCGGGCGGCACCGCCGCGGAGGAGCTGTTGGCGCTGCTGGCGGCGCCGAGCATCGCCTCCAAGCGCTGGGCCTTCGAGCAGTACGACTCAGTAGTGGGCTCGCGCACGGCGCGGCGGCCGGAGGCGGCCGAGGCGGCGGTGCTGGCGCTGCCGGAGTCCGGCAACGCGATCGCGGTCTCGATCGACGGCAACGGTCGCCGGGTCGCCTGCAACCCCTACGCGGGCACGATCGAGGCAGTGCTCGAGTGCGCCCAGAACCTCGCCTGCGTCGGCGCCGAGCCGCTCGGGCTGACCAACTGCCTCAACTTCGGCAACCCGGAGAAGCCGGCGACCGCCTGGCAGCTCGACCGCTCCGTCAGCGGCCTCGCCGACGCCTGCACCGCGCTCGGCGTCCCCGTCGTCGGCGGCAACGTCTCTCTATATAACGAGGGCCCCGACGGCCCGATCTACCCGACCCCGGTGGTCGGCATGGTCGGCGAACTGCCCGACCCGGCCCAGGTCGCCGGCAACACTTTCGCCAATGCGGGCGACGCGATCGCCCTGCTCGGGCCCTTCGCGCCGACGCTGGCGGGTTCGGAGCTGGCCAAGCAGCGCGGCGAGCTCGAGTCCGGACTCCCCCAGCCCGACCTCGAGGCCGGCGCCGCCGCCTGCGCCACGGTCCGCGACGCCGTCCGCGCCGGCAAGCTCGCCTCCGCCCGCGACGTCTCCGACGGCGGCCTCGCCTGCGCCCTGGCCGAGTCCTCGATCGGCTCCGGCCACGGCTGCCGCGCCGACCTGCAACCCCTGCGCGAGCGCGGCTGCAGCCCCGAGGAGTCCCTCTTCGGCGAGGGCAGCGGCGGTTTCCTGCTCAGCGGCGACCGCGCCGCCCTCGAGTCCCTCGGCGCGCAAGTGATCGGCGAGGTCGGCGGCGACGCAATCGAGATCGCCGCCGGCGACCGCAGCCTCACCGTGGCGCTTGCCGAGGCCGAGAGCGCCTGGCGCTCGCTGTCTGTCTAGCGCTCCCACGCCCACCGCTGGGTGCTGCCCGCGCCTTACCTGCGAACAGCGGAATTCCGCAATTTGTCCGCTTTTCCTGTCTGTAGCTGTTTCGTCCGCAGAAACGGTTTAGGCTGCCGAACGCAACCTTCGAGGGGAGAGAGACATGAGGAAGCGGTTCGCGACTGGTGCGCTCACGGCAGTGATGACGGCAGCGCTGTTTGGAGCCTCGGGGGCTTCGGCGGCAACGGAAGTCGGCAGCAATTGCACGCCGACCGGCGCCGAGGAACTCACCTTCACCCAGATCTCCCAGGTCGGTCCACTTCCCACGACGGTGCCGGCAGCCGGCGTGATCAGCCAGTGGCGGACGAGCTTTCCAGCCGAAGGCGAACCGCTGCCGCCTGACCTCTTTACGGCGACGCTGAAAGTCTTCCGCGCCCTCAGCGGTCCCTTTTTCCAGGTCGTCGGCGAAAGCTCGGCGGGGAGCCTTCGCAGCGGTACGAACACCTTCCTGACCCGGATCCCTGTGCAGGCAGGCGATCGGCTCGGTCTGATCGGCTCCCCATTCACGCTCTACTGCATCACCGGCAACCCTGGTGACGTGATCGGCTTTTCGGAATTCTTCTCGTCTTCAGTCGGCGGGATCCAGGAATTCGAAACGGACAACGGGTACCAGACTCCGGTGCTCGCGGTCGTCGAGCCCGACGTCGATGGCGACGGCTACGGAGACGAGACCCAGGACAAATGCCCGCAGAGCGCCGCCTACCACGTGCCCTGCCCGATCGTGACCATCACCGCGGTCACCTCCCCGCCCGGCAAAGGGGCGGTGACGGTGTTGGCCGCGACGAGCCTGGGTGCACCGGTGACCGTGAAGGGCACGGTGAAACTGGGCAAAGGAAAACAGGCGAAATTGAGCGCGCCAGGGCAAACCCTGACCCCAGGGACGATCACCCGCTTCAAGCTCAACTTCTCCGGTCCGCTGAAGAAGAAGCTGAAGGAAATGAAACCGAGTCAGTCGCTGCAGCTGAGCATCACTGCTGACGCGACCAACGTTGCTGGCCAGGTCAGCACCACTACTGCCAAGGCAAAGCTGAAGGGACAGGGTTGATGAGAAAGCGAATTGCGGCTGGTGCGTTGACTGCGGTGATGGCGGCGGCGCTGTTTGGAGCCTCGGGGGCTTCAGCGGCGACGGAAGTCGGCAGCAATTGCACGCCGAACGGCGCCGAAGAAGCCCTGACCCTCATGCAGATCTCCCAGGTCGGTCCACTGCCCACGGCGATCCCGGCGGCCGGCGTGATCAGCCAGTGGCGGACGAGCTTTCCGACTGGAGGCGAACCGCTGCCGCCCAACCTCTTTACCGCGAAACTGAAAGTCTTCCGCGCCCTCGGCGGGCCCGGCTTGTTTCAGATCGTCGGTGAAAGCTCGGCGGGCGGTCTGCTCAGCGGTACGAACACCTTCCTGACCCGGATCCCGGTGCAGGCCGGCGATCGGATCGGCCTCGTTGGCTCCCCGATCACGCTCTACTGCACCACGGGGAACCCCAGCGACGTGTTCGGCTACTCGGAATTCCTCTCCTCCTCCGTCGGAGGTACCCAGCAGTTCGAACTCGACAGCGGCCTGCAGGTGCCGGTCCTCGCGGTCGTCGAGCCCGATGTCGATGGCGACGGCTACGGAGACGAGACCCAGGACAAATGCCCGCAGAGCGCCGCCTACCAGGTGCCCTGCCCGATCGTGACGATCACCGCGGTGTCCTCCAAGCCCGGCAAGGGGGCTGTGACGGTGCTCGCCGCGACCAGCCTGAACGCGCCGGTGACCGTGAAGGGCACGGTGAAACTGGGCAAAGGCAAACAGGCGAAATTGAGCGTGCCGGGCCAGACGCTGACCGCGGGGACCATCACCCGCTTCAAGCTCAACTTCACCGGCCCACTGAAGACGAGGCTGAAGGAAATGAAACCGAGTCAGTCGCTGCAACTGAACATCACCGCTGACGCGACCAACGTTGCTGGCCAGGTCAGCACCACTACTGCCAAGGCGAAGCTGAAGGGTCAGGGCTAGCCGCCCTGGCCATGGCCGGCGGCGGCTCGGTCGCCGCCGGCTCGACGGTTGCCGCGGGAGCGCGGCGGCGCAGGCCGAGCACCGCTGCGCCTGAGGCGAGCGAGGCGAGGACGGCGAAGAGGTAGGCGTCGTCGGAGACTTGGAGGGACTGGGCGAGGCCGATTGGGTCGCCGACGATGGCGACCAAGATCGCGGTGCCGAGGACGGCGCCGACCTGGCGGAAGGCGGCGTTGACGGCGCTTGCGGTGGCGAAGCGGTCGACGGGGACGTCGCGGACGGCGGCGGAGCCGAGGGTCGGGAAGGCGAGGCCGATGCCGATCCCGGTGAGGATTGCGCCGGGCAGCCAAAGGCCGAGCCAGTCGGGGTCGGGCCCGGCTGAGCGCAGGACGAGGACGCCGGCGGCGAAGACGAGGGTGCCGGGGACGACGACGGCGCGGTGGCCGAAGCGGTCGGCGAGGCGGCCGGCGGGGCCGGAGACGACGGTCGTCATCGCCGGGCCGGGCAGGGTCGCGAGACCGGCCTGGAGCACGGTGTATCCCCAGATCGAGGTGAGGAAGAGGACGTTGCCGAGGATCAGGGAGAAGAAGGCGGCGGCGAAGAGCAGGGTGCCGAGGTTGCCGACGACGAAGGAGCGGTCGGCGAAGAGCTGCGGCTCGACGATCGGCCGCGGGTGGGTGCGGCTGCGCAGGACGACGCCGGCGAGCAGGGCAGCGGCGGCCGCGAAGGCGGCGAGCGTGGCGGCCGAGGTCCAGCCCCAGTCGTTGCCCTCGACGATGCCCAGCGTCACCGCGGCCAGGCCGAGCGCCAGCATCGCCGCGCCCGGCAGGTCCGGCAGGCGGCTGTCGGAGACCCTGCCCGCGGGCAGGTGACGGCGGCCGGCCCAGAGCAGGGCGGCGCCGAGCGGCAGGTTGACGAGGAAGACGAGGCGCCAGTCGGAGAGCTCGACCAGGGCGCCGCCGAGCGTCGGCCCGGTCGCCGCCGCGGCCGCCGCGGCCGCGCCCCAGAGCCCGACGCCGGTCGCGCGGCGCTCGACCGGGAAGCTGTCGAGCACGATCGCCAGCGAGGTCGGTGCGATCATCGCCGCCCCCACCCCCTGCAGGACGCGGGCCGCGATCAGCGTCTCCAGCGAGGGCGCGACGGCGCAGAGCAGGCTCGAAGCGGTGAAGGCGGCGATGCCGGCGAGGAAGATGCGCTTGTGGCCGAAGCGGTCGGCGAGGCCGCCGGCCGGGACCAGCAGCGCCGCGATCACGACGAAGTAGCCGTCGAGCACCCAGGAGAGGAGGCCCCGGCTGGCCTCGGGGAAGGAGGCTGCGATGTCGGGGAAGGCGATGTTGACGATGGTCGTGTCGAGAAAGGCGAGGAAGGCGCCGGTGCAGGCGATCGCCACGCTCGTTCTATGTCCACGGTCATACATCCCGGCGGCAGCATAGACTATGTCCATGGGCATATCCAGGATCGCCGATTCCGAAGCCATCCAGCCGCGACGCCGCGACGGCCGCGAGCGGCTGCTCGACGGCGCCGGCCGGCTGCTGGCGGAGAAGGGCTACGCGGGGATGGAGCTGCGCGACGTCGCCGAGCGCGGCAAGGCCCCGCGCGGCTCGATCTACCACCACTTCCCCGGCGGCAAGGCCCAGTTGGCGGCCGAGGCGGCGGAGCTGGACGGGGTCCGGGTCCGCCAGGCGATCGAACGCTCGATCGCCGAGCGCGGCCTCAGGCAGACGCTCGGCACCTTCGGCGCGATGTTCCGCCGCCGCGCCTCCGACCATCCCGAGCTGATCGGGTGCCCGGTCGCGGCCGCCGCCCTGGCCCGTCCCGAGGACCCGGCCCTGGCCGCCGCCGCGACCGCAGCGTTCGAGAGCTGGGAGCAGGTGGTCGCAGCCGCGCTCGAGGACGAAGGCGTCGCGTCAGACGCCGCCGCGACCTTTGCCGCGCTCGTCATCTCCACCATCGAGGGCGCCCTGGTCCGCACCCGGGCGGCCGGCGACCACGCCCCGCTCGACGCCGCGATCGACGGCCTCGGCCAGGCGCTCGACGCGCTGATCGCCGCCAGCCGCTGAGCTCCGCGGCGGTTTAGAAGCTTCGGTACCGGGGGAGTCCGAAGGAACGCCTTCGCAATCGCGGGGGTGGGGTAACCGACGGAGGAGCGACCTTGAATTTGCGCTGCGCCAAGGGCTTCGCCTGCCTTGCGCTGGCCGCGCTGGCGGCCCTCCCCCTCGCCGGCTGCGGCGAGAGCTCCGAGGGCTCCAGCACCCGCGAGCTCACCTTCTTCGTCGCGATCCAGCCCGGCGGCACGATCGAGAAAGACTCCGAACGCTGCTCCAAGCAGTCCGGCGGTCGCTACACGATCACGCCCGAATTCCTGCCCACCGACGCGACCCAGCAGCGCGAGCAACTGGTCCGCCGGCTCGGGGCCGAGGACCCCTCGATCGACATCGTCGGCATGGACGTGATCTGGACCGGCGAGTTCGCCAACGCCGGCTGGGTCGAAGAGTGGAAGGGGCCGCTGAAAGAGCAGGTGACGGAAAGTGTCTTCCCCAACGTGATCGAGACCGCCTCGTTTGAGCGCAAGCTCTACGCGGCGCCGTTCAACACCAACACGCAGTTGCTCTGGTACCGCAAAGACCTGGTGCCGAAGCCGCCCACGACCTGGGACGAGATGATCGAACAGGCCGAAGGGCTCGAGGAAGCCGGCACGATCCAGGTCCAGGCCAACCGCTACGAGGGCTTCATGGTCTGGGCCAACGCGCTGATCGAGAGCGCCGGCACCGAGATCCTCTCCGGCCCGGAAACGGTCGACCTGGCCGAGGCGCCGACCGAAAAAGCGCTGGCGGTGATGGGTCGGCTGGCCAACTCCTCGGCCGCCCCGCCGAGCCTCTCGACGTCGGACGAGGACAGCGCCCGGCTCGGCTTCGAGGCCGGCGAATCGGCCTTCATGACCAACTACACCTTCGCCTACGCGAGCGCCCAGGCCGAAGCCCCCGAGATCGGCAAAGAGATGGGCTTCGCGCGCTTCCCCCGGGTCGACGCGAACCAGCCCAGCAAACCGCCGCTCGGCGGCTTCAACCTCGCGGTCAGCTCCTACTCCGAGAACAAGGACGTCGCCTTCGACGCCGCCGCCTGCCTGGCCGGCAAAGAGGCGCAACTGACCGCGGTCGAACTCGACGGCCTCCCCCCCTCGCGCTCGGACCTCTACTCCGACAAAGCCGTGACCAAGGCCTACCCGGGCTTCGCCCAGTTGGTCAAAGAATCGATCGAAGAATCGGGACCACGGCCGACCACGCCCGCCTACCAGGACGTCTCGCTGGCGGTCCAGCGCGCCCTCCATCCCCCCGACAAGATCGACCCGGACGACCCCGGCCCGACCTACGACGACCTCAAGTCGAAGCTCGAAGACGCGGTCAAGCGGGAAGGGCTGCTCTGATGGAGGCCGGGACCCGGACCGCCCCGCCCCGGGTCAGCCAGCGCACCCGCTCCGAACGGCGGCTCGGCTGGCTGCTCTGCGCCCCCGCGGTGCTGGCGATGCTTGCCGTCACCGCCTACCCGATCGGGTACGCCATCGCCCTCTCGGTGCAGCAGATCGACCTCCGCTTCCCGGACGAGGGCGGCTTCGTCGGGCTCGACAACTACACCGCCGTGCTCACTTCCGAACTGTGGTGGACCGACATCTTCAACACCGTCTTCGTGATGCTGCTCTCGGTCGCGATCGAGCTGGTGCTGGGCATGATCATCGCGCTGGTCATGCACCGGGCGATCTTCGGCCGCGGCGTCGTCCGCACCTCCGTCCTCATCCCCTACGGGATCATCACCGTGGTCGCCGCCTTCGCCTGGCAGTTCGCCTTCGCGCCCGACACCGGCTTCGTCAACCAGCTTCCGTTGATCGCCGACGACATGGACTGGTTCGGCGGCCGCTTCAGCTCCTTCGCGGTGATCATCATGGCCGAGGTCTGGAAGACGACGCCGTTCATGGCGCTGCTGCTCTTGGCCGGGCTGGTGACGATCGACAACCAGCTCTACGAGGCGGCGAAAGTCGACGGCGCCAGCGCCTGGCAGCGCTTCACCCGCATCACCCTGCCGCTGATGAAGCCGGCGATCCTGGTCGCGCTGCTGTTCCGCACCCTCGACGCCTTCCGCGTCTTCGACACGATCTTCATCATGACCCGCGGTGCCCAGGACACCGAGTCGGTCTCGATCCTCGGCTTCAACCAGCTGATCTCCCGCCTCAACCTCGGGCTCGGCTCGGCGGTCTCGGTGCTGATCTTCATCTGCGTCTTCCTGATCGCGCTGCTCTTCGTGCGCGGCTTCGGGGCGAAACTCGACGAAGGCCGGCCGGGAGGCTGACGATGGGACGAGGAAGCCGCGAATACGCGCTCTGGAGCATCGGCATCCTGGTCGTGCTGGTCTTCGCCCTGGTCCCGGTGCTGTGGCTGGTCTCGCTCTCGCTGAAGCCGCCGGACGCGATCACCGACCAGCGCTTCATCCCTTCCGAATTCTCGCTCGACAACTACAAGAGCCTGTTCGAAGGCGGGATCGACGACAGCCCCTTCATCAAACCGCTGATCAACTCGATCCTGATCGCCCTGACCACGACCGTGATCGCGATCGTGCTCGCCGCCTTTGCCGCCTACGCGATCGCCCGGCTCGATTTCCCCGGCAAGCGGCTGATCCTCGCCGGAGCGCTGGCGATCGCGATGTTCCCGCCGATCTCCACGGTCGGGCCGCTGTTCGACATGTGGCGGGCGCTGGGGCTCTACGACACCTATCCGGGGCTGATCATCCCCTACCTCACCTTCTCGCTGCCGCTGGCGATCTACGTCCTCGTCGCCTTCTTCCGCGAGATCCCCTGGGACCTCGAGCAGGCGGCCCAGGTCGACGGCGCGACCCCGTTCCAGGCCTTCACCAAGGTGATCGTGCCGCTGGCCGCGCCGGGCGTGTTCACGGCGGCGATCCTCGTCTTCATCTTCGCCTGGAACGACTTCCTCTTCGCGATCTCGCTCACCTCGTCGGACGCCTCCCGCACCGTGCCGGCGGCGCTCGCCTTCTTCACCGGCGAGTCGTCGTTCACCCAGCCGACCGGATCGATCGCCGCCGCTGCGGTGGTGGTGACGATCCCGATCATCGTCTTCGTCCTCTTCTTCCAGCGCCGAATCGTCGCCGGGCTCACCGCCGGCGCCGTCAAGGGATAAGGAGCAACGCCATGGCAGAGATAGTCCTCGACAACGTCACCAAGGTCTTCGACGACGGCTACGAAGCCGTCAAGGAGATGAGCCTGGAGGTGGCGGACGGGGAGTTCATGATCCTCGTCGGGCCCTCCGGCTGCGGCAAGTCGACGGCGCTGCGGATGATCGCCGGGCTGGAGGACATCAGCGCCGGCGAGCTGACGATCGGCGGCGAGCAGGTCAACGACCGGCCGCCGAAGGAGCGCGACATCGCGATGGTCTTCCAGAACTACGCGCTCTACCCGCACATGACCGTGCGCGAGAACATGGGCTTCGCGCTGAAGCTGGCGAAGGTCGACAAGGAGGAGATCGACCGCAAGGTCGAGGAGGCGGCGCAGACGCTCGACCTCACCCAGCACCTCGACCGCCGCCCCGCCAACCTCTCCGGCGGCCAGCGCCAGCGGGTGGCGATGGGACGGGCGATCGTCCGCGACCCGAAAGCGTTCCTGATGGACGAGCCGCTCTCCAACCTCGACGCGAAGCTGCGGGTGCAGATGCGGACCGAGGTGGCGCGGCTGCAGTCGAAGCTGGAGACGACGACCGTCTACGTCACCCACGACCAGACCGAGGCGATGACGCTCGGCGACCGGGTCGCGGTGATGCGGGCCGGGGTGCTGCAGCAGGTCGGCAGCCCGGCCGAGCTCTACGACGAGCCGCGCAACCTCTTCGTCGCCGGCTTCATCGGTTCGCCGGCGATGAACTTCATGCCGGGCGAGCTGAGCGGAGGCAAAGTGAAGCTCCCGATCGGCGAGGTCGAGGTCGGCGAGGTCGGTGGGCGCGGCGACGGCAAGGTGATCGCCGGGCTGCGGCCGGAGAACTTCGAGGACGCAGCAATCGCCGGTGAGGTCAAGGACGAGCGCGGACTCACCTTCGAGGCCGAGATCGACCTGGTCGAGTCGCTCGGCTCCGACCTCTACGCCTACTTCCACGTCGAGTCGGAAGGGGTCGAATCCGATCAGTTGGCCGAGCTCGCCGGCGAGAGCCTCGACGAGACCGGCGCCGCCAACCTGCGCGAGGGCGAGGAGCAGGTCGTCGCCCGCCTCGAGCCGACCAGCAAGGTGAGCCGCCGCGAACACGCCGAGCTCTGGGCCGACACCTCGAAACTGCACCTGTTCGACCCCGAGAGCGGCGATCGGCTGACCACTGGCGGCGGCGAGCCGAGCTGACCGCGGACGCCGCTCGGGGCGCCCGCGGTCGAGCGGTCAGATCCTTAGCTCATGCCGATGTTGATCGGGGTCGTGTCTTCTTTGCCTGCTTTGAGTTTGATGGTGCCGGTGAGGGTGCCGGTGGATTTGCTGCCGGTACCTGTGAGCGGACAACTGATCCCGTCTTTGGACTTTTCGTAAGTGATCGCCGAGGTCGAGAGGGTCGCTTCGATTTCGTCGGGTTCCGACGCTGTCACGGTTTTGTAGCTCACCGTTCCAATGCTCTGCGCGCCGATCTTGACTTCGCAATTGCCACCGACGACGACGATCTTTTTGCCTTCCGGGCATTTGATTTCGCCGCTGCCGCTGAACGTGTCGACCGATCCCGAGGTCGCTTTGAGTGTGAAGGTGCATTCGTTCGGCGTGATCGTCGCTTCGGAGAAGCCGAAGGCGGTGCATTCCGTGTAGCCCGGGCTCAGCGTCAGGCTGCTGCTCGCCGCAGTCAATTCTCCCGCGAGTCCGACTTTCACGCATTTCGCCGTCGTGCTGTCTTCGAAGCCGAAGCTTGTCGAGCTGGGCGAGGACTGTTCGCCGCTGATCAGCGCTTTATATGACGCGGCGGTCCAATTGGTCGCCTGCGCGCCACTGGCGCTCACTGCCATTAGGGCGAAAGCAGCCAACATCGCCACCCCGAATTTGCTCTTCTTCATATCTGCGTCTCCCTATCGTGCCTTTGGGCGCCGAAGGCGCCCCGAAGCGCGTCAATCTCTCGCGCGCGTGAATCCGCGTCAAAACCAGAAAGGCTTCGCTGACCAGTGCGGCGGCGGCGGACCGGGGGACCCTGCAAATGCCGTCCGACAGAGTCGCGCGTGCGCGGGTCCGTGCCACGCGCAATGCTGTCGCACGGGGCGGGTCCCAGCTCGTTGCTACCCTGCCCCGGTAGGCAGTCCGCCTGCGCGTCCCGTCTCTCTCACCAAGCGAGGAAAGCGCGCTTTTGACTTCCGTGGAGCGGCTCACGATCGACCGCGACGGGCCGCATGACGAATGCGGCGTGTTCGGCGTATACGCACCCGGCCACGACGTCGCCCGCCTCGCCTACTTCGGCCTCTACGCGCTGCAGCACCGCGGCCAGGAGTCGGCCGGGATCGCGACCTGCGAGGGCGGCCACATCACCACTCTGCGCGACAGTGGCCTCGTCTCCCAGGTCTTCGACGAGGAGAAGCTGCGGGCGCTGGAGGGCGACATGGCGATCGGCCACGTGCGTTACTCGACCACCGGCGGCGGTTCCTGGGAGAACGCGCAGCCGGTCTGGCGCGACGACGGCCGCGAGGTCGCACTCGCCCACAACGGCAACCTGACCAACGCGGTCGAGCTCTGGGGTGAGCTGAAGGAGCGCGGGATCGACTTCCGCGGCACCTCCGACTCGGAGATCATCGCCGCCCTGCTCTCCTCCCACGACGGCAAGATGATCGAGGACGCCGTCGCCGAGGTGATGCCGCGGCTGCAGGGCGCCTACTCGACGGTGGTGATGACGAAGCGGGCGATCGTCGCCTTCCGCGACCCGCACGGGATCCGGCCGCTCAGCCTCGGCCGCCTCGACGACCGCTTTGTCGTCTCCTCCGAGAGCTGCGCCTTCGACATCATCGGCGCCGAACTGATGCGCGAAGTCCACCCCGGCGAGATGGTCTCGCTGACCGAGCGCGGGCTGGAGACGCGACAGGTGGTGAAGACCGACCGGCGCGCTTCCTGCGTCTTCGAGCACATCTACTTCTCCCGCCCCGACAGCCGCCTCGAGGGCAAGGTGCTGCAGCAGTCGCGCGGGCGGATGGGCGAGATCCTCTGGCGCGAGGCGCCGGTCGACGCCGACCTGGTGATCTCGGTGCCGGACTCCGGCAACCCGGCGGCGGCTGGGTTCGCGCGCGCCTCCGGGCTGCCGCGCGACGACGGCCTGATCAAGAACCGCTACGTGGCGCGGACCTTCATCCAGCCCGGGCAGGAGCTGCGCAAACACGGGCTGCGGCTGAAGTTCAACCCGCTGCCGGAGATCGTCTCCGGCCAGCGGATCGTCGTCGTCGACGACTCGATCGTGCGCGGCAACACCACGCGGCAGATCGTCGGCATGCTGCGGGGCGCGGGCGCAAAGGAGATCCACCTGCGGATCTCGGCGCCGCCGATCCGCAACCCCTGCCACTACGGGGTCGACATGTCGACCCGCGAGGAGATGATCGCCCACAACCGCACCGTGCAGGAGATCGCCGACGAGCTCGACGCCGACTCGCTCGCCTACCTCTCGCTGGCCGGCGTCTACGAGGCGATCGGCGGCTCGCCCAGCGAGCACTGCGACGCCTGCTTCAGCGGCGAATACCCGCTCGGCGACCCCGAGGATGCGAACGGGAAGTTCGCCCTCGAGGACATCGCCGTGGTGCCGGCCAGCAGCTAGCTGCGCCCTCCCCTCTTCTTCTTCTTCGCCGGCTTCTTCTTCACGCAGCGCACCTTGCCGCGGACCTTCTTCTTCTTGAAGCCGGGCTTGCAGCGCAGCGGCTTCTTCGGCGTTGCGGTCATGGGCTGCGGCGGTTGCGATTGCAGCGGACGCGGCGGGTCGGGCGGACGCGGCGGGTCGATTTCGCTTGGCACTGGTTCGAATTCGAGTTCGAAGTGACCGCTGTCGCCGTCGGCGCCGTCGACCGCGATCCGGTAGGTCGTGTTGGCGACGACGTCGAAGCGCACGGCGGTGCCGGCATTGCAGAAAACGGGGTCGACGGCGACCGCGGCGACCGGCGCCAGGGCGCCGACGGTGGCGCCGGTGTAGACGCCGAGCAGCGGGTCGAAGTCCCCGGCACAGGCGCTGAGCCGGACGCTGCTGCTCCTCCGCGGAGTCCAGGAGACCCAGACCGAGTGGCCGCCAGGGTTGCCGGCGTGGTTGGGCTCGCCCGGCTCCTTACCGGCGAGGCGGTTCGAGCCCTGAGTGAAGAGCGGAAGCACACCGGGGACTCGTTCCGCTTTGGCGAGGGTATCGGCCCGCGGCGGCCCGTCGAGCCTGAGCTCGACCGTGCCCGCGGCGCCGGCCTTGCCGTCGACCGCGATCCGGTAGGTCGTGTTGGCGACGGCGTCGAAGCTGAGTCGGCTGCGGTTGCCGCAGCGGGCTTCGGCATCGTCGTTGCTCGCGACCGGGTTCAGCGCCCCGGCGGAAATGCCGGTGTAGACCCCGAGCAGGGTGTCGAAGCGACTGCCACAGGTATCGACGCTGACCGGCCCGGTCACCGGAGCGGTCCACTTGAACCAGAGCGAGCGGCCACCGGAGTCACCGGCGTGGTCGGGCTCTCCCGGCTGCTTGCTGGCAAAGCGGCTCGAGACGACAGAGAACGCCTTCATCTGGCCACCGAGCGACCCAGGGTTGGCGAACACATCATTGGCCGCCATGCCTTCCAATTGCAACTGGAAGGGACCGACGCTGCCGTCGGCGCCGTCGACCGCGATCCAATACGTGGTGCCGGCGACGGCGACGAAGTCGGCGCTGCTGTCGGAGGGTTCGCATTCCCCGTCGGCGCCGTCATCGTTGGCGGTGACCTGCGTGAGGGCGTCGAGCTCGGTACCGGTGTAGACGGCGAGCACGCTGTCGAGCCCGCTCCTGAACGAGCAGGTCGAGATCTGAACCGAACCGCTGGCTTTCGCCGTCCACTTGAACCAGACCGAGTGGGCGCCCTGGTTCCCGGCATGGCTTGGCTCGCCCAGCTCCTTGCTGGCGAGGCGGTTGTTGCCGCTGGCGAAAGCGGGCAGCCGCGTCGGAACCGCGTTCGGGGTGGCGAAACCGTCGTTGGCGGACGCGCGTTCGAGGGCGAGCAGGAACCGGCCCTCGCCGCGGCTGTCGACCGCGATCCGGTAGGTGGTGCCGGCGACGGCCTGCAGCCGAGCCACACTCGAGCGCCGCGAGCATTCACCGACCGCCAACAAGCTGGGGGAGTTGTCATCGGCCGCAACCTGGGTCAACCCATCGACGGCTCCGCCGGTGTAAACGCCGAGCAGGGTGTCGGTGCCACCTTTTCCGCAGGCGACCACGTCCACCGGTCCGGATTTGGCAGGCGTCCAGGAGAACCAGACCGAGCGGCCGCCGGGGTCGCCGGCGTGGTTCGGCTCCCCGGGCTCCTTGGTGGCAAGGCGGGTCTCACCGCCGCTTGGCAGAAACGGTTCGGGCGCGATCGAGGTCGGGTTGGCGAAGTTGTCGTTCAACGGCCGACCCGCGATTTCCAGAACGAAGGCTTCTGCACCGGCGACGGTGTCGACCGCAATTCGGTAGGTGGTGCCGGCGACGGCCTGCAGCTCGGCCGCACTGCCGCCCACCTGGCAGCCCGAGGCCGGACCGGTGGCGACCGGCGTAAGCGCGCCGACGGTGTTGCCCGTGTAGATGCCGAGCAGGACGTCCGGTCCCCCTTCGGAGAACCCGCAGGCGGCGATGCGGACCGTTCCGCTCGTGGACGGCGTCCACCTGAACCAGACCGAGCGGCCGCCGGGGTTACCGGCGTGGTCGGGCTCGCCCGGCTCCTTGCCGGCGAGGCGGGTCGTCCCCAACTGGCCCGAGGGCACGCCGGGTTGGAGCAGCACGGCATCGGCGAAGTCGTCGTTGACGGGGCCGGTGTCGAGCTGGAGGCGGAACTGGCCTCGGCCCTCGCGCGAATCGACCGCTATCCGATAGGTGGTCCCGGCGACCGCCTGGACCTCGACCGCGCTGTCGGCGAAGGCGCATGACCCGTCGACTGCGTCGTCGTTGGCGACGACCTGCGTGAGGCCGCCGAGGGTGGCGCCGGTGTAGACCGCAAGGGTGGTGTCGGGGCCGCCCGCCTGCGTGCAGGTGGAGAGCGAGAAGGGTCCGGTGACGGTCGGAGTCCAGCTGAACCAGAGCGAGGCGCCACCGGGGTCGCCGGCGTGGTTCGGCTCCCCGGGCTGCTTGCTGGCAAGCCGGTTGCCGGCTTCGACCGAGGTCGAGAACGGGGTGTCGCCGAACGTCTCCGGGCTGGCGAAGTTGTCGTTCGACGGCCTGCCCAGCAGTTGCAGGCGGAACCCACCGCCGGGGCCGGATGGGGTGTCGACGGCGATTCGGTAGGCGGTGCCGGCGGTCGCCTCGAAACGCACTTCGCTGCTGGCGAACGAGCACCCCGGCGAGTCCAGCGGCGCGGGGCCGTCGTCGTTGGCGGCGACCTGCGTGAGGCCGCCGAGGGTGGCGCCGGTGTAGACGGCAAGGGTGGTGTCGAAGCTGTCGCCGAACGGGTTGCCGCCGCAGGTCGAGATCTCGACCGGACCGCTCGCCGCCGGCGTCCAGGAGAACCAGACGGAGTGGCCGCCGGGATCGCCGGCATGGTTTGGCTCACCTGGCTCCTTGGTGGAGAACTTGGTCGATGCGTTGAGGGCTTCGGGCAGGTCCGCGCCAACCGTGACCGGCGAGGCAAATTCATCGTTGACGGGGCGCTGGTTGAACCCGAGCGAGAAGAAGCCCTCCTCGCCGCCCCTGCCGTCGACCGCGATCCAGTACGTGGTGCCGGCCTCGGCCTCGAATTCGACTTCCGGGACGTTGGCGAAGCATTCCGAGGTGTCCAGTCCCTCGTTCGAGGCCACCTCGTCGAGGGCGTCGACCGCGGTGCCGGTGTAGACGGCGACCAGCGGGTCGATACCGCTGAAGCAGAGGCCGCGAAGACCGACCCCGCCATCCTCCGCCGGCGTCCACGAGTACCAGACGGAGTGGCCGCCGGGATCGCCGGCGTGGTTTGGCTCCCCCGCCTCCTTGGTGGCTTCGTCGAGGGAGTCGGACTGGATGTCCGGGAGCACGGCCGGCAGCGGCTCGGCGGCGGCGAAGTTGTCGTTTTCGGGCGCTGCGGCGGCGAGGGCCGGCACGGCCAGGAGGACCGCGAAGGCGGCCGCGAGGACCGCGTAGGCGATTGCGGCACGCGCGTTGCGTGCCGGGCGTTCGGTCTGCAAGTCGGTTCCCCCTGCCGTCTGGTTGGTGGCTGACGCGGCGCCGACTTTAACTCCAAAATTTTTGATCTGGACGAAGTTCCAGGTAGCACTCGGGTGCGCGAAGATGCGGCGGTGAGCGCCTTCCGCATCGTCGTCCTCGCTTCCGGCAGCGGCACCAACCTGCAGGCGATCCTCGACACGCTCCATGGGCAGGGCGGGATCGAGCTGGTCGGGGTCGGGTCCGACAAGCCAGGGGCGCGGGCGCTGGAGCGGGCGGTGGCGGCGGGTGTCGAGACCGCGGTCTTCCCCAGCGACGCCTACGAGGACCGGACCGGGCGCGACATGGCGATGGCCGACTGGATCGAATCGCGGCAGGCGAACCTCGTCGTCCTCGCCGGCTACATGCAGTTGCTGAGCGAACCGTTCGTCGCCCGCTTCCGCAACCGCATCGTCAACGTCCACCCCGCCCTCTTGCCGAGCTTCCCGGGGCTCGACGCGATCGGGCAGGCGCTGGAGGCGAGCGTAGAGACGACCGGGGTCACCGTCCACTTCGTCGACGAGGGAGTCGACACCGGGCCGACGATCCTGCAGCGCGAGGTTCCGGTCCCGGTCGGGCGCGACCGCCAGGCGCTGGAGACGGCAATCCACAACGTCGAGCACCAGATCTACCCGGAGGCGATCCGCATGATCGCGGAGGGCCGGGTTAGGATCGACGCCGACGGCCCGACGGTCGTCGCAATCGATGACTGACGCAGGCGCAGAGACCGGGGGCGAGGCCGCAAGCGACGGCGCGATCCGGGTGCGCCGGGCGCTGATCTCGGTCTCCGACAAGACCGGGGTCGCGGACTTCGCCAAAGGCCTGGCCGCGCTCGGGGTCGAGATCCTCTCCACCGGCGGCACCGCCTCGGCACTGCGCGAGGCCGGGATCGAGGTCACCGACGTCTCCGAGTTCACCGGCCAGGAGGAGATCCTCGTCGGCCGGGTGAAGACCCTGCACCCGCGGCTGCACGCGGCCCTGCTGGCGCGGCGCGGCGACGCCGAGCACATGGCGACGCTGGAGCGCGAGGGGATCGCGCCGATCGACGTGGTCTGCGTCAACCTCTACCCCTTCGAGCAGACGATCGCCGACGAGGACGTCGCCGCGGAGACGGCGATCGAGAACATCGACATCGGCGGCCCGACGATGATCCGCGCCGCCGCGAAGAACCACGAGGGCGTCGCGGTCGTCGTCAAACCGGAGTCCTACGACGCCGTCTGCGCCGAGCTGGAGGAGTCGGGCGGCGAGATCTCCGCCTCGACCCGGCACTGGCTCGCCAACGAGGCCTTCGCCCAGACCGCGCGCTACGACGCCGCAATCAGCCGCTGGTTCTCGACCGAGTACGAGGACTTCCCGGAACACCTCGCGGTCGCCTACGAAAAGGTGCTCGACCTCTCCTACGGCGAGAACCCGCACCAGCGTGCTGCCCTCTACTCGGAGGCGGGCGTACGCAGCCACATCCTCTCGCGGGTCTCGAAGCTGCACGGGCGGGCGCTCTCCTTCAACAACGTGCTCGACCTCGACTCCGCCCGCGGCCTGGTCGGAGACTTCGCCGAGCCCGCCTGCGTGATCGTCAAGCACAACAACCCCTGCGGGGTGGCGATCGGCGCCGACGCGCTCGAGGCCTACCTGAAGGCGCTCGCCTGCGACCCGATGTCCGCCTACGGCGGCGTCATCGCCCTGAACCGGCCGATCGACCTGCCGCTCGCAGAGAAGCTGCACGAGAACTTCGTCGAGGTCTTGATCGCGCCCGGGTTCGAGGACGGGGCGCTGGAGGTGCTGCAGCAGAAGGAGGCGATCCGGATCCTCTACGAGGAGGAGCGCCGCCAGCCCGACCCGGCCGAGCGCGACGTCAAGCGCGTCCTCGGCGGCCTCCTGATCCAGGACCGCGACGGCGACCCCGAGCCGCGCGAGCTGATGGAGGCGGTGACGAAGACGCAGCCGAGCGAGCAGCAGTGGCAGGACATGCTCTTCGCCTGGACCGTCGTCCGCCGCGTCCGCTCCAACGCGATCGTGATTGCCAAGGACGGTGCCACCCTGGGGATCGGCGCCGGCCAGATGAGCCGCGTCGACTCGGTCCGGCTCGCGGTCGAGAAGTGCCGCGACGCCCGCGGCGAGGACGCCGAGGCCCTGCTCGCCGACTCAGCCGTCGCCTCCGACGCCTTCTTCCCCTTCGCCGACGGCCCCGAGCTGGCAATCAAGGCCGGCTCCACCGCGGTGATCCAGCCCGGCGGCTCCAAACGCGACGGCGACGTGATCGAGGCCTGCGACGGCGACAGCGTCGCCATGGTCTTCACCAAGCACCGGCACTTCCGGCACTAGCCGGTCCGCCCTACTCCGCCTCCTGCCGCTGCGCTTCGCGCGCCCGGTGGACGTGGTCGCAGACTTCCTGGGGAGTGTCGGCGACCAGCAGCAGCTCTTTGTCAGCCGAGTCGATCAGGCCGTCGTCCTCGAGGGTGTCGTCGATCCAGCCCAGCAGCGGGCGCCAGAAGGTCGAGCCGACGAGGATCGTCGGGAACTGGTGGATGCGGTGGGTCTGGATCAGGGTCAGGCTCTCGAACATCTCGTCGAGGGTGCCAAAGCCGCCGGGGAAGATGCGGCGCCGCGGTTGGCCGCCTCCATCAGGCCAGGGCCGCCGCCGGTGATCACCGTGTAGCCGTCGCGGGCGAGGCAGGCGGCGGTCTCGCGGCAGAGCTCGTACCAGCGGTGGCCCTCGCCGATTCGGGCCGAGCCGAAGACCGAGACCCCGTCCTCGATGTCGCGGAGGGCGTCAAAAGCGGCGTCGACCTCGTCGCGGATGCGGTCGAGACGGCGCTCGTCGTCGACTTCGCGGTTGGCCGGGACGCGCAGCAGGTGCTCGTCGTGTTTCCCTCCCGAGCTGCCTTCTGGGCCGGCCAAAGTGCCCCCGGCGGGATTCGAACCCGCGCCGCGCGGCTTAAAAGGCCGCCGCTCTAACCAACTGAGCTACAGGGGCGAAGTGCCCATGGTAGAGGCCCGTTGAGTGGCGTGCGCACACCCTCCGATCAGCACAGCGGTGCGAGAAATGTCCCGTATAGGGGGCCTAACGCGCACCGCTGTTGTTAGGAGAGGTCCGGGATTCCCTCGTAGGCGGTGGAGGCCTCGGCGTGGGTGCGGCGGGGGATGCGGCCGGCGCGGGCGGCGGCGTGGCCGGCTTCGACCCCGCGGCGCAGGGCGGTTGCCATCGTCACCGGGTCCTCGGCGCCGAAGATGGCGCTGGCGGCGAGGATCGCGTCGCAGCCGAGCTCCATCGCCAGGGCGGCGTCGGAGGCGGTGCCGATGCCAGCGTCGAGGATGATCGGGACCTCGGCCCGCTCGGCGATGATCGCGACGTTGTAGGGGTTGCGGATGCCGGCGCCGGAGCCGATCGGCGAGCCCAGCGGCATCACCGCGGCGCAGCCGGCCTGCTCGAGGCGGCGGGCGAGGATCGGGTCGTCGTTGGTGTACGGGAGCACGGTGAAGCCGTCGGCGACCAACTGCTCGGCGGCGTCGAGCAGCTCGACCGCGTCGGGGTAGAGGGTGCGGTCGTCCCCGATCACCTCCAGCTTGATCCAGTCGGTCTGGAAGGCCTCGCGGGCGAGCTTGGCGGTGCGGACCGCGTCGCGGGCGGTGTAACAGCCGGCGGTGTTGGGCAGGACAAAGAGGCCGAGGCGGTCGATCACGTCGAGCACCGAGCCCTCGGCCGCGGGGTCGACACGCCGCAGGGCGACGGTGACGATCTCGGTCCCGGCGGCGCTGAGGGCGGACTCCATCTGCTCCAGCGAGCGGAAGCCGCCAGTGCCGGCGATCAGCCGCGAGGACCACTGGCGGCCACCCAGCTCCCAGGTCTCGGCGCCGCCCTGGATCGCGGCGAGAACCTCGACGCTCTGTCCCTCGCGCAGCGGCGTCCCTTCCCACTCGCCGCGCGGCACGACCTCGCCATCGAGCGCGACCGCGACGCCGCGGCCGTCCCCGACGGCGCCGGCCTCGCGTGCCGCGTCTGCCAGCGTCGCGCCGTCGGGCAGCTCGCATGGACCGCCATTGAGCTCGATCCTCACGGCGCCACCTCCTGGGAGAGGTTGTCGCTTGTCGCCCTGTGGGCGACAAAAGGCAACCGCTCTAGCTCGGAGGCGATCCTCTCGGCGGTCAGCGGCGCCAACAGCACGCCGTTGCGGAAGTGGCCGGTGGCGAGGATGAGGCCGTCGATCTCGCCGGGGCCGACGATCGGGAGGTTGTCCGGGGTGCCGGGACGGAGGCCGGCGAGGGCGTCGACCAGCTCCATCTCGGCGACGTCGGGCAGCAGGCGGTAGGCCTCGCGCAACAGCTCGTGGACGCCGCCAGCCGTGACCGCGGTGTCGTATCCCTGCTCTTCGACGGTGGCGCCGACGACGAGGCGGCCGTCCTCGCGGGGGACGAGGTAGACGCGCTCGGAGCAGACGATCCGCTCGCAGGGCGCGACGCCGTCGCGGGTGCGCAGCTCCAGCGTCTGGCCCTTGACCGGGCGCACCGGCGGGCGGGCGTGCTCGGGCAGCCACTCGGTCGTCCCCGACCAGGCGCCGTTGGCGAGGACAACGGCGTCGGCGCGGATCTCCTCGGGCGCGGCGCCGTTGCCGGCAGCGCCGGCCGCTGCGATTTGCACCCCGGCCAGGCGCTCGCCCTCGAGAACGCCGCCGACCACTACGCATCCCGTCCTCAGCTCCCCACCCGCCGCGGCGAGCGCCGCGACCAGGGCCCTCGCCAACGCCCGCGGGTCGACCGCCGCCTCGCCGGCGGCGTGGACGCCGCCGTTGAAGGAGGGGGTCAGGCCCGGCTCCAGCTCGCGGCAGCGGCGCGGCGGCAGCCACTCGGCCTCGAGCCCGAGCGAGCGCTGCAGGTCGTGGACCCGGCGCAGCTCGGCCGCCTCGTCGCGGTCGAGGGCGATGTGCAGGGCACCGCAGCGCGCGTACCCGGTGGCGACGCCGCTCGCGTCCTCCAGCTCGGCGACGAAGTCCGGGTAGAGCGCGGCGGCGGCGAGCGTCATCTGCAGCAGCTCCGGCTCGCCGAAGGTGAGCTCACCGACCGGCGCCAGCATCCCGGCGGCGACGTTGGTCGCGCCGGCCGGGGGCTCAGCCCGCTCAAGCACGCACACCCGCGCCCCGCGCTGGGCCGCGCGCCACGCACAACTGAGGCCGACGATGCCACCGCCGACGAATACCGCGTCGAAACTGCGCTTCTGGGTCAAAACGTTGCCTCCGCCGGCATTACCCGGATCAGGTCGAGACGGTCGGTGGCCTCGATGCCACCCTCTCAGCCCTTTCGGGCTCCCGTGAAATACAGCGCCAGTGATGTTACTCCGCCGTAACAGCAATCCCCCGACGTCCGGGGGGCGAGCGGCGGTTCATAATCGCCCTATGAGCCTCTCGCCACCTGAGGGTGCAGGTCCGCTGCGGCGCGAGCGGCTGCGCACCGCCCGCCTCTACTTCTGCTGCGAGGCGCGGCCGCGGGGCGAGGACCCCGAAGCGCTGCTGCGCGCCGCGCTCGGCGGCGGCGTCGACATCGTGCAACTGCGCGAGAAGGAGCTGAGCCGGGCGGAGATCCTCCGCGCCGCCTCCACCTTCCGCCGCATCGCCGACGGCTACAGCGCCCTCTTCATCGTCAACGACGACCCCGACCTGGCGCGCGCCTGCGACGCCGACGGTGTACACATCGGCCAGGACGATGGCTCGGTCGAGGAGGCGCGGGAGCTGCTCGGCCCCGACGCGATCATCGGCCTCTCGGCCCACACCGAGGAGCAGATCGACGACGCGGCGAACCGCCCCATCGATTACCACAGCGTCGGCCCGATCTGGGAGACCCCGACCAAGGCCGGGCGGCCCGCAGTGGGGCTGGAGCTGGTCGAGTACGCCGCCGAGCACGCCGCCCATCCCTTCTTCGCAATCGGCGGCATCGACGAGTCCAACGCCGAGCAGGTCGTGCGGGCCGGGGCGCGGCGGATGTGTGTGGTGCGGGCGGTCCGCGACGCGGTCGACCCCGCCGCCGCGGCCGCGAGGCTGCGCCAGGCCTTTGCCGCCACCGAGGACGAGCGGGGAGTGGCGCCCGGTGGCTGAGCCGCGACCGAAGCGCAAGCAGCGCGGCGCGGGCAGCGATGGATCGTCCCCCTCCCCCGCCGACCGCATGGCCCGCGGCTACGCCAAGGCCGAGGAGCGCAACCAGGCGGCGCGCGAAGCGCTGGAGCCGCTGGGCGAGGGCGAACGGCCGACCGTGGTCACGGTCGGCGCCGTCGTCGCCGCGCTGATCGCGGTCTCGATCCTCGGCGGGTACCTGGCCGGGGTCGAGGTCGACGGCGAGCGGCCGCGGTGGGCCCAGGTGGTGGCGCCGGCGCTGATCATGGGCGTGATGGCCTGGGGCATGTGGCGGGCCCGCTACTGGGCGGTGCTCGGCTTCCAACTGATCCTCGTCTTCCTCATCTTCAGCGCCGTCTTCGGGCTCGCCGTGCAGGCCAGCACCGTGGGCCAGTTCGCCGCCACGCTGGGACTGCTGGCGGTCGCCGGCACCTTCTTCTTCTTCATGGTCAAGGCGATGGCGCGGATCCAGATGCCGAACCGGATGCCGCGAGAATGAAGCGGTGAGCTCGTTCGGACTGCCCTCCCTCGCCCGCGTCTCGGCCCTGCCCGCAGACGTGATCGGAGCGCTGCGGCAGATTCCCGAGATCGCCGAGAACACGCGGGCGATGAAGGACCACACCGCCGCCCTGGCCAGAGTGGCCGAACAGACCGAAGTGCTGGGACAGATGGACGCTCGGATGGCCGCGATCGAGGAGGCGATGCCGGTGCTGGTCGAGGTTCAGCGCCACCTCGCACAACTGCCGGAGACGATGGGAAGCCTGGACGAGGGGATCGAGCGCCTGAGCGGGCTGATGGAGCGGATCCTGACCGCCCTCGACGGCCTCAACGGCAGCGTCGAGACCCTGCAGAGCGCGGTCGAGCCGATGGCCCGGCTGGCCAGCCGGGTGCCCGGTCAGAAGAAGAACTAGGCCAATCGGGGGGATCTACAAATCGGCCAAGTCGGCCGGCTGAGGTACTCCTATAGGCTCAGTTCGTGCCTGATTCCTTCGATCAAATCATCGTCGGCGGCGGCCCCGGAGGCTACGTCGCGGCGATTCGCGCCGCCCAGCTCGGCCAGAAGACGGCGGTCGTCGAGCGCGACAAACCGGGCGGCCGCTGCCTCAATTACGCCTGCATCCCGGCGAAGACGATCCTGCGCTCGGCCGAGATCTTCCACGAGGCGTCGAACAGCGCCGACCTCGGCGTCGTCGCCTCCGACGTCAGGGTCGACTGGGACGCGCTCGGCAAACGCCGCGCCGACGTCTCCGCCTCGCTCTCGGGCGGGGTCGAGATGCTCTGGAAGAAAAACAAGATCGAGTCGATCGCCGGCGACGCCTCGCTCACCCCTGAGGGCAACGTCAAGGTCGGCGACACCGTCTACGAGGCCAAGGCCGTGACCCTGGCCACCGGCTCGGTGGCGCTGCCGATCCCCGGCGTCGAGTTCGGCGACCGCGTGCTCGACACCTGGGGCGCCTGGTCGCTGCCGGAGCAGCCGAAGAAGATCGCCGTGGTCGGGGCCGGCGCCTCGGGCGCGGAGATCGCCTCCGCCTACGCCCGCTTCGGCACCGAGGTGATCCTGCTCGAGATGCTCGACCAGATCCTCCCGGCCGAGGACAAGGACATTGCCAAGGTCGTCGAACGAGCCTTCAAGAAACAGGGGATCGAGATCGCCACCGGCGCCCCGGTCGAGAACGTCGAGGCCGGCAAGTCCTCGGTCAAGTTCACCTACGGCGACAAGTCCGCCGAGGTCGACTACCTCTGCATCGCCGGCGGCCGCGCTCCCGACACCGAGGGCCTCGGCCTGAAGGAGGCCGGGATCGAGCTCGAGGAGAACGGCAAGGTCAAGGTCGACGGCTACGGCCAGACGACCAACCCCAAGGTCTTCGCGATCGGCGACCTGGTCAACGCCAAGGCGCTCGCCCACAAGGCTTCCGAGGAGGGCGTCGTCGCAGTCGAGAAAGCGGCCGGCGTCGAGACCCACCCGGTCGACCAGGAGCTGATGGTCGGCGCCACCTTCTGCTCGCCCCAGGTCGCCAGCGTCGGCCTCACCGAGGCCGCGGCCAAGGAGGCCGGGCACGAGGTCAAGGTCGGCAAGCAGAAGATCGCCGGCGAGGGCGCGGGCACCGTCTACGACGACAAAGACGGCCTCGTCAAGCTGGTCGTCGACGCCAAGTACGGCGAGGTGCTGGGCGCCCACATCGTCGGCAACCGCGCCTGCGACATGATCGCCGAGCTGGTCGCGACGATGGCGCTGGAGGGCGGCTACCAGGAGCTCTCGCGGATTGTGCACCCGCACCCGACGGTCTCCGAGGCGGTGCTCGACGCCGCTCGCGCGGTCGACGGCTGGCCGATTCACGCCTAAAGGCTCCCGCGCTCTCACCGCGGTGCGGGCGGTCCTAGCCGGGTGCTTCTGGGAGGACCGGGACTCCTCTCGGTGCTGGGATTCCCGGGGGAAGAAAGCCTTCCGGGCCGATGCCGCGGCGCGGCCGGTTGCAGGCAGTGGGGTCTGGCGCGCGGACGATCCGGTACACAGCCGCCGGCGGTTCGAGCAGGGCGGGCAGGGCGCCGCGACCGAGCCGGGTCCAGCCGAACTGCGGCGGCAGCAGGGCGATCCCGGGATCCTCAGGCGTCACCACAACGACGTCGAAGTGGCCCGCGCGCAGGGCTTCGTTCCACTCCTCGCAGGTCGTGATCGGCCCGTAGCCCCCGTGAGAGCGCGGTTCGCCCAGGTAGCGCACCTCGTTCGAGAGGTCGTCGCCATAGAAGACGTACTGGCCGTAGGCAGCGGGCGAGCCGACGATGCCGATCCGCAGGTTGTGCTGTTCGAGGGCCCAGCTTTGGATCGACTGCCACTGTTCCGATGCGCGGAAGCCGGGGTTGTCGAGCGGCGGCGCGACCCCGGGCTGGAAGCGGTCCTCGAAGTACTGCCGCTGCTGGGCATAACCGGCGAGCAGGGCGGCGGCGGAGACGCCGACGAGGACGAGCAGGCGGCGCCGCGGGCGCGGCTCGCGGAGAACCCAGAGTGGCAGCAGGACGACCGCGAGGCCGATCGCGAGCGCCGCGATCAGTTGCGGTTGCACCCATTCGGCCGAGTCGATCGCGGAGACGGCAGCGATGAGGGTGTAGGCCGGAAGGATGAGGCGGTTCGCGATCGCCCGCGTCTCGCAGAGCGGCAGCAGCACCAGCCCGATCGCGAGCGCCGGCGCTGCGTAACGGAAATTGGAGGCGAAGCCCGCGGGGACGCCGTTGGCGCCCGAGGCGGAGATCGGGATGAAGATGTAGGCGAGGGCGGTTGCCGCAGCGGCAAGGGCAAGGACGCGGACCGGCCCCGGTTGCCGTCGTCGCAGTCCCAGGACGATCCCGGCGAAGGCGGCAAACACGACGAGGGGCCAGAGCGGGCCGAGCGTGTCGGCGAGACCCGGGAAGAAGAAGTCCGTCCAGGCGTGGCTGTCGCTTAGGTAGCTGGCCACCGAGTTCGCCGGGCGTGGATAGAGATCCTCCTGGTGTGGTCCGGGGAGCGGCCCGGCGTTGATCCACGGCAGCGGGTTGCCGGCGTGGATCAGGTTTCGCAGGTACCAGAAGCCCCCGGTCGCGAGCAACCCGCCGAGCCAGATTGCGGCTCGACGCCCGCGGTCGGCACGGGACGCGACGATGACTGCGATCGTGAGCACGCCAACCGGCACGAGCATCGTCACCTTGGTGCCGACCGCCAGGCCACAGGCGAGCGCGGCGATCGCCAGAGTTGGGGGCGCGATCGCGAGTGACCCGATCGAAGGATGCCCCGTCGCGCCGGAGGAGCGGACAGCGCCGGCGTTGACCAGCACCGCGATCGCGGCGAGCAGACAGGCGAGCGCCATCACGTCGCTGGGCGCGTTGCCGGCCTGCACCAGCATCATGTCCGAGTCCAGTACGAGGACTACCGCCAGCAGGGTGACCGGGGCGAGGCCGAGTGGCCGCCCGATGCACCAGCCGGCGAGCAGCGCAACCGCCATCCACCCGAAGTTGAGGAGCGGGGAGAGGAAGTCGTTGTCGAGGACAACCATGCCGAGCGAGTGGATGAGCTCGGAGTTGTCGGGGTAGTACCAGACCGCGAGCTTGAGCGGGTCGGTGAAGAGCAGCCCGCCGACCGACCCGGTTTGGGCGAACCATGCCGCGGTCGGCAGGTGGTACCAGAGGCTGTCCTGGCGGTAGATACCGACGTCGAGGCTGCGCAGAACCGGCCCCGCCCAGTGGATCGCGGTCACCAGCGCGGCGGTCGCCGCCAACGCCAGCATCAGCCGCCCGACTTTCACTGCCGGAGGCGCGGATCCCCCGCCCGGGGCCAGCTTCCAGTGACTGAGAGCCGCTGCCGGAGCCAGTGAGGCGACCACGATGGCTGGGGTCGACAGCAACCCCAGGACTCCGAGCAGCTCAGAGGTGACGACCGCGGTGGCGATGCCGAGGACGATCCAAACGAGCAGGGCCGGGGCACCGGTCCAGTTACCCACCAGTGCCACCCGCAGCCTCAGTGCGGTAACGGCGAAGCCGCAGATGATCAGGGCGAGGAGGGTGAACCCCACCACATACTCAAACGTGTCCACTAGGCGCGAATGGCTATGGACTAGGAAGAGTGTGGAGACACGGATAGTGAGTAATGAAGTGTTTCCCGCCTGGAAGGTGATATAAGGCGGTCAGGCAATCTCGTCCACGGCGTCGGCGCAACCGACGGCTGACACCGAAGAGCATACGAAAGGCTGGGGTAATGGGGAGAATCGGCGGGCTGTTTGATCGTGCCAACGCGCGATACGTATGGATCACTGCGCTGGCGGCACTCTGCGCCTGCGCGGCACTTGCGATTTCCATGAGCGAGCGCGGTGGCGCGTCTTTCCCAGGGGGTAACGGCAAGATCGCCTTCTCCAACGGCCAGAGCTACTTCTCACAGTCGATCTACTCGGTCAACGCCGACGGCTCCTCTCCAGTCGGACTGACCAGTGGAACCAACGATTACTGGCCCAGCTACTCGCCCGATGGGGCAAAAGTCACTTTCAACCGTGAACGCAACGTCATGGTGATGAACGCAGACGGGACCGGCCTCGCGCAGATCGCGACCGGCTCGAAATCCGAAAACTCGACCAACAAATGGGAATCGAACTTCGACGACCCCCGCAGCTCCAAAATCATCCCCGAGGTCAAGATCGTGACCCGCACGCGGGTCGGCAAATCCTTCTACGGACCCGAGTTCCTGCCCGGTGGGGCGCAGTTGGCGGTCTCCGAAGCCGTCTTCAACCGCACCCAGGTCGAAGTGTGTGCGGTGGAAGAAGCGGGCGACACCGAATGCCTCGACTATGAAGAACCTGGCGCTTACTTCTACTACGAATCGGATTGCGATCTCTGCTTCCAGCACATCGTCACGCTCAGTGCAACCACCGGGGCCCTGGCTGCCGTGGTCACTCCGGCAATCGACGGTGTCACCGACTACAGCCCGGCCGTCGCGGCTGACGGCAAAGTCGCCTTCACTCGGTACGGCGGCACCGCCGGCAGTTCGGGGGTCTTCGTTGCCCCCTCACCCGGAGCCCCCCCGAGCCAGTTGACTGCCGGCTACGGGAACTACACCCCGGATTTCTCGCCGGACAGCTCGAAACTCATCTTCAGTCATGAAGGAAAGGAATTCGGCGTGATCGGCGTCGGCGGGGGAGCGATCACGCTGATCCCGATGCCCCCGAAGCCGCCGGGAACCTTCGAATACGTCGAACTGCCCAGGTTCTCGCCGGACGGCACGCAGATCGCCTTCTTCAAAAGCCGCTACCAGCCCTCCGTCGGCGAAGAAAACGGCGTCTTCGTGATGGCCTCCAATGGCGTCGGCCCCCACCGCATCACCTCGGGGTTCGACCCCACCTGGCAGCCGGTTCCGCCTCCGCCTCCGGTTCCGGCGACCGGCAGCAAAAAACACAAGGGCAAGCTGAAACTGAACAAGAAGGGTCAGGCCGTGATCGGCACGATCACCTGCGGCAGCTCCCCTTGCGCCCTGAAAGTGTCCTCAGCGCTGCTGAGCGTGAAAGAGACCTCGTCGAGTGGCCAGGCGAAAGGTGACAAAGGCAAATCGAGCGCCGCTGCGTCGAAGAAGAAGGCCCGCGCCAAGAAGTACAAGATGAAGGCGACCGCGCCGAAGACCCTGGCTCCCGGTGCCAAAGGCAAGGTCACGATCACGGTCAAGGGCAAGGCGCTGGAAGCGCTGCGCAAAGCCCTCAAGGGCGACGCCAGCGTCAAGGTCAAGGTGACTGAAGCGCTGGGTACGAAAACGATCACGCTCGCCGCGACCCTGTCGCCGCCGAAGGCCGAGAAGAAGAAGAGCAAGGGCAAAGGCAAGAAAAAGGGGCACTGAGCAAGAATCCAGTGAATGGGCCGCGCGACCTTCTACTTCGACCTCGGTTCGCCCTACGCGTACCTGAGTGCGGAGCGGATCAGCGGGCTCTTCACCGAAGCTGAACTGGAGCAGCCGGAGTGGCAGCCGATCTTGCTCGGCGGCCTCTTCGGCGTCTTCGGCCGCGACTCCTGGGGCAACGGCCCCGAGCGCGAGGCGGGGATGGCGGAGTGCGAGCGGCGCGCCTCCGCCTACGGGCTGGCGCCGATCGTCTGGCCCGACCCCTGGCCGGGCAACATGCTGACCGCGATGCGGGTGGCGACCTTCGCCAAGCAGACCGGCCGCACCGTCTCCTTCTGCCTCGCCGCCTTCCGCCAGCAGTTCGCCGCCGGGCGCGACCTCTCCGAGCCCGACAACGTGATGATCGCCGCCGCCGCCTGCGAGCTGCACCCGCGGGCGCTGGAGAAAGCGGTGCAGACGGAGATCGTCAAAACGGCGCTGCGAGAGGCGACCGACCGGGCCGCGACCAGGGGCGTCGAAGGCGTGCCGGCGGTGGTCGTCGGCGACGAGGTCTTCTGGGGCGATGACCGGCTCGAGGATGCTGTGGAGGCTGCCCGGGTAGCTGGCTAAGGTGAAGTCGATGGCCGACCTCCCCGACGCCTCCACCTGTTACGAGCTGCTGGCGCGAATGGCGCTGATCCGGCGCTTCGAGGAGGAGGCCGGGCGGCAGTATCAGCGGGCCAAAGCCGGGGGCTTCCTGCACCTGGGGATCGGCGAGGAGGCGACGATCGTCGGCGTCGCCTCGGCGATGCGCGAGGAAGACTTCCTGATCGGCACCTACCGCACCCACGGCCACGCGATCGCCCGCGGGACCGAGCCGAAACGGGTGATGGCGGAGCTGTTCGGCCGCGTCGACGGGACCAGCGGCGGCCGCGGCGGCTCGATGCACATCTTCGACGCCGAGAAACGCTTCATGGGCGGCTACGGGATCGTCGGCGGCAACCTGCCGATCGCCGCCGGGCTCGGGCTCGCCTCCCAGTTCAAGGGCGAAGACGCGGTCACCGTCTGCATGTTCGGCGACGGCGCTTCCAACACCGGCAACTTCGGCGAGACGATGAACCTGACCGCGCTGTGGAAACTGCCGGTCCTCTTCCTGGTCGAGAACAACCTCTACGGGATGGGGACCTCGGTCGAGCGCCACTCGGCCCAGACCGACCTCTCGAAGAAGGCCGAGGGCTACGGCATCTCCGGCAGCCGGGTCGACGGGATGGACGTGATCGCCGTGCGCGAGGCCGTCGCCGAGGGGGTGCGGCTGGCGCGCGAGGAGAGCCGGCCGACCCTGCTGGAGGCCTTCACGTATCGCTACCGCGGCCACTCCGCCGCCGACCCCGAGGTCTACCGCGAGCGCGAGGAGGTGGACGAGTGGCGGGAGAAGGACCCGATCGAGACCTTCGCTCGGCGCTGCGTCGAGGCCGGGGTGCTGGGCGAGCGCGAGGTGCAGGAGGTGCGCGACAAGGCCGAGGCGACGGTGGCCGAGGCGGTCGAGTTCGCCGACAACTCGCCGGAGCCGCCGCTGGACACGATGTACGAGAGCCTTTATGCGCAGACCGACACCAAAGGCTGGTACGCGGTCGACGAGCGCAGCCCGGAGCCGCACCGCGGCGAGCGCGAGAGCGAGATGCCGGCGGCGGCGCGCGAGCTGGCCGAAGCCGGCGCCGCTTACGCGGGGCGCGACGAGGTCGGGCCGCGTCCCAACCCGGCGACGCACGGCGACGCGCAGGAGGGGTCCGAGCCGCGGGTCTCGGCCGAGCGCGAGGCCGGCGGCGAGCTCGAGGAGGGCGAGGGCTGATGGCGGAGCTGCGGATGCGGGAGGCGCTGCGCGACGCGATGGCGGAGGAGATGCGGCGCGACGAGGCGGTGTTTGTGATGGGCGAGGACGTCGCCGTCTTCCAGGGCGCCTTCAAGGTGACCGAGGGGCTGCTGGACGAGTTCGGCGAGCGGCGCGTGCGCGACACGCCGATCTCCGAGAACACGATCGTCGGCACCGGGGTCGGGGCGGCGATGGGCGGGCTGCGGCCGGTGGTCGAGCTGATGACGGTCAACTTCTCCCTGCTGGCGCTGGACCAGATCGTCAACCACGCCGCCGCGATCCCCTACATGTTCAACGGCCAGGCGAAGGTGCCGATGGTGATCCGGATGCCGGGCGGCGGCGGCCACCAGTTGGGGCCGACCCACTCGCACAGCTTCGAGGCCCTCTACCTGCAGGTGCCCGGGCTGCTGGTCGCCTGCCCCTCCACCCCGGCCGACGGCAAGGCGCTCTTGAAGGCGGCGATCCGCGACGACAACCCGGTGGTCTTCATCGAGCACGAGAGCCTGTACGGGGTGCGCGGCGAGGTGCCGGACGACGGCGACGCGGTGCTGCGTTTCGGCGAAGCGGCGGTGCGCCGCGAGGGCGGCGACGTGACGATCATCGGCGTGCTGAAGATGGCGCAGGTGGCCGAGAACGCGGCGGGGCAGTTGGCCGAGCAGCACGGGGTCGAGGCCGAGGTGATCGACCCTCGCACCCTGCGCCCGCTCGACCTCGACACGATCCTCGCGTCGGTCCGCAAGACCAACCGCGCGGTGATCGTCGAGGAGGGCTGGCCGCACGGCGGCGTCGGCGCCAACCTGGCGACGCTGATCACCGAGCAGGCCTTCGATTACCTCGACGCGCCGGTGCAGCGGGTGACCGGCGCCGACGTGCACATGCCCTACTCCAAGCGCCTGGAGCAGGCGGCGATCCCACACGAGGAGCACGTGGTGAGTGCCGCGCTGGCGACGCTGGAGGGATCGCTCTGATGGCCGACGTGGTGATGCCGCGGCTGTCGGACTCGATGGAGGAGGGCACGATCCTGAGCTGGCTGAAACAGGTCGGGGACGAGGTTGCGGTCGGCGACGAGCTGGTCGAGATCGAGACCGACAAGGCGAACATGGCGTATGAGGCTGATGTGGCGGGGACGTTGACGGAGATCCTGGCCGAGGAGGGGGCGACGCTGCCGATCGGGACGCCTATTGCGCGGATTGGCGGTGATGGCGAGGGATCATCCGAGGGACCAAGCTCTCCGCCCGCGGGTCCTGTCGCCGCAGGGGACCCACCGCCCCCTCCGGTAGCTGAAGCTTCCTCAGGGGCGGCACCCCCTACGGCGCCACCCCCGGATGGAGAGGTTGGGTCGGCTCGGGTCAAGGCCTCTCCGATTGCTCGCCGACTGGCTAAGGAGCGCGGGATCGAGCTGGCCGGGATCGAGGGGTCCGGGCCTTCGGGGCGGATCGTCAAGGCTGATGTGGAAGCGGCTGAGGGCGCGGGACCCGCAACCTCCACCGGGCAAGTAGAGGTTGCGGGTCCCGCGTCTACTACGCAGGTGGAGGGTGAGACGGCTAAGGGGCAGACCTCTGTCCAGGAGCTGACGAAGCTGCAGCAGACGGTGGCTCGGAGGATGGCCGAGTCGAAGGCCACTGCGCCGCACTTCTATTTGTCGGCTGAGATCGACATGAGTGAGGCCGTGGCCGCGCGGGCCGCCATTAAAGGAGCCTCGAAAGAGGGAGATGTCGTCCCCTCGTTCAACGACATGGTCGTCAAGGCTTGCGCGATCGCGTTGAGGGAGTTCCCGAAAGCGAATGGGGCGTATCGGGACGGCAAGTTCGAGCTCTATTCGCGGGTGAACGTCGGGGTCGCGGTGGCGGCGCACGAAGCATTGGTCGTTCCCACGGTCTTCGACGCCGACAAGAAGGGCTTGCGACAGATCGCCACCGACACCCGCGCCGTAGCGGGCAAAGTCCGCGACGGCTCAATCACCCCGCCCGAGCTCAGTGGCGGCACCTTCACCGTCTCCAACCTGGGCATGTTCGGGATCGACGACTTCTCTGCGGTGATCAATACGCCCCAGGCCGGGATCCTCGCCGTCGGGGCAATCAAGGAGCGGCCGGCGGTGCGGGACGGCGGGATCGTCCCTGCGCACCTGATGAACGTCACCCTCGCCTGCGACCACCGCATCCTCTACGGAGCCGAGGGCGCCGAGTTCCTCGCCCGCATCCGCACCCTGCTCGAGGAGCCCGTCAGCCTCGCGCTTTAGCGATCGAGTGATGAGTTATTGGGCCTATAGCCCCAATAACTCATCACTCGATCAGCAGGTCTTCCTTGCTCCGGTCACGGCGTTCCAGGCGCGGCCGAGGCTGAAGTCGGCGTCGACGCGGAACACACCGGGCTGTGATGCCCGGGCCACGGTCCAGTCGCCGCGGCGGAGGATGCAGCCGGCGCCGTGGGAGATCGACCAGTAGGGGGTGAAGTTGACGCGGACGAGAAACTCGCCGGGGCGGTCGATTTGGAGGGCGAAGCCTTGGCGGCCGACCCAGAGGGTCTGGGCCTGTCCCGTGCCCAGTGGGGCGACGAGGGGCTTTGGGTTGCGGACCTCGTAGATGCGCCAATGCTCGGTGCGGTGGCGCAGGGTCAGGTAGGAGGGGTCGCGGAGGATCAGGTGCTCCTCGGCGGCGGAGGAGTAGTCGAGCGGGGCGTCGGGCAGGGCGACGTAGGAGATCGCGTTGCTGCGCAGCCAGGCGCTGTACTCGGGGTCTGAGAGTTCGCGGTCTCCGTAGAAGACGTCGTCCCGGGTCGTGTCCAGTTGCCGCAGCCAGCCGCGCGCCAGCTCGAAGCTCGGGGCCAGATAGGCAGACTCCCAGTGGTTGGCGGTCGGCGGCACCTCGATCCGCATCCCCTCCCCCCCGTGCGCGCGCAGCCAGCCCGCGGCGGGCTCGAAGTAGTCGGAGGCGGTGGAGGGGTCGCCGACGCTGCGGGCGATCTGGTTGACGCTCGCGGTGAGCTGCCAGTAGAGGCTGCCGACCAGGACCAGGGCGAGGATCCAGGGCGCGACGCGGGGCCGGCGCGAGAGCACCACTGCGGCCAGCACCGGGCCGCCGAAGAGGGCGCCGAGGCGGACCGCGTTGCCGCCGAGCGCGTTCGGGGTCAGCCAGATCACCGTCGCCGCCAGCAGGTAGCCGATGACCACGCGGCGCAGTTGGCGCTCCTCGGGCAGGCCGCGAAGGACGTAGAGGGCACCGGCTGCCCACAGCGGCACGGCGATGAAGGAGGAGAAGACGAAGGGGAACTGGCCGGGCTCGGGGAAGGCGAGGTTGGGGACGACGGTGAGGACCAGGGCTAGCGCGGCGGCGCTGAGCGCCGCCCAGTGGGGGCGGCGGCCGCGTTCCAGCATCGCCGCCAGGAGGACGCCGGCGAGGAAGACCGCGGCGACGGGGCTGGCCAGGGCGCAGCCGGCCGCGGCGGCGACGGCGAGGGCGCCGCGGCCGGTCTGCAGGCAGCGCAGCGAGGCCAGCCCGAAGGCGACGCCGAGCGCGAAGGTGAGCTGGCCGTCGGCGAGCAGGGTGACGACGCCGGCGGCGAACCAGAGGGTCGCCCAGCGCGCCTCCGCCCCCCAGCGGTCGCGGACCAGGCGGTCGAACAGGTAGGAGGAGGAGACGACGGCGAGTCCTCCCACAACCTGCGGGCCCAGCAGCGCCGCGAGCGGCGGGAAGAGCACGCTGTAGGTGAGGGTGTAGTGGCCGCCGTACCAACTGCCGTTCCAGATCGCCAGGCCGGCCTGCTGGAAGAGCTCGGCGCGGAAGACCTGGGCGGCGAGGTCGCCGACCGGCGGGCTCCAGAGGAGCATCAGGGCCGCCAGCGCCGAACTGAGGGCGACGGCCGGGAGCCACTCTGGTCGGAGAACCTTGGACTGGACCATCAGGGGAGATGCAAAGGATACGTCGGCGGCCTGCGAGAATTGAAGCCGTGCGTGACGTAATTCGGGTCCTCCGGTGCGGAATCCTCCCCTACGAAGAGGGGCGCGAGCTGCAACGACGCCTGGAGGAGCGCCGCCAGCGCGACGAGATCGCCGACGTCCTGCTGCTGCTCGAGCACACCCCCGCCTACACGCGCGGGCGCCGCGCGACCGCGGCGGAGCTGCCGATGGGGGTCGAGTGGTACGAGGCGCAGGGGATCGAAGTGCTCGACACCGACCGCGGCGGCCGCGTCACCTACCACGGGCCCGGGCAGCTGGTCGCCTACCCGATCGTCAGCCTCGCCCCCTACGGCGGCGACGTGCACGAGTACGTGCGGCGGCTGGAGCGAGTGATGATCGGCGCGCTGGCCGAGCAGGGGGTCGAGGCGGGGCTGAGCGAGGGCGAGACCGGCGTCTGGGTCGGCGAGCGCAAGATCGGCTCGATCGGCGTCCACGTCAGCCACGGGGTCACTACCCACGGGCTCGCGGTCAACGTCAACAACGACCTGCAGCCGTTCGAGTGGATCGTGCCCTGCGGGATCGAGGGCTGCCGGGTCACCTCGCTGGGACGCGAGCACGGCGCCGAGCAGGACCTCGGCGCCTTCGCCGACAGCCTGGTCGAGCGCTTCGGCGACGTCTACGAGCGCGAGCCGGTGGCGGCGACGCTCGAGGAGCTGGGCCTGGCTACGCTGGCCCCGAGCCGATGAGCGACGCCGCCCCCCGCATCCACGTCACCCGCTCCCGCGCCAAGCCCGGCGGCAGCGCCGCCGACGCCGAGGGCACCGTCCCCTTCCGCCGCGCCCGCAAGCCGCCGTGGCTGAAGGTGCCGGCGCCGGGCGGCCCCAACTACCGCCGGCTGAAGTCGACGATCGCCGCCGAGGGCCTGCACACGGTCTGCGAGGAGGCGAACTGCCCCAACGTCGGCGAGTGCTGGGAGCGCGGCACCGCGACCTTCATGATCCTCGGCGACGTCTGCACCCGCCGCTGCGGCTTCTGCAACGTGCAGACCGGCAAGCCGACCTGGAACGACCCGCTGGAGCCGCTGAAAGTGGCGAACCAGGTGAAGGCGATGCGGCTGCGCCACGCGGTCGTCACCTCGGTCGATCGCGACGACCTGCCCGACTACGGCGCCGGCGCCTTCGTCGGCGTGATCCGCTCGATCCGGATGCTGGCGCCGGGCTGCAAGGTCGAGGTCCTTACGCCGGACTTCCGCGGCCAGGAGATGCCGCTGGCCCGGGTCGTCGCCGAGCGCCCGGACGTCTTCAACCACAACGTCGAGACGGTGCCACGGCTCTACCCGCTGGCCCGCCGCGGCTCCCAGTTCCTGCGCTCGGCCCGGGTCCTGCGCATGGCCAAGGAGATGGGTGGCCCCGACGTCGTCACCAAGTCCGGGCTGATGGTCGGGCTCGGCGAGAGCTTCGAGGAGATGGTCGAGACCTTCGGCCTGCTGCGCGAGCACCGGGTCCAGGTGCTGACCGTGGGCCAGTACCTGCGTCCGACCGAGAGCCACCTGCCGGTCGTCCGCTACTGGCACCCGGAGGAGTTCGAGGCGCTGGAGAAGGCCGCCTATGCCCTGGGATTCGAGTCGGTCGCGGCGGGGCCGCTGGTCCGCTCCAGCTACCACGCCGACCAGAACCTGCCGGAGGACAAGCGGGCCGACGAGCTGGTGGCCTCGGCCTAGGCAACGATGACGGTGCAGGGATAGCTTGGCGTCGTCCCTGAAAGGCGTACTCGAACGCCTCGAAGCGATCGACAGCGCGCTTCCCGCCACCGACGGCGTGAAGTGGTTCAACAAGCTGTACCTCGACATGACGCAGCAGGTGGCCGCGACCGTGCCCGGTCAACCGCAGGCGGCGCCGGGCTTCCTGGAGGCGCTCGACGTCGCTTTCGGCAACCTCTACTTCGACGCGCTCGATGCGGCGGGGAGCGGCTCCTCCCCGCCGCCCGGCTACTCGTTCCACGCCTGGAAGCCGGTGTTCGAAGCCCGGTTCGAGTCCGGGATAGCCCCGATCCAGTTCGCCCTGGCGGGGATGAACGCCCACATCAACCACGACCTGGCGATCGGCATCGCCGACGTCTTCGCCGCGCGGGGGACCGAGCCGGGTCACGACACTCCCGAGCGCAGGGACTACGAATCGATCAACGGCGTGATCGCCGCGGCGGAGGAGAAGACGAAGCTGTGGATGGTGACGGGGCTCCTGAAGGAATTGGACGTGGCGTTCAATTCGGTGGACGACATCGTCGCCGTGTGGAACATCGCCAGGGCGCGCGACGCGGCCTGGGTGAACGCGGAAGGGATCTGGTCCATGCGGGATCGGCCTTTCCTGAGGGAGAGCTTCGAAGAGGTGAACGACCACATGGTGGGGTTCGCCGGGCGGGCTTTGCTCGCGCCCGTCGGGCTGGCGGACTAGTCCAGGCCGGCGGGCCTAGCGGTTGCCGCCGACTTCGAGGTCCTGTCCCGGGCCGCCGCGCAGCCAGTTCGGCCCGGGGCCGCCGTAGAGGCGGTCGTTGCCGGGACCCCCGTAGAGGAAGTCGGTGTTGAACTGCGGGTTGGGGCCGCCGCGCAGGAGGTCGTTGCCCGGGCCGCCGGAGAGCGAGTCGCCACCCTTGCTGCCGAGCAGGACGTCGGCGCCGCCCTCGCCGAAGGCGCGACCCAGCTCCGGTCCCAGGATGACCTTGTCGTTGCCGGGACCGGCGAGGACGAGGTCAGAGCCGCCGCCTTCGCCGTTGTCGCCGGCGTCGACCTGGTCGTCGCCGGGGCCGGCGCAGATCACGTCGGCGCGGGTGAAGGTCTTGATCCGGTCGTCCCCACCGAGGGCGACGATTACGTCCTTGCTCTTGGTCCCCTTGAGGGAGTCCTCGCCGGGCGTGCCGATTACCGTGGCAATGCGGCCGGCGCAGGTCGGCAGCTTCGGCTCTTTCGCATAGATCGGGTCGCGGACGAAGACGTCGGCGAATTTGTCCTGGTCGGCGCTTGAGAGGTTGGTGGCGCGGGAGTCGAAGGCGATGTGGGTGCCGTCGCCGGAGACCGAGGCGTTGAAGGCGGGGGCGTCGGCAGGGACGCCAAGCTGGCCCGATGCGCGCGAGAGGGTGACGGTGATGCCCTGCTCCATGTCGCGGGCGAAGACGTCGACGCGGCCGTCGGCGTCGGTCGGGCTGACCTTGTTGCCGCGGGTCTCGAAGGCGACGTAGCGGCCGTCGGCGGAGATCGACGGGTTGCGCTTGCCGTCGCCGGCGGCGCCCTCGTCGCCGACCGAGACGAGCCGGGTGGTGGCGGTGGCGAGGTCGCGGATGAAGACGTTGAGGTCGAAGGCTCGCTGGCCGGTCAGCTTGGCGCTGGAGGCGAAGGCAACGTGGGCACCGTCGGCGGAGATCGCCGGTTCGTCGGAGATGACCGGGCTGGGGGCGCCGGTTGGGCCGCTGGCGCGGGAGACGAGGGTGGTGGTCGCGGCGGCGCGGTCGCGGGCGAAGACGTCGTCGGGGAAGCTGGATTCGTCGACGTCGTCGGTGCCGAGCGTGGCGCGGGAGGTGAAGGCGACGACGTTGCCGTTGGCGGAGATCGAGGGTTGGCCAGAGGAGTTGTCGCCGCCCGCGCCAGCGGTGCCGCTGGCGCGCGAGATCAGTTCGGTGACGCCGGCGTCGAGGTCGCGGACGAAGACGTCGCGGCTGGCGCCGGTGTCGAGATCCTCGGCGCTGAGGTTGGCGGCGCCGGATTCGAAGGCGACGTGGCGGCCGTCGGCGGAGATCGAGGGGGCGTAGGACTCGGAGTCGGCCGCCGCGCCGGTGGGCCCGGTCGCACGGGAAACGAAGGTCGTGCTCCCGGTCGCGAGGTCGCGGACGAAGACGTCGGTGGAAGAGGCGTCCCCGGCGCTGAGGTTCTCCCCGGACGAGGCGAAGGCGACGTAGCGGCCTTCGGCGGAGATCGAGGGTTCGCGGGCGCCGTTTTCCGCGGCAGCGCCGTCGGCGCCGTTGGCCCGGGAGACCAGCGTCGTGACCCCGGTGTTCAGGTCGCGCACGTAGATCTGTCGCTCGCCGTTTTTCGACGCCGGGCTGAGGTTCTTGGCACTCGAGGTGAAGGCGACGTAGCGGCCATCGAGCGAGATCGACGGTTCGGTCGAGTTGCCGTCGGCGCCGGGGCCTTTGGCGCCGGCGCGCGAGACCAGCGTCGTCGTCGGCTCATCGCCGCCCGCGCCGGTGGCGAGCGCGGCGAGCGACGCAGCCAGCAGCAGAACGACGGCTATCGCCAGCCCGAAAAACTTTCCGTACCGATTCGCCACCCGGGCATCATCGGCGTTGGGGTGGATGGACGCAAGGGTTTGGGTCTCCGTGGTCGGACTCACGCTCGGCGATCACTCGCGCGGACCAGGCGCGCGGTCGCGCTCCCAGCGGTCGGCCGAGAAGCACGCGATGAGCAGCGACCCAGCCGTAAGTGCGTGCCGTCGCGTTCGGGAATCGCGACATGACGCGGGCGAACCCCCCACCCCGAGGCAGAACGGCGAAGACGATGGATAGTGCCGGCCCGCCCGAGTGGAGCTCGCCGGCGTCGTCGATGAGATGCCACGACTTGAGGCGATCCTCGGCGGGCAGCTCGGCCAGCAGCCCCTGTCCCACAGTGGACTGGATTGGCGTGGCATCGAGCCGCTGCGCCCGATCCCACCGCATCAGCACCGCCAGCGTCACTTTGCAGAAGCCGCAGTTACCGTCGTAGAGAACGAGCATCAGGCAGGCGAGTCCGCCCGGCGGCGGGCATCCCAGGCACGGCCGATCTGGCGCATCAGCGCCGGGTAGACGATGTAGTGGCGGAAGGGCGAGATCAGCGTCATGTACGCCGAGCCGAACCTGCCGCGCGGCTTGACGTAGACCGCCATCTGCCCGCGGTAACCCCCTTTGCCGTCCTCCACCCAGGCAAGCTGCGCCACGCCGTGCACCGTGTTGTTCGAGATCTCCGCCGCCCACTCGTCGTCGGTCCGGTAGATCGGGACGAAGGTGGCAGCGCCGACGCCGACCGGGGGCGACACGGTGTCGCGCAGCTCCTCTGGAACGCGGGCGCTCAGCGACGTCTCGGTGCCGCCGGGGATCGGCTGCTCGCCCGTCCCGCGCTCGTCCCACCCAAACCACTCCCCCAGCTTCCAGCGCAACGCGAACAGCGCCCGAGTGGCCCGCGATTCAGATTCATCTGGATCCAGAGAGTTCACGACCTCGACCAGCGCCGGGAAGTCGTCCGCGCCGCCCGGCGTCGGAAGTTGCCAGACGTCGAGCAGCTCAAAGTCCGGCGCAATCTCCGCGATCACCCACGGATGCGCCTCGTGCACGGCATTCGGAAGCCTCATCGCGTTGCTCAGCGGACCGTCTCCCCGCTAGTGGACGATGGAGCCAGCCGGGTTCGAACCGGCGACCTCCTGCTTGCAAAGCAGGCGCTCTGCCAGCTGAGCTATGGCCCCTTGGCTGGAGTTTAGGCCGCGAAGGGCCTAATCGTCGAAGTCGAAGTCCTTGGGCGGGCGCTGCTCGAACCAGAGGTCGTCGTCCTCCGGCGCGTCCTCGAGGAAGTCCGGGGTCTCCTCCAGCACGTCCTCGTTGGCCGGCTTGGCCTCGTGGCTGGCGGCCGGCTGCTCGGTCTCCTCGAACTCCTCTTCGGCCGCCTCGTCCTCGACCTCGGCCTCCCCGCGCTCGCGCTCGGCGTAGTGGGCTTCGGTTTCTTCGGTGTGGGGGCCGGGCGGGATCGGCTCCTCGGTCCGCGGGCCGCCCTGCGGCTCGCCCTCGACCGGGGTTTCCAGCGCCTGGTTCAGCTCGTCGGAGAGTCGCTGCTCGCTGAAGAAGTCGTCCTCTTCCTCCTCGTCCTCGAGCAGCGGCTCCTCGGCCGCCTCGGCTTCGGCGGCGGAGGCCTCGATGCCGGAGAGCGGGTCGACCGGGGCCAGACGCGGCTCGGCCTGCTCGGCCTCAAGGAGGTCGTCATCGGAGGGGGCCGGCGCATCGGCGGCCTCGGGCTCGGCCTCGATCGCGGACTCGACGTCGAAGAATTCGGTCGGCTGCTCGGCGATCGCGTGGCGCTCCTGGGTGTTGGGGCCAGGATCGGGCTCAGGTGCGAGCTCGGGCTCGGCCTCGTCGGCGAGCTCCGGGATCGCCTCGTGTTCGGTCGCGGGATGCGCCTCGTCAGCGGGCTGCTCCGGCAGCGCCTCGGGCGCAGACGGCTCGGGCGCCTCCTGAAGGTCAGCGATGTTCGGCTCGCGGCGACCACTGGGAGCGTCGGCGACCGTAGCCTCAGCCAAGCCCTCCGGCGCGCTCATGAACTCAGTCGGCGCCTCCGCAGCAGGATCAATCTCGCCGGGCCGCTCAGGCGGCCCAAACGCCTCGTCCTCGAGCTTTTTCAACTCGGCGTCGTCCGCGCCATGGGCGCGCTTCAGTTCCAGGTGCTCTCGAATTGCGTCGTCGAGGATGCTCATGCTCGCCATCTCCGCGGAGGAGGCTGCCAAAGACTATGCGGTTATCCTTGCTCGTGCGAGGCACTGGGCACAACTTCCCACGCCACGCCTCGGGGCTATAGCTCAGCTGGCAGAGCGCCTGGATCGCACCCAGGAGGTCGGCGGTTCGAATCCGCCTAGCTCCATCCCTCGATGTCCCTGCACGTGGGCGGGTCGCTTTTTCAGGATCGCGCGAACCGCCTCCGGAATCCGCGCACATTTCAGGCACTAGTGCCTGAAATCGCGCCGAGGCGCAAGATTGGCAATGTATTCCGGCTAAGCCGGCTGAATGCGGACCTGGCGACGCAGAGCCTCAACGGACGCCGCTATGACATCGGGCTCAGGACGCTGCGTGCCCCATTCCGTCCAGAAATCACGCGTGGCACTCGCAGGCTCAGTCTTTGGTTTGCTGAGTCGAATGCGGGTAGGCAGAAGCATCGCGTCCCCCAAGATCAGAGCCTCCCCGACATCCAAGAGGGGTAGCGCATCGACGAGGCCGGAGAGCGACTCAGAGACAAAGCGCTTAACAACCGCTTGGTCCTTGTCGTTCGTAAGCCGCATAGCGATGAAGTTGTTGCACTGGCTGAGAATCGTCCGACTTACATCCGACGGTCGCTGACTGACGACGAAGAGAGCGACTCCATACTTACGCCCCTCCTTTGCAATGCGCTCAAAAGCCGCGAGCGCACGACGCTCGATTGCATCCGTGTTCTCTGCGGCGGGCAAGTAAAGATGCGCCTCGTCGCAAACAAAGGCAAGCGGGGTCCGATCCCCTTCGGGAATCCAGAACTGAATGTTGTAGAGGATGCGTGCTAGAACACCCGCGACGACCGGGAGTACGTCGGATGGTACCTCGGAGAAATCGATGACCTTGATGCCCCGTTGGTCTCCGTCGGAGCGCAGCAACCGGTTTGCCTGATCCGCTAGCCAGCCATACTCAAGGGATTCCGGGGGTGGTTGGAGCATGAAGGCGTTGCGGCGATCATCGCGTTTCGATTCGAGACGCTGAACGAAACGAGTTAGCTTTCCGTAAAGAGGACCTTGTTTTTCGGTTCCCGCTTTTGCGCCGGCGACCATTTGGACATCGTCGTCCCTCAGGCGTTTGATCAGGTCATCCAAGGTGTAGGGGATCGGCGAATCGACCGTAAAAGTTGCGAGCACGTCATCCTTGCCCTCGCGCTCAAGAGTCTCCTGCTTGAGGTCGCGGACATGGGTAGCCAGGCGACTTGCCTGGTTTGGCGCATTCTGGTCAGATCGGTCGAGGAGAAGCGCCTGCATCTCCTCCTGGTTGAGCGTCCAGTAGGGCAAAAAGAGAGCGTCATTACCGGGCGCCTCGATGTCACCGGGACCAGCAATTCGAAAGCCCTGTGCCGGGGCCTCGTCACCATCAGTCAGCGGTCCGTACTCGCCATGCATGTCAAAGACGACCAAGTTGGGGTGCTGGAGAGCAGCAGCCCGCTCAAGGATCAAAGCTACGGTCCAACTCTTACCCGTGCCGGTGCTGCCAAGTAGAGCTGCGTGTCGCTGGAAGAGCTTGTTGCCATCCGCTATGGCCTCGGCCGACAGATCAGAGACAAAGTGACCAAGTTGAAGGCGTTCGTCCTCGCCGAGGTCGAAGGCAAAAAGCGACATCAACGCCTGCAGAGTCTCTCCCTCTATCAAGTAGGCCTCTCGGTCGATTTGAGGAAAGGAATCGGCTCCTCGCTTGAGCACATTTTTGCGCTCGCCTTCGACAGTGCGATAGGTCCCGACGAGGACGGTACGAACCAGGTCACGCTGGCCCTCGTCGATGGGCACCTCGCCCTCTTGGCTCTCCTCCTCAAGGATGGCCTCCTCATAGGGCTCACGAGTGACGCGGTCGACCAAGCCAATCAGATACTCAAGGGCAGTCGCACCCTTGATCGCAACGAGATTGCCGACTGACACACGGGTCAATAGCTCGTGGTCGTCGACATCGATTACGGCGCGGCTCGTGTCGACACTGATGATACGACCGAGAACGCTGCCTGCGTCGAAGTCGATGGAGGGGTCAGTTTTGGCCGTGTCGTTCATGTCAGCACCTCGTCTATAAAGTTGTCTAGTTGCCAGATGTGGATGTCGGGGAAGTCCTGGGTGTTCCCGTCCCACTGGACTCGCGTGCCGCCACCGGCTTCAGCTCGATCAAGTGCGCAAACGTTGGGGCACTTAGTGACGAGAGCGGCGGCCGCTTCGGTCAGGTTGCGGGTGAGGATCAGCGTTGGCAGGCCGCGCTCAATGCGTGGCACCAAGTGGGTCTGCAGATGGGGATCGTTGAAGCCAAATCCGATGGCCAGCACAGCAGAAGCAGCGTCGATGGCCTCATTGGCCAATGCAATGTGATGATCGAAGGGCTGCTCGTATCCGTGGCGGTACTTGCTCTCTCCGGGGGTGATCATGAGTCGGGGGAGGTCAAGCGGATACGGACTACGGATCGGGCCGTTAGGACCCTGATACCAGTCGAGTGAGCCATGGGGCTTGGCAAGCACAACATGGGGTCGATACACCGCCTTTAGCTTCCGGCGTCCGCGAAGGTAGGTCGCCCTCAGGGCCTCACGGCTGCGCTCTACGTCGTAGCGACCATGGTGAGCGCCAGTAAAGCCGGTGTCGAGCATGAGCCCTGCCATCTCAGCGGCGAGCTCGATTAGCCGGTCGTAGTTGGTCGTGATAATTCGGACCTTCCCACTGAAGCCGATCTTGTCGATCAGACGAGCCAGTGGAAAGGTGTTCGGGTCGCGAGATATCCGCTCGATCGCCACCGACTCCGCAGTCGCAATCGAGTTCGCGGCCACGGCGATAATCTTGTCGGTGACGGGACCATCGTGGGCCACAGCGTCGAGTGCGGGCTCAAGATGGCGGCCTTCATCAAGCGCACTCTCAACGGCCTGCCATTCATCGACTTCTTCTCCTTGAAGTAGTACGGGCATCTCGCCTCGAAGATGATCGGCTAGCTGGGGCATGGTTGGGAGGCCGAGGGAGGCCGAATGGCCCAAGCCGATCACCGTGACAAGTCCGTCTTTAACAAACCCTTGGAGATGGGCCTTTACGGCGTCAATCGTCACCGTATGTACCGGGAAGAAGGCCACCGACCTAGGAGCACACCAACCAGCCAGAAGTGCACAACTAGGATTTGGCCAGCGCCTTACCTTTCCTGACAGGTCCCGTGACTCGCACCGTTCCTAGACAATACCTGGCCCGCCTCTCGCCGTCTGCCGGAGCCCTTCGACTCTTAACCACCCAGGCGGGGGCGTGGTGACAGTCGAAGCCTGGGCTCTGGTTGATGGCTACAGCGGCTCAGTTCCCTCACTAAGGATCTTCAGGTACTTGTCGTAGGCGAAGATCTTGTTGCGGGGGCGACCGGTGCGCTCGTGGAGGATGCCAATTCGCTCAAGGTGACCGATCGCCGTAGCAACCGTTGGCTCGGAGATCGGCAGTTGCTCTACGGTTTCCGGAATCCGGATTACTACCTCTCTGACGGCGCGGTCGAAGACGAGCAGGGCCGAACCCGCTGCACGCCCGAGCGCGTTGATCTGCCCTCTGTCTCGCTCGATCAGCTCGACGATCCGTTTGGTCGTCTCACTCGCGAGGTCAGCGACGGAGATCACCCCCTCTAGGAAAAAGCGGAGCCAGCCCTCCCAGTCGCCGTCGGTCCGTACAGCCTGCAGTCGTTCGTAGTAGATGTCGCGGTGGCTCTTCAAGTGGAGGCTCAGGTAGAGCAACGGCCGCGAGAGGACCCGGGATTCACCGTCGGCGGTGTCACTGCAGAGCAGGAGCGTGATCAAGAGCCGGCCGAGCCGGCCGTTGCCATCGAGGAACGGGTGGATCGTCTCGAACTGTGCGTGGGCCAGTGCCGCTCGAATGAGGACTGGCATGGCGACGGGCTCGCCATGCAGGAACTTCTCGAGGTCGGCCATCGCGGCCGGCACCTGATTGGAAGGTGGGGGGACGTAGCGTGCCGCTGCAGGACCGGGTCCGCCTAGCCAGTTTTGAATGCGGCGGAACTCGCCGGGGCCGGTCTCGCCCCCCCGAGTGCCGCGTAGCAACTCGGCATGAACCTGCTTGAGGAGTCGAAGGCTGAGGGGCAATCCCTCCTCCATGCTCTTGAGCCCCAAATTGAGCGCAGCTAGGTAGTTGGTGGCCTCACGCACGTCCTCCTCCGGAACCCCCGGCGCGACATCGTGCTCGAAGAGGAGCAAATCCGAGAGCGAGGACTGGGTGCCCTCGATCTGGGACGAAAGCACTGCCTCCTTGCGGAGGTAGCTGTAGAGGAACCGGTCGGCGTCGGGGAGCAGGAGCGTGATTCCGTCAAGCCGGCCCAGCGCCTGATTCGCCCGATCCAGCAAGCGCTGCATCTCCGCGTCGATGACGAGCGGGGGGTCTGGGGGAAGCGGCTTCGGAGAGAAGGTCGAGTAGGAGTCGCCATCAGAAGCAACGTGCGCGAATTGCCCGGCTCGTCCTGCTTGGGTGTTCGCTGTGGGGTCGCTCATGTCCCTGGGATCCTTGGGATGCAGCCTAAGCTACCAAAGGTTTAGGCGTTTTCCTTGGGATAAAGAGGATGCAGCCAAAGCTTTCTTGGGTTGCGAGCAGCGCGTTCGAACCGCCCTGCTCCGTTTCGGGCACTTCTAGCCAGGAGTGCCCAACTCCCTGCATATCGCCGCGTATTCGCGCATATCCACGAGAAATGAAAGTAGCTGGCCCTCTTAGGAAAACCCTGGAAACAAGATGGTTATGGGTGGTTCAGCGTCCGTGGACTCACTTGGATCGCACCCAGGGGGTCGGCGGTTCGAATCCGCCTAGCTCCATCGACAGAACCCCTGCACGTCGGCGGGTTCGCTTTTTCACAGACGTTCGAACCGCCCCCCAGAATGCGCTCCATTTTGGGCACCAGTGCCCAAAAACGCGCCGATGCGAAGGATTAGCGGCGAGGTACGCGCATCCTTGGGTAGTAGGAGTGACGAGTGCAAGACCTTTCGCAGCCCGGCACAAGTACGCTCGGCCTCGATGACCTCTCATCGCAGCCGGGAGGATTGGTTGGAAGCTCTGGCTAAAGAGTTGGCCGACCATCCTGTGATGACCGATGTCGCGGTAGCGGAGGACATCGCTGCACTTGCCTCCCCGGAGATCGCGACGGCGACCCTGATAACTGGGGTCGCTCACATGCATGCCAACGGTTACCTGCTCGAATCCATCGTCGATCGGCTCACCAGCGGCAGACTGCTGAGCCCTGCATCGACGGCGACCGACACCTTTTTCGCCTCGACGTCCATATATCGCGCCGGGCAACTCCCGGGACGCGAGTGGTGGGACCCTGGGCCGCTATATATGGCACTGCTCCAGCACTGGAGCACTGTGGCACAGGCGAAGATGAACCGCTCCGACGTCGAGGAGCTGCTTGCCCGCCGCTGGTTGGTCGACCAACCATCTATTTCCGCGGTCTGCGAGCCGAGGGGTGGTGTGGGCCCCACCTGCACCGAGACGATCGAACAGTGGGCCGATGATGACGACGGATTCGCGCAGCTCTGGGAGTCCTCGCAGCAGACCGTCGTGGCCGCCCAAGAGGTTCTCCCCAAGGTCGCCCGGGACCATCGCGATCTTTGCGATATCGCCGTGGGCACGGGGCTCGTCCTGGAGTTGATCGCCGCCTCAGGCGACCCCGACAACTCCACCAATCCGTCCGCGGTCAATACGGCTCGCTACGAAGGCGCCCTGGCTGCCCTTGTGCGTGAGCGCCTGCAGTCGCTATCTGTGTTCGAGACAAAGCTCGCTGGGGTCAGTCCCCACCAGTCACGCCTTCTCGAGGCGGCTGAGCGGAGCCGAAAGCGCCTGCTCATCACTGAGCTGCCAGGCGGACACGTCGTCCCCAACGGACTGGCTGACCGTCTGGACGGCTCCACGCTTGCTCCCGATTGGCTGCGCGAGATCGTCTTCTCCATGGGAGGAAGATCCGGGCTGCACGCGAGCGGACCCACTGCCTACCTCTGGCTTGCTTTGGAAGCCCAGGAGCTCCCCGAAGCGGGAGAGCTTCCACCGGTAACTCTTGGCTTGGCAGAGGAGGGCAAGGGCCCTGTCGAACTCCTGCTCATGGTTGGCCCACTCAACGATCCCCTCGTAATGAGCTACCCGGCGGGTGCCGGGGAGGAGTCTCTCAGTTGGCTCGCGCTGCTCGTCCTCGCCCAGCGACTCACGATCGACATCTTCGAAATCGAGGAGACCGGCAGCCTGCGCCTGTTGGAGCGGTTCAGCCGGGACGCGTCGGAGCTCGCTAACCGGATCGAGCCAACGGTGCTCGAGCTGCTCGAAAAGGCCGGTCCACTTCCCCTGATGCGCGAAGGAGAGTTCGAGCCCGACGTCATCGTCGGTTTCGGGATGTCAGAGAATGCCAAGTCCGAGCTGTTGCTGATGCTGGGAGTCGAGGACGGTAAGCCACTCGCCCAGGCTAGAAACAAAGTACTGAGCGCACACATGGCGCGTGCCCGTGCCCTCCACAGCGGGTCGGATCCGACGCAGACAGAAGCTCGGACGGCCGATGCCATGCGCGGATATGCGGAGGCGCTCTCGAGGCGACGACCTGCTCACCCCGAAAGCATGCTGGCCGACGGCAGTGAGGCTGCACATCGGAAGCTCGTGAAGGGCTTCGGTGTCGATGGTCTCGCCCTCCTGCACTACAACTACAAAGGCGGCCGCATTCAGGGCTTCTGGAGCGCGGGGGAGGGCAGCCGGCGCGGCTGGATCTCAGGCGCGGAAGTCGATCTATCGGCACTTGCGGAGGCGCTGGCCCCATGGCTCGTGCAAGGGCACGGCGACGTTGAGCATCTCCTTCGTGCGGCCCAACCGCTGGCTGCTGAAATCGACGACGCACTCGCCGGCGAGGAGATCGAGGAAGTCCTGGTCATGCCCTGGGGACCCCTCCACGGCATCCCGTTCGGCGCGATCCCGCTGGGCTCTCAGGCGCTCGGCGAGCGTTACCGGATCGCCTACGCTCCCTCGTTGGGCATCGTCAAGCCCCTCCTCGCCCGGGCAGGCTCGAGCACGGAAGCGATCGAGCTGGTGTCAGCGCATGGGGGAAGCCTGCGCTGGGCGGATCGAGAGATATCGGCGCTCCGCTCGGTCTATCCGAACGCCGACGAGGTTGCCGACGGATCGCCCCGAGACGACGTCCTTGATGCAATCGGCCGTGGTCGAATCGTCCACCTTGCAATGCACGGGCACTGGTGGCGCGACGATCATTTCGCCTCCGCGTTGGATCTTCGGCTCAAGGGCCCCTTTGATCGCTTCATTTCGGCCGCGGAGATACACCGCGACGTTGACCTGGGTGGAGCCGAGCTTGTCGTGCTGTCAGCCTGCGACACCGGGCGCTCACCGACGATCCGGCATGGGATCGAGTTCTACGCTGGACTCGATGCGGCGTTCCTTGCCCGCGGAGCGAAAGCCGTGGTCTCCACGCTCTGGCCAATCGACGATTTCGCTGCGGCGATCTTCGCGACGAGCCTGCACTGCGAATTGGCCGCGGGGGAACCGCTGGTAGCTGCGTTCTCGCGAAGCTGGCGACTACTTCGGAGGGGAGCTGTACACGAACTTCCCGTCGATGACCACATCGCGAAGGCCCTCGACGCCGGCGACCCCGAGTGGCGTCAGGCCGCAGCCGCAGCCGCAACTTCGTTTCGGCACCCGAGTCGATGGGCAGCGTTCAAGCTGAGCGGGGCGCCATGGGCCTCACGGCCCCTGCCAGACCGGATCAGTGCTGAGCAGCTCCGGCTCTCGTAAACGGAGAGGGGCGGTTCGACATCAATCAATCTCGAACCGCGCTCCGAGCTTTTGGGCACTAGTGGGCAGCAAGGCGCTCCTTCGAATGACCTGCAAATCAGCGTTTTTCGGCTACCTACTGCCAATCATCGCCTTGGATCGCGCCCAGGAGGTCGGCAGTTCGAATCCGCGGCGTCCTGTGCTGTCAGCCCGCCTCGTTCTCGAGGTACTCCTTGGCGAGTCGTTTGGGGGCCCTGCACAGCCAGGCTTCGACGATCAGCTCGTTCAGGTCCTCGACTGAGATTCGGTCGAGGCGGATGAGGACGGCGGGGTAGCCGTCGAAGTGCGAGGTGGTGAAGAAGGTTTCGGGGTCGTCTTGGAGCAGCGCCTCCTTCACGCCCAAGTCCTCGACCCGGACCGCCAGGATCGGGCCTGAGGGCGCGCGCTCGGCGAGGTCGCTTATTTCCTTGGAGCGGAGCGGGCGTTCCCAGACGAAGATCTTGTCCCGGACCCGCCAGGCGGTGTTTCCGTATGCCGGGCGCTCGCCGGTCTCGGGCAGGGCCAGGGCGATCCGCCGCACGTCGTCCCATTCGGCCATAGGGCGACGGTACAGCGGAGCGTTCAACCGGTCCTGCGGCCGACCGCCAGCAGGTACTCCTTCTCGAAGCGCGCCTGTCCCTCCCCGCCCCGGTTCCACTCCTCGCAGAAGCGATCGAGCGCCGCGTCGAACTCCTCCGCTCGCCCTTCCCGCTCGGCGTTTGCACGGGCGACGATGGTCGGGCCATAACGCGCCTTGAAGTGCTCGCCGTAGTCGGTCGCCTGCTCGAAGGCGGTGATCGTGAGGTCCTCGCGCAGCAGCGTCTGCAGCTCGACCCGGTCTCCGAACAGCTCCCGGAGGTGCTCCTCGCTGCCCCACAGCGGCGGCGGCTGGGCTCCGGGGGGCGGTGCCGGCGCGAACGGCCCCATCAGCTTGAAGAGGTGCCCGATCATCCCCTCCGGCGTCCAGTTCAGCATGCCGATCGTGCCGCCGGGCCGGCAGACGCGGATCAGCTCGTCGGCAACCGCCTCGTGGTGCGGCGCAAACATCGCCCCGATCGAGGAGATGACGACGTCGAAGGAGCCGTCCTCAAAGGGCAGCCTCTCCGCGTCGGCCTCGACCCACTCCACCTCGACCCCGGCCGCCGCTGCGCGCTCGCGCCCCGCCTCGAAGAGCTCCGGGGTGAGGTCGCCGGCGGTGACCTCGGCACCGCGTTCGGCGGCCGGGATCGCCGCGTTGCCGGTGCCCGCAGCTACATCGAGCACCCGCATCCCGGGTGCGATTCCAGCGGCTTCGACCAGGCGCGGGCCAAGCGGCAAGAGAAAGGTATCGACCATCGACGGGTAGTCCCCCGAGGCCCACATCTTGCGGTGACGGGCCTTCAGCTCGGCGTCTTTGGGATCGGCGCTGGTACTCATTGCTCCTCCTATCGTCCGGGGTCGATAGAGGTCTACGTCGTGGGCGGCTCCGAGTCAACCCTCGTCGGCCAAGAGTGCGTCGATCTGGCCGAGGGCTTCGACCATGCCCTGCTCCATGCCCATCTCGATCACCTGTTCCATCCCCTCGCGGCTGCCGAACTTGGACTCGATCGACATCGTCGTGGCGCCGTCGGTCTCGGCGATCGTCACCGTTGCGGTCGTGGTTGGCATCTCGGCGTTGGGCTTGCCCTCGTCGTCGGCGAAGCCGTCTTCGAAGCGGAGGTGGGTAGGCGGGTCGGCCTCCTCGATCCGCCACCAGCCGTGGTACTTCTGCCCCTCAGGGCTGGTCATGAAGTAGGTGGCGCGGCCGCCGGGGGTGAGGTCGTGCTCGACGAAGGTCGCCGGGTATTGCGGCGGGCCCCACCAGCTCTCCAGCTGGCGTGGGTCCGACCACATCTCCCAGATTCGCTCGGGGGCGGCGGGGAACTCGGCGGTGATCCTCATCGTCAGGGCGTCGAGGTCCTTGGTCACGTCGGTGACGGGCATCGGCTTTCTCCTTTGTCGGCTTCGAGGACTTGGTCCATCCGCTCGACCCGGCCACGCCACTCCGTCTCGAGGCGGTCGAGCGCGGCGTGGCCGCGTTTGAGGGCATCGGTCTCGGCGCGGACAATCGACTCGCGGCCGACGCGGTGCTTGCTCACCAGTTCGGCCCGCTCCAGCACGGCGACGTGCTTCTGCACCGCCGTCACGCTGATCGGGTACTCACGGGCTAAGGCCGAGACCGAGAGCCGGCCCTCGCGGGCGCGGCGGAAGATGTCGCGGCGGGTCGGGTCCGCCAGCGCCCCGAACAGCAGGTCGGCGGCCGTCTGATCGTCGCGGGTCGGTTCTTCACCTACAACCATTTGGTTGCAGATTAGCACGACCCCGATGTGGCCCTCAGCCGCCCTTTCTCATCGGCGAGCCGCGCTGTTAAGCGTCAAGACCCGAAGCGCGCCGCCTCCTCGGACCCCGCCGTGGCGTTCCCGGCCGAGTACGAATGCGCCCCCGCGCCGGCCAGGCGGCCGCCGTCGACGATGAGGTATTCCTCGCGCTGGGGGGTGCCGGTGAAGTAGTTCTCGAGGATCTCCTTGGTGCCGGCGGCGTAGCGGGCTTGGGCTGAGAGGGTGGAGCCGGAGACGTGGGGGGTCATGCCGTGGTGGGGCATGGTGCGCCAGGGGTGGTCGGCGGGGGCGGGTTGGGGGAACCAGACGTCTCCGGCGTAGCCGGCCAGTTGGCCTGAGTTGCAGGCTGCGGCGACGGCGTCCCGGTCGCAGATCTTGCCGCGGGCGGTGTTGATCAGGTAGGCGCCGCGTTTCATCTTGGCGATCATCTTGGCGTCGAAGAGGTGCTCGGTCTCCGGGTGCAGGGGGCAGTTGATCGTCACCACGTCGCAGACTTCAACCAGGCTCTCCACTGAGTCGTGGTGGGTGGCGCCGAGCTGGGCCTCGAGGTCGGCGGGCAAGGGGTGGCGGTCCATGTAGTGGAGGCCGACGTCGAAGGGGGCGAGGCGTTTGAGGACGGCGGTCCCGATCCGTCCCGCGGCCACCGTGCCGACCTGCATGCCCTCCAGGTCATAGGCGCGGGAGACCGCGTCGGCGATGTTCCAGCCGCCGTCGAGGACGATCTGGTGGGAAGGGATGTAGTTGCGGACCAGTCCCAGGATCATCATCACCACGTGCTCGGCGACGGAGATAGAGTTGCAGTAGGTGACCTCGGCGACGGTTATGCCCGAGTCCATAGCTGCCTGCAGGTCGACGTGGTCGGAGCCGATCCCGGCGGTGATCGCCAGTTTCAGGTTGGGAGCCTTGGCGATCCGCTCGGCGGTCAGATAGGCCGGCCAGAAAGGCTGGGAGATGACGATCTCGGCGTCGGCCAGATGCTGGTCGAACTCCGAGTTCTCCCCGTCCTTGTCCGCAGTGACAACCAGCTCGTGGCCCCGGCCCTCCAGGTAGGTCCTGAGGCCGAGCTCGCCGGAGACGCAGCCCAGTAGCTCCCCGGGGGTGAAGTCGATGCCCTCAGGGCTCGGGGCGCTCTGGCCGTCCGGGTAGGAGGCGATCGTCGGAATCTCGTCGCGCGCGTAGGTCGGCGGATAGCCATCTATCGGGTCGTCGTAGAGCACGCATAGGACCTTTGCCATGTCTGCCTCCAATCGGGATCACCCAGGACCCGACTAAAGGTAGGCCGCCGAGCAGGCAGCGTCCAGTGCCCCCATGCCAGGAGGACACGACGGGCACCAGCCGAATGATCATTGAGTGCTCGCTTTCCTTCCGCCCAACTTGACGGCGAACCCCCTGGCGGACGCTTGGAGATCTGTTGAGGCTGATGTCTCGCTTGTCGCGGTCGCTTTCGCGACCGAGGCGGGAGCGGGGGAGTTCCGCAACAAAGTCATCGGGCGCGAGAGTTTCGACCCAGCGCAGAAGAGGTGGCTCGTCGGCGTCCAGGGGGGCATCAGTCAGCCAAAAGCGCTGAAGCAACTCGCGAGCGCCGAGAACTCTGAAACCAAGGTCCCCTATGGGCAGGCCGCGTTGGCCGATCCAGGCCTGAACGCGCCGATCTCCTTCCACCCGAAGATCTTCTACTTTGAGAACAGCTCGAGTGGGGAGGTGGCCCTAGCGTCGACGTCAGCGAACCTCACTTTCAGCGCGCTCACCTCGAACATCGAGCAGGTCCTCGTCTGGCACGGCTCGAGGTCGGATGAGGTGGCCGTCAAGTTTCGAGCTTGGTGGGACCAGATGTGGGATGCGGCGGATCTTGCGAACGGGGCGTTCCTCGCGGAGTACGAAGCGAAGCGACCCAGGACCCCTCCGCCTCCCAAATCCATGGCTGCGGAGCCGGCCGACTCGACGTTGCGCGCAGCAACCTCGTTCTGGATCGAATTGACCCGGAAGCCCGAGGGCGATAGCTACAACCAGATCGAGCTGCTCTTGAACGGTCGCTTCTTCTTCTACCCGAACACGAAAAACCCCTCGAAGGCAGCAGGACGCCGGCTCACCTTTGAAGACAGCCGTGGGAACGTCTACGAAGCCGCCGGCCGTCAGGTCACCTTCAATGGGCCGCCCAGGCTGAAAAAGGGGAATGGCATGTGGCGCGTCTACATGCCAACTTTTTTTGAGGGATTTTCCGGCTACCAGGACGGGGACGTTCTCGTCCGATTCACGCGAACCGCCACGGCGGACCGCTATCGCATCGAAGTAGCACCGGTTGGTACGCCCCGTGCCTTCACATGGAGCGAGGAATCCACCGTCGTAGAGCATCCGGGGTCGCCACCGCGTCGCATGGGTTGGGCCTGAGCACTAGCAGCCGCGAACCTGGCTACGTTACGGCGATGAAGCTGAATGACGTGGTGGAGCGACTCGCCACCCGGCAGGGGCTGACCGAGGCCGACATCCAATCCGATGTCAGGGCGGTCCTCATGGATGATCGCCTGGAACTGGACGACGAGGACGTTCGCATCGCATTGGAGGCTCCGGTCGAGGGCGGCCGGCGGATCGACATCGAGGCCGGGAGCACGGTGATCGAGGTAAAAAAGGATCTCGGCAACGAGCGGATCAGAGACCGTGCCAAGAAGCAGCTCGCCGGCTACCTCGCCAGCCGAACCGAGGAAACGGGCCTCCGCTACGCGGGCATCCTCACCGACGGTGCGGTCTGGGAGCTGCATCATCTAATGCGCGACAAGAGCCAGGTTGTCAGCGAACTGAGGCTAACCGGCGCGACTGAGGACTCCAACGCGCTGCTCGTCTGGCTCGAGGGAGTAATGGCCACCGCCTACGGGATCAAGCCAACCCCCAAAGAGATCCACCAGCGGCTCGGCGCCAAGGGGCCGAGCTTTGCCCTCGACTTCGCCGACCTCAAGGAGATCTACAGCCAGAACAGGAAGGAGCCGGAGATCGCATTGAAGCGGGAGCTCTGGTCACGCCTTCTTGCCTCGGCCCTCGGTACTCACTTTCCCGATACCGACGACCTCTTCGTCATGCATACCTACTTGGTGATCAGCGCGGAGCTAATCGCCCACTCCGCGGTCGGCCTGCCGATCATCGGGGTCAGCCCAAAAGCCCTCCTCTCCGGTGACGAATTCAGGCAAGCGGAGCTCAACGGGGTCGTCGAGGCGGACTTTTTCGACTGGCCGATCGACGCTCCAGAGGGAAGCCGGTTCGTCGCCGCCCTCGCACGCCGGATCGCGCGCTTCGACTGGACCAACGTCGACCACGACATCCTCAAGACCCTCTACGAGTCGGTGATCGACGCCGACACGAGGAAGCACCTGGGCGAGTACTACACGCCTGACTGGTTGGCGGAGGGAATCGTCGAGACGGCCGTGACCGAGCCGCTCGAACAGAGGGTTCTCGACCCGGCTTGCGGATCGGGCACCTTTATCTTCTGGGCTGTCCGGCGATATCTGCGCGCAGCCGAGGCTGCAGGAATGTCACAGGAGGCGGCGATCCTCGGCGTGGTCTCGCATGTCGCCGGCATGGACCTCCATCCCGTAGCCGTCGCCTTGGCCCGGGTCACCTATCTGCTTGCGATCGGTTCGAAGTACCTCGAGGGGGAGCGGCCGCCGTTCAGTGTCCCGATCTACCTCGGCGACAGCCTTCGCTGGGAGCAGGACGAGACGCTGTTCGCCCGCGGCGGGATCACGATCTTCACGACTGACCAAGCCGAGCTTGTCGATCGTGAACTCCACTTCCCGGAACGGGTCATAGCCGACGCCGACCGCTTCGATCAACTTGTCGCCGAGCTGGCGAGTCGCGCATCCTCGCGGGAGCGCGGTTCTGCACGACCGAGCATCAGCTCGGTCCTGCGCCGCCGTGCCGTACACCCAGATGACCAGGAAGCGTTGGTCGCCGTCTTCAATGCCTTTTGCGACCTGCACGACGAACGGCGTGACCACATCTGGGGCTACTACGTTCGCAACCTCGCCCGTCCTGCCTCGTTCACCCAGCCCGACAACCAGGTCGACGTACTTGTCGGTAACCCGCCCTGGCTCTCCTACCGTTTCATGCCAGAGCGAATGCAACAGCTGTATAGGGGGATGTCAGAGGCACGAGGTCTCTGGGCGGGCGGCAAGGTCTCGACGCACCAGGATCTGTCCGACCTCTTCGTCGTGCGGGCGAGCGAGCAGTACCTGCGCCCGGGGGGCCGATTCGGATTCGTGATGCCGGCAGCCGTTCTCTCGCGACGACAGTTCGAGGGTTTTCGCAAGGGGAGCTACGACAGCGCTGGGGTTTCCCTGGGTGTGGCCTTCGATCAGCCTTGGGACCTGCGCAGCGTCAAACCGGACATTTTCCCCGTTCCCGCCGCGGTCGTCTTCGGCCGTCGATCCTCGAAACCGACCGCCATGCCGTCATCTTCGATTTCCCTGGTAGGCCGGCTCGCGCGGCTTGGAACCCGCTGGGACGACGCCACTTCGCACCTGTCTCGCTCGGAGACTGAGGTTGCCGCTGGCGATCCCGAAGGGACACTCTCCCCGTACGCGGAGCGTTTCTACCAAGGCGCGATTGTGATCCCGCGCGTTCTGCTGACGGTCCGCGAGGGTCCAGCGGGGCCACTCGGAACGCCGACGGGAACCCGTCACGTGACCAGTCATCGCAGTCCGCTAGAGAAGATGCCTTGGAAGAGCATCCCCTCCCTGACGGGAAATGTCGAGTCGAAGTTCCTGTATCAGACGATCTTCGGCACCAATGTCGCACCTCACCTCCTACTCGGGCCAAGCGTGCAGTCGGTAATCCCGTGGACCGGCACAGTCCTCTTAGAGGGCTCGGACGCTCGTATCGACGAGTACCCAGGGTTGGCCAAATGGTGGCGCGAAGCGGAAAAGCATTGGGAGTTCAACCGCAGCAAGAGCACGAAACTGAACTTGCGCGAGCAGCTCGACTACTACGGGAAGCTCTCGGGACAGTTCCCCCTTCAGCAACATCGCGTCCTGTACACGAAGTCGGGCATCCGCATCGCAGCGGCCCGCCTCGACGGAGACAAGGCGATCGTCGACCATACTCTCTACTGGGCGGCGGTCGGGTCAGTCGAGGAGGGGCGCTACCTGGTTGCGATCCTCAACAGCGACTCGGTCCACCAGCGGATCGAGCCGCTGATGAGCGAAGGCCTTTTCGGCAAACGCCACGTCGACAAATACGTGTTTGCCGCCTCCTTCCCAATATTCGATCCCGGGAGCGACCTCCATATGGCCATCGCGACGGCGGCGGCCGAGGCCGAGAGGATCGCGGCAGAGCTCGGCCTTCCCGAGGGCGTCAAATTCACGGCCGCGCGAGCGCGGGTCAGGGACGCGGTGGCAGAATGCGGGATTACCGCCCAAGTCGAGAAGCTGATCTCTGAACTTCTCGGCTAAGGCCCTGCGGGGCGCCCTCAGTGCGTCACTAGTGCGGCCGACAGCTTCTCGGCCGAGCGCTCGTACTGCCTGAAATGGCCAAGCTCAGAGTGCTCACGAAATTTCGCGAATCCGTCATATGCCTCCTGCCTTTTGAAGAAGGACAGGGGGTCGATCGCGTCAGCCCCAGTCCCCCGCTCTGATCGGTAGTACGCCATGGCGCCTTTGAAGGCGCGGGCTATTGCCCGATCGAGATGTGGATAGCGCGTGTCCTGGCGAACGCCCTCGAACATGTCGATGAACGGTCGCTGGTTGGCACGAATTATCGGGCCGAGGTCAGCCCAGAGGAACTGCAGTACCACATACTTGGCCGGTTGCTCATTCGTTCCCCGAGCAGCCCAGTCGACCGCTTTCGAGAGCCACCAGCAACACAGGAGCTGTCTGGGTGCTCGGCTGAAAATCCTCCGATAAAGAGGTTCCTCGAAAAGCTGGTCGGTGCCGCGGCGCACGAGGAACGCGTTCTCGCAGCCAACGACGGCTTTTGCGACAGCCTCTTTCGTCACCTTCCATTCGTGTTGGCCTGCCAACCTCGCGACCTCGGCGGGTGCCGCACGCTTGCGCTGGTAAAAGTAGCCAAGCCGACGTAATGAACGCTCAAGCCCAACCTGCAGCCGGTCATTGGCGCGCAGGTCGGATGCCTTGATCTTATTCTGCGAGTTCGTCGCCTCGACAATCTTGGCAACCATCGCGTCGTAGGCAGCGAAATCATCTGCCTTCCCTTCCCGCGCGACATTGATTAAACGCACCGATACGTGTGCCCGCGCCGCCCCCCGCGGCTCAGCGCTCAAGGCATAGCTCGTCTGCTGGCCATTGATGATCTGGGGGTTTGAGATCACGATCCGCTCGTGACCTGAAGAGCACTCCAAGATCGCGTCGTCACACACGATGGTAATTCCGTTGTTGAGGTACCAGAAGCTGACTGGGTCTTTGCGCAGGGTCCTACGAATCTCATGATTGATCCCGGTTTCTCCGAGATATCCGCGAATATTGCGGGCAAAGAGCTTGACCCCATAATCGTGGACGAGCTGGCCAATCTCCCATCCATTTATTGAAAACGTGGATGACGAGACCATGCTGGCCTCATCAACCCTTTCTTGCGGCTTTCCTTCGACAGGAAGCTCGATCGATGCCACTGGTGGCGCTACCCCATCGAGATAGTCTCGAAAGACTGCCATGACTCTGTCGCCGGTCAGAACGGTTAACCGCGGCCGTTGAGAAGCAGGAATGTCCACCTTACGGACCTGCCTTCTAGCCTCGTCCTGAAGCGAGCTGGAGCAGCGGCCCAGAGTCGCGAAATGTAAGTTGAGGCGATAGTTGCGGCCAACAACCACGTCACGGGCCTGTTTGGCCAGGTGCGCCGCTCCCCCCTCAAGGCCCTCTAGAAAGTATCCAAAGCTCTCGTCATCACCCGCAAGACGTTGGGCCAAGCTGGCAAACTCGAGTACATCCGCGCGTGACTCACCACTGCCCATCAGCTTCTGGCGGTACTTCCCCTGTACGAGCGTGACGAGGCAAGCCGTGTGGTCGATGTGGAGGGCATCGATGCTCTTCTCACGGGAGGGCCCAGTTAGTGCCGAGACGGCCGCAGCTTTGTCACCCGTGACAAACGCAAACAAGAACCAGACCACAAACAAGTCATCGTCAGACAGCCTGGGGAACTCGTCGCGGAAAATCCCCAGCTCGCTACGCAGTTGTTTGAGTTCTTGGTCTCGCGGCTTACTCAAGAGATTCTCCTTGAAAGGCGGAGCATATCCCGAACAAGCGCCGCTCCGGAACAGCCGCGGTCAACGATCTCAGACGACGGTGGTTGCAGCCAGGTTGGTGACGATCCTAAAAACGAGACTCTGCCTCTGTCACTCGAGCGCCTAAGCTTCCCCGGCGCCTTCGACGGTCTCCGACGCCGCCCCCCTCCCCCACCGATCGGCCGACTCACACCGCCTTGTCCAAAAGTGACTGTGCGCGTTTCGCTCCGACCTCGTTGCCCTTGCGGGTGTAGAGGTCGATCGCGCTGCGGCAGGCATCCGCGGCGGCGGGACCGTCCCCTGCGGCTCTCAGAACCTGGGCTTGGGACAGCAGTGCGTCCGCTTGGTCCGTGAGCCAATCCGTACGCATCGCCAGAGCAACCGCTTCGGCGGCGATCTGCTTCGCCTCCGGCATCGCGCCGCGCTGCGCAAGGAGGCGAGCGCGCGCCATTCGTGAGAGGACCTGCGCGGAGAGGTCATCGGCGGCGGCGGTGTCCTCTGCCGCCTCGGTGAATTTCCAGGCTTCGTCGAAGCGGCCCTGCTCGATGAGGACGTCGGCGAGCATTGCTGCGGTGGTGGAAAGGAGTGCTTTCTCCCCCATCTCCTCCAGGCGCTCGTATCCGGTGCTCAGCAGAGTTGCGGCGCCGTCGGTGTCACCCGAGGCCACTGCCACATACGCCTCATGGTGTGACACCGCCGTGTGCATCGTCAGCCCGAGGTCGGTGAGGATCTCGCTGCTCTCGTCCAGGAGGAGGCGTGCGGGTTCGAATTCACCGCGCATCGCCCGCAGGCCGGCAAGTGGTTGGAGAACGAGGGCCTGGGAGCGACGAAACTCGCTCAGTTCCACCCGGATGCTTTCGCAGCGAGCTATGCCCTCCTCCACAGGGGTCGGCCCGACGTAGGCGGAGGCGGCCAACCAGCTGAGCGACTCGGCCCAGCCTCGCTCGTCGCCGGCCCGGCGCGCGTGCTCCGAGGCCCGCTCCCAGGCGGGCTCGGCCTCGCTCGAGCGCGCCTCTATCCAGTGGACCAGCGCCCGCAGACGCCAGAGCCGGCCCAGGGCCAGATCGTCGCCGTCCTGCTCGAAGAGCGCGAGCAGCGGGTCGAACTGCTGGCGGATCTCACTCGCACCCGCTTCGGTGTCCACCTGCAAGCGGGCGGTCAGCCGTACGACCTCGGCGTGGGCCTTGGCCACTTCGTCGGCGCGGGTCGCCGCTTGCGTGACGGCGACGTCGAGGATCCGTTCTGCCTCGGAAAGCTCCCCCGCCTCCGTCAGCGCCAACCCGAACTCAGGCATCAGGTCACCCACTGCCGCGTCATCCTCGGGCAGAAGTGCAGTCGCGCGCCCGAGCAGGTTGATCGCCGCGGGAAGATCGTCGCGGGCGAGCGCGGCGCGTCCCGCGGTCCCCAGATGACGACCCCCGCCCGTGGCCAGTGGCCGGTAGCTCTCCTGCGCGGCGGGCTCGACCTCTATCCGGGAGTGAAAGGCCTGCTCGAGGTGGTAGCCGGGGAGCTCCGCCAGCTCTCCGAGCATCGGTTCGGCACGGCTTTCGAGCCACCGGGCGTGGCGCTCGTGCAGTTCGGCGCGGACATGTTTGGGAAGCAGGTTGTACGTAGCGTCGCGGATCAGGATGTGGTCGAAGCGGTAAGCCTCCTCGTTCTCCAGATCCGGCCTGCCGGGGCGGATCAGCTCGCGGCGCAGGAGCTCCTCGAGGATTGCGTCGAGATCCTGGTGCGCCTCCCCTGGGAGCAGCGCGGCGAGCGACCCACGGTGAAACGTTCCTCCCTCGATCGAACCGCGCTCGATCACGGCGCGCTGGTTTGCCGGAAGGCGATCGATGCGGGCAGTGAGTACCGCCTGGATCGTCGGCGGCACCGTCGCGGCCGAGTCCTCGCCTGCCTCGCTTCGCATTGCGACCATCTGCTGGAGGAAGAACGGGTTCCCGTCCGCCGCAGCGAGCAACTGCGCCCGTTCGTCGGCGCTCAGGTCTACAACGCGAGAGAGCCGCTCCAGCAACTCCTCCGCTTCCCCGTGCGAGAGCGGATCGAGCGTCATCACGGTGGCACGCTCGCCGCCCAGGTCCGCCCACGACGGTCGCTCGTCGAGCAGCTCCCGCCTCGCCAGGCAGACGAGGAGTACAGGGACCTCCGCCAACTGCGCGGCGAGGTACTCGAGCAGGTCGAGGAAGGTCGGCTCGGCCCAGTGGATGTCTTCGATCACCACCACCAGCGGTCGCTGGCTTGCGACGCTCTCCAGGAGCTTGCGAACGGCCGACTGAGCCTCCTCGGCGACCAACGCTGCGACGGCGGCCGCGGCGGCGCTGTCGGCGAGCTGTCGCACGATTTCCGTCACCGGCCAGTAGGTGATTCCATCGCCGTAAGGGAGACAGCGGCCGACCACCGTCGTCGCCTCCCCCTCCACCTCTGCGAGGAGCGCCGTGGCAAGACTCGACTTGCCGATGCCCGGGGGGCCGAGAATGGTTACCCACCGCGGCGCCTGTCCACCCACGGCATCGTCGAACGCGCGGCGCAGTTGACACAGCTCCTCTCCCCTGCCGACGAACGGAGTCTCCGCACGCGCGGGTGGACCAGCGAGCTCCGAGCTGACCGACACCAGCCGCCAGGCCGGAACCGGGTCAGCTTTGCCCTTGAGCACAAGCGGCTCGACCGGCTCGAGCTGCGCGGCCGTGCTCACTAACTGTGCGGCCTCCTCGCCGATCAACACCTGCCCCGGTGTCGCGGAGGCCTCGAGCCGCTGGGCGACGTTCACGGCGTCCCCCACAGTGAACCTTTCACCGTCCGGCGCCTCACCGATCACCGCTTCTCCAGTGTTGAGGCCGGTGCGAACGTGGAGTCGCACCCCCCAACGCTGCGCCAGCTCGTCGTTGAGATCGACCAGGGTCGCGTGCATCTCGAGCGCCGCGCGGGCGGCGCGCAGCGCATCGTCTTCATGGACGACGGGCACTCCGAAGACCGCCATCACACAATCGCCCATGTACTTTTCGACCGTGCCGCCGTGGCGCGCGATCACCTTCTGCGCCTCGTGGAACCAGCGGCCGACCAACTGCTGCAGCGACTCCGGGTCCATCTGCTCTCCGAGGGCAGTGAACCCACTCACATCGGAGAAGAGGACAGTTACAACCTTGCGCGTGACCGCCGGAACGGGGGCGTCACTCGGAAACGCAGCACCACAGCCTGCGCAGAACCTTGCGTCGTCCGGACTCTCCCGGCCGCAACTCGCGCACGCCGGCATGAGCCTCAGTTTAAGGGCCGAAGCTCAGGGAGCCCTAACCAATCGTCAGCATTTCGGCTGGGGATTGCCGATGCTGCCGTCGGGCATTGAGGTGTTGCAGAGAATCGCGGCGGCGGCCGAGCCTGGGGACAGCCTGGCGCCAGTCAGGACCGCTTCGGTCAGGTCGGTGCCGGTGAGGTCGGCGTTGCGCAGGTCGGCACGGATCAGGGCCACGCCTTCCATGTCGGCGCGACGGAGGTCGGCTTTGCGCAGGTCGGCGCGGGTGAAGTTGGCGCTGCGGGCGTCGGCGCGGGACAGACTCGCGCGGCGCAGATCGGCGCCGACGAAGTCGGCCAGGGTGAGGTTCGCCATCGCGAGGCTGGCGCCGCGCAGGTTCGTCCCGACAGCGGCGCTTCCGGCCAGCCCGGTGCCGTCGAATTTCGCCCCGGCGAAGTTCGCGAAGGAGACGTTGCCCAGGGTCAGCGAGGCATTGCGGAAGTCCGCCTCCGGGTAGTTCGCGTAGGAGAGGAATGCAGCGTGCAGGGTGGCGCCGCGCAGGTCGCCGCCGGGACAAGCCGCCGAGGGCGCGACCACGCAGCCGCGCACCCGCGTGCCGGGCGGCGCCGGGGTCGAGCCGGCGGCGCTCAGCACCGTGTAGACGGCGGCCTCGGGCGGGATCGGGATCGTCGGCCCATGCAGTTTCGGCAGGTGGAGCGGGCAGTGCTCGCGCTTATTGCGCACCTTGCCGCTCGGCATGATCGTGTTGCAGAAGCTGGCGCCGGCGAGCTTGGCGCCGCGCAGATCGGCCTTATGCAGATCGGTGAGGGAGAGTGAGACGCCGCGCAGGTCGGCGCCGCGCAGGTCGGTCCCCGCCATCAGGGCGCCGGTGAGATTCGCACCGCGCAGGCTGGCCCCGCGCAAGTTCGCACCGCTGGCGTCGGCGCTGAAGAGCTTGGCGCCGCTCAGATTCGCGCCGGGCGCCTGCATCTCGGCAAGGGCGCCGAGGGTGAGGTCGGCCCCGGAGAGGTCGGCGCGGTCGAGCCGGGCGTAGCTGGCAACGAAGGCCGGGGCTCTGAGGCCACGCAGGTCGGCGCCCTGCATGCGGGCGAAGGAGACGGTCGCGCCGCCCATCGTCGCCCGCGGCGCCCGCAGCCCGCGCAGGTCGGAGTCGGCGAGCAGCGCCTGGGGCAGCTTTGCGCCACCGAGCTCCGCCCGCGAGCAGTTGGTCAGTGGCTGCACGGCGCAGCCCCGCACCGTCGCCCCCTGTTCGGTCGTGCCCTCGCCGAAGGCCTCGATCACCGGGTAGAACGGGTTGCTCGGCTTGACGAGAAAAGGTTTGGCGCCGGCCCCCGGGGCGAGCCAGCCGACGGTCAGGGCGAGGGCCGCGATCGCAGCCGCGGCGAGGGGCTTCATCGGGCGAATGTAGTGAACGTCGGCCGAGGTTCGTGTTCCGGATTTCGTCTGACATGCTGGCCCTCCACTCAACTTCACGCGGCGAGTTCGCGTGCCGAAGGAAGGACGGAGACCATGCCAACGGTGCTTGCTTTTCACGAGGTGGACGACGTCGACAAGTGGCTCGGCTCGACGAGGCGGGACGAGTTCTTCGGAGGACTGGGGATCTCGGTTCGGACCTTCCAGGACCAGAAAGGCTCCAACCGAGTCGGGCTGATCTTGGAGGTGCCCGATATGTCTGCGTTGCAGGAGGCCCTGGAGAGCGACGAGGCCGCGGCGGCGATGCAGCACGACGGCGTTCGCCCCGAGACCCTGGTGATGCTCGCGGAGTCCTAGCGAGACGATGCGCTTGATCGCCCGCTTGCAGCCCTGGGTGCCGGGCTTCAAGCTCATCAGGGAGTACCCCGGCGGCTCCGCGCGCCCCGACCTGGTCGCCGGGGTCGTGCTTGCCGCGATCCTGGTTCCCCAGGGAATGGCCTACGCGGAGCTCGCCGGGCTGCCGGCGGTCACCGGCCTCTACACGACGATCGCCTGCCTGGTGGGCTACGCGCTCTTCGGGCCTTCCCGGGTCCTGGTGCTGGGCCCGGACTCCTCCATCTCGCCCCTGATCCTCGCCGCGATCACGCCGCTGCTGGTCAGCGACGACCCGGGGACGGCGATCGCCCTGGCGGGAATGCTGGCGATCTTCGTCGGGCTGATCGAGATCGGCCTCGGCCTCGGCAAGCTCGGCTTCGTCGCCGACCTGCTCTCGAAAGAGGTGCAGGTCGGCTACATGAACGGGCTCGGGATCACGATCATCGTCGGGCAGTTGCCGAAGCTGTTCGGCTTCTCGACCGACGCCGACTCGTTCCTCAGCGAGCTGAAGGCGTTCGCCGACGGGCTCGGCCAGACGCACACCACCACGCTCGTGGTCGGGGTCGCGGTCCTCGCCATCCTGCTCCTGCTCCCGCTTCTCACCAAGCGCCTGCCGGCGATCCTCGTCGCCGTCGTCGCGGCGACCGTCGCCTCGGCGGCCTTCGGCCTGATCGACCACGGGGTCGCGACGGTCGGGTCCCTGCCCCAAGGCGTGCCGGTCCCCGGACTCCCCTGGACCGACGCCGGCGACGTCCCGGCGCTGCTGCTGGCTGCGGTCGGCATCACCCTGGTCTCGCTGACCGACACGATCGCGACCGCGACCAGCTTCGCGGCCCGGCGCGGGGACGAGGTCAAGCCCGACCAGGAGATGATCGGCGTCGGCGCCGCCAACGTGGCGGCCGGCTTCTTCCAGGGGTTCGCGGTCTCGACCAGCGGCTCGCGGACCGCAGTCGCCGAGCAGTCGGGGGCGAAGACCCAGCTCGCCGGGCTGGTCGGAGCCGGGCTCGTCGCGATTCTTCTCCTCTTCCTCAACGGCCTGCTCGCCGACCTGCCGCAGGCGGCGCTGGCAGCGGTGGTGATCGCCGCCGCCATCTCGCTGATGAACCTGCCCCTGCTGCGCCGCTACTACGAGGTGCGCAAAAGCGCGCTCGGCGTCTCCCTCGTCGCCACCGCCGGGGTCGTGCTGCTCGGCGTCCTCGAGGGAATCGTGGTCGCCGTCCTGCTGGCGATCATCCTCTTCTTCCGCCGTAACTGGTGGCCGCACGGCGCGGTTCTGGGACGCCCCGCGGAGACGGAGGGCTGGCACGACCTCGCCGCCTACCCCGAGGCCAGGGAGACCCCGGGGGTCGTCGTCTACCGCTGGGAGGCACCGCTGTTCTTCGCCAACTCGGGCAGGTTCCGCGACGAAATCCGGCGCCTGGCGCGCGAGCGCGAACCCGAGTGGATCGTCCTCCAGTGCGAGGCGATCACCGACGTCGACGTGACCGCAGCGGAGATGCTCGAGCAGCTCGACCGCGAGCTGAACGACGCCGGCATCCACCTCGCCTTCGTCGAGCTGCGCGACCGCCTCAAGGAGCTGACGCTGCGCTACGGCCTGATGGACACGCTCGACAAAGACCACTTCTACCCCTCTATAGAGACGGCGCTGGCGGCGATTCGGGCGGAAGCCGCATCATCCGGAACCCGTTGAACAGTCCCAGCAGACCCGCCAGGATCGGGACGAGCAGGGCCACCTGAAGCGAGCGATCGGTCGCGTCGGTGTTGATGCTGACGATCTCCTCCCGGACTGCCGGCGGCTCCTCGGCGAGCAGTCCTTCGAGTTGGGTGCTGCTGACCACTTCGGCGTCCTCGTCCAGCTTGGCCGCGATCTGGCGCTGCTGTCCGGCGGGGATCACGTCGCTCGCCTCGGTCATGTTGGTGAAGCTGAAGGAGAGGGTGGCGAGGAGAATGCCGCCGGCCATCGCCAGCCCGAACGAGAGCCCAAAGGACCCCGCCGCGGAGTTCACCCCGGCCGCCTCGCTGATTCGCTCCTCGTCGATCGGGGCCAGCGTGTAGTTGTTGAGCTGGGACACCAACAGGCCCAGCCCGGCACCGGCGATCGCCAGGGGGATGACGAGGTACCAGCCAGAGTCCGCCTCGGGCACGATCGGGACCAGCAGAGCCATCCCGATCGCGCTCAGCGCGAAACCGAGCCTGACGATCGCGGCCGGCCGCCGATCCCCAGCCCTGCGCCCGGCGAGCATCGCCGCGGCGAACATCGTCAGCGAGAGCGGCGCCAGGGTGAGGCCGGTCTGCATCGCGTCGTACTCGAGCGAAATCTGCAGGAAGATCGGCAGCGCGATCATCGCGCCGCCGAGGGTGACGTTCTGCAGCGCCTGCTGGGAGATCCCGATCCGGAAACGTGGGAGCCGAAACAGGTCCGGGTCGAGCAGGGTCACCTTGCCCTCCCGGTGGCGGCGGACGAGCCAGCGGGCCAACGCCGCGAGCGCCAGCGCGCCGATGCCGATCGTCAGGCCGACGAGCTCTCCCCCCTCCTGCCAGATCAGGATGCCGAGGACGACGCCGCCCATGCCGAGGACCGAGAGGAGCGCCCCGGTTGCGTCGATGTGCCGAGACCCCGCGTAGGGCACGTCCCGGATCAGCTTGACGTTGAGCAGCACCGTCGCGATGACGACGAGCTCGAGCATGAATCCCACGCGCCAGGAGAGGAAGGTGGTGACGAAACCGCCCAGCAGCGGCCCGACCGCGGCGGCGACGGCGGCGGATGCACCAACCAGTGCGTACGCCTTTTTCCGAGCCCCGCCCTCGAAGTTGCCGCGGATCAGCGACTGCATCGCCGGCAGCAGCAGCGAGGCGCCGAGGCCGCCGACGATCGCCCAGAAGACGATGATCGCGGCGAGGTCCTGGGCCAGGGTCATCGCCAGGGCGCCGGTCGCGTAGCCGAGGAGCCCCAGCACGAAGGCCCGCTTGCGGCCGATCAGGTCGCCGACCTTGCTGCTGATCAGGATGAACGCCGCGGAGACCAGAGCCTCGAGCGCTATCGCGGACTGGACGCCACTGACCGTGGTGTCGAGATCCCCGACGACGGCGGAGATCGAGACGTTCATCAACGACGTGTCGACGACGAGCACGAACATCGCCATCGCCAGCAAGAAGGCCAGGCGTGGGCTGCCGGATCCTCCCTCGTCTCGCTCGCTCCCCCCTACCTCCATTCGGGTCAGCATAGGCCGCGACCGGCAGTCGGGCTCGAGGCTTACGGTGACGCGCTCCGGGTCAGCGGAAGCAGGGGGAGATGATCCGCACGATCTGGTCGACCTGAGAACCCGTGGTCGCGTTGGCGTAACGGATGAACTCGGCGTCGCCGAGCTGCCGGACCCGTCGTTTGGCGCAAGCGGCCTCGGCGGCGGTGGTTCCTTCTTCTTTCAATTCCCTCTCCACCAAGGCGCCCGTGCTCAGCCGAGTGGCGGCCCGACGCTCCCCCGGCTCCGCTGCCTGGCGCGACCAATTTTGGGTGAAGAGATTCATCTGAAAAGGGGAGGGTCGGCGCTGCCGAGAAGTGTCTGACGCAACCGAAAAGGCACACCCGTCGCGAGGCGGGGTCGCAAAGCGAGGGGCCTCCCAGAGGCAGCCCAGCCACCGAAGGAGCTTCAATGCCGATCACCGATTTCGCAGGGCGTCGATTCGCGGCTCTTCTTGCCGTATTAACGGTGGCAATGGCGGGCAGCTTCGCCCTCGCCGTCACCCAATCCGCCGCCTCGAAGTCGGGCGCAGCGGCCAAGCACCGCGACGGCTGCGGCAAGCAGGCGAAGCGCAAGTGCCTCATCAGCGTCAGCCGGCGTACGTCGGACACCGCCGCCCCGACCGTGAGCTGGAAGGCCCCGGCCGCGGGCGCGACGGTGAAGGGTTTGCTCCGAGGCTCGGTCTGCGAGGTCGCAGCCAGCGACAACCGCGCCGTCACCCGGGTCGTCTACAAGGTCGACAGCACCACCCTGAACACCGAGCTCTTCTCGCCGTGGACCTGCATCTTCGACACGACCAAGGTCACTGACGGCGCTCACACCCTGACCGCGATCGCCTACGACGCAGCGGGCAACTCGAGTTCGGCTTCGCGCGCCGTCACGATCTCGAATGGACCAGCTTCTGCCCCGGCTCCGCAACCAGTACCAACCCCCGAGCCCGCGCCTGCTCCCGCACCCCAGCCCGAGCCCGCCGGCGACACCACCGCCCCCAGCGTGAGCTGGCAAGCCCCGACTGCCGGCGCCACCGTCAAGGGCAACGTCGAAGGGACCAACTGCGTGGCGAATGCCAGCGACGCCAGCGGCATCGACTACCTGGTGATGAAGGTCGACGGGGACACCCTCAACAAAGAGATCTCGGCCCCCTGGAACTGCCACTTCGACTCGACCAAGGTCACCAACGGGTCCCACACCCTCAGCGCCACCGCTTACGACGACGCCGGCAACTCGCGCACCGCCTCGGTCGCGGTCAACGTCGCCAACGTTTCTGCGCCTGCCTCGACGCCGACGCCCGCTCCCGATCCGAGTCCTGAACCGGCTCCGGCCCCGAGCCCCAGCGGCATGATCGTCGGCCTCGACGCCGGCAACTACGGCAGCACCGGCGCCACCGACGTGCGCGGCGCGGTCAACACCGTGCGCTATGAGACCGAGCGCGGAGCCAGCGGTGTCGATGCCTACAAGAAGGCCGGCCTGCGGATCCAGATGAACTTCTCCGGTCCCTACAACAGCGGCGGGGTCTGCGCCTTGAACGCGACCAGTTGGGTCACCGAAACGCTCTCCTTCTACAAGGCCAACACCACCCCGACCCAGTCGCCGACGGTCGAGGTTCTAAACGAGCCTGGTGGGACCTGGTTCTGGGGCTCAAACGCGACCAGCAACGCCAACGCGACTTGCTACCGCGAACTGCTGAAAAAGACCTACAACGCCTTCCACGGCCAGTACGGCGACTCGGCGCCGAAGATCCTCGGCACCCTCGATGGCGCCGGCGATCTCAGCTTCGGCAAAGCCTGGGTCACCTCCGACTGGAGGACCTACGTCGACGGCTTCATCGTCCACCCCTACGGCGGCACCGGCTCCAAGGGCAGCTCGGCGCTTGGCAACCGCGCCAGGATCGAAAGCGCCCGGGCGATGACCGGCGGCCCTATCTACATCACCGAGGTCGGTTGGCCGACCGCGATCAGTCAGTCCGCCACCGGCGACAGCCTGCAGTGGACCGAGTCAGAGCAGGCGACCAACCTGACCAACTTCATCGCTTGGTGCAAGGGCACCGGCTATGTGGCTGAGGTCATCTACTTCAACTACCGCGACTTCGGCACTCGGGACTGGTACGGCGTCCTGCGCACCGACGGCTCCCGCAAGCCCTCCTACGAGGCGCTGCGGCAGGCAGCGGTGAAATACGGGTCCTAGAGAGCCGGCTCGCGATCCACTCGCGCCACGTCGAGCTGGCGCAACTCCTGCTCGTGAGAGACGGCGTGCCGGCGCAGTTGCCCGTTCGGCTCGATCGTGTAGCTGCCCATCCGCACCAGCGGCGGCGAGTAGGCGTGGATGGTCACCGCGGGCTCGGTGCCTGCGTGGAGCACTCGGTGGATGTCGCTTGCGCCGAAATTGAATGACGAGCCGGCGTTCGCCGTGCGGGCGATCGGGGCGTCCACGGGCCTGCCGAGCACGAGTCGCTCCTCGCGGACGCTGCCGGAGACCACAGCAACCGCGCCAGCCGAGAGGTCGTGGTCATGAAAGCCAGTGTCATGGTCGTGCGACCAGCAGAGCAGCCAGACGTCGAGGTGCTCGTCGCGCAGCAGTTGTTTGTAGGTCCGCTGCACCGGATCGTGGTGGACGTACTCCGCCCACAGCTCCGGTCGCGACGCGAACTGCGTTGCGACACCGAGCAGTTGCTTATTCGTAAGGTCGGCCCCGGTCGGCCGCGCGATGCTCTCGATCATGCGAAGTCTCTTTCCCTGTTTGGAGTCAGCAAGCGGTGTGGGTTCGTGCTCAGCAGCGCCCGCCCCAGTCCGGCATCCAGCCGCGGGGCGCCGGCGTCGACGACGGGCCGGTCGGAGCCGTAGACGAGCTGCGCCGCGCCGACCGCGCCGACCGTCGCCTCGAGCATTCGCGGCCCGTACGAGGAGGTGTCGTAGAAGACCAGCGGGTCGGGTGCTGCCGGCGCCGCGCCACCGCGGGCGGCGAGCCGCTCAAGCTGCAGTGGCGCGCCGCCGGCCAGCATCGCGAACAGCACCCGCAGGCGCGGATGGGCGCGACGTCCGGCGTGCAGGAAGGCGAACCAGGCGGCCTGCATCTGTGCGACGTAGTCGGTGAGGGCGGGCCACCATGGAGGCACGGAAGTGCTGGCAGCAGCCTGGCCGTGGGTGGCGACGGGACCCGGGTGGACGAACAACGGGGCGTCGTGCAGCTCGAGCCGGGCAAGCAGCGGACCGACGCGCTCCAGCTCGTCGGGGTTGGCGAGGGCGGTTGCCGGCAGCGAGAGGCCCACGCAGCCCCGGGAGATCACGGCGTCCACTTCACCGGGGTCGGGCGTCTCGAGCTGCACCGCACCCCAACCGCCGAAGTGCGACGGCAGTCCCTCGATGCCCAGATGGTGAGCCTCCAGTAGTGGCAGCGCCTCCTCGGCCGGAAGCGTCTCGATCCCCAGTGCGGTGGACAGCGCAACGAGCGCGCGGTCGATCTCGTCGCGGCGCAGCTCCTCCCCCCGCAGCGCGACGTCGGTCGCCTCGAACGAGAGGACGCTATCGGGCTCTCCCGCCACGCGGAACGTCCACCCCTCGCGTCGCCGGACCAGCGCGGGTGGCCTTTGGCGCCGTGCCAGCTCAGCAATCAGAGGCTCGGACAAAAGGTGCTGATGGACGTCGACTTTCTCCATTCTTGTCTAAGTTTATCAAGATTATCGACTAAGCCCAAAAAGGCCGTACGGCGCCCGGGCCGGCGAGCGCCCGTCAGCGGCGGACGCGGTAGCGCAGATGGGTGGTCCCGCCGGGAGCGGCGAGCACGGCGGTCCGCTCGAGCTCGATGTGGTCGGGGCTGAGGTGGTCGAAGAGCCGGCGGCCCTGCCCGAGCAGGACGGGGATCAGGTGGATCTGGATCTCGTCGAGGACACCGGCGGCAAGAGCCAACTGGGCGGTGCCGGCACCGTGGACCAGCACGTCCCTCTCCCCCGCGGCCTCCTTGGCGCGAGCCATCGCGGTAGCGACGTCGTCGACGTAGGTGACCAGTGGCCATTGCGCCGCCTCGGCATCTGGCTGGTGGCGGCTGAGGATGAAGATCGGGACGCCGTCGTGGTGGTCACCGCCCCAGCCTCCCGCGGGCTCGAAGGTCCCCCGGCCGGCGACCACCGCCGCCGTCGACCACTTTGCCGATGATCGCGCCAGCCGGCACTGGACCCCAGAAACGGCTGTCGGAGGAAGCGCCGCTGTTGTCTCCCATGACGAAGTAGTGGCCCGGCAGGATCGTGATCGTGCGCTTCATGTTGCAAGCGCTGAAATGACGGCAGACCTGAATCAGGTCGACGAGGACCTTCGTGCCATTGACGACCGGTCGCCCCTTGTGGATGCTGAGCCGATCCCCCGGGGTGGCGACGATGCGCTTGAGGAAGAGCTGTGAGCTCAGCTTTGGAGTCGGAACGCGACAGGGCTTCTTGGGCTGGAACGGCACCCCGCATTGTTCCGTCTCCGCGCCGCGTGGTGGATGAAAAACCACGGGATCGCCGATTGCAGGCTTTGCATCGTCGTACGCGTCGAGATCGACCGTGACCACCTCTTCAGCCGAGTACGCCGGCTCCATCGATTCGCTCGGCATCGTGTAATCCCTCGTGTGACCGGGTGCGAATCCAACCAGTACGACAGCGAATCCACACAGAAGCAGGACAGTTACACGTTGGTACACAAGAATGAAGCTAGCACGGGTCAGATCCGCTGGTACTGTCTTTGCATGGCGGGACGGGCGTCGACGCTGCACGTGTACCAGGACCTTGGGCCTGGTGACTCCCAGCCGCAGAACATGCCGGGCACGGAGTGGAAGACCCGGAATCTCAACAGCTTCCTCTGGGGTCTGGTTCGCCAGGATCTGCCGATCACCAACTGTCGGCTCTCGAACGGGCAGCGGCTGGGGATCGAGGAGATCCGGATCGGGCGCAGCCGGTTGCAGATGGCCGCCACCGTGCTGACCCTCGGGCTTTGGGCGCCGACGCAGATCAGTTGGCGCTGCTGCCGGCCGACGTCGCAGTCGGGCACGCTGGACTAGGGCGATGATCCACACCGACGATCGCGGTTCGCAGGAGTGGAACGGCGTTCACGTCACCCACAAGACGACCGTCGAGGAGATCGTCGACGTCGACAACGTCGGCCCGGACGGGCGGCTGCTGACCGGGTTCGAGATGTTCCGCCAAGCTGGCGAAAGCCTTGACGAGGCGATCCGCCAGTCAGTGGAGGCGAAACAACGGGTGCTCGCGATCGGGTCGGGCTGGGCCCTCTCGAAGATCAACATCACCGACGGGCGCCTGATCAACACCAAGCTCCTCAACGGTTGTTACAACGTCGGCGAGCAGTACTTCGAGCCCGCCTACCCGGCGGCGGACCGCCGCGGCGTCGTCGTCGCCCAAGCGGGGATGCAGATCGCCGAGCTGAGCGCGTTCCTGGAGCTGGCGCCGCCCGAGGTCAGCGAGAAGCGCGCGCTGAAGGCTGCGGGGATCGGCAACGGGCAGACGATCGCCGGCTCCGTCTCCGGCAACACCCACGGCTCGCAGCTTGACTTCGGGGCGATGCCGGACTTCGTCGTCGGCCTGCACGTCGCCACCGGCAGCGGCCAGACGCTGTGGATCGAGAAGGCATCGAAGCCGGTGATGAACGAGGAGTTCGTGGCGCGGATCGGGGCCAAGCTGGTCCGCAACGACGACATCTTCAACGCGGCCGTCGTCAGCTTCGGGACCTTTGGGATCGTCGCCGCGATGGCGGTCGAGACCGCGCCGGTCTACCAGCTCGAGTTCCCGGCGATCGCCGACGTTCCCCACGCCAAACTCAACGCACAGCTGCTCGAGTTCGCGAAACCCGCCGCGCCCGACGTGTACCACTACGAGTTCATCTTCGACCCGCAGGGTCGCAAGCAGGTGGCGATGGTCGCGAGCGCGCCGAAAGTACCGTTCCAACCCGGGGTGCCGACGCCACAGCCGCGCTGGATCATCCGCGACAAGCTCGGCTACGCCCCGGGCGACAACCTCCTTCGCACCTTCGCCGGCCTGCTCCGATTCCTACCCCCGCGTTTCATAACCGGGCTCGCCTTCAAGCAGTACCGCAAGCTGGCCCTGCTGAACCAGGTCCGCGGCACCCCGGGCCAGCTCTACACGTCATCCATCTATTACCTCGAGGGATACACCGAGAGCGCCTTCGCGGTCGCCGTAGGCGACGCGCCGAAAACGATCGAGATCGTCTCCAAGGTCGCGCGCGACACCCGGCTTCCGTCGATCAGCCAGGTACGGCTGGTGCGCGCCTCGAAAGCGACTCTCGGCTTTACCCAGCACGAGCCGCGCACGGCGGTGTTCGAGGTCGGCCTGATCAACGACGAGGGCTACCCGGAGTTCGAGTCCCGCCTCGACGAGGCCTTCCGCGCCGCCGGCATCCGATACACGATGCACTGGTCGAAGAACTCCGGGATCGACCCGGCAAAACTCGAGTACATGTACGGCACCGAACGAGTCAAGAGCTGGAAAGACGCGCGGAAGAAGGTGTTCGACGGCGACGAGAAGCTGATGCGGACGTTCGAGTCCGACGCGATGGTCCAGGCCGGGCTGGCCGGTCCCTCCTAGTTCTGCTCCTACAGGGGCGGCTGGTCCTCCTCTTTCTCCACCCGCTCATCGGCGAGCGGCGCCGGCACGACCGGCGTGCCCCAGTTGCGGGTCGGGTCGTAGCGGGGCGGGAGCACCTGGAGGAAGATCCGCTGGGCAAGCGGGCTCTTGTATTCGTGGTGGCGCAGGGCGAAATGCCAGTGGCCCGCGAGCCACATCGCAAAGCCCAGCACGACCATGAAGAGGGCGACGGGATCGCCGAGCGTGATCAGGCTGGCCGCGCCCACGAAGGCGAAGAAGATGCCTGCCACGCGGAGAAAAACCCCGCCGAGAATCCAGAATCCGACGATCGCGAGGAGCGCGATGCCGATCACGGTGAGAAACATTCTGCGCCTCCTTCTCTCCGGCCAGCTTCGAACTGGCACAGAGACATTTGTTCCGCGCTTGTCCCTTACCCGGGATCGGGCACCAGTAGGCGCTCGGCTCAAGTGTCGCGGGGGGTCGGACCCGGTGCCGCCAGATTCCGACCCCCCACTATCCAGTGCGGCGCCCCTTTCCACCGCAACGCGGGGCCACCCCTTCGGTCCGCATTGCGGCCCGCGGCGCCGCAGGGACGAGCATTGAGCCGCGGAGGGGGTTAGGCAAGCACTGAGGAGAGTTCGTTTCTATCTATGACGTCGATCGCCGCCGCCCCGCCGAGCGCCGGGGCAAGGGCGAGGTAGGAGAGCACCGGCGCTGCTCGCGGCAACTGGGCGCCGTGCCCGGTGGCGACGAAGTGGTGGATCACTCCCCACATCGCCCCGACCGATGCTTCCGCCGCGAACTGGCTCGGCTGCTGCGCCGGCGGCGCTTCCCGCCGCAGCCTCGCCGCCAGCTTGGCGATCATCCCGCTGCGCCACTGGATCGCCTCCGGGCCAGGCGAGAAGACCTCGAGGAAGGCGAGGCTGGTGAAGGTGGGGTCGCAGGCGAGGCGCTGACAGAGGCTGGCGACCATGCCGTGGACGCCGCTCGCCCAGTCATCGGCGTGGAAGTAGGGCGGCGCCGCTGTATCCAGGGTGCGACCGCTTAGCGTCTCCAGCGTCGCCTGGAAGCAGTCCGCAACTCCATCGAAGTGGGCGTCGAAGCTGCGCTTGGAGACGCCGGCGGCGGCGCGGATCCGTGGCACCGTCAGGGTCGCGAACCCCTCCTTGCTCGCCAGCCTCGCCGTCGCCGCCAGGATCAGCGCCCGCTCGTCGCTCAGCGGCAGCTCGGTGGCGCTCGGCGTCAGCGACGGCGCTTCCGCGACCCCGAGGCCCCGCAGGCGGACGACATCGTCGACACAGAAGGAGAGCGCCCACTCGATCAGCTCATCCCCGTCGAGGATCAGCTGCTGCGGGTCTCCGGAGAGCAGTCGCGCCCGGGCCACGCGGCCGCCACCGGCGACGATGCCTTTCACCACCAGCCGCGGCAGCCGCGGGTGTCCCTCGGCGAGCGCCAGGTCCTTCGCGACCAATGCCTCGAAGCGCCGGTTCGTGTGCAGGATCCGCTCGACCGCGATGGCGCCGGCGGTGAACACCTCGACCAAAGTCAGCCGCGCCGCGCCCGGGTTCCTGGCGACCTGGCCCGCCATGGCGAGGAACCCGAGCTGAAGCCGCTCACTCCACTCCTTCTCGCCCTCGGCGGCGGCGATGATCCCCTGCACCGAATTGTCGACGATGAAGTCATAGGTGGCGAGGAAACACTCCTCCTTGCCGTCGAAGCGCCGGTAGAAATCGCGCTTCGAGACGCTGGCGTGATTGCACAGCGCCGCCACGGTGACGCCGTTGTAGCCGTGCTCGGCGACGAGCTCGACCATCGCTTTCTGCAATCGCATCCTCTGATGCGCCGCGACGTCCTCGGCCGATCGCCCCGGTCCGGGCTTCAGCTTCGGGTAACGAGCGCTCCGCGAGCGCGCACCACGCGATGAGTTGGATCGACTGGTCAAATGGCACCGGGTTCCTAAAAGAAGAACTTGAAGTACCTAAACCAGAAGTGGGCGAAAGTTGCTAAACGCGGTACTCCGGGTTGGGGAAGTCGAGGCTGCAGCCGGCGTCCCAGGCGGGGCGCTGGTTGCCGTGGGTGGGGATGCCGCCGGCGTCTTTCAGCATCCGCGCCAGGTGCAGCATGTTCCAGGCGGCGAAGGTGGTGTTGCGGTTGGTGAAGTCGTTCTCGGGGCCGCCCGAGCCCTCGTCGAGGTAGGACGGCCCGGGGCCCGCCTCGCCGATCCAGCCCGAGTCCGCCTGCGGCGGGATCGTGTAGCCGAGGTGCTGCAGCGAGTAGAGGGTGTTCATCGCGCAGTGCTTGACCCCGTCCTCGTTGCCGGTCACCAGACAGCCGCCGACGCGGCCGTAATACGCGTACTGCCCGGCCTCGTTCAGCAGGTGCGAGTTGCCGTAGAGGCGCTCGACCACCTGGGTCGCGACCGAGGACTTCTCCCCCAGCCAGATCGACATCCCGAGCACGAGGATGTCGGCCGCCATCACCCGCTCGAAGATCTGCGGCCACTCGTCCCGCTCCCACCCGTGTTCGGTCATGTCGGGCCAGACGCCGGTGGCGATCTCGTGGTCGACCGCGCGGATGCACTCGACCTCGACCCCGTTGCGCCGCATGATCTCCATCGAGATGTCCATCAGCCCCTGGGTGTTGGAGACCTCGGGGCTGCGCTTCAGAGTGCAGTTGATGAAGAAGGCGCGCAGGTCGGAGTAGTCGGTCTCGCTCTTCTCGCACAGCTCGGCCTGCATCGGGGTCAGCTCGGTCACTGGATCTCCTCGGTCGTTGGCGAGGCGAGGTTAGTCGTCGGAACCGTGACCCCCACTGCCGTGATCGTCGCCGGGACCGTCGTCAGAGCCATGCCCACCGTGATCGTCGGAGCCGCTGCCGCCGGGGTTGGCCTCGATCCGGGCGGCGATCCAGCGGTCGCCGGACCTGAACGCCTCGACCTCGACCGGCGTCCCCTTGGAGAGGCCGGACAACCCGTTGACGTGCTCGTAGGTGGTTGAGCCGCGGACGACAAAGCGAACCCTGGAGCCGCTGGTGGTGTTGATCGCGATCGCGCTCTTGTCCTTGGCGATGCTGCTGACGGTGCCGTGGAAGCTGTGGGTTCCGTCGCTCGACTTCGCGGTTGCGGAAGCGCCGATCAGCGCCAGCGCAAGCAGCGCGGCGGCCGCGGCGGAGAGGATCTGGGTGATTCGCCTTGAGTTCATAACTCCTCGATATTCGAAGTTTCGGATCTGACTGTCGGCAGCCCTTACCCGCTTTGGTATGGGCTCAAATCCTTTTCCCATCCGGGTTGCAAAATTCCCTGATCGATCGAGGAAATTTCCAGAGCGAAAGGGCGGGATTTGTCGGCTAAAGACGCCCTCCAGAAACGCCGATGCGAGAGGACTGAGCCAAGGCACGCTTGGCTCTGAAAAAGGAGACAGGATGGACTCTCTTGCCAAGAGGCGAGCACTGACTGCACTGGCCGGGCTCTGTGTGTTCGGCATCGCCGCTGCTGCTTACGCGTACTTCACGACCACCGGCTCGGGGACGGCGACCGCCACCGTCGGGACCAGTTCCGCCGTGGTCCTGAAAGGGACCGTGACCGGGAACCTCTACCCGGGCTCGTCCTCGCCGGTGACGCTGACCGTCGACAACCCCTCCTCCGGGAAACAGCGAGTGGGGACCATCTCGCTGGAAAAAATCACGCCTGACGCCGGTCATGCCAGCTGCAGCGTTCTGATCAGCGGCGGCAACCCTGACTTCACGATGGCCGACGTCGTCGTCAACAAAGTCTTCGGGCCGGGCAACGCCCAGGCGGTGACGCCCGGCGGGACCCTGGCGATGAACGACACCGGGGTCAGCCAGGACGCCTGCCAGGGCGCGACGCTGACCCTGACGCTGAAAAACAACTAGCGGGAACCCAGAGCAAGTCCGATGTCTCCTCGCCGCATCGCGGCAGGCCGCGGGCGCTGGCTGAGGGCGGTACTCGCCCTCGCCATCGCCTCGGCCTGCCTCGGCGCGGTCGCCTACGCGGCGATCCAGCCGAAGCGGCCGGCGACGGGGGAACGGCTGCTGCGGGCCAGCTTCCTCGAGGTTCCAGAAGCGAGCTCGACCTCCACCGAACCACAGTTCCGGTTCCACGTCCCGCCGCGGGCGCATGGCGACAACCCACCCCTGCTGCCCGGATCCGGCGCCGGCCGCAAGTCGACGCGGCGCTTCCAGTGCAGGCTGGACAACGGCACCTGGGAGAGCTGCAGCTCTCCGTACCGCCCCGGTGGCCTCGCCGCCGGTGAGCACTTCCTCGCGGTCCGCGCTTTCAACCGTGACGATCGCCCCGGCCCCGCCGCGAGCTACACCTGGCAACAAGTGGCTCCGGCCCCGCACTCGGTCCCGCCCTCCACGCAGGCGGACCCGAAGCAGTTCACGATCGAGGCCCCGGAAGCACCACATGACCTCTACCCCGGCGACCCGGCGCTGCCGGTGCCGCTGCTGATCGCCAACCCGAACCCGGTCGCGATCGAAGTCACCAACCTGACCGTTGCGATCGCCGGCGGGGCACCCGAATGCACGGCCGAAAACTTCGAGCTGACCCAGTCGAGCGTCTCACCGTCGGCGCCCCTGACCGTGCCGGCGAACGGTTCGGTCAGCCTGCCCGCCGCGGCCGCCCCGATGATCGCCATGCTCAACCTCCCGGTCAACCAGGACGCCTGCCGGGACGCCGAGGTCCCACTCGTCTTCAGTGGTGAGGCACAGGGATGAGGCGACTGGGCGCAGCCGCCCTCGCGACCGCGCTGCTGGCGGCGCTCGCCGTCACCTTCGGCGGCAGCGCCCTTGCCTACTTCACCACCGTCGGCAGCGGCAGCGCCTCCGCGGCAGTGACGAAACTGAACGCGCCGACGCTCAGCAGCGCCACCCCCGCCGTCGGCGGCACCGTCACCGTCACCTGGGGCGCGGTCACCCCGCCCGGCGCCGGTTCGGTCACCTACTACGTCACGCGCGACGGCGGCAAACCGGCCGGCAACTGCCCCAACGTCTCCGCCCCGACCACGGTGCTGACCTGCAAAGACACCGGCCTCTCGGTCGCCGAACACACCTACACGGTGACCGCGGTGTGGGAGACCTGGACCGCGGTCAGCGGCACCAAAACGGCCAAAGTCACGGTCGGCGAAGCGACCAAGTTCACGGTCTCCGCCAGCCCCACGACCGTGGCGCCCGGCGAATCGATCAGTCTCACGATCAGCGCCAAGGACGTCAACGACAGCACCGTCACCACCTACACCGGGTCCCACAACTTGGTCTTCTCCGGCGCCTCGAGCAGCGGCGGCGGCAATGCCGCGACCGTCGCCAACGCCTCCGGCACCGCGGTCAACTTCGGAACCGCCACTCCGCTCACCTTCGCCAGCGGCGTCGTCGCCGTCAGCGGGGTCAAAAACGGTGTCCTCAAGATCTACAAACCCGGCGCCGCCAACATCGTGGCCACCGAGGGCACGCTGACCACGCCGGCCCCGGCGGCGGTCACGATCAGCGCCTTGCCGGCATCGAAATTCGTGCTCACGGCAGCAAGCGCGACCCCCGCCGCGGGCGCTGCCGACAACCTCACGATCAGCGCCCAGGACACCTACGGCAACACGATTACGAGCTACGCCGGGTCCAAAAGCCTGGTCTTCTCGGGCGCTAGTGCCAGCGGCAGCGGGACGCTGCCGACGGTGACCGATTCCAGCGGCACCGAAGTCGCTTTCGGCGGCGCCACGGCGATCGTCTTCAGCGCCGGAGTCGCGGTCGGCGGCGCGGGCGTCGGCGGCACGATGAAGCTGCCGAAAAGCGGCTCCACCACGGTCACCGCGACTGAGGGTTCGATCACCACCCCGACCGGGGTGACGGTCACCGTCTCCCCCGGCGCGGCAACCAAACTCGCGCTCTCCACGGTCAGCTCCAGCCAGGTCTCCGCGACCGGCTTCAACCTGACGACCACGGCGCAGGATGTCTTCGGCAACACCGCGACCGCCTACACGGGCTCGAAAAACATCAGCTTCTCCGGCGCCTTGGCCAGTCCCAGCGGGGCGCTGCCCACGGTCGTCAACAGCGCCAACTCCGCGATCAATTTCGGCAGCGCGACCGCGCTCACCTTCACCGCCGGGGTCGCCGTCCCGGCCTCCTCCAAAAACGGCTTCGCGAAATTGACCAAAGCCGACGTGACGAGCGTCTCCGCGACCGACGGCACTCTGTCCACGGCGACGCCGCTGGCGCTGACGGTCTCCCCCGGCGCCGCCGCCCGAGTCGCCCTGCTCGAACCCATAGTCAGCGCCGGCTCGATCGGCTCGCCCTGCCTCTTCACCTGCACGATCACGACCCTTGGCAACTCCGGCACGGTCAAAGCCAAAACCGCGATCGCCGACGCCTCGGGCAACATCGTCACCGCCGTCGGCGCCGTCAAAACCGTCACCGTGACCGTCACCACCGGCGGCACGATCACCGGCTCGCCGCTCTCGATCCCCGCAGCCGGCACCGCCGTCTCGGCCACCGAATTCACCTACACCGCCCCGGCCAGCGGCAGCTTCACCCACACCATCACCGCCGCCTCCAGCGGCTACACCAGCGCCACCGCGACCGTCAGCAAATAGCCCCCGCTGCAAGTATGAACTGACGTGGGCTCTGCACTATCGTGGCCCGGTGATCATTGATCGGGTGGGATTTGCGTCGAGAGGACATGGGGCAGTTCTGGCGATCTTCCTACTTGTGGCGATCGCCACCCCGGCGTTCGCGGAGAAGCCGCCTCCCGTTCAAGCCGGTTGGTCACCATTCCGCGTTGTCGGGGGCGTTTCGCCGAACTTGCTTCCACGGCGCGTAATGAGGCCGGTCGATTTCGAAATCGGCCTCGAATCGACCGGCGGCAAACCTCCCGCGCCACTCAGCGCCCTCACGATCGAGTTCGACAGAGCAGGAAGGATCAACCCAGAGGGCTTCACTAAGTGCGGTCGAGTACAGCTCCTGAATCAGGGCCTTCCCGCATGTCGCCGTGCGGTAGTTGGTCGCGGCGCCGCTACCTTGGCCTTTGACGATGGGACGTTGGTGCCCGTATCGCTCGCCGCGGTTAGTGCCGGGACGCGTGATGGGTCCGCAAGGCTTTTGGTCTTCGCCAGTCCCAGGTCCTCGGACCTCGACCTTCCCCTTGCCGTCGTTCAGTTCGAAGAGCAACGTGTGGGCCGCTTTGGGATTCGCGCCGAGGTCACGATTCCGCCGATCGCAGACGGGTCAGCGCAGCTGCATGACTTCCTACTGCGATTCAAGAGCCGCGGAAGTGGTGCCCAGACGGAGGGCTTTGTCGAAGCGCGCTGTCGCGATGGTCACCTTCTGGCTGAGGTCACGAGCTTTGGGTATGCCGACGGCACGGTCGTTGCTGGCGAACCGATCATTCGGGCCTGCGTCAGGGCCGCTCGCTGACGTTCGAGTAACCCTCGCCCCAGGCAGTGGCGACCACCTCGCGGGGGCCGCCGCGATCGCGGTGCTCACAGAGGTAGATGCCCTGCCAGGTCCCGAGCGCGGGGCGCCCGTCGGTGATCGGCAGCGTCAGCGAGGGGCCCAGCAGCGCCGCCTTTATATGGGCGGGCATGTCGTCGTCGCCCTCCAGGGTGTGGGTCCAGTACGGAGCGCCTTCCGGCACTGCGCGGTCGAACCAGGCCTCGAAGTCACGCCGCACGTCGGCCGAGACGTTCTCGCTCAACGCCAGCGAAGCCGAGGTGTGCTGGATCAGGAGGTGCAGGACCCCGACCGAGATCTCCCCCAGCTCCGGCAGCGCGTCGAGCACCTCACCCGTGACCAGGTGAAAGCCGCGCGGCCTCGCCGAGAGCTCGATCTTGCGCTGGACCCACATCGCGCTACGGCGTCAGCGCCCGGACCAACTCGGCTGCCGGTCTGACGTCGGTGATCCGGGCCACGGTATCGCCGGCGTAGAGGGCGCCGGCTTCGAGCAGGGTCTCCGGCCCGTCGTCGGTCGGGCCGGCCGGGGTCAGCAGGCGGCTGCCGGGGCGCTGGGCGCGGATCATCCGGGCCTGGAGTGCGTCCGGGGCGTAGCGGGCGCCCAGCGCGGATGCGCGGTTGAGCGTCCGGTTCAGCGCCGGCCCGCGCGGGTCGCTGCCGAGCCAGCGGTCCGTGGCCGCATTGGCGATGACGCGGTGGGGCGCCGGCCAGCTGATACCGAACAACTCAGTGAGGATCGTGTCCTGCGCCGCGAGCAGGCGCTGCCGGTATCCCGGGTGGGCGCGACTCTCCTCGGAGAGCAGGAATCGGGTCCCGGCCACTGCGGCGACCGCCCCGGCCTCGAGCGCCCGCTCGACGTCCCCTCGGTCGGCGATTCCGCCGGCCAGCAGCAGCGGGTATTCGGACGGCAGGGCGTCCCGGATCTGCTCGAACAGCTCCAACGACGGCGTCGTCCCGCGCACGTGACCGCCCGCCTCGACGCCCTGGACGATCACCGCGTCGGCCCCAGCGGCGTGGGCCGAGCGAGCCTCGGCCACCGAGCCGCACTGGTGGATCCACACCCTGGGAGTGCGCCGCCGCGGCCGGCCCCAGAAGGTGACCACTACATCCGCCTCGGCGGCTGCGTCGAACCACTCGCGCCGGGCGAACGGCAGCAGCAGGTTGATCGCGATCGGCTTGCCGGTCAGTGCCCGCGCCGCCCGCAGTTGCTGGCGGATCGGCGCGGCGCCGTGGACGGCGATCGTCCCCAGCCCGCCGGCCTCCGACACCGCCGCCGCCAGCTCATGACGACTGAGCCCGCCGCCCAATGCCGCTTGGACGACGGGCGTCTCGCAACCCAGCCTCTCTAACAAGGACACGCCTGCAGTCTAGATCGCTCCCTGTTCCCAATTTCTTACTGTTTGCGACGCGAGCAAACAGGCCTTAATCGGAAACAGGCTCAAGGGGCCGTTTCGGCCGGAACCTCCTGCACCTCGACCGTGAAGCTGTCGCCATCGCGGGTGATCAGCGGGTAGGGCGCGTCGAGCTCGAAGTTCTCCAATTCCTCGGCGCTCTTGCCGACGAACAGAGTTCCGCGCTCGATCGTCCCGTCGGGCTTCACGGTCTTTGACTCCTCCACTTTCTTGACCGTTCCGTTGAAGGAGTTGTTGAGCCATTCCCCTCCCCCGGGACGGAGGGCGATGACCCATTCTTCCGGCCCGAGGAACTCGACCCTTTCCAGCAGGCGCTCGAGCGCGTACAGGCTCTCTACATGGGCGCGGAGCTCGAACGTCCACCCGTCTTCCGCCCAAACGCCGGCCGCGTTGAGCGTTCCATCCTCCGCGCGGGAGGTGTAGACCTGCGCCGTCCCCGACGTGAACCAGTCTTCGCCGGCCGACGCTTCTTCCGCCGCGAGCCGCCTCATCGACTCGCGTATCTCGAGCGCGTCGCTGGTGCGGGTGGGCAGGGTGCCGACGGCCTCGAAGCCCTCGCTTTCAAGCCGCTGCCCGGCCTCCTCGACCGAAGCCGTGTACCAGCGGATCTCGACGAGGTCGTTTTCCTCGTTCTCGTCGTGGAATTCGGTGCCGCCGCCGTCGGGCGTGACCTCGGTGTTGGTGATCTGCCAGCCCCCGACCATATGCGGGTGCGGGGAGAGCTCGGCCAGGTGCGTGAGGTCGGCTGCGCTGGCGACCTCGGCCTTGATGCCCGAGCCGCCGCCGGTCCCCAGCGCCAGCACCAGCGCCGCGGCGACCGCCGCCAGGGCTCCGGCGAAGGAAAGGTTGCGTACGCGGAACAGGCTGGAACCACCGGCGCCAGCCACCTGGCGGGACACGCTGACCCGCGCCGCCAGCTTGGCGCGGTCGCGCGCCTCGTCCATGTTCGGTGGCGCCAGGGACTCCAGGCGCTGTTTGATTCCAGACTCATCCATCGTCTACCTCCAGGTCGGTACGGAGTTGGTCAAGTGCGCGGCGCAAACGAGAGCCGACGGTGCCGGTGGGAACTCCGAGGACCTCACCGATCTGCTTCGGCCCGTAGCCGGCGACGAAGCGAAGGACGATGACCGCGCGGTGCTCGGGGGTGAGGCCGGCGAGCGCCGCCGCCAGGGCGGGATCGGAGCTGGCCAGTGCCGGGTCCTCGCCAGCGAGCTCGGGGGCGCGGTCTGTGGTCAGCTCCGCCCGCCGGGCCCGCGCCCTGGCGAAGTCGAGCGCCCGGTTGGAAACGACAGTGTGCAGCCAGGGGGCGAAGGGGCGGTACGGGTCGAAGCGGCCGATGCTGTTGACGATCGAGAGCATCGCCTCCTGCGTGACGTCCTCGGCGGCGTGGGCGTCGCCGAGGATCCCGTAGGCGATCCGGTGAGCCCGGCCCCAGTGCCGCTCGATCAGGGCCTCGACCGCGTCGGGCTTGCCGCGACGCGCGTCGCGCAGCAGCTTGCGGTCGGAAACATCCTCGCCCCGGCCGCCAGGAACGGCGACCGTGGGCACTTCAGCGACTTCTGCGAATTCGTTCATCGCGGGGTATACGTCCGCACCCCCGAAATCGCTCCCTTCACGGTCGCGGGTGGACGAAACGACGGTTAATGACCGTCGTTTGTTTCATGTTGCGAAACATGAAACAAGGCGCTATTGTGCACCTGTGATCAAGGGTCAGGACATCCTCGTGCTACTGCACCTGCTCGACGCGCCGGATAGCTGGACCGTGCGTTCGATCGGAGCCGCGCTGGACCTCGATCCCGCCGGAGTACATAGGGCACTGCAGCGACTGGAGGACGGTCGACTCATCGACGTCGAGCGGCAGCAAGTCAACCGTTCGAACGCCGAAGAGTTCCTGGTCCACGGCGTCAGGTATCTGTTCCCGATCCGGCAAGGCGGTCTGGTGCGGGGTATGCCGACGGCGTGGGCGGCCCCTCCTCTCTCCGACGAGCTCGCCCCGAGCGACGAGCCGCCGCCCGTTTGGCCCGACTCGGATGGAAGGGCCAGGGGTGTGGCGCTCGAGCCACTCCACGGAAATGCGACCGCGGCTGCGCGAGCGAATCCCGAGCTGGCGAAGCGCCTCTATCTGATTGATGCCCTTCGTCTCGGCGACGGAAGGGTTCGCTCCCTCGCGACCAAGAACCTCACCGAAAACCTGGGAACCAGTGCCGGTCGGCGATGAGTACCGACCTCCTAGAGCAAGCGGCGGCAGCGCTCGGGGACCTCGTCGACGAGGTGGTCTTCGTCGGCGGGGCGACGATCACGCTCTGGATAACCGACCCAGCCGCTCCTCCGCCACGGCCGACGAAAGACGTCGACGTGATCGTCGAGGTCGCCACCCGATCGGCCTACTACGCCTTCGAGGATCGCCTGCGTGCCATCGGCTTTCGCAACGACAAGCAGGTCATCTGTCGCTGGCACTACCCGGAGCCACCGCTGATGCTCGATGCGATGCCAACCGACCCGGAGCTGCTCGGCTTCTCAAACGAGTGGCAGCGGAGGGCCTTTCCCCACGCCGCGGTCGTCAAGCTGCCGTCCGGCGCACAAATCCAGGCGGTCCCTCCACCCTTTCTTCTGGCGACGAAGCTCGAGGCTTACCTCGGCAGGGGTGAAGGTGACCTGCTGGCAAGCCGCGACTGGGCAGACACCGTGGCCTTGGTCGACGGGCGCGAGGAGCTGGTGGGTGAGGTCCGGAATGCGCCAGCCGAGCTGACGGCATACCTCGTCGAGACCCTCCGGGGATTAATGGAGGGTGGCCGCATCGTCGACGGCATCCGCGCGCAGCTCCTTCCAGACGCGATCAGCCAAGCCCGGGCGGAGGACGTCGTGGTGACTCGACTGCGCAAGATCGTGCAGGCCGGCGATCGGGCCTAGGCGGTGGAGCTCCGGATACGGTTTCACCGCTCAGGCGGCGGCACCGTGGCGACCTCGGCGATCAGATGGCGGTGCGCCTCCAGGTCCACCGGGCGATGGCGCTCGGCGTCCGCGGCCGGGTAGCGGCCGAGGTAGTTGTCTCCGCGCCAGTTGCGGGCGGGCCTGATTGGGCGGGGGACGAAGTTGCCGCCGCAGTTGGAGCAGACGTGGTCGAGGACGTTCTCGACGCAGTCCGCGCAGAAGGTGCACTCGAAGCTGCAGATGCGGGCATCGGGTGAGGTCGGGGGCAGTGGCTTGGCGCAGTTCTCGCAGATCGGTCGCAGTTGGAGCATCTCTTCCTCCAGTGGTTGTTGGTGAGCGGCGGGCCGTGATTGCGCCCGCCGCTCGCGCTGCCTACGACGTCGCGGTCTCCGGCACGGGGTCCGGGCGGATCACGACCAGGTCGGCGACGTCGAGGATTTCATCCGCGGGCATCCCCACCCTCTGGGCGTGGCGGCGGATCGCCTCGGGGTCACTCGCCTGGTAGATGCAGATGCTGCCCAGGGAGCCGTCCTCTTCGGCGATCACGTAGCTGCGGATCCAGCGGATGTCTTGGGGGAAGCCGGAGTCGGCCACGGCCTTGGAGCGCGCGGCAACCTGCTCGACCTCCTCGGGCGACTGCCAGGCTTTGAGGCGGCGAATCGCGTAGGTGTTCATCTCGGTCCTTTCGCTTCGTTGGCAACTGGGGCCGAGGATGGACCGGGGCTCGCTTGGCCGCAATGACCAGCACCGGACACTTTCTGCCAGCACGCCTGGGACCGCTCGGTGCTGGCAGGATCTGTGGGGTATTGGTCAGTGCAGACAGACCGAGATGAGGGGATGATGCACTCGATGGCCCGCGCCGACGAAACGAGACGAGTCGTGATCCTCGCCTACGAGCGGGTGCAGAGCCTCGACGTGACCGGCCCGGCGGAGGTCTTCTCGGGCGCCTCCCGCCTGCTCGCCGCCGAGGCCGGCGCCCCCGCCTACACGGTTGAGATCGTCACCCCCGGCGGCAGCGCGGTCCGTGCCAGCAGCGGCATCCAGCTCCAGCCCGACCGCTCGACCGCCGGCTGCCGCGGGCCGATCGACACGCTCGTCGTCGCCGGCGGCAGCGGTGTCCGGCGGGCCGTCGAAGACCCGGCCTTGGTGCGCTGGGTCGGGACGGCGGCCGGGCGCTCGCGGCGGGTCGCGTCGGTCTGCTCGGGCGCCTTCCTGCTCGCCGCCGCCGGCCTGCTCGACGGGCGCAGGGCGACGACGCACTGGGCCTCCTGCGAGGAGCTCAGCCGCCGCCACCCCGAGGTCGAGGTCGACCCCGACGCGATCTACGTGCGCGACGGCGAGCTCTGGACCTCGGCCGGGGTCACCACCGGGATGGACCTGGCGCTGGCGATGGTCGAGGAGGATCTCGGCCACGAGGTGGCGCTGGAGATCGCCCGCTGGCTGGTCGTCTTCGTCCAGCGCCCCGGCGGCCAGTCGCAGTTCAGCTCCCACCTCAGCGCCCAGCGGGCCGAACGCGAGCCGCTGCGCGACCTGCAGGCCTGGATCGCCGACAACCTCGACCAGGACCTGCGGGTCGAGGCACTCGCCGAGCGCGCCCACATGAGCCCGCGCAACTTCGCCCGCGCCTTCCGCCGCGAGGTCGGACTGACCCCCGGCGCCTACGTCGAGGCGGTGCGCATCGAGCGCGCCAAGCAGCGGCTCGAGCGCGGCGTCGAGCCGGTCGAGACCGTCGCCCTCGACTGCGGCTTCGGCACCGCCGAGACGATGCGCCGCGCCTTCGGGCGCCGGGTCGGGGTCGCCCCCTCGGCCTACCGGGCGCGGTTCCGCCGCCAGCCCGAGCCGACGGCCGGCTAACGCCCGAGCTTGATCGGCACCCGCTTGACGGTCTTGCGGGTCGACCCGTTGGCGCTGGTCGCTTTCACGACGACCTTGGCCTTGACCTTCTTGCCGGCTTTGAGGGCGCTTTTGATCTGCTTGCGCAGGGCGGCCTTGAAGGCGACCCCGTCGACCTGATCGTCGAGATGCGCGACTCCTCGCTGGTCCGCGTCGTCGACCTGGAGCTGAAGCTCGAGGAGCTGCTCGGGCGGCGGGTGGACGTGCTCACGCTGGAGGACGCCGGCGCCAATCCGGTGCTCCTGGCCGAGGCCGCGAAAGAGGGCCGCGCGGATCAGCGGCGGCGGGCGCTCTCCTTCAGGGTCACCGCGACCTTGGCACCCGGGCCGAGGATCTGGCCGGGGGCCGGGGACTGGCGGCTGACCTTGCCGCTGCGGACGCTGGCGCCACGCAGGCGCTTGACCTTGCCGAGCTTGCAGCCGGCGGCGCGGAGCTTCTTTTTGGCGGCGCTGAGCTTTGCCTTCCTCAACTGCGGGACCATGCAGCCGGCGTAGCTGAACGCGGTCGGCGCGATTGCTTTGCCGGCGAGGGTCGTGACTTCGATCGCGGCGGCGCCGAGCTTGGCGCTCTTCGGCGTGATCGCCGTGATCTGGGCCTCGCTGTCGACGCTGAAGGCAGAGGCCGGGACGCCGCCGAAGGTGACGCTGCTGACTTCGGCCAGGTTGGCGCCGGGGATGACCACCGGGGTGCCGCCGAGCACCGAGCCCGTGGCGTTGGCGATTGCGCCGAGGGTGGGCGCCCCCAGCACCGTCGCCTGAACGTTGAGGCGGAACCCTGCGACGGGAGTTTCGGTGAGCCAGGTCTGGCCGTCGAGCGCATTTGCCGGGGCAACATCGACCAGGTCGCCTTCGACTCCGGTCGTCAGCACGCACGCGTTCTCGGCCTGTTCGGTGCCGAGAGCGGTCAGCGAGAGAAGGTCTCCCTGCTGCACCGGGATCGCGGTGCGGAAGGTGTTGACCTGGGCGGGCAGCAGCGGCCGCGGGCCGTCGTGGGCTCGCACCGTGTACCCGACGTTGCCGAATGGCCGCACGATCTTGAAGGTCATCTGCTGACCGCTGTCGACCCCGGCGAAGGTGCTCCAGGAGGTGATGACGCCGGCGTGCGGGACCACGTAGCTGTTCCCGCCCGAGATCGAAACGGGAGCCAACTCCAGCGGTTCGTCGCCGCAAGCCGTATTCGGCGTTGCCGCCGGCCGCTGCCCGACGATCGTCTGGCCCTCTGCGCTGCCGCAGAGGGCCAGCGAGGCGAGCCCCCCGATCAGGAGGGCTCGCCAGGAGCGATGCGTCACTACTTCTTCCGCTTCTTCTGCGGCTTCCCCTTCAGGCTCACCGAGACCTGGGTGCCGGGCGGGAGGATGGCGCCGGCGGCCGGGGACTGGCGGGTGACTTTGCCTTTCTTCAGGCTGGCCTTCTTCAGGCGCTTGACCTTGCCGAGGGCGCAACCGGCGGACTGCAGTTCGCTCTTCGCTTCCTTCAGCGTCGCCTTCCTCAGATTCGGGACGGCGCAGCCGATGTAGTTGAACGTCTGCGGCGCGTTGGCACGGCCGGCGACCGTGGTGACTTCGATCGTGCGCGAGGTCAGCGCGGTGTTCGGCGGAGCGACGGCGGTCAGCTGACCTTCGCTGGCGACCGTGAAGCTGACCGGGATGCCGCTGAAGGCGACGCTCCGCACCTCGGCGAAGTTTTCGCCGGCGACGACGACCGGGGTGCCGCCGGCGACGGAGCCCTGGGTGACGCTGATCGCCCTGATCCGCGGTGGCGGCAGGATCGTGGCGGAGATGTTGAGTAGGAATTCGCCGAGGTCGTTTTCAGGCTGCCAGCGCTGGCCGTCAGGGGTGTCGCCGATGTTGTTGAACGAGATGACGTCCCCCGGTTCTTCGGAGAAGAAGATGCAGGCGGTGGGGCCGCCACTCGAGTTGAGGGCCAGGAGTTCGCCTTCGTGGACCGGGATCAGCGTGCGGAAGGTGTTGAGCTGCCCGGGCACCAGGGCCTTGGCCCCGTCGTGCGCGAGGACGAGGTACCCGCTTTCGAACGGGCGGACCAGCTTCATGGTGAGCCGCTGGTTCGGGAGGTTCGCGGCGCGGGTGCTCCACGAGGTGAGGACGCCGTCGAAGGGGACTTCGTAGGTAACTCCGGGAGCGACCGACTGCTGCGCGAAGTCGAACGGTTCCGTGCCGTTGTCGCACGACTCTTCAGGCGTCTGGTTGGGCATCGCCCCGATCGTCACCTGCGCTCCCGCGCTCCCACATACGGCCAAAGATGCAATTGCCCCCAACAGCAGGGCACGGCGCCAAATTCCCTTCACAGCAGCTCCTTCGTGTCTCGATCTGTGCAGTTCGACCGAGTTACGCGCACACAACCCGTCGGGTTCAGCGATAGGTATTCCCGTCCAGTGATTCCATCGCGGCGAGCGAGCCCGGGCCGCTGAGAATCCGCGGCTCGAGCTGCCACTCGACGATCTCCTGGTCGAGCGGGAGGACGAAGGTGAGGTAGCGGGTGCTGCTGGCGCCGGGGGCGATCCCCTTCGGCTCCCCCACCGCCCAGTCGGGCATGCGGCCGAAGAGCGGGCCCTGCTGGGTCAGCTCGCGAGCGTCGAGCGGGGTCAACTGGCGGCCGTTGGCGGTGGTCGCGAAGCCGCCGATGTCGCCGCGGAAGGGCTTCTCGCCGGTGTTGACGAGGGTGATCGGGAGGTTGACGTAGCGCGACCGCGTCGGCTTGCCGGGCTGCCCGAAGGCGTTGCCGTAGATGATGCTCGCCTGCTCGCGGCCGGACCGATCCTGACCCGGGTCGAGCGGGGGCCGCGGCACCAGGCTGATCGCCACGTCGGGCCCGAAGCCGGGGATGTTGGTGAAGCGGGAAGAGTCGCCGAAGGACTTCGGAGCCGCGTCCTGTTCGGCCTCGGCCCCGACGAGCTCTTTGCTGCCGTCGGAATCGTGGAAGGGCGAGGCCTCGTCGTCGAGCAGCCATTCGTCGTTTTCCTTGACCAGGCTCTCGGTCAGGGAGATCCCGCCGGCGCGGACCTCGGCGACCGCTTTTTCGCCATCGACCTCGATGTGGTCGATGAAGACGGAGCGGTCGAGCTTGGCCAGCTTCGCCCGCGCTTCCTGGTGTTCGCGGCAGGCTTCCAGCGCGCCGTCGCCGCTGCCGCCGTAGACCGCGGAGCGGAAGCGATCGGTCGTCAGCGACCCGCATTGGCCCAGGGCCGGTTCTTCGTAGAAACCGGTGAGGATCTCTTCGATCCGCGCGCTGTCATCCGGGTCGTCGCCGTTGAGCCCGTTGACGATCAGTTGGAAGCCGAACGAGATGCCGATCACGGCGATTATCGACAGCACCATCCTTGAAAGAGCTCTCATCGATCGGACTCCCTAGCGCTGCTCGAGGACGATCGTCTTCGTCTGCTTCAGGGCCTTGCCCCCGAGCGGGGTGAAGGCGACCTGGACCTTGACCCGGGCCTTGCCGGAGGCGCGGAGCTTGCGCTTCGCCTTGCCGGAGGCGCCGACAGTGAGCTTGTAGGTGCCGGCGCGCGCGGCCAGTTTCTTCGCCTTGAGCACGCCCTTGCCGCCGGCGACGATTGCGCCCGCGCCGTCGACGCTGAGGGTCAGCGTCGCGGTCCCCTTCTTCGGGTTGAGGCGTGCCCGCTTCAGCTTCAGGTTGGCGCGGACCGTCACCGCGTTGCTGGTCGCGCTGGTCGTCGAGCCGGCGCCGTTGGTCGCGACCGCGCGGCAGGCGTAGCTGCCGACCTGCGCGCCGGGGAACGTCGGCCCGGTCGCACCGGCGACCGCTTTGCCGTCGCGCAGCCACTGGTAGGTGACCGACTGGGCGACGCGGTAGAGCTGGGCCTCGGGCGCGTCGGGCGCCCACTCGGCGCCGCTGCAGGTGAGGGTCGAGCCTGGGCGGGCCCCACCGCTCGCCACCGGCCCCTTGACGCTGAGCGGAGCTTTGAAGAGGACAGGGAGGAAGGCGGGGAAGGTCGGATCGAGGCCGGTGACGTCAAGCGGGGCGACGCCGGAGGCATCCGCGAGGTTGGCGGAGCGCACCGCGAGCGGATCGACCTGGCCCCAGTAGAGCCGGCCGGCGGTGAGGTCGAGGGCGACACCGAGCGGGTCGCTCGTCTCCGTGCTCTGCAGGAACCTGCCGCCGGCGCCGCTGGCCAAGCTGGCGAATTCGATCGAGTCCGTGTCGCCGAAATTGGACCAGTAGATCCGCTGCGCAGATGCATCGATCGCGACCCCGAGCGGTGCGGCAACGCTGGCACCGCTGATCGGGAGGTCGCCACCTCCCCCGCCCGCCAGGTTGGCGAAGGAGATCTTGTCGGCGGCGGTGTTCGCCCAGTAGATGCGGCCGGCGGCCGGGTAGACGGCGAGGCCCTCGGGAGCATCGATCGTCGCCCCGGTCGTATCGACCGTCCCGCCACCGCTGCCGTCGAGATTGGCGTAGTTGATCGACATGGACTCTCCGGACGCTTCGGGCGCTTCGGGTTCCGAGTCGGCCCAGTAGATGCGGCCACCGCGGGCGTCCAGAGAGAGCCCAACCGGGGCATGGATCGCCGCGCCGCTCGTGTTCAGCTGGCGGACACCGCTGCCGTCCAAGTTGGCGTAGTTGATCGTCTTGGCAGTGAAGTCGGCCCAGTAGATGCGGCCGGCGGCCGCATCTACTGCGACCCCGGTCGGTGCGAGCTGACCAGGCGTTCCGATCGGCAGAGAGGTCGCCCCGCCACCCGCAAGGGGCGCACGGGAGATCGTCCCGCCCTCCACGGTGACCCAGTAGATGCTGTCGGCCGCGCGAGCGGATCCCGCCAGGATCCCGGCGCAGAAGAAGAGTAGGACGAGGGCACCCACCAGCGCCCCCGCCATCCCGCATCCAGTTCTGGTCATCGCTGCGCGCACGCTCGGTCGGTTTACGGGGAGACTTCCGCCCGGGTTCAATCGTCGCCGGGTGAGTGGAAGCACCATTCGGGGTCGAAGATCGGCCCGAAGCGGGCGGGCGTGCGAAGGGACTCGGCGATCGTTCTCCCCCTACCTCACTTCCGTTTTTTCGCGACCTTCCATTTCAGGACCGCCGGCGTCGGGTCGGCGATGCCCTGGGCGTTGACCGCGCGCACCTGCAGCGTGTGCGTCCCCGCCTTCTTCAGCTTCGGCAGCTTGAAGGGGGACTTGCAGGGTTTGAACGGCTGTTTGTCGATCGCGCACTGGAAGGTGGAGCCGGGCTGGTCGGAGATGAACAGGTATTTCACGACCTTCGAAGTGACGCGTTTCGCGCCTTTCTTCTTTTTCGGCTTTTCCTTTTTGATCGTCGTGTTCGGCGGCGTCGGCACAGTCGCTACCGGCGGTTTGGGTGCAACCGGCGGGACCGGCGGCGTGACACCGGGGCCAGGGCCGGGTCCGGAGCCAGGACCGCCGCCGCCTCCGACCGTGACGGTCACGTTCGCGTCTTTGGTCGAGGCATTGTGGGTCGCCGTGGCCGCGTAGCTGGCGGTGATCGTGTGGATCGCGTTGTTCTCGGTCTCATTCGGGGTGTAGGCGACCGAGCAGGTGGCGGTACCGACCTGCCCAGCCTGCTCGACCAGCGTGCAGCGGGCCGGGTTGGCGTTGAACGTTCCTTTGCCCACTTTGTTCACCGTGAAGTTGACGATGTTCTGGGCGAGGGAGGTTTTCGTGGCGCCGGTATCGGTCACAGTCACCGTGCAGGTGCTCGGCGCGCCCGTGGCCACCGTGGCCGGGGCGCAGGCAAGCGCGGTCGTGGTCGGGTTCGGGGCCGGGTTGCCGGGGTTGTTGGGGACGGTGACGGCAATTTCGTCGCTGCCGTCGGAGTCCTGGTGGGTCGCGGTCGGGTCGTAGCTGGCGGTGACCGTGTGGATCTTGTTTTCGGTCTCGTTCGGCGTGTAGGTGATCGAGCAGGTGGCCGGACCGGTGACCTGGGCCTGCTGCAGGGTGCAGCGGGCCGGGTTGACGCTGAACTGGCCTTTGCCGGCCGGGTCGACTTCGAAGCGGACGAGATCGCCGTTCAGCGAGGTCTTGGCTTGGCCGTCGTCGGTGACCGTCGCCGTGCAGAGCGCCGGGTTGCCGGTCGCAACCGTGGCCGGGCAGGCGATCGTGGTCGTGGTCGGGTTGAGGACCGGGTCCGGGTTTTCGTCGTCACCCTCGACGGTCACGTTGAGCCCGAACTGCGCCGAGCTGGCGTCGTGGCTCTGGGTTGCCGCGTAGCTGGCGGTGATCGAGTGGATCGCGTCGGCGGTCTCCTGCGGGGTGTAGGTGATGCTGCAGGTGGCCGTGCCGACGATGTCCTCGATCAGCTCGCAGCGGGCAGGGTCGGCGTTGAACGCGCCTTTCCCGGCCGGGTCGACGCTGAAGGCGACGATGTCGCCGGCGAGGGTCTTCTTGGTCGCCCCGTCATCGGTGACGGTGACTGCGCACTCGGTCGGAGCACCGGTTGCCACCGTGTCCGGGACGCAGACCAGGGCGGTCGTCGTCGGGTTGGTGCCGCCGCCCGGGTTTTCGTCGTCACCCTCGACGGTGACGTTCAGGTCGAAGTCCTTCGAGCTGGCGTCGTGCGTCTGGGTGGCGGCGTAGTTGGCGCTGATCTTGTGGATCGCGTCGGCGG
>DASUZL010000017.1:0-28666 GCA_036376895.1 Solirubrobacterales bacterium
CAGTACGAGGAAGGCAACGGCGTGCCCTGCCTGATGGCCGTCCACCAGGACGCTACGGGCAACGCCCACGACCTCGTGCTCGCCTACGCCTCCGGGATCGGCGGCGGTCGCGCTGCGGTGATCGAGACCAGCTTCAAGGACGAGTGCGAGACCGACCTCTTCGGCGAGCAGGCCGTGCTCTGCGGCGGCGCCTCCGAGCTGGTCCGCGCCGGTTACGAGACCCTGGTCGAGGCCGGCTACGACCCGCGCCTGGCCTACTTCGAGTGCCTGCACGAGCTCAAGCTGATTGCTGACCTGATGTACGAAAAGGGCATTCAGGGGATGCGCTACTCGATCTCCAACACCGCCGAGTACGGCGACATGACCCGCGGCAAACGGGTGATCGGCGAGGAGTCCCGAGCGGCGATGAAGCAGATCCTCTCCGAGATCCAGTCCGGCGAGTTCGCCCGCGAGTGGATCGCCGAGAACCGCGCCGGCGGCGAGAACTTCGACCGCATGCGCAAAGAGGGCGCCGGCCACGAAGTCGAGGAGATCGGCGGCGAGCTGCGCAGCATGATGCCCTGGATCGATCAGAAGTTCGACGCGACCAGCTGAGCGTCAAAGAGGCGGAGAGCTATGCGAGAAGGGGGCGGGTGCCCCCTTCTCAGCACAGGCGTGTCCTAGCGGTGCGTTGACCCGGGCGAGAGGTTGCCGTCGCGCCCGACGTAGCCGTCCTTCGCGCCCACCACCACGTAGACCGCCTCCTCGGTGTCGCTGAGGTTGCGGAGCTTGCGGTGGGTCGGGGCGTCGACCCAGGCGAGGCCGCCGGCGTCGAGCCGGTGGGTGCTGCCGTCGCCGAACTCGATCTCGACCTGGCCGCGGTGCAGGAAGTAGAGCTCCTCCTGCTCGTCGTGGTAGTGGCTGCCGGTCGCGTAGCCCGGAGGCAGCACGATCGCGTTGACGCCGAAGGCGGTGACACCGAGCTCCTTGCGGATCTTGCGGAAGCCCGGGCCCTCGCCGAGGTCGTCGAGGTGGGCGACGGCAAAGCCGTCGCCCGTGGTCGCCTTCTTCTCCTCTGCGTCGCTCATCGCTGCCTCAGACCGCCGGGGCGGCGGGAGCGGCGGGCGGGGGAGGGGTTCCGGCTGCCTTCGCCGCCTCGAGCCCGATCGGCGGGTAGTCGTCGGTGAGGATCGCCAGGTAGCCGAACACCCGCGTTTCGAAGTCGCGGCAGTAGCCAAGGATCTGGTTGACCGCTTCCGGCATGTAGCCGCGGAAGACAATCGTCAGCCAAGCGACGAAGCTGGCGGCGAGGACGATGTAGGAGGTGCCGTAGGAGACCACGAGCAGGACCGGCAGGGCGAGGACGTAGCGGATCAGTGCCTTCCACCGGCTCTGGCTCTCGGCCGGCGGCGGGAAGTTGACCCGGATCGGGTAGTTGGGGTCATCGGCGATCCCGAACGGGGGCCACTCGTCCGTCTGAAGATAGACCCAGCTGCCCATCCTGACGGTGTATCGGATCACGCCGGAGTTGAAGTCGTAGGCCCACTGTGGGTAGCGGCCGAGGATGATCACGGCGACCCAGGCGATCAGGTGGGTGAAGATGAAGAGGAATCCCCAGAAGATGGCGACGATGAACCACGGGATCGCCAGGAGCAGGCGGAAAAACGTCGTCGCCCGGTTCGGCGTCGGGTTGAAATCGGCTTCGTAGGTGATCGGATACATGGCTCTCCTCTTTCGTGGACTAGACCCCTGGGACGGCTTGTCCAGCCTAACTTCGCCCCCGGCGGCGGTTTACCCGCCCCTGTCAATAACCTGTCGCCTCCGATGGCCTCGCAGACCACGACCGCGCAGATCCCCGCTGAGCTGAAGCCGGCCGACGGCCGTTTCGGCTGCGGCCCCTCGAAGGTTCGCCCCGAGGCGCTGGCCCGCGTCGCCGAGCAGGCGGCCCTGATGGGGACCTCGCATCGCCAGGCCCCCGTGCGCGACCTCGTCCGCGGTATCCGTGAGGGCCTCGGCCAGCTCTTCTCGCTGCCCGACGGCTACGAGGTCGCCCTCGGCAACGGCGGAGCCACCGCTTTCTGGGAGGCCGCCTGCGCCTGGCTCGTGCGTGAGCAGGCGCTGCACCTCACCTACGGCGAGTTCTCGCAGAAGTTCGCCAAGGCGACCGCCGCCGCCCCCTTCCTCGCCGACCCGATCGTGATCGAGGCCGATCCCGGCGGCGCTCCGGCTCCCGTCGCCGACCCCGCGGCCGACGTCCTCGCCTGGGCCCATAACGAGACCTCGACCGGGGTGATGGTCGACGTCCACCGCCCCGAGGGCGCCGGCGAGTCCCTGGTCCTGATCGACGCCACCTCTGGCGCCGGCGGCCTGCCGGTCGACGTCTCGCAGGCCGACGCCTACTACTTCGCCCCGCAGAAGGCCTTCGGCGCCGACGGCGGCCTCTGGCTGGCGCTGCTGAGCCCGGCCGCGATCGCCCGGATCGAGGAGCTCGACGGCGCCGGTGACCGCTGGCAGCCCGCCTTCCTCTCGCTGCAGACGGCGCTGGAGAACTCGCGCAAGCAGCAGACCTACAACACGCCGGCGCTGGCGACCCTGCTGCTGTTGGCCGACCAGGTCGAGTGGATGAACGCCAACGGCGGCCTTGATTGGTGCGTCGCCCGCACCACCGATTCCTCGCAGCGCCTCTACGGCTGGGCCGAGGGCAGCGACGTCGCCAGCCCGTTTGTCGCCGACCCGACGAAGCGCTCGCTGGTCGTCGGCACGATCGACTTTGCCGACTCGGTCGACGCCGCCGCGCTGGCCGCGGCGCTGCGCGCCAACGGCATCGTCGACGTCGAGCCCTACCGCAAGCTCGGCCGCAACCAGTTGCGGATCGGCATGTTCCCCTCGGTCGACCCGGCCGATGTCGAGGCGCTCACCGCCTGCATCGAATGGGTGCTCGGCAACGTCGAGGGCGTCACCAAGTGAAGGTCCTGGTCAAGGAGAAGATCGCCGACACCGGCGTCGACCTGCTGCGCTCGAAGTTCGACGTCGACCTCGGCCTGGAGATGTCCGACGAGGAGCTGCGCGAGCAGATCGGCAACTACGACGCGATCCTGATCCGCTCGGCGACGAAGATGACCGCCGAGCTGATCGACCTGGCCGGCAACCTCAAAGTCATCGGCCGCGCCGGCACGGGCGTCGACAACGTCGATATCCCGGCCGCGACCCGCCGCGGCATCATCGTCGCCAACGCGCCCGAGTCGAACTCGGTCGCCGCCGCCGAGCACACGCTGGCGCTGGCCTTGTCCCTCTTCCGCAACGTCCCGCAGGCGCACGGCTCGCTGGTCGACGGCCGCTGGGACCGCAGCAAGTTCAAGGGCGCCGAGCTCTACGGCAAGACGCTCGGCGTGATCGGCTTCGGCCGCATCGGCCAGCTCGTCGCCAAGCGCGCCCAGAGCTTCGAGATGGAGGTCGTCGCCTTCGACAAGTTCGTCTCCGCCGAGCGTTTCCGCGAGCTCGGGGTCGAGGGCGCCGACTCGGTCGAGGAGGTGCTGGGACGCGCCGACCTGATCACCCTGCACGTGCCGAAGACGCCGGAGACGATCGGGCTGATCGACGCCGAGGCGATCGCCGCGATGAAGGACGGCGCCCGCGTCGTCAACTGCGCCCGCGGCGAGCTCGTCGTCCTCGACGACCTCCTGGCCGGCCTCGAGTCCGGCAAGCTCGGCGGCGCCGCGCTCGACGTCTTCCCCTCCGAGCCCTTCACCGAGCACCCGCTTTTCGCCCGCCCCGACGTCGTCGTCACTCCGCATCTCGGCGCCTCCACGGCCGAGGCCCAGGACCGCGCCGGCGTCGTCACCGCCGAGCAGGTGACCGAGGCTCTGACCGGCGGCGTCGTCACCAACGCGGTGAATATCGCGGCGGTGCGGCCAGAGGCGATGGAAGCGCTGGCGCCGTTCGTCCCCCTCTGCGAAAAGCTCGGCCGCCTCGCCCAGGGACTGGGGGACGGCTCGGTCGACAAGGTCACGGCCGAGTTCCGCGGCCGCATCGCCTCCCACGACACCCGCCTGCTCGGGATCGCCGTTCTCGTCGGCATCCTCTCCGGCCACACCGAGGAGCCGGTCAACCTCGTCAACGCCCCGCAGATGGCGGAGGAGCGCGGGATCGAGCTGGTCGAGACCAAGGACTCCAGCGCCGAGGACTTCACCGAGCTGGTCACTGTCCGGCTCGAGTCGGGCGGGACCGAGGTCGAGGTCGCCGGCACCAGCGTCGGCCCTCGCAGCGAGCCCTACCTGGTCAAGGTCTGGGGCGAGGGGTTCTACCTGCCGTTCGCCGAGCACATCGCGGTCTTCCGCTACGCCGACCGGCCGGGCATGATCGGGCAGGTCGGGACCAGGTTCGGCGAGGAGGGCGTCAACATCGTCTCCGCCGCCGTCGGCGCCGAGCCCGAGGGCGAGAGCGCGGTGATGGCGCTTACGACCGACGCGCCGGTCCGTCCCGAGGCACTGGCGAAGATCCTCGCGATCGACGGGTTTACGGCCGGCCACTCCGTTGATCTTTAGCTTTTCGTCTGACGCAAGCTAGGCTGCTGGCGTGCGGGCGGTCGTCTTGACGGGTACGGGAGGTCCTGAGGTCCTGCAGGTGCAGGAGCGGCCCGATCCCCTGCCCGGTCCCGGTGAGGTGCGCGTCGCCGTCCGCGCCGCCGGCATCAACTTCGCCGACACGATGGCCCGCGTCGGGCTCTACCCGGACGCGCCGAAGACGCCCTGCGTTCTCGGCTACGAGTTCGCCGGCGAGGTCGAGTCGGTGGGGGAGGGCGTCGAGGATCGCCAGCCCGGCGAACGGGTGATGGGCGGGACCCGCTTCGGCGGCCAGGCAGAGCTGGTCTCGGTCCCGGCCGACCAGTTGCTGCCGCTGCCCGAGCGGCTCAGCTTCGAGCAGGGCGCCGCTTTCCCGGTCAACTACGGCACGGCCTACGCAGCGCTGATCCTGATGGGAGGTCTGCGCAGCGGCGACCGGGTGCTTATCCACGCCGCCGCCGGCGGGGTCGGGATCGCTGCCACCCAGGTCGCCCGCAACGTCGGCGCGGAGATCTTCGGCACCGCCTCGCCGCAGAAGCACGAGGCGATCCGCGCCCACGGCGTCGCACACGCGATCGACTATCGCGACAAGGATTTCGAGCAGGAGGTCAACCAGATCACCGGGGGCGAGGGAATCGACCTCGCGATCGACGCCCTCGGGCCCGCCTCCTTCCGCAAGGACTACCGCCTGCTGCGGTCCGGGGGCCGCCTCGTCATGTACGGGATTTCGGAGCTCACGCCGACGGGCAAGCGCAGTATTCCCACCGCCCTGCGCAGCCTGGCGCGGATGCCGATGGCGACGATGCCGTGGTGGAAGAGCCTCTCGATGATGAACGAGAACAAGGGCGTCTTCGGACTCAACATGCTCGGCTGGTGGGACCGCGAGGGCAGCCTCGACCGGGTCACCGAGCCGCTGATGGCAGACCTCGAATCCGGGAGCCTCGAGCCCGTCGTCGCCGCCGGCTTCCCCTTCGACAAGGCCGGGGAGGCCCACGAATTCATCGCCCAGCGCCGCAACGTCGGCAAGGTCGTGTTGTTGGCTTAGCGAAGGGTCGGCAGTTCCGAAGGCGAACGATGGGTGCGATGAAGAAGGCAGCTCTACTCTTGGCGATGGTGGTGACGATGGCCTGCGGCCTCGCAGCCCCTACTGCCCAGGCCGAAGAACAGGTGACGCTGATCCTCTTGGGCGGCACCGGCGACGACTTCTTCGGGATCGAGCTCAGCAACGACGGCACCAGGTTCGTGATCGACTCGCGGAGCCCACTCGAAGTCGGCGGCGGCATCTGCAGCCATCCCCCCGCGGAGCCTCTGAGGCTCAACTGCGATGCGCCGAGGATCAGCGGCTTCGAAATCCGTATGGACGCCGGCAACGACACCGTCGAACTGAAGGAACCGCTCACGGTTCCCGCCACCATCGACGGCGGCGAAGGCAACGACCTGCTCCTCGGGGGCGGCGGGAGCGACTGGCTGATCGGCGGTGCCGGCGACGACAGCCTGTTCGGTGGCGGTGGCAACGACAGGCTGTCGTGCGGGGACGGCGACGATTTCGGCTTCGGCGGCAGGAACGAGGACACAATCAGCGGCGATGCCGGGCAGGACTTCCTCTATGGGGGCGGGGGGGACGACGCTCTCTCTGGAGGCACGGGGGACGACGGCCTTTTCGGTGGTGTCGCGAACGACCTTCTGCGCGGCGGGCCCGGCGACGACGGGTTGGTCGGCGACGAGGGCAACGACCGTGGGAACGGGGGTGTCGGCAGGGACAAGATCACCGGCGGCCCAGGCAATGACAGCTTCGTCGTCGGCAGCCGCGACATCGCTTCCCTTGGCCCTGGCAGGGACCAAGAACTTTAGGCGTCGTCACGCTCAGCTCCCGGGCTCGACCCGAGCTGGCTCCCGCCGCGAAAACAGCGTCCCCCCGACGAACAGGATCGCAACCACGAGCCCGACCAGCGAGAGGCTGGCGTCGAGCCTGAATGCCGCCTGCACCCCGTCGACGAAGGGCGGCTGCGCGGCAGAGAAGACGGTGGTCGTCAGCCCCAGCCCGATCGACCCGCCGGCGATCTGGAACATGTAGACGATGCCGCCGGCGAGGCTGGTCTGGGATTCGTCGACCGAGGTGACCCCGGCGGTGGTGGCGGTCGGGTAGAAGCTGCCGATCCCGATCCCCAGGACGACCATGCCCGGGACCAGCGCCCCGTACCCGGAGCTGGAGTCGACCTGCGAGAAGAGGAACGGCGCCAGGGTGATGCAGGCGGCGCCGAACACCGCCAGTGGCTTCGCGCCGAGCCGGTTGTAGAGCGGGCCGGCGATGAAGGAGACGAGGGCAAAGACGCCGAGGAAGGGAAGCAGGCCGATCCCCGATTCCAGCGGTGAGTAGCCGAACTGGTTCTCCATGAACTGCGGCAGGTAGAGCAGCGCGGCAAAGAAGGTCGCCGACATGAACAGGATCGCGACGCAGGATGCCGTGAAGCTGCGGTTCCGCATCACCTCCCGCGGCACCAGCGCGTGGGCGCCGGCGCGGCGCTCGACCGGGATGAAGGTGACGATCATCGCCACGGCCAGTGCCAGCAGGCCGAGCACTTTCGGGTCTCCCCATCCCCAGTCGTCGACCTGGTCGAGGGCAACAAGCAGCGAGACCAGGCCCAGGGAGAGCGTCGTGATCCCCCGGTAGTCGATCCGCTGGTCCTTGGCTTCGGGCTCTTTGACCTGGACCAGGAAGTAGGTGACGAGGACGGCGAAGATCGAGACCGGGACGTTGAGGAAGAAGATCCAGCGCCAGCTCAGCGCGTCGGTGAGGACGCCGCCGATCAGCGGCCCGACGGCGTTGCCGAGTCCGGCCGCGCCGAGGATGATGCCGCCGGCCAGGCCGGCTTTCTCTTCCGGCAGGATCGCGAAGGTCATGCCGAGGATCGCCGGCCACATCAGCGCCCCGCCGATCCCCATCAGCGTCCGCGTCGCGATCAGCCAGGCCTCGCTCTGAGCGGCGCCGCCGAGGGCCGACATCGAGGCGAAGATCGCGGTCCCGAGGAAGAAGGCGTTTCGGCGCCCGAACATGTCGGCGAGCCGACCGCCGGTGACGATCATCACCCCGAAGGTCAGCGCGTAGGCGTTGACCACCCACTGGATCGTGTTGATCCCGGTGTCGAAGTCCTCCTCCATGGTGGGGAGGGCGACGTTGATCGCCGAGAAGTCGTTGGCGATCACCACCACCGCGACCCCCATGGCGAAGATCGCCAGCCAGTTGGTGCTCTCTGCCCGCTCGATGTCGGACAGATTAGGCACGCCCTCTGACGCCACCGATTTCTGCGCTACCCTGCACGGAGCGAATGACCCGCCGGTTCGACAGCCTCGCGCTTCTCCTTCTCCTCCCCCCTCGGGGGGAATAGCGCTGGGCGGCGCGATAGCCGCGAGAGACAAAAGGCCATTCGATTCAAGTAGAGAAGGAGAGGTCCCATGGGACCAGCATCTGAGGTAAATCCCGACGCCAACCGCGTCCACATCTTCGACACCACGCTGCGTGACGGCGAGCAGTCGCCGGGGATCTCGCTCAACACCGCCGAGAAGGTGGAGATCGCCCAGCAACTGGCGCGCCTGGGCGTCGACGTGATCGAGGCCGGCTTCCCGATCACCTCGCCCGGGGATTTCGAGGCGGTCCAGGAGATCTCGCGCAAGGTCGAGGGCCCGACCATCTGCGGCCTGGCCCGCACCCACAAGGCTGACATCGATGCCGCCTGGGGAGCGGTGAAGGATGCGCAGCAGCCGCGCATCCACACCTTCATCTCCACCTCCGACATCCACATCGAGCACCAGCTGCAGACCGACCGCGAGGACGTCAAGGGCCAGGCCCGGGCAGCGGTCTCGCTGGCCCGCTCCTACTGCGAGGACGTCGAGTTCTCGCCGATGGACGCGACCCGCGCCGACGTCGAGTTCACCGCCGAAGTCTGCGCGATCGCGGTCGAAGAGGGCGCGAGCGTCGTCAACATCCCCGACACCGTCGGCTACACGACGCCGGAGGAGTACGCGGACTACTTCCGGCGCCTGTACGAGCTGGTCCCGGCGCTGCGCGGGGTCGAGCTGTCGGTTCACTGCCACGACGACCTGGGCCTGGCCGTCGCCAACTCCTACGCCGGCGTCCTGGCCGGAGCGCGCCAGGTCGAGTGCGCCGTCAACGGGATCGGCGAGCGAGCCGGCAACTGCTCCCTGGAGGAGATCGCGATGCTGGTCCGCGTTCGCGAGGACGCCCACGGCCTCAGCACCGGCATCAACAGCACCGAGATCGCCCGCACCAGCCGCATGGTCTCGCGCCTGACTGGCTACCCGGTGCAGCCGAACAAGGCGATCGTCGGCCGCAACGCCTTCGCCCACGAGTCCGGGATCCACCAGGACGGCGTGCTGAAGGAGCGCAGCACCTACGAGATCATGGACGCGACCGAAGTCGGCCTGGAGTCGAACTCGATCGTGCTGGGCAAGCACTCCGGCCGCCACGCCCTGCGCGACGCCCTGGAGCAGCTGGGCTTCGTGGTCGAGGGCAACGCGCTCAACGCCGCCTTCAAGGCCTTCAAGGAGGTCGCCGACCGCAAGAAGCAGGTGACCGCGCTGGACCTGGAGGCAATCGTCTCCGACGAGATGCGCGAGCGCGCCGACGCCCACGAGCTGGCCTGGTTCGAGGTCGAGGCAGGCTCCCGCCGCGACCCGGTAGCCGAGGTCGCGGTGACCCTGCCCTCCGGCGAGGAGGCCGTGGCCAAGTCCAGCGGCGACGGCCCAGTCGACGCCATCTTCCAGGCGATCCAAAAGGCGACCGAAACCGAGTGCGAGCTGCGCCAATACACGGTGGCCGCCGTCACCGGGGGAGAGGACGCCCTAGGCGAGGTGACCGTAATGCTCCGCACGGCAGGCCGCCTGGCGACCGGCCAAGGCGTGGCAACCGACATCCTCGAGGCCTCCGCCCGCGCCTACGTGCGAGCCCTGTCCAACGCCCTAGAAGGCGCCGCCACCCGCGAGGCCGAGGCCGCCACCGCCGAAGCCGCGGTTGAGCGCACCCCGGGCCCCTAACGCGCTCCGCCCCTAGAAGGGGGAGAACCCCGCACGCGTCTGCACTTACACCCCCTATGCGGGTGCAATTGCAGACGCGTGAATGGGACCGGCGCCTCGGCGAGCTGGCGGGGACGCAGCATGGGGTGGTGGCGAGGCGGCAATTGGAGGAGTTGGGCCTGGGGAAGAACTCGATCAACCGCTGGCTGAGCGCTGGTCGGCTTCACCGAGTCCATCCCGGCATTTACGCCGTCGGGTACCAACCCCTTACCCAGCAGGCCCGGTGGATGGCCGCGGTGCTCTTTTGCGGAGACGACGCCGCGCTCAGTCACCGCTCAGCGGCGGCGTTGTGGGGGATCCGGAGTTCGGCGGGGACGACGATTCACGTCACCTCCCCGGTCAAAGGACGCTCGCGAGAGCTGATTGAGCGCCACTATTCCCGTCTCCCCGACGACGAGATGACGGTCGAGGACGGGATTCCGGTGACGACCGTCCCTCGGACGATCCTCGACCTCGCCGCCGGCTCCTCACGGCGGCTCGCAGAGAGGGCGCTGGTGGTCGAGAGCATGCTGCGCCAAGCGGAATACCGGGAACTCCACGACCCACTCTCCCTCCCTGCTCTTCTCGCCCGTTATCCGCGGCGGTCCGGAGCTCGGGCAGTCCGCCTAGCCCTCGCCCGTCGAGGAGAAACGCCCGGCCGCACCCGCAGTCCTCTCGAGGAGCGTTTCCTTGTCTTCCTCGATCGTCACCGCCTCCCGCGTCCCCAGCTCAACGCCTGGATCGAAGTGGGAGGGACCTCGTATGAGGTCGACTGCCTCTGGTCCGACCGACGCCAGATCGTCGAACTGGACGGCTGGCAGGCCCACGGCACCCGCACCGCATTCCGCTCCGACCGCACCCGCGATCGTCGCCTCGTCTCATCGGGCTACCGAGTCACCCGCCTCACCTGGTCTCAGCTAACCGACGAACCCAGCGCGATCGCCCGCGACCTCCGCCAGTCCCTCGCCCCACCGAGCCAGCACCGGAACCACACCTAGCCGGGGTTTCGGTGCTGGCTCGGTGGGCTGTATCGCTTTCCCCCTCAAATACAGATGTATGTGATAACGTACGCGCCCATGAGCACCACTCTCGTCGCACCGTCCTCCCACATCGCCGACCCCTCGCCGACCGTCGGCCACCGCATCAAGGCCCTGCGCGACGGGATGAACCTTTCCCTGCGCGACCTGGCCGAGCGCTCCGGCGTCAGCGCGCCGATGCTGTCGCAGGTCGAGCGCGGGGAGACGAGCCCGACCCTGGCCTCGGCTGCGAAGATCGCCGCCGGGCTGGAGCTGACGCTGTCGCAACTGCTGCGCCTCGACGAGGGCCAGCACGTCGCCGTCAGCCGCGCCAGCGGCCGCCGTCGCTACGAGCGTGGGGGGCACCGCTTCGAGGAGCTGACCCCGCCGCTGCCGGGGCAGCGCGCCGACGTTTCTCTGCACGTGCTGGAACCCGGCGCCACCACCGGCGGCCGCGCCGATCCGCCGATGCACGAGCCGGGCAGCCGCGAGACCGCGGTCGTGCTCGCCGGCACCCTGGCGCTGATCGTCGACGGCAGCCGCCATGACCTTGCAGAGGGGGACAGCGTCACCTTTGACGCCGATCTCCCTCATCATTTCGAGAACGATGGCGAGGAGCCGACCAGGTTCTTCGCCGTGATCGCCGCAGGCCTCAGGCGAGGCTAGGAGGAGAACAGATGGCACAAACGATGTTCGACAAGATCTGGGACGCGCACGAGGTCTCCGACGGCCTGATCTACATCGACCTGCACCTGGTCCATGAGGTCACCTCGGCGCAGGCCTTCGACGGCCTGCGGCTGGCCAACCGCCCGGTCCGCCGCGTCGACAAGACGCTGGCGACGGCCGACCACAACACGCCCACCGACGGCACCATGGCCTCGCGCCTGATCGCCGATGAGCTCTCCCGCGTCCAGGTCGAAACTCTGGAGCGCAACTGCGAGGAGTACGGAATCCCGCTCTATTCGCTGGGCTCCGACCGCCAGGGCATCGTCCACGTGATCGGCCCGGAGCTGGGCGTGACCCAGCCGGGGATGACGATCGTCTGCGGCGACAGCCACACCTCCACCCACGGCGCCTTCGGGGCGCTGGCCTTCGGCATCGGCACCTCCGAGGTCGAGCACGTGCTGGCGACCCAGTGCCTGGTCCAGAACCGGCCGAAGACGATGCGGATCTCCTACTCGGGCCAGCTCAGCTCCGGGGTCACTCCCAAGGACCTGATCCTGGCGACGATCGGTCGCCTCGGCACCGGCGGCATGACCGGGTACGCGGTCGAGTACGCGGGGCCGGCGATCGAGGCGCTCTCGATGCCGGGCCGGATGACGATCTGCAACATGACGATCGAGGGCGGCGGCCGCGCCGGCATGATCGCCCCCGACGAGACCACCTTCGAGTGGGTCCGGGGCCGCCCCGGCGCCCCGGCTGAGATCGAGGCCGCGATCGAGGGCTGGCGCCAGTTGCCGACCGACGACGGCGCCTCCTTCGAGACCGAGATCGACGTCGACGCCGCGGCGATCTCGCCGATGGTCACCTGGGGCACCAACCCGGGCATGGTCTGCGAGGTCACCGACAGCGTCCCCGACCCGGCCGCGCTGGAGTCCCCGGCCGAGCGCGAATCGGCCGAGCGCGCCCTCACCTACATGGGCCTGAAGCCCGGCACGCCGATGACCGAGGTGGCCCCGGAACGGGTCTTCATTGGCTCCTGCACCAACTCGCGGATCGAGGATCTGCGCGAGGCGGCGCAGATGGTCGACGGCCGCAAGGTCGCAAGCACGGTGCGGGCGATGGTCGTCCCCGGCTCCCGGCAGGTCAAAGCCGCCGCCGAAGCGGAGGGGCTGGACGAGGTCTTCCGCGGCGCCGGCTTCGAATGGCGCGAGGCGGGCTGCTCGATGTGCCTGGGGATGAACCCCGACACGCTCGACGAGGGCGAGCGCTGCGCTTCGACCTCGAACCGCAACTTCGAGGGACGACAGGGCAAGGGTGGGCGCACCCACCTGGTCAGCCCGAGGATGGCGGCCGCGGCCGCCATCGAGGGACGTTTCGTAGACATCAGGGACTGGAGCTGAAGATGAGGCCGATCGACGTAATCGAGGGCAAGGTGTCGGTGCTGGACCGCGCCGACGTGGACACCGACCAGATCATCCCCAAGCAGTTCCTCAAGCGGGTCGAGAGAACCGGCTTCGGCGAGTTCCTCTTCTATGACTGGATCCGCGACGGCGAGATCGAGCTGGAGCCGAACCCGATCCTCGTCACCGGCGCCAACTTCGGCTGCGGCTCCTCGCGCGAGCACGCTCCCTGGGCGCTGGAGGACTTCGGCTTCCAGGCGATCATCGCGCCGTCCTTCGCCGACATCTTCTACTCCAACTGCACGAAGATCGGGCTGCTGCCGGCGATCCTCGACGAGGAGCACTGCCGCGCGGTCGCCGAGGCGGGTGAGGCCCGCATCGACGTCGACGACGAGACGGTGACCTGCGCCGCCGGCGTCTTCGAGTTCGCGGTCGAGCCGGACGTCAAGCACCGGCTGCTGAACGGGCTCGACGACATCGGGATCACGCTCGAGAACGCCGGGGCAATCGACTCATTCGAGTCGGCCGGCGGCGCCGATCGCGGACCAGTGACGACCAGCCTTTGAGCCCCGAGGAGTCCAGCGGCGCGATGAACAGCGGCCCGCGCGAGTGGGACGCTGAGACCTACGACGCCGTCTCCGACCCCCAGTTCGAATGGGGGATGTCGGTGCTGGAGCGGCTGGAGCTGTGCGGCGACGAGGCAGCGCTCGACGCCGGCTGTGGCTCCGGCCGGGTCAGCGCCGAGCTGCTGAAACGCCTGCCGGAGGGTCGCCTGGTCGCGGTCGACGGCTCCGAGGCGATGATCGCGAAGGCGCGGGAGCGGCTCGGCGACGATGCCACCTACCTGGTCGCCGACCTCTCCGAGCTGGAGGTCGCCGAGCCGGTCGACCTGATCTTCTCGACCGCGACCTTCCACTGGATCGCGGACCACGAGCGGCTCTTCGCGCAACTGCACGCGGCGCTGGCCCCAGGCGGGCGCCTCGTCGCCCAGTGCGGGGGGGAGGGAAACGTCGCCTCGCACGCAACGGCGATCCGCAAGGTCGTCGCCCGGCCCGAGTTCGCGCCCTACTTCGAGGACATGAGCGGGATGTGGAACTTCGCCGCCCCCGACGTCACCGAAGAGAGGCTGCGCGGCGCCGGTTTCGCCGAGGCCCGCTGCTGGCTGCAGCCGTGGCCGGTCACCCCGGAGCAGCCCTACGAGTTCATCACCACGGTGACCATCGGCCCGCACCTGGCGCGCCTGCCCGAGGAGCTGCACCGCCCCTTCGCCGAGGCGATCATCGAGGTCTCCGAGCAGCCGCTGACCCTCGACTACATGCGCCTCAACATCGAGGCGACGGCGTGAGCGCCCGCGTGCGCTCCGACGCGTAGAGTCCCGCCGCGTGAGCGACGCACCGCGCATAGTCGTCCTGCCCGGCGACGGGATCGGCCCCGAGATCGTCGCCGCCACCTGCGAGCTCCTGGAGGCGATGGGCGAGTTCTCCTTCGACGAGCGGCTGATGGGCGGCTGCTCGATCGACGAGCACGGCGTCGCCCTCACCGACGAGGTGCTGGCCGCCTGCCGCGAGTCCGACGCGGTGCTGCTGGGCGCCGTCGGCGGTCCCAAATGGGACACCACCGACCCCGACGCACCGCGTCCCGAGCAGGGCCTGCTCGGCCTGCGCAAGGGGATGGGCCTCTACGCCAACCTGCGCCCGGTGCGGCCGAGCCCGGCCCTGGTCAGCTCCAGTCCGCTGCGCGAAGAGCGGATCGCCGGCACCGACCTGCTGGTCGTCCGCGAGCTCACCGGCGGCATCTACTTCGGCGCCAGCGGCCGCGACGGCGACGCCGCCCACGACACCTGCGAGTACACCGCGGCCGAAGTCGAGCGGATCGCCCGCACCGCCTTCGAGGCCGCCCAGCGCCGCGCCGCCGGCAGCGACCGCAAGCCGCGCGTCACCTCGGTCGACAAGGCCAACGTGATGGAGACCTCGCGGCTCTGGCGCGAGGTCGTCACCCGCGTCGCCCCCGACTACCCCGACGTCGCCCTCGACCACCTGCTGGTCGACAACGCGGCGATGCAGTTGGTCTCCCGCCCAGCCGATTTCGACGTGATCGTCGCCGAGAACCTCTTCGGCGACATCCTCAGCGACGAGGCGGCGATGCTGACCGGATCGCTGGGAATGCTGCCCTCGGCCAGCCTCGGGGCCGACGGCGCCCCGGGCCTGTTCGAGCCGGTCCACGGCTCGGCCCCGGATATCGCCGGCAAGGGCACCGCGAACCCGCTCGCGACCTTCCTCTCGGCGGCGCTGATGCTGCGCCACGGGCTCGACCGGCCCGACGAGGCCGCTCGGATCGAGGCGGCGGTCGACGCGGTGCTGGAGCAGGGACTGCGTACTCCCGACCTCGCCGGGGGCACCGTCGCGGCAGCGCCGCTGCCGGAGGTGCCCCGGGAGGTCGAGGTGGGGACGGCGGAGATGACCGCTGCCGTCCTCCAGGCGCTCTCCGTCTAGGGAGCGGTCACCGCCCACTGCCCGAAGGCGTAGGCCTCTTTGTCTTTTTCGTTCGCTTTGGCGACGAGACCGAAGCCGAGGCGGGTGTTGTTCTCGAGCGCGAGCGGCGTCGTCGCGTCGAGGTTTTCGGCTTTGGTGATGTAGACGCAGAGATTGCCTGCGGTCGCCGCCGGAGTCGAGCCGCCACCGAGGCCGGCGCAGTTGGCATTGACCTGGCCCGGCTGCAGCACGGTCACCGCCGGCGGGTTCAGCAGCGGGAACTGGAAGCTCTCCGCCGAGCGGAAGAGGCCGCCGGCCGTGGATGCTTCGCCACCGAGGTCGAACACACCGCGCAGCGTCTGGCCGCTTTTCAGCGTGCCCAGCAGCGGCGCGACGTCATCGGCCAGTTTGGCCAGCGTCACCGAGCCTTTGCCGAGCTTGGCCGCGGTCACCGCTTCGTTCTGCAACTTGGGGTTGGTGACGACGCCGTTTTTGATCGTGCTGGCGATCACCGAGTTGGCGGCCAGCTTGGAGCTGGTCACGGCCCCGTTGCCGATGTTGCCCGGCGTCACCGCGTTGGGACCGAGCTTGCCGGCGACAACCGACTTCGGACCGAGCTTGCCGCTGGTGACCGCGCCCTTGCGCAGTTTCCCGCTGGTCACGGCGCCTCGCTTGAGCTGGTTGGGGCCGACGCTGTTCTTGGGCAGCCCCGCAGCGACGGCGACGCCGCCGAGGGCGATGAACAACGCCATCGTCGCGATCACGTTGGAGTAGTTGAGCTTCGGGCGGAACCTCGTCTTCATGCTTCTCACTCCTTTTCTGGGGTTTCAGCCGTCTTTCGCTGCCGATCGGGTGGACACCTTCGTTCGATCGGGCATACTTCCCCAACATGGAGCGGCAGGATTTGATTTGGAAGAACGGCGAGTTTTGTGCCTGGGAGGACGCCCAGGTGCACGTCCTCACGCACGGTTTGCACTACGGGACCGGCGTTTTCGAGGGAATTCGCTGCTACGAGACCGAGCGCGGCCCGGCGATCTTCCGCCACGCCGACCATCTCGCACGCCTGCAGCAGTCCGCCCAGCTCTACTACCTGGAGCTGCCCTACTCGGCTGAGGAAATCCGCCAGGCCACGCACGAGCTCTTGCGCCGCTGCGGCCTCAACAGCGCCTACATCCGCCCGATCGCCTTCCGTGGCTACGGCGAGCTCGGCCTCTACGCGAAGAGCGCCCCGGTCGACGTCGTCGTCGCCGCCTGGCCCTGGGGCGCCTACCTCGGCGAGGAGAGCAAGAACGGCGGCATCCGCGCCAAGGTCTCGAGCTGGCGCCGGATCAGCCCCGGCGGCTCGATCCCGCACGCCAAGGCGTCGGGCTCCTACCTGAACTCGATCCTCGCCAAGACCGAGTCGGCCAACGCCGGCTACGACGAGGCGATCCTGCTCGACGAACGCGGCTTCGTCTGCGAGGGCTCGGGCGAGAACATCTTCCTGGTCCGCGACGGCGAGATCGTCACCCCGCCGCACGTCGCCTCGATCCTCGACGGGATCAACCGCAAGTCGGTGATCCAGATCGCCCGCGACCTCGGCTACACCGTGGTCGAGCGCGACGTCGCCCGGGCCGAGCTCTACATGGCCGAGGAGGTCTTCCTCACCGGCACCGCCGCCGAGCTGGTCCCGGTGCGCGAGATCGACGACCACCCGCTCGGTGGCGCCGGCGAGATCACCCGCCACGTCCAGGCAAAATTCGAAGACGCCCTGCACGGGCGCGCCGAGGAGTACCTGGAGTGGCTGGACTTCGTCGAGAAGCCGGCCGAGGTCGACGCGGGCGATAAGGTCGGTTCCTGATGATCCGCCGCGCCATCGAGTCGATCGGGCGAATTACCTCAGCCGCCTAGCGGCTGGCGCGGCTCCCACCCCGCGCGCGCGGGGCCTTTGCGGCCCTTTCCCGATCTTCCGACTCGAAAGGCAGCGATGGAACAGGTGAAGCTCTACGACACGACCTTGCGCGACGGCATGCAGGGCGAGGGGATGTCGCTCTCGGCATCCGAGAAGGCCCGCGTCGTGCTGGCGCTGGACAAGCTCGGCGTACAGATGATCGAGGCCGGCTTCCCCAGCTCCAATCCGAAGGAGGTCGAGCTGTTCGAACAGCTCGCCGAGCTGGAGCTGGAGCAGGCGACGATCTGCGCCTTCGGCATGACCCGGCGCCGCGACACCAAGGCCGAGGACGACCCGGCGCTGGCGACCCTGGTCGGCAGCTTCGCGCCCGTCGTCACCTTGGTCGGCAAGACCTGGGGCCTGCATCTGGAGAAGGTGACGAAGGTCTCGCGCGAGGAGAACCTGGCGATGATCGCCGACTCGGTCGGCTTCTGCCGCGGCCAGGGCAAGCGGGTCGTCTACGACGCCGAGCACTTCTTCGACGCCTACCGCGACGACGCCGGCTACGCGCTCGAATGCCTGCGGGCGGCGCTCGACGCCGGCGCCGAGAACGTCACCCTCTGCGACACCAACGGCTCCAGCCTGCCCGATGAGATCTCCGAGGCGACCGCGGCGGTCCTCGCCGCCGTCGGCCCGGGGCCGGAACTCGGGATCCACGTCCACGACGACGCCGGCTGCGGTGTCGCCAACTCGCTCGCCGCGGTGCGCGAGGGGGCGCGGATGGTGCAGGGCACGATCAACGGCTACGGCGAGCGCTGCGGCAACGCCAACCTGACCTCGATCCTGCCGGCGCTGCAACTGAAGCTGGGCTTCGATGTGGTCAGCTCCGAGCAACTGGCCTCGCTGACCCAGACCACCCACTACCTGGACGAGCTCTGCAACGTCACCCAGAACCCCGACGCGCCCTACGTCGGCCGCAACGCCTTCGCCCACAAGGGGGGGATGCACGTGGCCGGGATCGAGGCCGACGCCCGCACCTTCGAGCACCTCGACCCGGCGACGGTCGGCAACGAGCGCCGCGTCCTGCCCTCCGAGCTCTCCGGCAAGGCGACGATCCGCGACCAGGCCGAGCGGGCGGGGCTGGAGATGGACGATGCCGCCGCCGCGCGCGCGATCGAGCGGCTGAAGGAGCAGGAGCACCGCGGCTACCACTACGAGGCGGCGCCGGCCTCCTTCGAGCTGCTGCTGCGGCGCGAGGCGGGCAGCTACGAGTCGCTGTTCAAGCTCGAGAGCTTCCGCGTCGTGGTCGAGAAACAGGCCGGAGAAGAGGTCACCACCGAAGCCTCGATCAAAGTCGAGGTCGACGGCCAGCGCTACTTCCGCGCCGCCGAGGGCAACGGCCCGGTCAACGCCCTCGACCGCGCCCTGCGCGAGGCGATCGTCGACCGCCACCCGCACCTGGCCGACATCGAGCTGACCAACTACAAGGTGCGGATCCTCGACGAAGCCCACGGCACCGGCGCCGTCACCCGCGTCCTCCTCGACTCCGCCGACAGCGAGCGGGAATGGGGCACGATCGGGGTCTCGGAGAACATCATCGAGGCCTCCTGGGAGGCGCTCGTCGACTCGCTCGAGTACGCCTTCCAGCCGCGCCCGGACGCCGACGGGCCGGCATAGGCTTCGGCGATGAGCCCGCCCGGCGCTCCCGAGCAGATCCCGCTCGCGCGGCCGCAGATCGACGGCCGCGAGGAGGAGCTTGCGCTGGAGGTGCTGCGCTCGGGCCGGCTCTCGCTGGGGCCGATGGGGGAGCGCTTCGAGCGAGCCTTCGCCGAGTGGCTCGGGGTCGAGGATGCGGTCGCGGTCTCCAGCGGCACCACGGCGCTGCACCTCGGGGTGCGGGCGCTCGGCTGGGGTCCCGGCGACGAGGTCCTGACCAGCCCCTTCAGCTTCGTCGCCTCCGCCAACTGCCTGCTCTACGAGGGCGCGCGGCCGGTCTTCTGCGACGTCGATCCCGAGACCCTCGACCTCGACCCGGCGGCGGCGGCCGACGCGGCGGGGGAGAGGACGCGGGGCATCCTGCCTGTCCACATCTTCGGCTACCCGGCGGCGATGCCGGAGCTGGAGGCGCTGGCGGCCGAGCGCGGCCTCGGCATCCTCGAGGACGCCTGCGAGGCGCTCGGCGCGCTCGACTCCGAGGGCCGCAAGGTCGGCGCCCGCGGCAACCTCGCCACCTTCGCCTTCTACGCCAACAAGCAGATGACGACGGGGGAGGGCGGGATGATCGTCCCCTCCGACCCCGAGCTGGCCGCCCGCCTGCGCAGCGAGCGCAACCAGGGCCGCGCCGCCGACATGGGCTGGCTCGACCACGGCGGCCTCGGCTTCAACTACCGCCTCTCCGACCTCGCCGCCGCGCTCGGCGTCGCCCAGGTCGAGAAGCTCGACCAGTTACTGGCCGGCCGCGACCGGGTCGCCGAGCTCTACGCCCAGGGCCTGGCCGGGATCGAGGGCATCGGCGTCCCAAGCGCGGGCCGCGGCCAGGAGCGGCGGAGCTGGTTCGTCTACGTCGTCCGCTTGCCCGAGGGCGTCGACCGCGACGCGACGATCCGCCGCCTCGGCGAGCGCGGCGTCGCCAGCAAGTCCTACCTGCCCTGCATCCACCTCTTCCCGCACCTGCGTGAGCTCGGTTACCGCGAGGGCCAGTTCCCGGTCGCCGAAGCCGCCTCGGCCCGCTCGCTGGCGCTGCCCTTCTTCCCGCAAATGAGCGAGGCGGAGGTGGAGCGGGTCTGCGAGGAGCTCGGCGCCGCGATCCAAATAGGCTGACGCAATGTCCCGCTTCCGCAAAGAGCCCGACCCGCGCTTCTGGCGCCTCAACCGCTCGCTCGAGTTCGACAAGTGGCTGGCGCCCTACGACCTCGACCAGTCGCGCGCCCACGCCCGCGGCCTGCACGGGATCGGCGTGCTCGACGCCGAGGAGCTGCGGCAGATGGAAGCCGGGCTGGAGCGGGTCGGCGCCCGCATGGCCGAGCACGGGTTCCAGTTCGAGCAGGCCGACGAGGACATCCACATGGCGATCGAGCGGCTGCTCGGCGAGGAGATCGGCCCGCTCGCCGGCAAGCTGCACACCGGCCGCTCCCGCAACGACCAGGTCGCGACCGACGTGGCGATGGTCGTGCAGGCGCACTCGCTGCGCGCGGTCGAGCTCTGCAGCGCCGCGATGGAGCGCCTGCTCGCGCTCGCCGAGACCCACAAAGACTGGGCGATGCCCGGCTACACCCATCTGCAGCGGGCGCAGCCGGTCTACCTCGGCCACCACCTGCTCGCCTACTTCTGGATGCTCGCCCGCGACGTCCTGCGCTTCCAGTTTGCGCTCGACAGCGCCAGCGTGATGCCGCTCGGCTCCGGCGCCCTGGCCGGGGTCAACTGGGAGATCGACCGCGAGGGCGTCGCCGCCGACCTCGGCTTCGATCACGTCACCCACAACTCGATCGACGGCGCCTCCAATCGTGACTTCGTCCTCGACTATCTCGCCGCGGCCTCGACCTGCGCGATGCACCTCTCGCGGCTCGGCTCGGAGATCGTCATCTGGAGCTCATCGGAGTTCGGCTTCTGCGAGCTCGACGAGTCCTTCTCCTCCGGCTCCTCGATCATGCCGCAGAAGAAGAACCCCGACTCGGCCGAGCTCTTGCGGGCGAAGAGCCCGCGGGTCGCCGCCAGCTACGCGTCCCTGCTCGGGGTCATGCACGCGCTGCCGCTGACCTACGGCAAGGACATGCAGGAGGACAAGGAGCCGCTCTTCGACGCGATCGACACGATCGAGGCCTGCCTCGACGCGACCGCCGGCATGCTCGACGGGATCGCCTTCGACCGCGAGCGGATGGAGGCGGCATCGGGCGACGAGATGCTGGCGGCGACCGAGGTCGCCGACCTGCTGGTCCGCCGCGGCATGCCCTTCCGCGAGGCGCACGGCGTCGTCGGCGGCCTGGTCCGCGACGCGGTCGAGCACGGCAAGACGCTCTCCGAGCTGACCCCGGTCGAGCTCAAACAGCGCTCGGAGCTGCTCGACGAGTCCTACTACGAGGTCCTGCAGCGGGCGAGCTGGCTGGAGTCGAAGCGGATCGCCGGCGGCACCGGCTCGCCCCCGCTGGCAGTCCAGATCGAGTCCGCCCGCGCCACCCTGGAGGCGGTCCGCAGCCGCGTCGTCGAGGAGCGCTCCTGAGGGAGCCCACCGAGCTCCGGGAACGGATCGAGCTTGGTTTTTTCGACCGCTCGGTCCACGCGGTCGCCCGCGACCTGATCGGCTGCCGGCTCTTCTTTGCCGGCACCGGCGGCACCATCGTCGAGACCGAGAGCTACGACCGCGACGACCCCGCCTGCCACGCCTACGTCGGCCTGACCGAGCGCACCCGCGTCCTCTTCGGCCCACCCGGCCGCTCCTACGTCTACCTCTCCTACGGGATCCACAGCCTGCTCAACTTCGTCGCCGAACCCGAGGGCGACGCGGCCGCTGTGCTGATCCGGGCCCTGGAGCCGACCGCTGGGCTGAACGCGATGCGGGCACGCCGCGGCGAGCGCCCCGACGCCGAGCTCTGCTCCGGCCCCGGCAAGCTGACCGAGGCGCTGGGCATCGGGCTCGAGCACAACGACGCCGAGCTCGACCGCGATCCCTTCCTGCTGCTGGCCCCGGACGGCGAGCCGCCCGCGGTGGTCACCGGCCCGCGAATCGGGATCACCAAAGCGGTCGATCGACCCTGGCGCTTCTGCGCCGCCGGCAGCCGCTTCGTCTCGCGGCCCTGGCCTAGCCAGCAGTGACGCCACCGCCACCGCCCGCTTCCGGGGCGGCTTCGGGCGCGGCTTCCGCTTCCGGGGCGGCTTCTTGTTCCGGCGCGCCTTCGGCAGCTTCGGCTTCGGGTGCGGTGGCGCCGCCTTCTTCGCCTTCCGGGGCGGCTTCGTATTCGCCACCTTCGGTTTCGGGCGGCACGTATTCGTATTCGCCGGGTTCGAACTCTTCGTCGTTCTCCTCGGCTTCCTGGCGCGCTTTCTTTTCCGCCGCCTTTTCGTCGCGGATCTCCTGCCAGGCGGACATCACGCTGGCCCAGATCAGGGCCGGGAAGGTGCCGCCCATGACGGGCCCGCCCTGGTAGAGCGTCGTCATCGGCGTCACCGTGTCGGCGTAGCCGACCCAGACGCAGGCGGTGACTTCGTCGGCGACGCCGCCGCAGAACCAGGCGTCGCCGTTGTTCTCGGTCGTCCCCGTCTTGCCCCACTCGCCTTCGGCGCCGATGTCGGCGTTGGTGCCGGTGCCGGTGGAGACGACGGTTTCGAGGATCCGCTTCGCTTCCAGCGCCGTCGATTCGTCGATCACCTGCTCGTGGGTGGAGTCGTTGTCGCCGCCCCTGATCGTGTGGCCGTCGTGGTCGGTGACCTGGGTGAAGGAGACGGGGCTGTCGCCGGGCCGGGGAGCGAGCGTGCCGCTGACCCGGTCGCCGTCGTTGCCGAGGGTCGAGTAGGCGTAGGTCCAGCCCAGCGGCGTCACGCCTTCCTCGAGCCCGCCGAGCACCATCGCCGGGTTGGTCGAGATCGGGTCCGCGTAGCCCATCTTGTGGGCGGTGCCGGCGATCGCGCTGGTGCGGTCGTGGACGGTCTTGCCCTTCAGCCCTTCCAGCGCGAGCTGCGCGTAGACCGAGTTGTCGGAGTAGGTCGTCGCCGATTCGATCGAGTTGGAGCCGGCGTAGAGGTCCTCGTCGTTGGTGACGACGAAGGTTTCGTTGCCGTTTTTGCCGAAGTGGAATTCCTGTTTCGCCGATTCGTAGACGGTCGAGGGCGAGATTCCCTGTTCGAGCGCCGTGATCAGGGTGAAGGGCTTGATCGAGGAGCCCGGCTGGCGGTGCCCCTGGGTCGCCAGGTTGAAGGGCCGGGTGTCGAAGTCCGGGCCGCCGACCATCGCCTTGATGCCGGCGTTGCGGTTGTCGATCACAACCAGCGAGGCGGTCGCCGGCAGGTAGCCGAGATAGGCGTTGACCGCTTCTTCGGCCGCTTCCTGCAGCCGCATGTCGAGCGTCGACTTGACGACCAGGCCGCCGAAGAAGGCCTTCGAGGGGCCGTAGCGTTCGAGCAACTGCTGGCGCAGGTAGGCGGTGAAGTAGGGCGCCTCGGAGTCGATCGAGGGCGGTTCGATGTCGCTGGGGGAGGGCAGCGCCTGCTTGCGGCCTTCGGCCAACTGCTCGGAGGAGATGTAGCCCTGTTCGTACATCTTTTCCAGCACCAGGTTGCGGCGCCCGAGCGAGTTTTCGGGGAAGACTTTGGGGTCGTAGGCCGAGGGCGAGGAGATGACCGCGGCCAGCGTCGCCGCCTCCCAGGGCTCGAGCACGGTCGCGCAGGGCTCCTCGGGAGTGCCGCAACCGGGATGGGCGGCGCCGAAGTAGGTCCGCGCCGCGGCCTCGATCCCGTAGGCGCCCTCGCCGAAGTAGATCGTGTTCAGGTACTCGGTGAGGATCTTGTCCTTGCTCCAGTGGCGCTCCAGCCGGTAGGCCAGCGCCGCCTCTTTGAACTTGACGAAGAGCGTCCTCGTGCTCTGCGCTTCCAGCGCGTTCTTGACGAACTGCTCGGTGATCGTCGAGGCGCCCTGGGCGGCGCTCTGGCTGAGCACGTCTTTGACCAGGGCGCGGGCGATGCCCTCGAAGTCGACCCCCGAGTGCTCGTAATAGCGCGCGTCCTCGATCGAGACCACCGCGTTCTTGATGTTGGGGGAGATCTGTGCCGAGCTGAGCAGGATCTTGTTCTGGTCGCTGGTCAGGGTCCCGATCGTCTCGCCGTTGGCGTCGACGACCTCGCTGTTTTTCGAGGCCTTGTACTGGGCGAAGTCGTAGATCGCCGGCAGGTCCTGGGAGACCGCGGCCATCATCCCGAAGACCATCGAGACGACCGAGAGGATGCCGAGGCCGAGCAGGACGAAGAGGACGCGCAGCTTCTTCAAGCGCGGTTTACGGCGCTTGCTCTCGTTCGGCGGGGCCGGGGGCGCGGGCGGAAGGTCACCGCCACCGCTTGCCTGCCGGCGCTTTAGTCCTAAGGCGGCCATCGAGGGTGTACCGGTGCGGCGTGGCTGGGCCCGTCGCGCGGAGGCGGCAGTCTAGCATTGCCCCGATGTCGGATCTGACGCGTAACGCGGTCGAGGCGCTGCCCGAGGGCATGCTCGCCAAGCAGCTGCAGAGGGACCGCCCGCTGCGGGTCAAGCTGGGAATCGACCCGACCACCGCCGACATCCACCTCGGCCACACGGTCGTGCTGGAGAAGCTGGCCGAGTTCCAGCGCGCCGGCCACACCGTCGTCCTCATCATCGGCGACTTCACCGCCCGGGTCGGCGATCCCAGCGGTCGCTCCAGTGCCCGGCCGCTGCCCTCGGCCGAGGAGATCGAGGCCAACGCCGCCACCTACCAGGAGCAGGCCTTCAAGGTCCTGGACCGCGAGCGCACCGAGGTCCGCTTCAACAGCGAGTGGCTGCGGATGGAGCCGGAGGCGCTGCTGGGGCTGCTGGCGCAGACCACGGTCGCGCGGCTGCTCGAGCGCGACGACTTCCAGAAGCGGATGGGCGCGAACCAGCCGATCGCGGCGCTGGAGCTGCTCTACCCGCTGCTGCAGGGCTACGACTCCGTCGCCGTCGAGGCCGACGTCGAGCTGGGGGGGACCGACCAGAAGTTCAACCTGCTCTTCGGTCGCGACATCCAGGGCGCCTATGGGCAGAAGCCGCAATCGATCCTGACGATGCCGATCCTGGTCGGGACCGACGGCGTCCAGAAGATGAGCAAGTCGCTCGGCAACTACGTCGGCGTCACCGACGCCCCGGAGGAGATGTTCGGGCGCCTGATGAGCATCCCCGACGAGGCGATGGCCGAGTACTACCGGCTGCTGCTCGGCAGCGCGCAGCCCGACACCGGCCCGAACGAGGCCAAGCGCGAGCTCGCCCGGCGCCTGGTCGACCGCTTCCACGGCGAGGGCGTCGGCGCGGCGGCGGAGGAGAGCTTCAACCGGGTCTTCGTCCAGCGCGGGGCGCCGGAGGAGATGCCGGAGCTCGACCTCGGTCCTTATATGGACGATGGCGGCAGCCAGGTCCACTTGCCGCGCCTGCTCGCCGATGGTTTCGAGATCAGCGCCAGCGAGGGACGGCGCCTGATCGGCCAGGGCGGCGTCAAGCTCGACGGCGAGCCGGTGCCGGCTACGGCACTGGACCTCGATGCCGGCGAGCTCTCCGGAAGGGTCCTGCAGGCAGGGAAGCGCCGCTTCCTGCGCCTGGTCGGCGGCCCTGCCTGAGGCGCTTTTTGGCCCTGGGGGCCGCCCTGCCTGGGCTCGGCACTAGGCACTAGGCAAAGATCCGCCGGAGCGCTATACTCCCGCGTCCTTCTGGGGTAGCCCCTGTGGCTCCCCATGCGTGAAGAGCAGCGAGTCCCGCTGCAGAGGCGCAACGGTCTTTGAAAACTGAGCAGCGTGCACTCTGCGGACCCCTCAAAAGGTCTGCGGAATGTTTGAGCCCGATCCACTCGGCGCGCCAGCGCGCTGGGTGGTCTGATTTACCCGTCATGCCGGTCGCCGAGTTTGTGTACCCGGTGGCCAGCCAGGCATGGCATCTCTTTGTGAGAAGTACCTTTCACGGAGAGTTTGATCCTGGCTCAGGACGAACGCTGGCGGCGTGCTTAACACATGCAAGTGGTGCGACGAACCAGAGCTTGCTCTGGGGCCAAGCCGCGAACGGGTGAGTAACACGTGAGTAATCTGCCCCGATGACCGGGACAACCCGAGGAAACTCGGGCTAATACCGGATGTGGTGCACAGGTTTAAGCTTGTGTACTAAAGGAAGCTTCGGCCTCCGCATTGGGAGGAGCTCGCGGCCCATTAGCTTGTTGGTGGGGTAACGGCCCACCAAGGCTTCGATGGGTAGCTGGTCTGAGAGGACGATCAGCCACACTGGGACTGAGACACGGCCCAGACTCCTACGGGAGGCAGCAGTGGGGAATCTTGCGCAATGGGCGGAAGCCTGACGCAGCAACGCCGCGTGCGGGAAGAAGGCCTTCGGGTTGTAAACCGCTTTCAGCAGGGACGAAGGCGAGCGGGTTAATAGCCCGTCAGTTGACTGTACCTGCAGAAGAAGGTCCGGCTAACTACGTGCCAGCAGCCGCGGTAATACGTAGGGACCGAGCGTTGTCCGGAATCATTGGGCGTAAAGAGCGTGTAGGCGGCCCCTTAAGTCCTGCGTGAAATCCTGCGGCTCAACCGCAGACGGTCGTGGGAAACTGGAGGGCTAGAGTGCGGGAGAGGAGAGTGGAATTCCCGGTGTAGCGGTGAAATGCGCAGATATCGGGAAGAACACCCGTGGCGAAGGCGGCTCTCTGGAACGCAACTGACGCTGAGACGCGAAAGCGTGGGGAGCAAACAGGATTAGATACCCTGGTAGTCCACGCCGTAAACGATGGACGCTAGGTGTGGGCGGTGTCGACTCCGTCCGTGCCGAAGCTAACGCATTAAGCGTCCCGCCTGGGGAGTACGGCCGCAAGGCTAAAACTCAAAGGAATTGACGGGGACCCGCACAAGCAGCGGAGCATGTTGTTTAATTCGATGCGACGCGAAGAACCTTACCTGGGCTTGACATGCGCCTGTAATCTCGGGAAACCGAGCCCCTCTTCGGAGCGGGTGCACAGGTGGTGCATGGCTGTCGTCAGCTCGTGTCGTGAGATGTTGGGTTAAGTCCCGCAACGAGCGCAACCCCTGTCCTGTGTTGCCAGCGGTTCGGCCGGGAACTCACAGGAGACTGCCGGTGACAAACCGGAGGAGGGTGGGGATGACGTCAAGTCATCATGCCCCTTATGTCCAGGGCTACAAACGTGCTACAATGGCCGGTACAGAGGGCTGCGAAGCCGCGAGGCGGAGCGAATCCCAAAAAGCCGGTCCCAGTTCGGATTGGAGGCTGAAACTCGCCTCCATGAAGTCGGAGTTGCTAGTAATCGCGGATCAGCAACGCCGCGGTGAATACGTTCCCGGGTCTTGTACACACCGCCCGTCACACCACGAAAGCCGGAAACACCCGAAGTCCGTGAGCCAACCCGCAAGGGAGGCAGCGGCCGAAGGTGGAGTCGGTGATTGGGGTGAAGTCGTAACAAGGTAGCCGTAGCGGAAGCTGCGGCTGGATCACCTCCTTTCTAGGGATGCGGCGGCTCCAACCGCCGCGGGCGCCCGCCCTGTCGATGGCAGCACTTGTGCCGTCCAACGTGCGGGCTCGCCTGGAATCTACGTCGACACCGTACGTTCGGGCCTCGGCCCGGCCAGACTGCTGAGTTTTGAGAGACCGCACGGCCGCCCTCGAGCGGCCTTATGCGTTTCTCGCGCACGGCGGGCACTTTCCGCGCGCACCTTGAAAACTCCAGAGCGGTTCGTGGTGTTCTCTATTGAATCAAGTGAACAAGGGCACACGGTGGATGCCTTGGCACCTGGAGCCGATGAAGGACGTGGGCGGCTGCGATAAGCCCCGGGGAGCTGCTGACCAAGCTTTGATCCGAGGATTTCCGAATGGGGAAACCCACCCGTGGTAATGCGCGGGTACCCCCACCTGAACACATAGGGTGGGAGGAGGTAAGTCGGCGAACTGAAACATCTTAGTAGCCGGAGGAAGAGAAAGAAACATCGATTCCCTGAGTAGTGGCGAGCGAAACGGGATCAGCCTAAACCGTGTCGGCGTGACAGCCTGCGGGCGTTGCCGGCATGGGGTTGTAGGATCTGTCTTGATCGTCCCGCAGGGCGGTCGGGGAGTTACAAAACGACGTGCTAGCGGAAGACGGTGGAAACCGTCGCCAAAGAGGGTAAAGGCCCCGTACGCGAAAGTGCGTCGACTCCCTGGACAGGCTCCTGAGTACGACCGGGCACGGGAAACCCGGCCGGAATCTGCGGGGACCACCCCGCAAGGCTAAATACTTCCAGGTGACCGATAGTGAACTAGTACCGTGAGGGAAAGGTGAAAAGCACCCCGGAAGGGGAGTGAAATAGTACCTGAACCCGTGTGCCTACAAGCGGTCGGAGCCGGCTTTGTCCGGTGACGGCGTACTTTTTGCATAATGGGCCAGCGAGTTAGTCGTCTGTGGCGAGGTTAAGGAAACGGAGCCGTAGCGAAAGCGAGTCCGAATAGGGCGTTTTAGTCGCAGGCGCTAGACCCGAAACTGGGTGATCTATCCATGGCCAGGTTGAAGCGGGGGTAAGACCCCGTGGAGGACCGAACCCACGTCGGTTGAAAACGGCGGGGATGAGCTGTGGATCGGAGTGAAAGGCTAATCAAACCCAGAAATATCTGGTTCTCCCCGAAATATATTTAGGTATAGCCTCGTGCGTTCAGTACCGGCTGTAGAGCACTGTTTGGCCTAGGGGCCCTACCAGGTTACCGAAGTCAGGCAAACTCCGAATACCGGTACTCCAGAGCACGGGAGTCAGACTGCGGGGGATAAGCTTCGTAGTCGAGAGGGAAACAGCCCTGACCGCCAGCTAAGGTCCCTAAATCCTGACTAAGTGGTAAACGATGTGCGGATGCACAGACAACCAGGAGGTTGGCTTAGAAGCAGCCACCCTTGAAAGAGTGCGTAATAGCTCACTGGTCAAGTGTTCG
>DASUZL010000018.1:0-102396 GCA_036376895.1 Solirubrobacterales bacterium
GTCGGCGGCGACACCAACGGCGACGGCAACGCCACCGGCCCCACCGCCGGCGACTGGAACGGCCTCTACACCCAGGCCGCCGGCAACGGCAACCCCAACCCGACGCTCGACCTCGACCACGTCAAGGTGGCTTATGCCTCCTCGTCGGTGCAGGCCAACTTCGCCACTACCTCGATCACCGGCGGCTCATTCGACAGGGGTATCTCAATTGCCCACACGGACAACGCCACCCTTTCATCTCTCTCGATATCGAATCCAGGTGGGATTGCCCTGTGGGTCATTAACTCTTCCGTGACGGTGGACGAAGGGGCGATTACGAAATCGGAAATTGGGATCAGCGCGGATTCGAGTTCGCAAGTGGCATATCGCGGTTCGCTCACGGGGTTGACCGGCGAACGCTGGGTGAGGGCATGCAACTGGTCACCGGAAGCCGACTGTGGCGTGGACGCCTCCTATGTGAACTGGGGTCCAGCGGGACCTATGCCCTCCGGCGGGCCTTCGCGAGTATGCGGCCAGGTCCTCGTCGACCCCTGGGTCGGCATGGCGGGTCCAAATGACGTCTTCAGGGTCCCCAACTGCGATGGTTCCGTGTACCGCCCGAACGAGCAGCTCGGCGCCGCCTCTTCCTACGCCAACCAACGCTTGGCAGAGGTGTACGCAACCTGTGATCCCGACAACCTCATCACCGCCGATGCCTGCAAAGTTTATGAGACCTTTCACCAGTGCTATGGCTCCTTCTTGGAGTTGGCGAAGGCCGGCAGCACCTTCCCGATCCCGGACAGCCCAGACAGCGTCGCGACCGGCTTGGCGGGATCGCTTTCAGACGGACTGGCCTCATCACAAGATCCGTTCGTCGCATCTGACGGCCAACTATTCAAGAAGCTGCTGGGGCTGGTGCAGGTGGTCAATATCGCAACTGCACTCGTTGACGCCTATTACCAATGTGCTCCCTAGGAATTAGGAACGTGGGGACGTCAGTCTGAGGTGAAGAGCGACGGGACCTGTTGGGTGATGCAGTGGACGCCGCCGCCGCCGAGGGCGAGCGTGCGGCCGGGGACGCCGACGACCTCGCGGTCGGGCATCAGCTTGCGCAGGCGCTGCAGCGCCTCTTCATCCATGTCCGGGTCGAGCTGCGCCAGCGGGACGATCGCGGCGCTGTTGCAGGTGTAGAAGTTCACGTAGGGGACGACGACGTCCTCGCCGCTCTCGCGGCGCAGGCGCGGCAGCAGGTCGAGCTCGGTTACGTCGAGGCTCGCGGCGCGCAGGATCTGGGCGTTCTCGCTCGCGTTGTCGTGATTGGCGTCGCCCGGGGGCGCGGTCTGCAGCAGCACTTTGCCGGGCTCTAGAAAGGCGCAGACGTTGTCGATGTGGCCGTCGGTGTCGGCGTCCTCGACCAGGCCCTGGGGGAGCCAGACGATTTGGTCGGCGCCGAGGCGCTCGCGCAGCTCCTGCTCGATCCGCTCGCGCTCGACTCCGGGGTTGCGGTTCGGGTTCAGCAGGCACTGCTCGGTCGTGACCAGCAGCCCCTCGCCGTCGACCGCGATCGAGCCGCCCTCGAGCACGAGGGGCGAGGGGATGCGCTCGATCGCGAGTCGCTCCAGCAGGCGCTCGGCGATCGCGGCGTCACTGTCATAGGGGGTGAAGGCCTCGCCCCAGGCGTTGAAGCGGAAGTCGACTCCGGCGCGGGGCGGCGTGCCGTCGTCGTGGCCGAGAACGACGATTGGCCCAGAGTCGCGCAGCCAGGAGTCGTCGATCGGCAGGCCGACGACCTCGACGTTCTCCGCCGGCACGCGCCGGCGGGCGTCGTCGACGTGCTCGGGCTTGGCGACGAGCAGGACCGGCTCGAAGGCTGCGACCGCGGCGACCGTCGCGGCGTGCGCGTCGCGGGCGTCCTCGATCTTGGTGCCGCGCCAGGCGGCCTCGCGCGCGGGCCAGGCAATCAAAGTCCGCTCGTGCGGCGCCCACTCAGCCGGCATTCGCATTCCGACGGCGAAATCGGTCATGGGTGCGAGCCTAGCAATGGGGCGAATTCAGTTGTATTTTGCCGACTTGGCAACTAGTTACGTTGAAGGGCGCTACCCTGGCAATTGAATGAGTAGTCGCCAGGAATCACGCCGCGTTGTCATCGCCGAGGACTGCAACGAGTTCCGGCTCTTGCGCGTGGCCGGCGGCGATGAGTCGCTCGCGGACTGGCTCGATGGCTACCTGGCGCCAGAGGGAATCGACGTCGCCGACTACCGCAGCCGTCTGCGGGCGCTCGGCGAGGGCTGGAGCTTCGATGCGCCCGCGGACCGGGCGGAGCTGCTCGCGGCCGTGGCCGACGCCGAGGTCGTCCTCACCGAGCGGGAGCCGATCGACGCTGAGCTGATCGCGGCCGCCCCGCACCTGAAGCGGATCGTCAAGTTCGGCAGCGACCTGCGCAACATCGATCGCGATGCCGCCGCCGAGGCCTGGGTCGAGGTCGTCGCCGCCCCCCGGATGACGACCTCCCACGTCGCCGATCACGTGCTGATGCTGACCCTGGTGCTGCTGCGCCGCTTCACCCAGGACGCGCGCCTGCGCCACGGCGACCCGACGCCGCCGCCGCTGGCGCCGGGTGTCGCGGTCGAGGCGGGCGCCCACCCGCCGACGGTGTTCAACTGGAGCGGCACGCACGGCCTGCGGGCGCTGCGCGGCCGCCGCCTCGCGATCGTCGGCGTCGGCGAGACCGGGAGGGCGGTGATCCAGCGCGCCCGTGCCTTCGACATGGAGGTCGGCTACTGGTCGCGCAACCGCGACCCCGAGCTGGAGGCCGCGACCGGGGCCGTCTTCGTGGAGCGCGACGCGCTCGCCGAGTGGGCCGACGTCGTCTCCCTGCACGTTCCCTACGCGGCCGCCCTCAAGCACTTCGTCGACCGCGACTTCCTCCAGGCCCTGGGCCCGGACGGGGTGCTGATCAACTGCGCCCGCGGGCTGCTGGTCGACTTCGACGCGGTTGTCGAGGCGCTGCAGGGTGGAGCAATTGCCGGCGCCGGCCTCGACGTCTTCCCGCAGGAGCCGTACCCGCTCTCGGCCGAGCTCGACGCGCTGCCCAACCTGGTGACGACGCCGCACCTCGCGGCCGCGGACCGCTGGGCGATCCTCGAAGACGTGGAGCTGACGTTCGCGGCGCTCGGCGCAGCGGACGGGACGGGCCAATGACCGCGGCGGGCCGCCACGCCGGGCGGGTCGCGGTGGTGACCGGCGGCGCTGCCGGGATCGGGCAGGCCTTCGCCGAGCGGCTCGCGGCGGAGGGGGCGCAGGTTGCCGTCGCCGACGTGGCCGGCGCCGAGCAGACGCTGGACCTGATCGCGGCTGCCGGAGGCGAGGGGATGGCAGTCCACTGCGACGTCTCCAGCGAGGACGACGTCGCGGCGATGGCGGCGAGCGTCTCCGAGCGCTTCGGCCCGGCCGACATCCTCGTCCACAACGCGGGCATCTACCCGCTCGTCGACTTCTCCGAGATGACCTTCGAGCAGTGGCGGGCCGTGATGGCCGTCAACTTCGACTCCAACTTCCTGCTCTGCAGCGAGCTGCTGCCGGCGATGCGCAGTCGGGGCTGGGGGCGGATCGTCTGCCTCAGCTCGACCGCCTTTCACGCCGGCATGGGCGGCATGGTCCACTACGTCGCCAGCAAGGGCGGGATCATCGGCTTCGTGCGCTCGCTCGCGGCGGAAGTCGGCGACGAGGGCGTCACCGTCAACGCGCTGGCGCCGAGCCTCGTCCGCACCCAGGGCACGACCGCCGACCCGCGCGCCTTCGAGGCGGTCGCCGCGAGCCAGGCGATCGGCCGCACGCAGTTGCCCGGCGACCTCGACGGCGCCCTCTCGTTCCTCGTCTCCGATGACGCTGCGTTCCTCACCGGCCAGACGCTCGTCGTCGACGGCGGCCGGGTGCGGTCCTAACGAATGGGGTTGCTGCCGCGGCGCTACGTCGACCTGTTCTCGATGCCGTCGGTGCGTGCGGTCGTCGCCGGTGGCTTCGCCGGACGACTCGCGTTCGGCTTCCTCTCGCTGGTCTTCATCCTCCTCGTCCACCAGAAGACGGACTCGTTCGCGGCGGCCGGAGTCGTCACGGCGGCCTTCTCGCTCGGCCTCGGGGCGGCGCCGCTGTGCGCGCGGCTGATCGACCGCTTCGGCGCGCGCGTGCTCCTGGTGCTGGCGGCGGGGCACGCGCTGGCGCTGTTCGCGGTCTTGGCGCTCTTGCTCGACGGTGCGCCGGTGGTGCCGCTGGTCTTCTGCACCTGGTGCGCGGGGCTGTTCCTGCCGCCGGTCGGGCCGGTGATGCGATCGATCTGGCGGGCGACGCTGGACGACCCGGACCTGCAGACGGCCGCGATCTCCTTCGAGTCGGTGACGATGGAGGTGGTCTGGCTGATCGGGCCGCTGCTCGTAGCGGTCGCGACCGCTACCGGCGGCCTCCTGGTGCTGCTGGCGCTGGGCCCGGTGCTGACGCTTGTCGGCACGACGACGATCGTGGTCGCGGCCGGCCACCATCTCGGCGCCGGGGTGGAGCGTCGCGGCAGCGCCGGTAGGGAGCGGGACAAGCTCGGCGCGCTGCGCGCCCCAGAGGTGCGGCTCCTCGTCCTCAACGCGTTTCCGGTCGGCATCTGCCTCGGCTGCGTCGAGGTGGCGATTGCGGCCTTCGCCAACGCGCGCCTCGGTCCCGCCTACGCCGGCGTGCTGCTGGCGACGCTCTCGATCGGCGGCATCACCTGCGGCCTGGCGTACGGCGCGCGCGCCCAGCACCGCCGCCTGCGCACCCGCTTCCTGCGGCTCACCCTGCTGATCGCGCTGCTCGTCGCGCTGCTGGCGGCGACGGGCTGGATCCCGGCGACGGTGCTGCTGCTGATCGCCTTCGGTGGCGCCTTCGCGGTGACGCTCGTCGTCGCCAACCAGCTGATCGGCGAGATCGCGCTGCCGGGCACGGTCACCGAGGCCTTCACCTGGCAGACCGGAATGCTCCAGATGGGAGTGGCGTTGGGCACGACGATCGCCGGGATCGCGGCCGAGCACCGTGGGGCGAGCGCCGGCTTCGCCGCCGGTGCGCTCGCCATGCTCATTGCCGCTGCGGGGGCGACCTATCTCGTGCGGCGGGCGCGGGCCGCGGTCCAAGCGGCGCCGGCGCCTGCCCCCGGCGAGGGCGGCGCGAGGGTCCTGATCGACGACGGCTCGCCGTCGAGCCACCAGGGATAGCCGAGCAGCAGCGGCACCGGGCTGGCCGGGTCGGCGACGGCCAGCACCTCGCGTGCGTGCGCCTGCGGGTGGTCCGCCATGCGGGCGATCCCACTTGCCTGCGCCGCCGCGACGCCGGCCTCGCCGAGCGCCGCCAGCGCCGCCGCGGTCTCGCCTGCCGCGCACCACTCGCGCAGCGCGGCGTGGGCGCCTTCGGCGTCCGCTGGGATCGCCGGCAGAAGCGCCCGCAGCCTCTCCAGATCGCGGTCGCGATCGACCGTGACGGCGACCCCGCCGTCGGCGGTTGCGAAGACGTCCTGCACGAGCGCGTGTGGGTCGGCGTTGCCGTAGCGGGTGGGCGCATCGGCCGGGCGGTCCCAGGCGTCGCTGCAGGTCCAGACGCCGACCTCGTGCAGCGGCACCTCGAGCGTGCCGCCAGCGCCGCCGCGGGTGCGCCACAGCCACCAACTGGCGATCTGGGTGGCGGTCATCAGCGCGCCGGTGAAGTCGATCGCCGAGACCCCCGAACGCACCGGCGCCCCATCGGGCGTTCCCGTCAGATCCAGCATCCCGCACATCGCCTGCACGACCGTGTCGAAGGCGAGCAGCCCCTGGTCGGGTGAGCGCCGGTCGAAGCCGGTCACCACGCAGTGCAGGAGCCCGGGCGCGGTCCGCTCGGCGTCGAGCCCGATCGCCTCGAGCGTCGGCGCGGAGAGGTTCGCCAGGACCACGTCGGTCTCCCGCAGCAGCGGCTCGGCGTCCTCGGCGGACCCGAGCACGAGCGAGCGCTTGTCGGTGTTGTTGATGTGGAAGAGGTAGGCGCTGCGGTCGATCTGCGAGGCGAGGCGCCGGCAGGGGTCGCCCTGCGGCGGCTCCACCTTGGTCACCGTCGCGCCGAGGCCGGCGAGCAGGCGCGCGGCGACCGGACCGGAGGTGTAGGCGCCGGCCTCGAGGATGCGGAGGCCGGCGAGCGGCCCGGCGGCGGTGTCCGCGTCGCCGTCGTTCGCGGGCGCGGCGGGCAGGACGCCGGGGCTGAACCAGACGGGTGCCGGGACGCCGGGCGCGTCGAGCGGCAGGGCGGCGTTGCGGCGCGCCTCGGCCAGCGAGCGGATCGGCCCGCAGGCGACGCCGACCGCGCGCAGGGCCTCGAGCGCCTGCGCCACCGTTTGCGGCCGCGTCCAGCGCTCGATCGTCGCGTCGAGCTCGTCCGCGCGGCTGAGGCGGCCGCCGGCGGTCGCGAGCTGCTCGTCCTCGAGCCAGGCGGGCTGCTCGATCAGGTCGCAGAGCGCGCGCCACTGGCGGTCCGACATCGTGCAGACCGAGACCCAGCCGTCCGCGCAGAGGTAGGTGTTCCAGGGCGCGGCCATCGGGTGGCGGTTGCCCGCCCGCGGCGCCCCGTCGTCGCCGAGCCAGCGGGCCGGCAACTGCGTCGTCAGCGAGCTGTAGAGGGCGTCGAAGATCGCGACGTCGAGCTCGCGCGGGTGCGGGCGGCCGCGTTCGCGGGCCGAGAGCGCGGCGGCCGTGACCGTGGTCGCGACGCAGGCGGCCATCGCCGAGCCGAGCGCGAAGCCGGCGCGCACGCCGGGGCCGTCGGCGTGGCCGGTCAGCTCGACGATGCCGGCGTCGGCCTGGAGGGTGAACTCGCTTGCCCGCGCACCCGGCGCCTGGCGGCCGTAGGGCGTGACCCAGGTCAGGACCGCTGCGGCGTCGAGCAGCGCTGCGCCGCTGAGGCCGTGGGGATCGTCGCCGCGCTCCCAGGCGCCGTCGGCGATGACGACGTCCGGCCGGCGCGCGAGCGCCGCCTGCGGATCGGCCGCGACGCGCTTGGCCCCGTTGAGGCGGGCGGAGGTCGGCGGCGGTGGGGTGGACAGCACCTCGCAGTGGGTGACGTCGGCGCCGAGCGCCGCCATCAGCGCACCGGCGGACGCGGCACCGGCGCCGTCTCCCGAGAGCTCGAGGACGGAGATGCCGGTGAATGGGCGGAACTCGCTCAGGGCGCCTCCCCGGCAGCGGGCGCGGGCCGGTAGTCGAGGATGCCGATGCCGCGCACACGATCATTCTCGGTCACCCGCACCTCGGCGTGTGCGGAGCCGGCGCTATCGGAGATGCGCAGCTCGTAGCTGCAGCTCTCGGTGAGCGGCCCGCGAAAGGCCCAGTGCAGGATGCACGGCTGCAGCTCCCCGCGGCCGATCATCTGCCGCGCGAGGGCATCCGCGATCGACAGGGCCGCGCCGCCCTGCAGGCTGCCGACGAGGTTCTGCAGCAGCGGCCGCACCTTCACGGTCGCCCCCTGCTCACCTGGCTGGAGTCGCAGACCGTCGAGCAGCAGCGCCTCGCTGAGCGAGTCCGCGTCGGTCGCGAGCAGCCGCTCGAGCTCCGCCTCGACCTCGGCCTCGGGCAGGTCGCGGCGCTTCGGCGGCGGCGGTCCCTCGATCGCCTCGCGGTCCGTCGCCAGCGCGATCATCGTGCCGCTGGCGAACTGTCCCTCGTCGTCGTGCACGCGGGCGCGGCAGACGAGCTGGCGGAAGTTGCGCTCGTCAGCTTCGCCGAGGCTCTCCACGGCCGCCGAGAAGCGCAGCCGTTCGCCGCGCGGCGCGCGCTCGACGACCGTGGTCAGCGCCCTCGTCGCCATGTGGCCGAGCTCCGGGGCCTGCACGTAGGCCGCGCGCGCGGCGACGACGTCGATGCCGACGTTCAGCGCCAGCGACGAGCGGCGCAGCTCGCGCGGGGCGAGGAAGGGGCTGTCGCCGAGCACCAGTTGCGCGTCCTCACCCGGGGCGGGGTCCTGCAGGCCGAGCACGTCGCCGAACGGGTGCAGCCGGCTGCGGCTCTGCTCGATCGCCTGCGACAGCGCGGCCCGCAGGCCGCGCTGCTCGACGCTGCTGCTCATGCCTGCACCCTCAGGGGGCTGCGCCGGTGACCGGGTCGGCGCCGTAGGCAATCAGCTTCATTTCCTCGACCGCTCGGCCCGAGCGCACGTCGTCGACCGCCTGGCGCACGTCGGCCAGGAAGGCCTCGTAGCAGCGGGTCGGGAGCGGGCTCAGCAGCATGTGCAGTCGCGGCGGGTGGATCGCGTAGGTCGGCGGCCAGCCGCGCTCGATCAGCGCTGCCCCTACTTTGGCGATCGGCACCTCCGGGTCGGTCGACTCCCAGAGGATCACGCCGCATTCGTGCGGCGCGGAGAGCTGCAGGCAGCCGGTCTCGGCGAAGCCCTCGGCCAGCAGCTCGGCCCCCTCGAAGATCTCGCTGGCGATCTTCAGGTAGCCGTCGGCGCCGAGCGCCACCATCGTCGCCCAGGCGCCCGCGATCACCGCGCCGGAGCGGCTGCCGGAGAAGCCGACCCGCGCGTAGTCGCGGAACGGCCAGCCGTTGTCGACCGAGAGGTTGAAGCTGTGGTGCTTGCGCAGCGCCTCGTCCCGCACCGACAGGGTCGAGATCCCGGTCGGGGTGAAGCCGAGCTTGTGCAGGTCGGCGGAGATCGAGGTGACGCCCTCGACCGCGAAGCCGACCTCCCAGGGCAGGCGGCCGAGGCGCCGGATGTGCGGCAGCAGGAAGCCGCCGACGCAGGCGTCGATGTGGAGCCAGAGGTCGTGTTCCTGCGCCAGCTCGCCCAGCGCGGGGACCGGGTCGATGACGCCGTGGGTGTAGTTCGGGGTCGAGCCGACCAGCGCGATCGTGCCGCCGTCGATCGCCGCGCCCATCGCCGGGACGTCGGCGCGGTAATCGGAGCCGATGGTCACGCGGCGGACCTCGATGCCCATCTCTTCCGCGGTCTTGTCGAAGCTCGGATGGCAGCTCGCCGCCAGCACGATGTTCGGCGGGGCGGTGAGGCGGTCCTCGGCCCGGGCGCGGAAGAGCGCGCCCTTGACCGCGAGGTGGTTGCTCTCGGTGCCGCCGACGGTGAGAGTGGTGGCGCCGCCCTCGGGGACGTCGAGGATCGAGCGGATCATCGCCAGCAGCTCAGCCTCGATCGCCAGCAGGCTCTCGGGCTTGACGAAGCCGTTGAGGTGGGTGAACTCCGCCATCGCGGTGCGGGCCACCGCCAGCGCGTGGTCGGGGATGACAGGCCACAGCGTGTCGGGCCAGCCGCGCTCCAGCTCGGGGTCCAGCGCCAGCAGCGCGTGCATCCGCTGCTCGATCTCGTACTGCCGCGAGCCCGTCTCCGGCAGGGCTTCGATTCTCTCCAGTTCCATCCAGCCCTCCCAAGGGTCGATGTAGGGGTGCCTCCAGGGCTGGAAGCGTGCCCGTGAGAGGCGACTATGTGACTAGTCTAGTGGAATCCCTATGCAAAAACAACGGTATTCGCTTGCATTCTGGTGTTTGAGCTACTAAAGTCGTCGTACCGCGGGTCGGGGGGCCGTTTGTCGCGGGAGGGAGAAGTTCACTTAGAGGGACAGCATTTGTGGGTGCTAAATGGATGAGAGAGGAGAAGTAAATGGCGCACGGTAAGGTGACCCGCGCGACGTTCCTACGTGGAGCGGCGGTTGGTGCCGGAGGGATAATGATCGGCGGTTTGGCCGCCTGCGGGAGCGATTCCTCCAGCGGGTCGGGCAGCACCACCGGTGGCAAGCCTCAGAGGGGCGGCGTTCTGCAGTTCGCCGTGACCGATGCTTCGGAGAGCGAGGCGCTGGATCCGCTGCCCGCGGTCAACCAGCATCACGCGCTCTACTCCTCGCTGATCTGGGAGTACCTGGTCGGCGTCGACGACGAGTACCGGCCGCAGCCCCACCTGGCGACCAAATGGAGCTCGACCCCCGACGCCTCGCAGTGGACGTTCGAGCTGCGCCCCGACGTCAAATGGCAGGACGGCAAACCGCTCACCTCGAAGGACGTCGCCTGGACGATCAAGCGCATCCTCGACGAAAAGAACGGCTCGCCGAGCTTCAGCTCGTTCTCGGAAGTGCTCGACGCGAGCGGGCTCGATACGTCTGACCCGCACGTGCTCGTCGCCCGCCTCAAGCGTCCCGACGCGCTCTTCCCGCAGCTCTTCATCTTTGACGGCACCGAGATCGTGCAGGACGGCTGGGAACCGGACGGCAAGCCGGCAAACGCGGTTGGCACCGGCCCGTTCATCGCCAAACGCTTCAAACCGGGCGAAGGCTTCGAAGTCGTCAAGAACCCCGACTACTGGGGCGGTGCGCCCTACCTCGACGGTGCCCGCAGCGTCGTGATCGCGGATCCGGCGAGCAAGCTGCAGTCGGTGCTCTCCGGCCCGTCGCACGTGACCGACAACGTCACCCCGGCGAACATCAAATCGACCGAGAGCTTCCCCGTCGATCTGATCCGGATCAACGACTTCTACATCACGTACTTCACGATGGACACGACGCAGAAACCGTTCGACAACAACGACGTGCGGATGGCGTTCAAGCTCGCGGCCGACCGCGAGAAAATCCTCAACATCGCCTTTGCCGGCTACGGCACGCAGGGCAACGATTCCTCGGCGCCGGTCGGCAGCCCCTGGGTCCCCGACAGCGCCGCCCGGCGTCGCGACGTCGCGCAGGCCAAAGAGCTGCTGGCCAAAGCGGGCTACCCGGACGGGCTCGACATCGAGCTGGTCACCGCCGACATCCTCGGCGGCTTCTCCGACGCCGCGGTCGTCTACGCAGCCTCGGCCAAGGAAGCCGGGATCAACATCAGCATCAAGCAGGCCCCGATCGACACGTACTTCGACCAGATCTGGCTGAAGAAGCCGTTCTACGTCGACTACCTGGGTGCGCTGCAGCCGCTGCTGGCGCTGCAGCTCAGCTTCGTGCCGGACGCCCCGTACAACGAGACGTTCCTCGCCAACAGCAAGGCGGCGGAGTACGTTGAGCGAGGGCTGAAGGAGATCGACCAGGCCAAGCAGGACGCGATCACGACTGAAGCGATGCAGTGGCAGTCGGACAACGAGGGAATCATCACCACCGGCTTCCTCGACAAGCTCAAGATCCAGAAGAAAGAGGTCCGTGGGGCCACCTACAGCAAGAACGGCCAGGGCGACTACAGCAAGGCCTGGCTCGAAGCCTAAGGACCCGAGACTCGTACGACGACGATGAAGCAGATCGGCGCCAAGACGAAGGCACGATCGGCGCTGCGCTACCTCGGTTCGGCCCTGCTCACCCTCTGGGTGATCTCGGTGCTCGTGTTTGCCGGCACGAACATCAGGCCGGCCGAGGACGTGGCGCGCCAGGCGCTCGGTCGCACCGTGACCGAGTCGCAGCTGCAGACGTTCATCGACGAAAACGGTCTCGACCGCCCGCTCCCCCAGCGCTACGCCAGTTGGCTCGGCGACTTCGTCCAGGGGGACTGGGGCGAGTCGGCAGTCACCGGGCGCCCCGTGCGCCCGGCGATCATGCCGCGCCTCTGGCGCTCGCTGCTCCTGGCGCTGGCGGCGGCGCTGGTCGCGGTGCCGATCTCGGTCCTGCTCGGCATCTTCATGGCACGCCGCCGGCAGCGCCGCTCGGACGTCGCCACCAACGTCTTCCTCGCAGGTGTCTCGGCCCTGCCGGAGTTTGTCGTCGGCCTGGCGCTGACGACCGTCTTCGCCGTCTCGCTCGGCTGGTTACCCGTGGACAGCACCGCGCTCACCTTCGGCTCGGCCAGCGACAAAGTGCTGGCCTACGTGCTGCCGGCGGCGACGCTGGTGATCCTCGTCGTCCCATATATCGCCCGCGTCACGCGCGCGGCGGTGAGTGAGACGCTGCTCGCGTCGTGCACGCGCGCGGCGGTGCTGCGCGGCCTGCATCCGCGGATCGTGCTCTGGGACTTCGCCGTGCGCAACGCGGCGGTGCCGATCCTCAACGCCGTCGCGATCAACTTCATCTACATGCTCGGCGGCGTGATCGTGGTCGAGAACGTCTTCGGCTTCCCCGGCATCGGCCAATTGCTCGTGCAGTCGATCGGGCGCGCCGACGTGATCACCGTCCAGGCCGCCGCGATGACGATCGGCGCGATCGTGATCCTGATCAACATGTCGACCGACGGGCTGGCGGTCTACTTCATGCCGAAGCTGCGAGGCCGCAAGGCATGAACGCCACCGCGACGACCCCGGCGGCGATCGCCGAGCGCGTGGCCCGCAAACGCCGCGGGCTCGCCTGGGCACGCACCTTCGAGGGCCGGATCGGGCTCGCGATCCTGATCGCCGTCGCCCTGCTGGTCACGATCGGCCCGCTGCTCGCGCCCTACCCGCCCGACGAAATCGGCGTCGGCGTGCCGCTGGCGACGCCGGAAGGCGGGCACCTGCTGGGGACCGACCAGCTCGGCCGCGACCTCTTCAGCCGCTACCTGGACGGCGGGACCACGATCGTGCTGGTGCCGCTGGCGGCGAACCTGCTGGGCTTCTTCGTCGGCGGCATGCTCGGGCTGCTCGGCGCCTACTACGGCGGTCGCGCCGACTCCTTCATCGCCCGCGTCTTCGACCTCGTGATCGCGATCCCCTCGCTGCTGCTGACGCTGGTCCTGATCGCCGGCCTCGGGACTTCTTGGTCGACGCTGATCTTCGTGATCGCGATCGTCACCGCGCCGCGCGCCGGCCGCGTCGTGCGCGGCGCCGCCCAGTCGGTCGCCGTCAACGACTACGTGGTCGCGGCGCGACTGCGCGGCGAGTCGGTCTGGTGGGTGCTGTGCCGGGAGATCCTGCCGAACGCCTCAGGGCCGATCGCCGCGATCTTCTCGCTCTACCTCACCTACGCGATCATCACCGTCTCCACGCTCAGCTTCCTCGGCCTCGGCGCCCAGCCGCCGAGCTCCGACTGGGGCCTGCTGGTCGCCGAAGGGCGCGACGTGCTGACGATCAACCCCTGGGCGACCCTGGTCCCGGCCTTCAGCATCGGGTTGCTGGCGATCGCCTTCACCCTGATCGCCGACAGCATCGACCGCCGTACCGCCGAGGGCGAGGCCTGAGCCGGTGAGTGTCGCGCTCAGCATCGAGGGCCTGACCGTGGCCTACCGGGTCGCCGGAGGGGAGCGCCGCGTTGTCGTCTCCGGCGTCGACCTCGAGCTGCAGGAGGGAACGGTCGTCGGGCTGGCGGGCGAGTCGGGGTGCGGCAAGTCGACGCTGGCGCTCGCCGCCACCGGCTACTGCGCGCCGGGGGCCGAGATCCTCGCCGGGCGCTCGCTGCTCGGCGACGTCGACCTGGTCTCGCTGCGCGAACGCGACCTGCGCAAGGTCTGGGGAGCGCGGATCTCGTTTGTCGCCCAGAACGCGCTCGGCGCGCTCAACCCCGGCACCACGATCGAGCGGCAGTTCAAGCAGACGCTGAGGGCGCACTCGCAGGCGCGCGGCGCCGCCGTCCGCGCTCGCTCGCTGGAGCTGCTGGAGGCCGTCGGCATCCCCGAGCCCGACGCCGCCCTGGGGCGCTACTCGCACCAGTTCTCAGGCGGGCAGCAGCAGCGGATCGCGATCGCGCTCTCGCTCGCCTCCGACCCCTCGGTCCTGATCCTCGACGAGCCGACGACCGGCCTCGACGTGACCACGCAGGCGCGCATCACCGCGATGCTCAGCGGCCTGCTGGCCGACAGCGGCGTCGCGGCGCTGTACGTGAGCCACGACCTGGCGCTGCTGAGCACGATCGCCGACCGCATGGTGGTGATGTACGGAGGGCAGGTCGTCGAGCAGGCGGCTTGCAGCGAGGCGCTGCAGCGCCCGCGTCACCCCTACACCCGCGCCCTGCTGCAGGCGGCGCCCGACATCGAGGGACGGCGCCAGCTTCTCGGCATCCCCGGCCGCCCGCCGCTCTCGGTGCAGGAGGGACGCTGCGCCTTCGCCGACCGCTGCACGATGGCGGTGGAAGCGTGCAGCACCCAGTCGATCGGGCTGGAGAGCGTCGGCTCCGATCACCTGGTGCGCTGCATCCGCGTCACCGAGCCGGCGCTGGCGACGCCGCCGCGCACGCTCACGGCGAAGCGCCGCGAGGGCGAGCAGGGGGCGCCGCTGCTGACCGCCGAGGGGCTCGTCTGCAGCTACCACCGCAGCCGCGAGCCCGTGGTCCGCGACGTCTCGCTGCACGTCGAGGCCGGTGAGATCCTTGGCATCGTCGGCGAGTCGGGCAGCGGAAAGACGACGCTGCTGCGCGCGCTGGCGGGTGTGATCGCCCCGACCGAGGGCGCGATCCAGCTCGACGGCACGGCGCTCGCCGGCCTCGCGCGCCAACGGCGCCCCGAGCAGCGCCGTGACCTGCAGCTCGTCTTCCAGAACCCGATGTCCTCGCTGAACCCGCTGCACACCGCGGCCGACACCCTGCGGCGGCCGATCCGGCTGTTCCGGCCGGACGTCTCACGCGGCGAGGAGCGGGAGACGATCGTCGAGCTGCTGGAGAGCGTCAACCTCGCCCCGGAGATCGCCGATCGCCGGCCCAGCGCGCTTTCCGGCGGCCAGTTGCAGCGGCTCTCGATCGCCCGCGCGCTCGCCGCCCGCCCGCGCCTGATCCTCTGCGACGAGGTGACCAGCGCGCTGGACCTCTCGGTGCAGGCGATCATCGTCGAGCTGCTGCGCGACCTGGTCACCCGCACCGGCGTCTCGATCCTCTTCGTCAGCCACGACCTCGGTGTGGTCCGCGCCCTCTGCGACCGCACGGTGGTGATGCGCGACGGCGTCGTCCGCGAGACCGCCGAGACCGAGCAGCTCTTCACCGACCCCGGCGACCCCTACACGTCCGAGCTCCTGGCGGCGATGCCAGCGCTGCCCCAGGCGGAAGTCACGGCGTGAGCTCCCACCTGGCGGTCGAGGTCGAGGGGCCCTGCGCGATCCTGCGCCTGATCCGGCCCGAGAAGCGCAACGCGTTGACCACCGAGACGCTGGTCGCGATCGCCGAGGCGGCCGAGCGCTTCGACGTCGGCTCCGAGGTGCGCGTGCTGATCCTCACCGGCGAGGGCAGCGCCTTCAGCGCCGGTGCCGACCTGGCGCAGGCGCTGGAGCTGCGCACCGGCCCCGAGACCCTGAAGTGGAACCGCGCCTGGCAGCGCGCCGCCCGGGCGCTGGAACGCTCGCCGCTGCCGGTGATCGCCGCGATCGGCGGCGCCTGTATGACCGGCGGCCTCGAGCTGGCGCTGGCCTGCGACCTGCGCCTCGCCGGCGAGGACGCGGGCTTCGCGATCACCAGCGCCGCGATCGGCTCGGTCGCCGGAGGCGGCGGCACCCAGCGCCTGCCGCGGCTGATCGGCCCCGGGCGCGCCAAGGACCTGCTGTTCAGCGCCCGAGTCGTCGATGCGGCCGAGGCGCTGGAGCTGGGCCTGGTCGAGCGCGTGGTTCCGGCCGGCGAGCATCTCGCGGGCGCGAAGGCGTGGGCGGCGGAGATCGCCGAGCAGGCGCCGCTCTCGCTCTGGCTCGCCAAGTGGGCGGTCAACCGCGGCATGGAGATGACGCTGGAGGGCGGCATCGACTGGGAGGCGTCGCTGTCCGCGCACGCCTTCGCCACCGAGGACCGCTCCGAGGGCATGCAGGCGTTCCTCGAGAAGCGCGAGGCGAACTTCCGTGGGCGCTGAGCGTCTCGACAGCCGAGTCGCCGTCGTCACCGGTGGCGGCGGCGGTATCGGCGCCGCGATCGCCGCCGACCTCGCGGAGCTGGGCGCGACCGTCGTCATCGCCGACCGCGACCTCGACGCCGCGCAGGCGACGGCGCAGGGGATCGGCGCCCGGGGGCGCGGCCAGGCGCTCGAGTGCGACGTCACCGATCGCGCCGCTTATGCGGCCGCGCTGGCCGAGGTCGAGCGCGCCCACGGCTCGGTCGACGTGCTGGTCAACAACGCGGGTGGCACGCCGCACGCCGACTTCCTCGACCTTCCGGTCGAACAGTGGGACGGCATCGTCGAGCTCAACTTCGTCGCCGTGCTGACCGCTTGCAAGGCGGTCCTGCCCGGCATGGTCGCGCGCGGCTGGGGCCGCGTCGTCAGCGTCGCCTCCGACGCCGCCCGCATCGGCATGCCGAAGGAGTCGATCTACTCCGGCGCGAAGGCGGGCGCGCTCGCCTTCTCGAAGGCGCTGGCGGCGGAGGTCGCGCACGCGGGCGTGACCGTGAACACGGTCTGCCCGGGCTCGACCGCGACGCCGCTGCTGAGCTCGATGTACACGCCCGAGCAGCTCGAGCGCAAGGGATCCCGCAACCCGAGCGGGCGGCTCGGCGCCCCGCGCGACGTGGCCGAGGCGGTCCGCTTCTTCGTCACCGGCGGCTCCTACGTCACCGGCCAGGTGCTGAGCGTCAACGGCGGCGCCCTGAGGGTCGGCTGATGGAGACGATGCGCGCGATCCAGTGCGTTGCGCTCGGGGGGCCCGAGGTCCTGCAGGTGCGCGAGGTCCCGCGCCCGGTCGCCGGGCCCGACGAGACGCTGATCGCGGTCACCCGCGCCGGCATCAACTTCTCCGACGTCGGGCGCCGCAGCGCCGGCTGGAACCACCCGACGCGCGAGCTGCCGATCATCCCCGGCTTCGAGGTCGTCGGCACCCGGGTCAGCGACGGCGCCCGGGTCGTCGGCATGACCACCCTGGGCGCCGGCGGCTACGCCGAGTATGCGGCGATGCCGTCGAACCTCGTGCTCGAGGTGCCCGACGGGGTCAGCGACACGGCGGCGCTGGCCTCCATGGTCCAGGCCACGACCGCCTGGGGCGCGCTGCTCGAGGGCGGCCGCATGCGCGAGGGCGACACGGTCGCGGTGATGGCGGCCGCGGGCGGCCTCGGCAGCCTCGCGCTGCAACTTGCGCGCCTGCACGGGGCCAGCCGCGTGATCGCGATCGCCTCGACCGAGGAGAAGCGCCAACTCGCGCTCGAGCTCGGCGCCGACGCCGCGGTCGCGGCCGAGGCGGCTACCCTGGCCGACTCGATCAAGGCCGTGAACGGCGGCAAGGGCGTCGACCTGTTTTTGGAATCGACCGGCGGCGCGATCACCGACGCCGCCTTCCACGCGATCGGCTACAACGGCCGCATGGTCACCTTCGGGCAGTCCTCGGGGGCCAGGAACAGCGTCGAGCTCGACCTGCTGATGGACGAGTCGATCGGCGTCTCCGGCTACTGGGTCACGCCCTTCCAGCGCGACGAAGCGGGCGGCCGCGAAGCGATCGCGACGATCCTCGGGTGGTTCGCGGCCGGCAAGCTGTGGGCGCTCGAGGGTCCGAGCTGGCCGATCGCGAAAGCAGGGGAGGCGCAGGCGGCGATCGAGGCGCGCGCCACCTCCGGCAAGGTCACCCTGACTATCGACGACGCTTCCTGGGGCGCATAGCGATGGGCGTCTGGGAGGAGACCGTGATGGCCGCGGCGCCGGGTGCGTTCGACCGCCGCGACGGCCGTCTCTATATAGAGGACTGCCCGATCGAGGAACTGGCCGAGCGCTACGGCACGCCGCTGCACGTGATCTCCGAGGCGGCGCTGCGCGCGCGCGCCCGCGAGTTCCAGGCCGCCTTCGGCAGCGCTTGGTCGCACGGTCCGGTCACCCTGCTGCCGGCCGTGAAGGCGAACTACGCGGTGGCGCTGCACAGGATCCTCGCCCAGGAGGGTTGCGGCGCCGACCTGTTCGGCCCGGGGGAGCTGGAGGTCGCCGTTCGGGCCGGCATCCCGCCGGCGCTGATCTCCCTCAACGGCACCGCCAAGGACGCGGCGACGATCCGCCGCGCGGTCGAGCTCGGCGCCCGGATCACGCTCGACAGCGTCCGCGAGGTCGAGCTGGCGCGCGAGGCGGCGCAGGCCTGCGGCAAGCGCGCCGAGGTGCGGGTGCGGGTGCGACCGCTGGTCAGCTCCGAGGCGGGCTCGGAGCCCTACGGCGGCATGCCCCAGCGCGAGGTCTTCGGCCGCTACAAGCCCGGGATCCCCTGGGAGGATCTCGACGCCGCCGGCGCGGCGCTGCAGGCGCCCGAGCTCGACCTCTCCGGAGTCCACATGCACTTCGGTCGCCACACGATCGACCTCGACGAGTTCGGCCATGTGATCGACCGCTACGCCGAGGCGATCGCCGAGCTGCGCGAGCGCTGGGACGGTTGGGAGCCGCGCACGATCGACATCGGCGGCGGCATCGCCCACCACGCCGACCCGCATGGCCGCGGCGGCATCGCGACGCCGCCCGAGCGCGAGTACCCCACGGTCGCGCTGTACGCGCAGGCGCTCTGCGGCCGTCTCGCCGAGGGGCTGGAGCGGGCCGGGGTCGACCCGGCCGGCCGCGCCCTGGAGATCGAGCCGGGCCGCTCGCTGTTCGGCCCGGTCGGGGTCCACCTATCGAGCGTGCTCGCGAGCAAGCGCCAGGAGAGCCCATTCCAGCATGCCTGGATGGAGCTGGACACGAGCCAGACCCACCTGCCGGACATCGTGCTGGAGCGCTGCCGCTACCCGATCGCGATCGATGGCGAGGATCCCGACGCGCCGCGCGAGCCCTACGACGTCGTCGGCGTCAACTGCAGCTCCGACGTGCTCGCCCACGGCGAGCGCCTGCCGGCGCTCGCGCCCGGCGCACTCGTCGCCTTCGGGCTGACCGGCGCCTACCAGGACGCCGGGGCGACGAACTTCAACGTGCTGCCGCGGGCGGCGATGGTGCTCGTCCACGGGGCCGACTCGGACGTGATCAAGGCGCGCGAGACGATTGACGACGTGCTCGCGCGCGACGTCGTCCCATCCCACCTGCAGAGCCCGGTCAGCGGGGCGCCGGCATGAGCGAGGGCATCCTCGGACTCGACCACGCCGGCGTCACCTGCGCCGACCTCGAGGCCTCGCTGCGCTTCTACCGCGACCTGCTCGGGATCCCGATGCGCGCCCGGGGCGAGAACGAGGTGATGGCGGCCGGCCACGCGGGCGCCAAGTACGCCTGGGCCGACCTCGAGCTGCCGGACGCCCGCGTGCTGGAGTTGCTCGAGCCGTTCGAGCGCGGGCACGAGCCGCTGACGCCGGGAACGGAGCGGCCCGGGAGCGCGCACACCGGCCTGCGGGTGGGCGACATCGAGGCGATGCTGGCGCGGCTCGCCGATGCCGGGATCGAGCCGCTGAATCCGCCGGTGACGCTGCAGGAGCCCGGCGCCTGGCACGGCTGCACGATCGCCTACGTCCGCGACCCGGACGGCCACGCCGTCGAGCTGGTCCAGCACCCGTGAGCCTCCTGCTCGGCGAGTTCGAGCAGGACCTGGCGGCGGCGGTCGAGGCCGCGGTCGAGCGCCACATCGAGCCGCTCCTCGCCCCTTTGCCGGTCGACGATCCGGTCAGCGCCGAGGTGCTGCGTGAGCTCAACGCCCACGCCCGCGAATTCGGCGTCTTCGGTGCGCGGGTGCCCGAGGAGCACGGTGGGTCGGGGCTGAGCTGCCTCGGGCTCGGAGTCGTGCTCGAGCGGCTGCCGCCGTTCCTGGCGATGAGCGCCGTCTCGCAGGAGGCGACGACCTTCCGCATCGCCAGTGCCGCCGACGATGCCCTGCGCGAGCGCTACCTGCCGGGCCTGGTGGCGGGCACGACGATCGCCGCCTCGGGCATCAGCGAGCCCGGCGCTGGCTCCGACCCGCGCTCGATCGCCACGACCGCCACGCTCGACGACGACAAGATCCGGTTGCGCGGGACCAAGCTCTGGATCACCAACGCGACCGTCGCCGACGTGATCCTCGTGCTCGCCCGCCACGCCGAGACGGGCGAGCTGGTGCGCGTGCTCGTCGATTGCGCCGAGACGCCGTTGGAGACCCGGGAGGTGCCGATGTCCGGCCTGCGCCAGGGTCACCTCGGGGAAGTCGCGATCGACGTCGACGTGCCGGCGGGGCAGTTGCTCGCTGACAGCCAGGGCACGCGCGATGCGCTGACCCGCTCCTGGCTCGCGAACCGGCCCAACGTCGGCCTGATCGCCTGCAACATCGCCAGCCGCGCGCTCGCCTTCTCGATCGAGCACGTTCGCGAGCGACGCCAGTTCGGGCAGCCGATCGGCGGTTTCCAGCTCGTCCAAGGCTTGCTGGCGGACGTCGCCACCGAGCTCGATGCGGCCCGGCTGCTCTGCTACCGCGCCCTGGCGGAGCTCGACGAGGGCCGCCGCGCCGCGCGCGAGGCCTCGATGGCAAAGATGTTCGCGACCGAGATGGCGGTGCGGGCGACGCTGCGCTGCCAGGAGCTGTTCGGCTCCGCCGGCTCGGCGCTCGAGTACCCGCTGGACCAGTGGCTGCGGGACGCGCGCATGCTCACCTTCCCCGACGGCACCCGGCAGATCCACCAGTTGGTGATCGGGCGCGACCTGACCGGCATCTCGGCCTTCTCGGCGGCCAGATGAGCAGCGCCGGCGCGACGACCCTCGTCTCCCGGAGCAGTCGCGTCGGCCGGGTCGCGGCGGCCCTCGCCGAGCGCGAGCTCGACCAACTGATCGTCGGCGACCTGGTTCGGCCGGGCGACACCGGACCCGACGCGCTGGCCAACTCGTTCTGGCTCACCGGCTTCACCGGCACCAGCGCGCTCGCGATCGTCGCCGGCGAGCACAGCGTCTTCGTCACCGACGTCCGCTACGCGGAACGCGCCGAGCGCGAGGTCGGCGATGCCTTCGAGCGCGTCGTCGCGGCGTCGAGCGCGCGGCTGCTGGCGGAGCTGGCTTCGCGCCTTTACGGGCGCGTCGGCTACGACACGCGCGCCACCAGCGTCGCCAACCTGCGCGCGCTCGAAGCGGCCATAGCGGCGGCCGGGGCGACGGTGGAGCTGGTCGAGGCCGACGGCGTGGTCGAGAAGCTGCGGCGCGTCAAGGACCCCGGCGAGCAGGCCGCGATGGCGGAGGCGGCGCGGATCGTCGACGAGGCCTTCGAGCTCGTCGTCGCCGAGGGCTTCATCGGCTGCACCGAGCTGGAGCTGGCGCGGGCGATCGAGACCCACATCCGCGCGCAGGGTGTCGAGCCGCTGCTGCCGACCCTGCTGGCGGCCGGCGAGAACACCTCGATGCCGCACGCCGCGCCGTCGGCGCGCGTGGTCGGTCCCGACGAGCCGGTGGTGGTCGACGCCGGCGCCCTGGTCGAGGGCTACCACTCGGAGTGCACGCGCACGTTCGCGACCGGCGAGGTCAGCGAGGAGGTGCGCGAGCACTACGCGCTGATCCGTGGCGCCCAGGACGCCGCGCTGGCGGCGATCCGGCCGGGAGCGCTGGTCCGCGACGTCGACGAGGCGGCCCGCGCCGTCGTCCGCGACGCCGGCCTGATCGATCGCTACGGAGCCGGGCTCGGACACGGCGTCGGCCTCGCGATCCACGAGGCGCCGCGGGTCTGGCCGCAGGGCGCCGACGCGCTGGTGGAGGGAAACGTGATCTCGGTCGAGCCGGGACTGTGGATCCCCGGCACCTACGGTGTGCGGATCGAGGATCTCGTGCTTGTAACCGCCGATGGCCCGCGCCACCTCAACCAGGTCCCGAAGGAACTCCGGACCGTGTCGAGTTGCTGAATTCGTTGAATTCTGGGATTTAAGCCGCTAAGATAGTTCGCTCAAGGCCCTATAAGACACGGATATCGTTGCTATGGACTCTCCCGCAAATATGCTGCGCGCCGCTGTCGAGGGCTATGCCGGTGCCCACAGTTACGAGCCCGGCGACACGGTCGCCGTCCACTGCAGCTCCGAGATCCCACGTTTCGACGTCGAGATCGTCCGCTGCGGACGCGACCGCGAGGTTGTCTGGAACGCGACCGGGATCGAGGGACAGAAGCACGAGCTGCCCGACGATCCCGGCCAGCACGGATGCGGGTGGCCGACCTCGTTCGAGGTCGAGATCCCGGATGAATGGCGCCCCGGCTACTACGAGATCGCGTTTTCCTGGGAGGGCAAGGATCCGGAGGAGCTCAGCCTGCCGGCGTTCTTCGCCCTGCGCGCGCCCCGCTCCAGCCCCTCGCGGCCGTCGGTCCTGCTGGTGCTCTCGACCGCGACCTACATGGCCTACAACGACTGGAACCACAGCAAGAGCCTCTATACCGGCGGCGTCCGCGTCTCCTCCCAGCGTCCCCTGCCGCCCGGCTTCCTGACCCGGCCTCCCGGGGTGGAGCTGCGGGTCGCGGCGGAGGTCGGGGAGTACGACCCCGAGTACGAGACCAAGCGCAGCGCCTTCGACGAGCACGGTCTCTCGGGCTGGTGCCTCGGCGCCGGCTTCCACCAGTGGGAGCGTCCGTTTGCCGCCTGGTGCGAAGAGGAGGGCATCGAGCTCGACTTCGCGGTCAGCACCGATCTCGAGTTCCGTCCCGAGGTGCTCGAGGACCGCAGCCTGGTGATCTCGGTCGGCCACGACGAGTACTGGTCCTGGGGCATGCGAGACAACATGGAGGCCTACATCGCCGCCGGCGGCAACGCGATGTTCCTCAGCGGCAACGCCGTCTACTGGCAGGTCCGCTTCGAGGACGAAGGCCGCACGATGGTCGCCTACAAGTACGCGGCCCCGCGGCTGGACCCCGAGCGCGGGACCGAGCGCCAGACCGGCATCTGGTCGGACTTCGTCGTCGGGCGCCCCGAGAACGAACTGACCGGCGTCAGCTTCACCCACGGCGGCTACGTGCGCGCCGGCTATGGCGTGCCGCGCAGCAGCGGCGGCTACACGGCGTGGCGACCGGAGCACTGGGTCTTCGAGGGCACCGGCGTGCGCTACGGCGACCTCTTCGGCAACGAGCACGGGGTGGTGGGCTTCGAGGCCGACGGCTGCGAGCTCAGCTTCGGCGAGGACGGCCTGCCCGTCGCCACCAACCGCGACGGCACGCCCGAGGGCTTCGAGGTCCTCGGCACCTCGCCGGCGCGGCTCTGGGCGCTGGAGGATTTGCCGCCGACCGCGCCGCCGGTGGAGGGCGGTTACGGCGACATGGAGTACACGCAGTGGCGCGTCTTCGACGTCGACCCGGGCAACACGCCGCAGGCCGAGCTGGAGCCGCGGGTGCGTCACATCGCCCACGGCAACGCGGTGATGGGCATCTACACGAAAGGCGGCACGGTCTTCACCTCCGGCTGCACCGACTGGACCTGCGGTATCGAGGGCCGCGACCCCGTGATCGTGCAGATCACGCGCAATCTGATCCAGCGCCTGGGGAGCGCCTAGACGCCGGCCGGGCGGTTATCGTCACACGGACGACGGTTATAGTCGGGAAGGCGCGGTCTCGTCGTCGATTTTTCGTATGAACACCCCGTCAGGCAGTAGAAATCAGCAGCGATTTAAGGAGTAGGGATGCGGCGACGAAGCGCCGGCGGAGACGCCCAGTTGGTCCTCGATGAGATCGATCGCAAGATCATCAGCGAGCTGCAGCAGGACGGGCGCCAGGCATACGGCCGCGTAGCGAAAGCGGTCGGCCTCTCGGAGGCCGCGGCCCGCCAGCGCGCGCAGCGCATGGTCGAGCAAGGCGTGATCCGGATCGTCGCCGTGCCGGACCCGATACTGCTCGGGCTGCCGGTCGGGGCGACGCTCGGGATCCGCGGCACCGGCGACCTCACCCCGCTGATCGAGGTGCTGGAGCGCACGCCGAGCGTCGACTTCGTCGTCTCCACCGCCGGCGGCTACGACCTGCTCGCCGAGGTCCAGTGCCGCGACCACGAGGACCTCTCCGACCTGATCAACACGACGATCCGGACCGTCCCGGGCGTCTCCAGCGTCGACAGCTTCGTCTACCTGAAGTACTACAAGCAGACGTACTCGTGGCCGCCGAACCGCGGCGTGCTCGAGGGCACCGACCCGCGCGCGGTCTCGGCCCCTAAGTCCTGAGCTTCGCGCGCTCGTCAAGCGGCGCCAGCAGGTACCAGGCGAGCAGCGCCGGCAAGGCAGCGGCGGCGAACGCCGCCCCCCAGGACAGCTCCAGGCAGAGGCCGAAGAGCAGCGGCCCGATCGCGGCGCCGGCCAGGAGCACGGTGATGTAGAGGCCGATCGCCGCCCCGGCCTGGGGCATGCCGCCGAGCTCACCGGCGGCGGTGATGCCGAGGCCGTTCCAGCACATCCCGGCGACGCCCGCGAACAGCATCACCGGGATCGCCAGCCAGCCCGGCGCGTCGACCACAATCCCGGTCGCGATCGCGCCCACCGTGATCACCAGTGCAATCTGCCGCAGCGGCGCGATCCGCCGCAGGCCGCGATCGGACCAGCGCCCACAGACGACGCGGGCCGCGGCGCCGCAGCCCTGCATCAGCGCGACCAGCAGGGCGGCGCTGCCGATCGCCAGGTGCTCGTGCCGGGTCAGGAAGAGCATCGCGTAGACCACCCAGCTCATCTGCACGGTCGAGAGCAGCCAGCCGCCGACGGCGAGTCGTTGCAGCCGCTTGTTGCGCAGCAGCGAGGCACCGTCGGCGTGCTCGGCCTCGGTGGGGCGGGCGGGCGAGCGCAGGACGACGGCGGCGACGACTCCGGCGGCGATCATGTAGCCGCCGAGCGCGAGCAGCACCAGCTCGAGCCCACCGGCGGCGAGCAGCACCGGCGTCAGCGCGATCGCCACCGCGGCCGCCAGCGGCGTCGCCATCTGGCGCAGGCCGAGCGCCGTCGCTCGCTCCTTCGGCCCGAACCAGCCCATCACCGCGCGCCCGCCGCCGGCGTTGCCGCTCGCCGCCAGGGCACTGGCCGCGAACAGCATCAGCGCGAACGCCCAGAGGCTGGAGACAAGCGGCGTCAGCAGCATCACGCCGCCGCCGGCGATCAGGCCGGTGGCGATCACAACCCGCTCGTCGTGGCGATCCGAGAGCCAGCCCCAGGCAAACAGCGTGGCGCCGAGCCCGAGCGGGGCGACGGTCAGCAGCGCGCCCGTCTGGCCCAGGCTCAGGTCGAACTGCTCCTGGAGGGTCGGGCCCAGCCCCGTCAGCCCCTGGGTGAGGACCGCGACGCCGGCCTGGGCGGCGGTCGCGACGCCAAGCATGTGCCAACGGCGGGATCCCGAATCAGGCGAAATTGGTTGGATCTTGGTCCTCTGTTCCCCTGAAAACGTTGAATAGCGACGTGTACTCCACTATTCTAGTCGAGCATGTCTGACCTGCAGCGATACGAGATGCACGTGGGGGGGAGCGACGTGCCGGCCCTCTCCGGCGCCACCTACACCTCCCAGGATCCATATCGCGGCGAGTCCTGGGCGGTCGTCCCGGACGGCAGCTCGGAGGACGTCGAGGTTGCGGTCGCCGCCGCCCGCGCGGCGCTCGACGGGGAGTGGGGCGCGATGGCGCCCTCGCAGCGCGGAGAGCTGCTGCGCCGACTCGCCGAGCTGCTCGCCCGCGACGCCGAGGAGCTGGGCAAGATCGAGGCGCGCGACAACGGCAAGCTGCTGCGCGAGACGAGCGCCCAGGCGGCGCTGATCCCGCAGTGGTTCACCTACTTCGCCGGCCTCGCCGACAAGATCGAGGGCGCGACGATCCCCTCGGACAAGCCGAACATGTTCGTCTACACGCGCCGCGAGCCGGTCGGCGTCGTCGCCGCGATCGTGCCCTGGAACTCGCCGCTGCTGCTGACCACCTACAAGCTGGCGCCGGCGCTCGCGGCCGGCTGCACGGTCGTGCTCAAGCCCTCCGACCACACGCCGGTGACCGCGCTGGAGCTGGCGGCGCTGGTGCGGGAGGCCGGCTTCCCGCCGGGCGTCGTCAACGTCGTCACCGGCAACGGGCCGGCCGTCGGCAGCGCCCTCGCCGAGCACCCCGGTGTCGACCGGCTCACCTTCACCGGCTCGACCCAAGTGGGGATCCAAGTCGCGCGCACCGCGATCGGCACGCTGAAGCGGGTCGGGCTCGAGCTCGGCGGCAAGTCGGCCCAGGTCGTCTTCGCCGACGCCGACCTCGACGCCGCGGCCAACGGCGTGATCGCCGGCATCTTCGCCGCCAGCGGGCAGACCTGCGTCGCCGGCTCGCGCCTGCTGGTCGAGGCGAGCGTCCACGACGAGCTGGTCGAGCGCATCGTCGCGCGGGCCGGCACGATCAAGCTCGGAGACCCGCTCGATCCCGCGACCGAGATGGGCCCGCTGGCGAACCCGAGGCAACTGGAGACCGTGCTGGGGCTGATCGCCTCGGCCCGCGAGGAGGGCGCGACGGTCGCCTGCGGCGGCGGTCCCTCACCCGAGCTCGGCGGGCTCTTTGTCGAGCCGACCGTGCTCACCGGCACCCGCCCGGAGATGCGCGTGGTGCAGGAGGAGGCCTTCGGCCCGATCCTCTCGGTGATGTCGTTCGACTCCGAGCAGGAGGCGATCGAGCTCGCCAACGACACCTCCTTCGGGCTCGCGGGCGGCGTCTGGACCAAGGACGTGCACCGCGCCCACCGCGTCTCCCACCGGATGAGCACCGGCACGGTCTTCGTCAACTGCTACCGGCTGGTGGCGCCGGGCGTCCCCTTCGGCGGCTACGGCATGAGCGGCTGGGGGCGGGAGAACGGCCTCGCTGCGGTCGAGGAGTACACCGAGGTCAAGGCCGTCTGGGTGGAGCTCAGCGGAGACACCCGCGACCCGTTCACGATCGGATGAAGGAGAAGGCAATGACAGTTGGCGTCCTCGGTGCCGGCACCATGGGGGTCGGGATCGCGGTGACGATCGCCCGCGCCGGCCACCGCGTGATCGTGCGCGACCTGACGACCGAGGGCTTCGAGCAGGGGATCGCCAACGTCGCCAGCTTCCTCGACAAGAGCGTCGAGCTCGGCAAGCTCGAAGCCGAGCGGCGCGACGTCGCGCTCGCCGGCCTCAGCGGCACCACGGATCTGGCCGACCTGGCCGAGTGCGATGTCGTCGTCGAGGCGATCTTCGAGGACGAGGAGCTGAAGGCAAAGACCTTCGGGGAGCTTGACGAGATCTGCCGCGAGGACGCCCTCTTCCACACCAACACCTCGACCCTCTCGGTGACCGCGATCGCCGCCGGGTCCCGCCTGCCCGAGCGCGTCGTCGGCACCCACTACTGCAACCCGGCGCCGATGATGAAGCTGGTCGAGGTCGCGCGCGGCCAGCGCACCAGCGACGAGGCCTACGCGGCCAGCGTCCGCTTCCTCGAAAGCCTCGACAAGCGCGTCGTCACCACCGCCGACGTCCCGGGCTTCCTCGTCAACCGCTACCTGGTGCCGTTCGAGAACGACTGCATCCGCGCGCTCGAGGCCGGCCTCGGCACCGTCGAGTCGATCGACGCGGTCGTGACCAAGGGCCTGCGCTACCCGATGGGCACCTTCAGGCTGCTCGACATCGTCGGCCTCGACATCCACAAAGCGGTCTCGACGAGCCTCTACGAGCGCCTGCGGGATCCGCGCTTCGCGCCGCCGCCGCTGGTCGACCGGATGATCGCCGCCGGCCAGCTCGGCCGCAAGACGGGCGAGGGCTTCTACACGTACGCCGATCGCAAGCTGATGGGGACCTGAGCATGGCTACCGAGATCAAGACCGTTGGTGTGTGTGGGTTCGGGACGATGGGCGCCGGCATCGCGCAGGTTTGCGCGGCAGCCGAGCTCGACGTTGTCGTGCTCGAGGCGAGCGAGGAGCGGCTGGCGCTGGGCCGCGAGCGCCTCAGCGCCTTCCTCGAGGAAGGGGTCCGGCGCGGCAAGGTCAGCGAGGAGCAGCGCGACGCCGTGCTCGACCGCGTCCGCGGAACCGTCGACGTCGCCAAGCTGGCCGCCTGCGACCTCGTGATCGAGGCCGTGGTCGAGCAGGCCGAGGTCAAGGCGGAGCTGCTGGCGCAGGTCGCGGGCGTGGTCCGCCGCGACTGCCTGATCGCGACCAACACCTCGGCTCTCTCCGTCACCGAGCTGGCCGGCGCGGTCGAGGCGCCCGAGCGCTTCGCCGGACTGCACTTCTTCAACCCCGTGCCGCTGATGGCGCTGGTCGAGGTGGTGGAGGCGCTGCAGTCCTCCGAGCAGACGCTGGCGGCGCTGGAGGAGCTCGGCCGCCGGATCGGCAAGCACCCGGTCCGGGTCAAGGATCGCCCGGGCTTCCTGCTCAACCGCGTCCTGATGCCCTACCTCAACCAGGTGGTCCAGGACTACGACGACGAGATCGCCAGCGCCGAGGACATCGACGCGGCGCTGCGACTCGGCCTCGGCTACCCGATGGGCGCCCTGGAAATGCTCGACATGATCGGGCTCGACGTCCACCGCCACGCGACCGAGGCCGCCTACGAGCAGACCCGCACGCCGTCTCTCTCGCCGCCGCCCCTGCTCGGGCGTATGGTCGCGGCGGGTCGTCTCGGCCGCAAGTCCGGGCGCGGCTTCTACAACCACGAGGAGGATTCGAAATGAGCGAACGCGACGTGATCGTCGAGCGCCGCGACGGCGTCCTGGTGATGACGATCGACCGCGAGGACAAAGGCAACATGCTGCGCCGCCAGACGACCCTCGAGCTGGCCGAGGCGCTGCGCGAGCTGCGCGACGACCCCGAGCTCGCGGTCGGCATCCTCACCGGCGCCGGCGACCGTTTCTTCTGCATCGGCGGCGAGCACGAGGAGACCGAGCGGCGCGACTACTCGGCGGTGCTGCCGGTCGTCGACGTCTACGAGCTGATCGACACCGTGCCGAAGCCGGTGCTCGCGGCAGTCAACGGCTACGCGGTCGGCGGCGGGCAGGTGATGCAGGTCATGTGCGACCTCTCGATCGCCGCCGAGTCCGCCGTCTTCCGCCAGGTCGGGCCGATGGTCGGCAGCTTCGACGCCGGTTTCGGCACCTGGTACCTGGAGGCGACGATCGGGCGCAAGCGGGCGAAGGAGATGTGGTACCTCAACCCGAAGCTCTCGGCCGCGCAGGCGCAGGAGATCGGCCTCGTCAACGAGGTCGTCGCCGACGGGCAGGCGCTGGTCCGCGCTGAGGAGGTCGCGCGCGAGCTGATGCAGCGCGGGCCCGGCGCGCTCGCCGCTCTCAAGAGCGCCTTCGCGGGGCGTCACCTCGGCGCCCTCGGCGCCTCCCGCGTCGGCCACGACCAGTTGCTCACCCACTACCTCACCTCCGAAGAGGCGCACGAGCTCTCAGAGGCCTTCCGCGAGCGGCGCCCAGTCGACCGCGATCGCTTCAACAAATGAGCGCAGCGCCCGCCGCCAACCTGCGCTCCGAGCAGGAGATGTTCCTCGAGGTCGTCGAGGAGATGGCCGGCGGTCGCCTCGCTCCCGTCGCCGAGAAGGTCGACGAGCAGGGTCGGCTCGACGCCGACGTGCTCGACCTGCTGCGCGAGAACCAGGTGCAGACCGCCGGCCTGTCCGAGGATCGCGGCGGCGCCGGCAGCGATCCCTTGCTCGGCGTGCAGGTGCTGGAGCGGCTCGCGGCCGCATCGGCATCGCTCGCCGTGCCGGCGCTGACGGCCCACGGGTGCGGCTACGCGCTGGAGTACGGAAACGGCGGGCCCGACCCGATCGAGCTCGGCGCCGAGATTGCGCCCCTTCTGGTTCCGGGCGGCTCGTTCACGCTGGAGCGTCCCGCCGACGGCGGCGCCGTGCGGCTCGAGGGCGCGCACCAGGCGGTCGTCTGTCCCGGCGGGCCCAGCGAGGCGCTGCTGCTCGCCGCCGTCGACGAGCAGACGGGGGAGCCGTGCCTGGTCGCGCTCGACGCCGCTCGCGCCGAGCTGGGGGAGGCGTCCGCGCGCACCGGACTGCGCGGGATCGAGATCCGACCGCTTTCCGTCGCCACCGAGCTTGGCCCCGAGGCTGTCGTCGGCGGTGCCGCGGCGGTGCAGGCGGCGCGCAACTGGTGGCAGCTCGGCTGGGGCGCGATCGCGACCGGGGTCGCCCGGGCGGCGCTCGCGCAGACCTCCGAGTATCTGCTCGAACGGCGCCAGTTCGGCCAGCCGCTTGCCGAGTTCGCGGCACTGCGCGAGATGGTCTCGCGCTGTGAGGGCCAGGTCGGCGCCGCTGCCGCGCTGTTGCAGGCGACGGCGGGTCGTGATGACGCGCTGACGGCGTCGGCGGCGGGCGAATGTGGGGCCGCCGCCCGGATGGCGACTGAGGCTGCGGTGGCGACGACGATCGACGCGATCCAACTGCACGGCGGCTACGGCTACGTCCGCGAGTACCCGGTCGAGCGCTTCATGCGCGATGCCGTCTCGTCCCGGGCGCGGGTCGCCGCATGAGCGCGTCGGTCGAGCAACTGCTCGCGCGTCCCGACACGCGGCTCACATCCGAGCTGGCGGCTGCCTACGCCGACGACGGCGGCTGGCGCGACGTGCCGTTGTCGAACTACCTGCATGACGCCGCCGCCGCGACGCCGGACGCGACGGCCGTAGTCGGCTACGGCGGCGAAGACGGCCGCGATCGCGTCGCCCTCACCTACGCCGAGCTCGAGGCGCTCGTCGACCGGCTGCGCGGCGGCCTGGCGGGGCTCGGCGTCGGCCCCGGCGACGTCGTCTCGATCATGCTGCCGAACGGGCCCGAGTTCGCGGCGCTGATCTGGGCGGTGCTCGGGCTTGGCGCCGTCTACTCCGGCATCCCCGCCTCCTATGGCGAGCGCGAGGCGTCCTTCATGGTCCGACGCGCCCGGGCAAAGGTGCTCGTCGTGCCGTGGCAATACCGGGACCGCGACGGCTACGTCGAGTTGGCGCAGGCAGCGCAGGAGGCATCGGACACGCTCGAGCAGGTCGTGCTCGTCGGCGGCCCAGAGGTTCCCGGCACCATCTCCTACGAGTCGCTGGCCGCCGCCCCGCCCGCCCCGCGCGGCGAGGTCGAGGCCGGGGCTCTCGCCCACATCGGCTTCACCTCGGGCACGACGGGCGAGCCGAAGGGCGTGATGAACTCGCACGAGACGCTCGACGCGGTGCTGGTGCGCTGGTCGCAGCACCTGGGCGAGGAGCTGCTGGGGCCGGACACCGTCAACCTCGTCGCCTCCCCGGTCGGGCACCACACCGGCTTCCTCTGGGGCGTTCTCTGGACCGCCTACCGCCGCGGCGCCGCCGTCTTCATGGATCGCTGGAGCCCCAGGCGCGCCGCCGAGATCATGCGCGAGGAGGCGGTCACGGTCATGTTCGGCGCCCCGACCTTCCTCCAGGACCTGGTCAGCGCCGACGAGGAGGTGGCGACGCTGCGCGCCGTGGTTGTCGCCGGCGCCCCGATCCCGCGGACCCTCGTCGACGACGGTCGCTCGCGGTTCGGGTGCTTCGTCTGCCCGGCCTGGGGGATGACCGAGTACGGCATCGGCGTCTCGGCCGCGCCATCGCTCGATCCCGCCCGGATCGCCGTCACCGACGGCCACCCGGTGCGCGGCTGCGAGGTGCGCGTGCTCGATGAGGACGGGACGCCGGTCCCGCTCGGCGTCGAGGGCGAGCTGCAGATGACCGGCCCCGGGCTCTTCCTCGGCTACTTCGATCGCCCGGACTTCACCGCGGAGGCGTTCGACGGGATCTGGTTCAAGACCGGCGACCGGGCGGCGATCGAAACCGACGGGCTGCTGACGCTGCGCGGCCGCAGCAAGGACATCGTCATCCGCGGCGGCGAGAACATCCCCGTGATCGAGATCGAGACCCTGCTGTACGCGCACCCCGACGTCGCCGACGCGGCTGTCGTCGGCCTCCCCGACGAGCGACTCGGCGAACGCACCTGCGCGATCCTCGTCACCCGCGGCGGCTCCCAGCCCGAGCTCTCCGACCTCTGCGGTTACCTGCTCGGCGAGGGGCTCTCCAAGCATTTCCTGCCGGAGCGGCTGGAGCTGATGGAGGCGCTGCCGAAGACCGCCAGCGGCAAGATCCGCAAGAACGAGCTGCGGGATCTGCTCAGTGATTGAGGACCGCGGCCGTGAAGGTCCGACAAATGCCTCAACTACGATCCCTCCAATGAATGCCGATCAGGACTCCGCGTTCACGCCCGCAAAGGTCCTGCGTACGCGCGAGCAGGTCGAGCTGCAGTTGCGGGAGGCGATCTTCTCCGGCGCCTTCAGCCACGGCGACAAGCTGCCGAGTGAGTCCGAGCTCTCCGAGCAGTTCGCGGTCAGCCGCACCACGGTGCGCGAGGCGCTGCGCGCCCTCGCCTCCGAGGGCCTGATCCGCAAGGTGCCGGGCGCCGGCGGCGGCAGCTTCGTCGAGACGGTCGACAACGAGTCGCTCGGCTCCTGGCTGAGCGAGTCGATGAAAAACATCCTCCGGCTCGGCTCGATCAGCCACGACGAGATCACGCAGACGCGGCGCATGCTGGAGCTGCCGGCGGCGAGCGCCGCTGCCGTCGAACGCAGCGAGGAGGACCTCGAGGCGCTGGACGCGGTGGTCGAGCGCGAGAAGCACGTCACGGTCGAGGACCCGAGCGTCTCCGACCTCGACGTCGCCTTCCACACCGCGCTCGCCGAGGCGAGCGGAAACCGGGTGCTGAGCGCCTTCGTCTCGGCCCTGCACCGCGTCACCCACCCCGTCACCTACCTCACCCTGACCCCGGAGAACGGGCGCACGACCGTGCGCCAGCACGTGGCGATCCTGGAGGCGATCAGGGAGCAGGACCCGGAGCGCGCGCGGGCCCAGATGGAAGAGCACCTCGACTTCGTGGAGTCGCTTGGGCACGCGCCCAACGGCACTGAGAAAGCCTAGGTCTCCGCGTGTCCGACTTGTCTGAGAGGCCACTCGAGGGTCGCGTCGCCTTGATCTCGGGCGCCGCCCGCGGGCTCGGCGCGGCGGTCGCCGCCGCCCTCGTGCGCGACGGCGCCCGGGTCGTGCTCGGCGACGTGCTCGAGAAGGAGTGCCAGGGGACGGCAGCCGCGCTCTCCGAGCAGGGAGCCAGCGCACACGCGCTGCGGCTCGACGTGACCCACGAGCCGGACTGGATCGCGGCGGTCGCCGAGGCCGAGCAGCGCTTCGGCCAGCTCGACGTCCTCGTCAACAACGCCGGGGTGCTGCGACGCAAGCCGATCGCCGAGACCAGCCTCGAGGACTGGTCGGCGGTGCTCGACATCAACCTCACCGGCGCCTTCCTCGGGATCAAGCACGCGGCGCCACTGCTGCGCCGCTCACCCGCCGGCTCGATCGTCAACGTCGGCTCCGTCGCCGGCCTCGCCGCGCACTACGACCCGGCCTACAGCTCCAGCAAGTGGGGGCTGCGGGGCCTGACCAAGGCGGCCGCCTTGGAGCTCTCCGACGACGGCGTCCGGGTCAACGCCGTGCACCCCTCGGCGATGATCACCCCGCTGGTCGAAACCGCCTCCGCCCGCCACCGACAGGCCTCGCGCGAACTGATCCCGCTCGGTCGCGAGGTGCTGCCCGAGGAGGTCGCCGAGACGGTCGCCTTCCTCGCCGGCGACCGCTCCGCCTTCATCACCGGCGCCGATCTGCCGATCGACGGCGGCTACGTCGAGGCCGGTGTCACTAAGGCGCGCGAGCGCTTCAAGGCCGCCGGCTGAGCCGGCGCGTCAGCGCGCTGCCTGGCCGCCGTCGAGCAGCAGCGTCTCGCCGGTCATGAAGTCCGACGCGGCCGAGGCGAGGTAGACGACCAGCGGTCCCAGCTCCTGCGGCTGGCCCATGCGGCGCTGCGGGATCTGGCGCAGGGTGCGCTTCAGCAGCTCTTCGTCGGCGCGCAGCTCGGCGTTCATGTCGCTCTCGAAGTAGCCGGGCGCGATCGCGTTGACTTGCACGTTCAGCGGTGCCCACTCGACGGCCAGGGCCCGCGTGAAGGCGACCACGGCGGCCTTCGAGGAGCAGTAGGAGACGAAGCCCGGCACGCCCATGTAGGCGAAGTTGGAGGCGATGTTGATCACCTTGCCGGCGCCGCGCTGCTTGAAGACGCGGCCGGCTGCGCGGCAGCAGAGGAAGTTCCCGCGAACGTTGGTTGCGATCACCCGGTCCCAGTCCTCGTCGGAGGTCTCGATCAGCGGCTGCGGGTGCAGCACGCCGGAGTTGTTGACGAGCACGTCGAGGCCGCCGAGCTGCTCGACCGCACCGGCGACGAGCGCGTCGACCGCGGCGGAGGAGGTCACGTCGGTCGAGACCGCCAGGGCGCGGCGCCCGAGCGCACGGACCTCGTCCGCGACCGCGTCCAGCGAGGCCTGATCGCGGGCGCCGAGGGCGACGTCGGCGCCCGCCTCAGCCAGCGCCAGCGCCATCCCGCGCCCGAGGCCGCGGTTGCCGCCGGTGACGAGCGCGACCTTGCCGTCGAGCGGACCTGTGGTGCTCATGCGCGTCCCTCCAGTCGTAGGCGCGTATCTCGCGCGATCAGCAAGCGCTGGATCTGGTTCGTCCCGTCGTAGATCTGGGTCACCTTGGCGTCGCGCAGGATGCGCTCGAGCTCCAGGTCCTTGCGGTCGCCGTCCTCGCCGAGCAGCGCGACGGCGCGCTCTGCGACCCCGACCGCAGTATCGGTACAGAAAGCCTTCGCGGCCGAGACCTCGGCGACCGGATCGGCGGAGTGGTCGTCGACCAGGCGGGCCGTGAGGTACAGCAGCCCGCGGGCGGCGGTGGCGCGCATGCGCAGGTCGGCGATCGCGAACTGGAGGTCCTGGGCGTCACGCCGGGCGCCGCTGAGCAGGCCCCGCTCGTGCGCCCAGGCGGCGGCGCGCTCGTAGGCGGCGCGGGCGAAGCCGGCGCCCTGGGCGGCGGCGCTGATCCGCGACTTGACGACCGAGCGGACCGTCAGCGCGTAGCCCTCGCGCTCCTCGCCGAGGCGGTTGGCGAGTGGCACGCGGCAGTCCTCGAAGAACAGCTCGGCGGTCGAGGAGCCCTTCATGCCGAGCTTCTCCAGGACCGCGCCGGTCGCGAGGCCGGGCCGGTCGCCCTCGACCAGGAAGGCGGTGATGCCGTCGCGCCCGGCGCCGGGGTCGAGCGTCGCCCAGACGACGATCACGCCCGCCCGGTCGCCGCTGGTGATGAAGGTCTTGGTCCCGTCGATGCGGTACTCGTCACCCGTGCGCTCCGCCCGCGTCTTCATCGCGGCGGCGTCGGAGCCGACCTCCGGCTCGGTCACCGCGATCGCGCCGTAGATGCGCCCGGCGGCGAGGTCCGGGAGGAAGCGCTGGCGCTGCTCGTCGGTCCCGTGCAGCAGGATCGGGTAGGCGCAGTGCATCTGGGTCATGTAGACGGTCGAGGTCGAGCCGCAGGCGCTCGCGATCTCCTCGACCGCCAGCGCGTAGGCGAGCGTTGACGCTCCCTGCCCGCCGAACTCGGCCGGAACCAGCAGGCCCGCCAGCTCGGCATCGGCGAGCGCTTTGAAGCCCTGCTCGGGGAAGGCCGACTCGGCGTCGACCCCTAGGGCCCGCGGCGCCACCTCGCGCCGCACCACCTCGCGCACGGCGTCGCGCAGCTCGCGCTCGCGCTGGTCGAGCAGCGCCTCGAGCGCGCGCTCGTCCGCGAGTGCGGAGACTGGGGTGGGGGACTCGGCCATCGGGATCAGCTACCCCGAAACTCAGGCTTACGCCGCTCGCGGAAAGCGGCCACGCCCTCTGTCGACTCCTCGCTGGCACAGGCCTCCGCGGCGAGCGCCGTCTCCCGCGCGAGCGCCTCCTGGGGGCCGAGCTCGGCGCCGCCGGCGACCGCCTGCAGCACGCGGCCGAGCGCCTCCGGCCCGTTGCCCGAGAGCTCGCCGGCGAGTGCCTCCGCCGCCTCGTCGAGTTCCTCCGCCGGGATCGGCGGCCGCGCCGCGAGGCCCAGCTCCCACGCTTCGCGGGCGGAGATCTGCTCGCCGCTCAGCATCATCTGCAGCGCCGCCTGGCGGCCGATCGCCCGCGGCAGTCGCTGCGTCCCGCCGTAGCCCGGGATCAGCCCCAGACGCACCTCCGGCAGGCCCAGCGACGCGTTCGTCGAGACCAGGGTCAGCGTGCAGGCGAGCGCCAGCTCGAGGCCGCCGCCCAACGCGTAGCCGTCGACGGCGGCGATCACCGGCTTGCCGAGCCGCTCGATTGCGGAGATCACCTCGCCACCGCGCGCGAGGACCGCTTCCGCCTCCTCCCGCGAGCTGCCGTCGAGCTCGTCGAGGTCGGCGCCGGCGCTGAAGGCGCGCTCTCCTGCGCCGCGGATCACGACCACGCGCACCTCCGGGTCGGCCTTGGCCTGCTCGGCCGCGGCAGCCAGCCGCGCGAACAGATCGGCGTTGAGGGCGTTCATCTCGCGCGGACGGTTGAGCGTCCACCAAGCGACGTGCCCACGGGTTTCGACAACCAACGTGCTCTGACTCACCAACGTGCTTGCACTCACATCGCCACCCCTTCCTCGATTAGCTGGTCCACCTCGTTATCCCCATAGCCCGCCTCGCGCAGCACGTCGCGCGTGGCATCGCCCAGCAGTGGTGCCGGGCGGTGCTCGGCGTCGTCGGGAGTCGATCCCAAGCGCCACGGCGAGCCGACCATGCTGATCGGCGCCGCGCCGTTGGGACCGCTGGTCTCGACGATCGCCCCACGCGCCCGCACCTGCGGGTCGGCGAGCACTTCGGAGAGGAATTGCACCGGGGCGCAGGGGATCGCGGCGGCGCGCAGTCGCGCCAGCCAGGTCTCCGCGTCGGCGCTGAGCAGGCGCTCGGCGAGCAGGCCGACGAGCTCCTCGCGGTGCTCGCGTCGCCCCTCGTTGGTCGCCAGGCGCTCGTCCTTTGCGAGCTCCGGCATCTCCAGCGCGTCGCAGAGGCGCACCCACATCGCGTCGGTGCCGACCGCGATCACGATCGAGCGGTCGGCCGTCTCGAACGGCTGGTAGATCGCGATCACCGAGTCGGTGGCGCCACTCGGGCGCGGCTCCGGCTCACCGGCGAGGAAGCTGGCGATGCGCGGGCCCAGCAGCGCCAGGTTCGCCTCGAGCAGGTTGACGTCGATCAGCTCGCCCTCGCCTGTCTGCATCTGGCGGCGCAGTGCGGCGGTGACCGCGAACGCCGCGACCATCCCGGCGACGATGTCCGAGAGTGCCGTGCTGACCCGCTGGGGGGGACCGCCTGTGGCGCCGGTCACGCTCATCAGCCCGCCGCGCGCCTGCGCGATCAGGTCATAGCCGGGCTGGTCGTGATCGGGCCCGTCGAGCCCGAAGCCGGAGATCGCGCAGTAGATAAGCCGCGGGATCCGCGGCCGCACGCTGGCGGGATCGAGCCCCAGTTTCGCCAGCTTTCCCGGGGTCAGGCTCTCGACGAAGACGTCGGCGCTCATCAGCAGTTGGAACAGCGCCTCGCGGCCGGCCGGGTGGTGCAGGTCGAGGCAGATGCTGCGCTTGTTGCGGTTGGCGGCGGCGAACCACGGCGCCTGGCCGCCGACGAACGGCGGCCCCCAGGTGCGGGCGTCGTCGCCGGTGCCCGGCCGCTCGACCTTGATCACGTCGGCGCCGAGGTCGGCGAGGTACATCGTCGCGGTCGGCGCCGCGATGCTGGTCGAGATGTCGATCACGCGCACACCGGCGAGCGGGCGCGTGTCCGGCGTGCCGCTCATGCGCGACCCGTGGTCAGCACGAGCTTGCCCCGCATCTGGCCCTGCTCGAAAGCGAGCAGGGCGTTCGCGGCCTGCTCGAGCGGGTGCGTGGCCGCGACCTCGGCACGGATCGCGCTGTCGCGGTAGAGGGCCAGCAGCTCTTCTTGAATCGCCCGCACGCCCTCCGGATCGCGCCTGAAGTAGTCGCTGCTCTGCAGCCCCAGCACGGCCATGTTCTTGACCAGCACATGCCCGGCGTGGATCCGCGGGATCTCCCCGCCGGCGAAGCCGATCACGACGATCCGGCCCTCCCAGGCGATGCAGCGCACGCAGGCGGCGAAGAGGCTGCCGCCGACCGCCTCGAGGATCACGTCGGCGCCGTGGTCGTCGGTCGCCTCCAACACGCGGTCGCGCAGAGTCTCGGGGTCGGCGTCGAAGGCGTGCTCGGCGCCCTGCTCCAGGGCCAGCGCCCGCTGCTCCTCGGTCTCGCCGACGGCGATCGCACGACCGCCGAGAGCCCGTGCCAGTTGCACTCCGGCCGAGCCGATGCCTCCGCCGCCGCCGGTCACGAGCACCCACTCGCCGGGCTGCAGGTGCGCGCGGCGCATCAGCCCGAGGTGCGCGGTCAGATAGACGAGCCCGAGCGCAGCGGCGTCGGTGCTCGGCACCTCGTCCGGAATCGGGCAGCAGGTACCCGCCGGTACGACGACCAGCTCGCTGTAGCCGCCGTACTCGAGCTGCGCCATCACGCGTTCGCCGGGCTGCGGCGAGGCGACGCCCTCGCCGACCGCGGCGACCCGGCCGGCGACCTCCTTGCCCGGGCTGAACGGCGGCTCCGCCAGCGTCTGGTACTTGCCCTGGACGACGAGCAGGTCGGGGAAGTTGACCCCGCACGCTTCGACCTCGATCAGCACCTCGCCGGGACCGGCCGTCAGGTCGGGCAGGTCCTCGACGGTCAACGAGGCTGGTGAACCGAACTCACGCAGGACGACAGCTCGCATCAAGTACCTCCGAGCAGGGTTGAGTTGCCCTCGCCGAGGGCCGGATAGGTGGAGTGCCCGCGCTGGTCGCGCAGGGATGGCGCAAGCGGCAGCGGCAGCGCCGGGATCTGCTGATCGCCGTCGCCGACGGTGTCGTCAAGCAGGCCGCGGGCGGCGACGTGCTCGTCGGCGAGCGCCTCGGGCAGCCCGGCCACGATCGTGCAGCAGACGTCCTCGGCCGCGAACAGCGCTCGCCAGTGCGCAGCGGGCTGCGCGGCGATGCGCTCTGCGACCGCGCCTGTCGCCTGCTGGGGATCGGCATCGGCTTCGCGCAGCGGCTTGGGCAGCTCGATCAGCTCGCAGAAGCGCGTCCAGAAGCGGTCCTCGAGCGGCGCGGCGGCGAGGTGGCGCCCGTCTGCGGTGCGGTAGAGCTGGTAGCGCGGCGAGCCGCCGGTCACGAGCTCTTCGCCCGAGCGCGGCCAGGCGCCGGTCGCGGCGTTGCCCAGCGCCCAGTAGAGGAAGGGATACACGTTGTCGCTCATCGCGATGTCGAGGTGTGTGCCCTTGCCGCTGCGCTCGCGCGCGAACAGCGCCAGGGCGACGTTGATCACGGCGGGATAGGAGCCGCCGCCGATGTCGGCAAGCAGCGCGGGGGGCAGGACCGGCGCGCCGTCGGCACCTTGGACGAGGTTGAGCATGCCGCTGTCGGCGACGTAGTTGAGGTCGTGTGCGGCCTGCTGGGCCCGCGGTCCGCTCTGCCCGTAGCCGCTGATCGAGCAGTAGACGACCCCCGGGTTGCGCGCGGCGACCTTCTCGTAGTCGAGGCCGAGTCGCGCCATCACGCCGGGGCGAAACTGCTCGACGAGCACGTCGCACTCGTCCACCAGGGCGTCGAGCTGCTCGCGCTGGGCGGGGTCCTTGAGGTCGACCGCGACGCTGCGCTTGCTGCGGTTGAGCAGGGCGAAGTTGACGCTCGACTCGCCGAGCTTGGGCTCGTACGACCGCATCTCGTCGCCGCTGCCCGGGCGCTCGACCTTGGTCACCTCGGCGCCCGCCCCGGCCATGATCAGCGTCGCGAGCGGGCCCGGGAGGAGGGTGCTGAAATCGAGCACCTTGATTCCGGCGAGAGGCAGCATCGCGGCGATAATGTCAAATGACAGACATTTGTCAATATGACATTTGAAAGTATGTCTGTTACCGTGCCGTCCATGTCCGCTGCTGACGGCCAGGCCCACGACTGCGTCATTGTCGGTGGCGGCCTCGCGGGCATCGCCGCCGCGCGGCGGCTCGTCGAGGTGGGAGTGCGGCCGACGGTGCTCGAGCGCGGGGCGGAGGATGGTGGCGCCGGCAACGCGCGCATCTCCGGCGGCCTGCTGCACGTCGCCTGGGAGGCAATGGACACCCCGGCCGACGCGCTCTACGCCCGCCTGCTGAAGGAGACCGACGACGAGATCGACCCGGCCCTCGCCCGCCGCTTCGCCGACGGCGCCGGTCCGGCGCTGGAGTGGCTGCGGTCCCACGATGTCGAGCTCTCGCCGAAGGGCGACGTCCCTTACATGCGCCACGCCCTCGCCCCGCACGGCGAGGGCATCGGCCGCCGCATCCAGCCCGAGCGCGGCACCGACCGCACGCTCGTCGCTCTCTATAAGGGAGTTCGCGAGGGCGGCGGCGAGGTCCGCCTCGGCGTCAGCGCCGAGCGCCTGGCGCCAGCCGCCGATGGTGGCTGGATCGTCTCCTGCCGCGGGGACGAGGGCTCCTTCGATCTGCACGCACGAGTGGTGCTCGTCGCCGACGGCGGCTTCCAGGGCAGCCCGGAGCTGCTGACCCGCTACGTCGGTCCCAACGCCGCCACCGCACTGCTGCGGGCGATGCCGACCTCGACCGGCGAGGGCCTGCAGATGCTGCTCGCCAACGGTGCGCAGACGGTCGGCCTCGGGCGCGTCTACGGGCACATCGTCTCCCGCGATGCGCTCGGGAACGACACGCTGTGGCCTTATCCCACGCTCGACAAGCTCTGCATGCAGGCGCTGCTCGTCGACCGTCGTGGCGAGCGCCTCCCGACCCACGCGACCGACGGCGTCGCCCTCGTCAACGAGCTGGTGCGCACGGAGACGCCGCGGGCGTTCCGGGTCGTCTTCGACGAGGCGCTGTGGAACGGCGCCGGCGCCGACAACCCCTACGGGGCGCCCGTCCCCAATCCCGACCTCGTCGAGCGCGGCGGCGACCACCACGCCGCGGAGACGCTCGAGCAGCTCGCACAAGCGGCCGGGCTCGAGACGGTCGCCTTGCAGGCGGCCGTCGACGCCCACAACGCCGACCCGGCAAAGATCGCGATCGCGAAGCCTTCGTTCCACGCGATCGCGATCGTGCCGGGCATCACCTTCACCCAGGGCGGCGTCAAGGTCGGGCCCGACTGCGCGGTGCTCGATGCCCTCGACGCGCCGATCTCCGGTCTCTACGCGGCCGGCAGTTGCACCGGTGGCCTGCACGGCGGGCCGCGCGGCGGCTACGTCGGCGGCCTTGCCGACGCGCTCGTGTTCGGGCTCGCCGCCGCCGACGCGATCGGCGCCGACCTCAGATGAGCGCCCCGCTCGCCTACCTCGTCGGCTGCCGCTTCATGCTGCCCGAGCGCGAGGCCGAGTGGAACGAGTGGTACAACGGCCCGAAGCTGGCGAAAATGCTCGCCAAGCCCGGCTTCCTCTCCTGCCAGCGCTTCCAGGCGATCGACCCCGCCACGCCGGCTCCCTACCTCGCCGTCTGGCGGGTCGCCTCAGAGGCGGCGTTCGAGACCCCCGAGTACACCTCGGACTGGGGCTGGGCCGACTACGCCGATCTGATCGGCGAGTGGACGCGCGATCTCTGTCGCCTCGAGGGCGACGACGGGCCGGCCTCGCTCGCCTGTCCGCCGGACGGAGCGCTCCGCTTCGTGCGGGTGCAGGTCGAGGACGCCGAGGAGGCGCGCCGCGTGCGCGACGCGGTCGCAGCCGCCTGCCCGGGGATGATCTGGGGAGAAACCGTCGGCCTCGACCGCTCGGTCCCCTTCGTCGGCCTGCAGGTGCTGGAGGGCACCGATCACGACTTCACGGATCTCGACGACCCGCGGGTCAGCGACGCGCTCCTGCGCCCGCTGATCGCGCACACCCAAAGCAGCGTTACCTAACGGAGGTTCCATGATTCCCAACATCGGTCCCATGGAGATAGGCATCGTCCTGGTCATCGCCCTGGTGGTCTTCGGCCCCAAACGCCTGCCCGAGCTCGGCAACTCGCTCGGCAAGAGCATCCGCGGCTTCGGCAAGAGCCTCAAGGGCGAGGACGATGAGAAGCCGGCGCTCGATCCGGCCGAGGATGCGAAGCCCCAGCCCGTGGCGCAGAGCGTCCCCGCCTCGAACGGCGGCCGCGAGGCGTGAGCGACCCGGACATCCGGCAGCGCGGCGCAACCGTGCGCCGCGAAGTCCTCGGCGACGAGTACGTCGACCGCGCCGAGGCAACCAGCGACGAGTTCACCGCCGACTTCCAGGAGTTCATCACCCGCTACGCCTGGGGCGAGATCTGGGACCGCCCCGGCCTCGGCCGCCGCGAGCGCAGCATCGCCACCCTCTCGGTCCTGGTCGCCCTCCGAGCCGAGAACGAGATCGCCCTCCACATCCGCGCCGCCCTCCGCAACGGCCTGACCCCAACGGAGATCAAAGAGACCCTCCTCCACACCGCCGTCTACGCCGGCGTCCCAGCCGCCAGAACCGCCTTCGCGATCGCCCAGGGCGTTATCGCCGCGGCTGGCGAGTGAAGAGCGGTGCCGTCCTGAGCCTCAGTTTCCCTGGCTGAGTCCGAGAATGGCTACGACGAGTCCTGCGGCGCCGAGGCCTAGTACCAAAGCTGAAAGCCAGAAGACGGCTCGCTGAAGACGGAGGTTCGCGACTGCTGCCACGAGGGTGCTTTCCATGGTCAGTCGCTCGCGAATGCGCCTCTCGTTAGTGCGAAGGACCTTTGCGTGCTGCTTGGCCTCAGATACGGCATCGTCGATCCAGCTAGCCCTGTTCCGCTGTGGGTGTTCTGGGTCTTTGAACTCGAAGTCGGACCCGTCCCAAGGGTTGGCCCAATCCAACGGGCCGGTAGGTATCTCGGCGGCGATCGCCTGCATGTCACTGGACGCGCGCAAATGATTCTGCGTCCTACGAACTCGTCGTATTGCGCTAGCGAGACGTCGGCTCCGGGTGCCGGGTTCATCCCTCATGGCGGAGAGATAGGCATAGCTGCGCTCGAGGAGAACTCGAACGACCCAGATGACTACGAACCAGTAAAGGCTCTGGTCCGATTGATGGAAGAGCAGCCAGCGAGGCGAACCCCCCGCCTCTTCTTTTGCGGTTTTCTCATCAGGTAGAACGTCGGAGGCTTTCCCGCCAAAACGAAGAACATGGCCGTCCCCATTTTCGTCGTCGCCCTCTCGCATGTATAGACCTGTAGTGCGGGTGTTGGTCCACGCCCTCCAGCCTTCTAGATCAAGAGAAGTCCGGTAGCTACGTATCGGACTGTTGGGTTCGACACGTCGTTGTTCGAATGGGTTGGTTAACTCACTGGTCGTGAATTCGCTGGCGGGAAGTTCGTCGCCTCTTTCGCTGAAAGTTCCTGGGGCGAGCTCTGAGATCCATCGTGCAAGGCGATGTCTGGTGTGAGCCCGCACGCTACGAATCGCCTCGCGCTGCGCCATCTCCGGCCCAATCATGCTGAGCCGTCTTCCACTACGCCGTAGCTCAGATCTATGGTCCTTTTCGAGTTGGCGTTGGATGAATAGTGACTCGCTATCCGTGAGCATGAAACAAAAGACCAGAACGGTCAGGCTTGGGCTAATTGAGACAACATGGCCCCGCGCCACGTACACACCCTCTGGGAGCTTCATTCGGATCGTGTTGTGATCCATGCCTTGCCAGTCAGGTCCTACGACTAGTGGAAGCGGGATCCAATAGCGACTAAACGCTGATTGACGTCCCTTGACGACAGAGGTCGACGTGCTTCGTGAGGCCCAAGGGCGCTCTGAGAACCCCGCCCTTTTCAGCGCCGCGACGAGATTCGGGATCTCGGACGGTCCGTAGGCCTCGGCGATCCAGATCAGATGGGTCCTTACCGCCTCATTGCCTGGTGGCCCAATTTCGGCCTGCTCCTTCGGGTCGAACTCACGGTGATGGAGCCGAAGCATTTTGCGAGTGCGCCAGCCGTCGCCGAGGCGATTCCAGCGCCTACGCAGTCGTCTACTAACTGCTCGCTCTTCCGAACTACGCACGGAGTACCTTCACGTCTTTAAAGGACGTGAAGTCGGAATCTTGGGTGAGGACGGCTGCGCGATGCCGCATCGCAGTCGCGGCGATCCAGGTGTCATGACGACGTAGGCGGCGGCCGCGGGATCGCTCGGCGGCCGCGATGCGCGCGAAGCAGCTCGCGATCTCTGGTTCGATTGGGAGCAGGGGGTAGGTGGACTGCACTCGGGAAAGGGTGGAGAGGCGGCGGGCGCGTGCCTCGGAATCGGTTGCCCGCAGGACCCCTAGCTCTAGCTCGGCCACCGTGATCACTGAGACGGCGATTTGCTCGGGAAGCTCTCCCAGTTCGCGTCCCGTCTCCTGGGCGATAAAAATCGAGGTGTCGGCGACTGCTTTGCTCAATCGTCGAGCTCTGCGCCGCGGACATCGTCGAGATCGTCGAGCAGGCCAGCGTCGGCGGGCGCCTCGCGCACGATCCGGCGCAACTCGGACGAGGAGACCCAGGGATCGCGCCGCTCGGTGTGGGGAAGGATGTCGGCGACTGGCCGCCGATTGACGGTGAGCGTCAGCCGTTCACCTGCTTCCAACTCCGCGACGACACTCGAGGTGGAGTTGCGAAGCTCGCGAATGGAAACGTTTCGGGGCATGTGCACGACTGTAGCACCAGTTGCGACGACCCACGTCTTGTACCGTCGAGGCATGGCTGAGCCGATCCGAGTGCCGCTCTCCGAGCTCTAGAGGCACCGTCCGATGCCGCTGGCGCCGACGGTACGGTCGGGTCATGATCAAGGCTGAGCTGCACGCGCATATCGACTCGATGACTGAAGAGGAAGCGGCGGAGGTGAAGTTGATCTTCGCGCCGGATTGGCCTTCGAAGGCGACTTCGATTGAGGAGATCCGGAAGCGGACGGGCACGGTGCCGATGAGCTCCGAGGCCTTCGACCGGCATTTTGGGTCGCTGGCCACTGGGGAGGCGCTCAAGGAGGCGCTTCGGACAAGTCAGCCTGACGATGCCTGGGCAGACGAATTGCGGGAGCTTCGTGAGGGCATGGACCCTGTGACGGACCCCTGGCGCGACTGATCCTCGGGAGTACCGCGGGGCTTCACGGACTTCCCTCGACGAGCTCGGCGAGCTGGCGGGTGACGGTGCCCCAGCCTTCTTGGAAGCCGAGCTGCTCGTGCCGGTCGCGGTCGTCGATGTTGCGATGCATCGCGGTTGCGGTGTACTCGGTGCCGTCGGGGTGGTCCCTCATGGCGATGACCGCGGTCATGAACGAGGACTCGGCGGGGCGCCAGCCGGCGACGAGGGCGTCGGTGAAGACGATGCGCTCGAGCTCGTCGACGGCGAGGAAGCAGCCGGCGAGGTGTGGGCCGAAGTCGGTGCCGCCGTGGCTGATCTCGGTGCGGAAGGACCCGCCGGGGCGCAGGTCCATCTCCCGCACGCGGCAGGTCTCTGGGGCGGGCACCCACCATTGCTCGAAGCTGGCGGGGTCGGCCCAGGCGTTCCAGACCGCCGAGCGTGGGGCCGCGATGATGCGGGCGACGGTCAGGTCGAGTTCGGGGTTGAGGGTCGTGGTCATTTGATTGCCTCCTTGTCTTGAGGGGCGGTGACGAAGCGCTCGAGCCGGTCGGTGCGGCCCTCCCAGATGCTTCGCTGCTCGCCGAGCCAGGTCTCGATCGCGTCGAACGAGTCCCTCTCGAGCATGCAGGTGCGCACGCGGCCGGACTTGCGCGTCCTGATCCAGCCCGTTTTCTCGAGGTAGCGGATGTGCTTCATGAACGACGGCAGCGCCATCTCGAACGGCGCCGCCAGCTCGCCGACGCTCGCCGGACCCGACCCCAGTCGGCCCAACACTGCGCGGCGGGTCGGGTCGGACAGGGCTTGGAACGCACCGTCGAGCTGAAGCGAATACTGAGCCATTTGGCTAAGTTATCTGATCGCGAGGCTGAGAGCAACCTAGGGTGGGGGCGATGAACCGGTCTGAGGAGATGCCTTCATCTGGGGCGCTGGAGGAAGTCCGGCGCCTGGCGGGCCCGTCGGCCGCGGTCCTGGGCGCCGTGCGGCTCGATGGCGGCCAACACGCGGACACCTGGCGGGTCGACACCGCGAATCCCGCGACCAGCGTCGTCGTCCGCCAGTTCCCGCTGGACGACCCTGCCCCGTTGGGTGAGCAGCGTGTACTGCGGGCCCTGGACGGGCTCGGCGGTCTGACCCCGGTGCTGCTCGGCGGCGACCTGGATGGCCGCTGGTCGGAGTACCCAACCTCCTTGGTCAGTTGGCTCGATGGTCAGCCGGACATCACTCCGGCCGACCCCAGGGAGTGGGCGCGCGAGCTGGGTCGTGCGCTCGCCGCGGCGCACGCGGTGCCGCTCGAGCGGCTGACGGAATTGCCGAGCGTGTTCGACGGCGGGGGAGGTTCAGAGGAGATATTGGACGGCCCGCTGGCGGCCGAGGTTCGGTCCCGCTGGTCACAAATCGTTGCCTCACCGGAAGTGCTGACCCACGGCGATTACTGGTCGGGCAACGTCGTCTGGCGGGACGGAAGGCTCACCGGCATCGTCGACTGGTCGGGCGGTTCGCGCGGTCCCCGTGGCTTCGACCTGGGCTGGTGCCGGCTCGATCTCGTCCTCCTCTTCGACGAGCAGATCGCCGACGACTTCCTCGCGGCCTATGAAGCGGCGAGCGGCAAGGAAGTCGGGGACATGCGCCTCTGGGACTGCTGGGCCGCCGCTCGGTCCGACAACGGGGTTGCGTCCTGGGTCCCGAACTACCAGCCGCTGGGCCGCGCCGACCTCGACGAAGGCGAGCTTCGCCGACGCCATGCGCAATGGACGGCACGCCTCCGGGAGCGAGGTGCTCACCCCAGTGAGAGGGGTGACTGATATCATCATCAACACAACAGTTATGTTGGGAAGATGATTCCTTCATTCAACAACAGCGGAAACCTGCCTCCTGGAATCCATGACGCGGATTGGAATGAATTGAAGGCGAGATTTGGCCAATCGCCGCATCGAGCAGAGTTGCTGGAAGGTCTGCACGAGGCGCTCGTTTCGCTGCGGTCAGCTGGTTGTCGCAACGCATATCTCGACGGTAGCTTCGTAACTGCGAAGGAGAAGCCCGGCGACTTTGATGCCTGCTGGGATCCGAAGGGAGTCGTTTTGGATGAGCTTGACCCAGTTCTACTCGACTTCTCCGACGGTCGCCGGGCGCAGAAAGAGCGCTTCCGTGGGGAGCTCTTTCCGGCCGATGTGGCAGCCGAGCCCGGAGGTACGTCGTTTCTTGAGTTCTTCCAGCGCCAGCGCAATACGGAGGAGCGGAAGGGAATCGTCAAGATTGACTTGGAGGATCTAGCGTGATCGCCAACGAGCGTCAATACCGGATCAGCAAAGCCGAGCTTCGCCGCTTCGAGGAAGCCCTTGCTTCTCAGCAGGACTATGTGCCGAGCGAGGGTGTTGACCCTCGTATGCGGGGGGTCATGGCTGCTGCCCTGGAAGGGCAAGCGGAGACGCTGCGAAACGAAATCAAGCGCTACGAGGATTTGCGTGATGGCCGCGTCAACCAGCGGGAGCTGGAGGGCTTCCTCGATCTATTGACTGCTCTAGTCGAGGCACGAATTGCGGCTGGCCTCACTCAGAAGGCTTTGGCCGAGCGGCTCGGCCTGCAGGAGCAACAGGTTCAGCGCTGGGAGGCCAACCTCTATTCCGGGGTGGGTATGGAGCGCCTTCAGGAGGTCGCTGACGCACTTGGGATGCAGGTCCGAGAGACGGTCAATTACACGGTCCCGTCTTGATATCTCCGTCTTTTCATTCGGAGCGACACACTGCGAACTAGCCGCTGCCGGCCTCGACGATGCAGATCACGCCGGCGCCTGGATCGCTGCGAAGGTCCGCGGCTGCTGGGTGCTCGTCTCCACGGTGCAGTCGGGCTTGCTCGAAGCCGGCGCTGCGCAGGGCCGCCTCCGCCTCGGCTTCGTCGCCGCGATAGGGGTGGACCTTGCCGCGCACGAAGGCGCCAAGGATCGCGTCGAAAGTCCGCTCCGATAGTCCCCTGTCCGGTCTCGCGAAGCGCAGGTCCGAGAGGTAGGCACCCTTGTCGAAGCGTCCGAGTTCAGTGGCGATCCGGGCCCACAGCGCGTCTACGGTGTCGTCGTCCAGGTACATCAGCAGGCCCTCGGTGATGATCGCCAGTCCCTCGGCCGGGTCCAGGGTCTCGACAAGAGCCGCGAGACTGCCTGGCCCACCCTCCTGGAGTACATCCACGTCGACCACGCGGTGGTGGACCGTCAGCGACCCCATGCGAGCCAGCGCGTCGCGCTTCCGCTCGGCCATTCCCGGCAGGTCCGTCTCTATATAGGTGAGCCGCTCGCCGAATCGCTCGGTGAACCGCCAGCCCCTGGGAGACATGCCGCAGGCGACCTCGACCACCTGGGTGATGCCGCCGCGAATCAGGTCGTCGAGGATCGAGTCGATGATTCGGTGACGAGCGAGGAGCAGCCCATCGAGCGTCGGCCCGCCGAGTGTCCTGCTTGCCGCGAGGGGCAAAGCGAACCCGCCATGAAGAACCCGCCCCTGCCAGGTTGCAAGCTGAGGATGAGAGAGGCCGTTCCGGACCCAGGTATGCCCGGTGTAGTGAGCCGTTGGTGAAACCCCTGCCGACCCTTCGCTTTCGGTCACAGTCGCCATTCTGACGCTCCCTCCAAACAGTGGGTCTAGACTCCCCATTGTGTCCGCGATATCAGCGCTTCGGCTTCGGTTCGGTGGATCTTCCGGCTGGGTGCTGATCGGCGCGACGCTCACGCTGGCAATCGCGGTTCTCATTCCCGCGAGGGCCGATGCCTTTGGCAGCTTCGCCAACGGTGTGCTCACGGTCGAGGGTGGCGAGGGGAAAATCGTGCCCCGCTGCGCCGGCGACGGCGAACTCACTGTCAGCGGCGTAGGCGTCGACAACGGCCCGGCCTTCTGCCGCGACCTGAGGCGGATCGAGGCCTCGGCGGGTGTGTCCACCCTCTATGACTTCTCGCAGTTGCCCGACGACCTCGGTGGCGGCCAAGGGCCGATCGAAATCCATGCCGTCTCCACCATCACCGATCCGACCGAATTCACCAGCGACAAATTCGTCGGGGCTCCGGGTCACATCAACGTCTTCGACGCCGGCCTCGGCTTCGATGCCATCGTCGGTGGCAACCTCAACGACAACCTCAGCGGCGGCGCTGACAGCGACAAGATCGAAGGCGGGCGCGGAGATGACTTTCTCCGCGGCGGCTCTGGCGGAGACAAGCTGCTGGGCGGACCGGGGCGCGACTTCCTGAAAGGCGGCAGCGGCAACGACAAGCTGGTCGGCGGCCCCGGCAAAGACACCGAAAAGCAGTAGCCGGCCGCCGCCTCACCCGGTCGTGGTCAGGACGCTGGCAGGTAGGTGAGCAGCACCACTCCGGAGTCGAACCGCTTCACGTCGTCGAGCTGCATCCGGATGGTTCCGTTGTCGCCGAGCACGTGGACGTTGCCCTTGCCCCAGACGAGCGGGTTCAGGTAGACCTCGAACTCGTCCACCAGCCCCTTCTCGGCGAGGGCGTAGGCGAACTCGCCGCTGCCGTGCATGAAGAGGTCGCCGTCGACCTCGTCCTTCAGCTTCGGGATCGAGTCCTCGAGGTCGCCCTCGAGCAGGGTCCCGTTCCACTCGAGATCGCCGGACAGGGTGGTGGACCCGACGTACTTCGGCATCGGGTTGATCATGTCCGCCCACTTGCCCGACTCCTTCGGCCAGTACTGCGCCAGCCCCTCGAAGGTCTCGCGGCCCAGCACCAGCCCGCCGGATCTCGCCTGACGCTCGAACGAGTACTCGGCGTGGTCTCCGCCCGGCTCCACCCACTCGCCGACCGGGTCGATGACGCCGTCGATGGTGGTCTGCGTCGTTGCGATCAGCTTGCCCATCTCGATTCTCCTTCGGTCGGGGAACTCCCTACGAGTCCCTTCTACCCAGGCGACGAACGGGGACGCGCGAAATCGACACTCCAGTACTCCTATCGCGCAAGGAAATCTGACCCGGATAACGAACATTTACCCGTACCGAGACGCAACTAGCGTGGAGCCGTACCCACTTCAAAAGGAGATTCCGATGGAGGCTAGTCGAGGTTCGAGGGGCCCTGTAGGCAGCGAAAACTCGATGTGGATCGCGTTTGCGGGGGTGATGATGGTGATCCTCGGCTGCCTCGGCGTTATCTGGGGGCTGGCTGCGGTCCTCAATGACGACGTGGTTGTGGTCGGTGGCCACGGCGCGCTGGTCCTCGACCTCACGACCTGGGGCTGGATTCAGATGCTGCTCGGCGTCGTCGTCGGGCTCACCGGGCTCGGCCTGATCACCGGTAACTCGGCGGCCCGCGTGTTCGGCATCTTCCTCCTGGCTATTAACGCCACCCTGCAGGTCGTCTGGTTCCCGGCAGCGCCGCTGTGGGCGTTCCTGATGATCATCCTCGACGTCGTGATCATCTACCAGCTGACCGTCAACTGGTACCCGAAGGCGGACCACCGATGACGCTCGCGGACATCAGCTTCGGCGAAGGGCTACTGCTCGTCTTCGAGTTCTTTCTGCTCTTCGCCTGGATCTGGATTCTGATTTCAGTCATCTCGGATCTGTTCCGCGACCACCAGCTCTCGGGCGTTGCCAAGGCAGTCTGGGTGTTCTTCCTGGTCTTCCTGCCGTTCTTGGGGGTGCTGCTCTACCTGATCGTTCGCGGCGACGGGATGCGCGACCGCACGATCAAGGCCGAGGCCGATTCGAAAAAGCATTTCGACTCCTACGTTCGGGAAACGGCGCACGCCGGCTCTCCCGCGGACGAACTCCACAAGCTCGCCGAGCTGAAAGACAAGGGAGCGCTTTCGGCGGAGGAGTTCGATCGGGCAAAGGCCAAGCTTCTGGGCTGAGCGCTCACTACGCCTCGACCCCTACCGCCGCCCGAGGTAGGGGTCGAGCTGCCGCAGCCGGGTCGATTCCGGCAGCCGCGAGACGAGCAGGTCGCGCATCCGGCGGCCTGCTCCGGAGCCCAGCAGCGCCGCCTTCGCGGCTTTGCGCGAGCCGCGGACGAGCGCTGCCGTGGGCTTGACTCGCTCCCGCTCGTAGCGCTCCAGGGCGCGGCCGAGGTTGTCCTCCTCGGCCACCGCAGTGGCGAGGGAGACGGCGTCGTCGAGCGCCGAGTTCGCGCCCTGGCCGAGGAACGGCAGCATCGGGTGGGCGGCGTCGCCGAGCAGCGTCACCGCACCGCGGCTCCAGGCGGAGACGGGATCGCGGTCGAATAGGGGATGGAGGAGGACGTCCTCCTCGGGGGTGGCGGCGATCGCTTCCCTCACCGCCGACCCGTAGTCGGCGGCCAGCCGCGGCAGCGCCGCGGGATCGACCTCGCCGCGGTGGGCGAGGTACCAGTAGACGCGGCCGCCGCCGAGCTCCAGCAGGCCGGCGACGCTGCCCGCGCCCCACCACTCTCCCACCGGCACGGGACCATCGAGATGGGCGATGCCGCGGAAGGCGACGATGCCCGAGTCACGCGGAGCGCCGTCGCCGACCAGCGCCGAGCGCACCGTCGAGTTGAGGCCGTCGGCGCCGATCACCAGGTCCGCTTTGGCCTGGGTGCCGTCGGCGAAGCGCAGCTCGGTTCCCTCGATCTCGCTCAGCCGCGCCCCGGTCCGCAGCCGCTCGCGGCCGAGGGCGCCGACCAGCGCCTCCTGCAGATCCCCGCGGTGCAGCCCGACCAGCGGCGCCGCGTAGCGGTGGACGATCGCCTCCGGGTCGAACTCGGCCAGCGGCGAGCCGTCGGCCCGGCGCAGGGCGCCGCCGCTCCAGGGCGCCGCCTCGATCAGCTCGTCGAGGCCGAGCTCGCGCAGCGAGCGCGACCCGTTCGGCCAGATCGAGAGCCCGGCGCCGAGTGGCGCCAGCTCCGGGCTCGCCTCGTAGACGGTCGGGCTCCAGCCCGCCCGGGCCAGGGCCACCGCCACCGCGAGGCCGCCGATGCCACCCCCGATCACCGCCGCCTCCGTGCCTTTGCTCCTGCTCGTGCTCTGCTCCATCTCTGCTCACCTCTTTCGAATCGAAGTTCCGGTCTCCAACGCGGCGACGGGCGCCCGCGGGCGCCCGTCGCACTTCGCTTCGCCGGCGCCCCTAGGCGCGGGCGGGCTCCACACCGCCGGGCTCGACCTCGAACCCCTCGTCGGAGCGCGGCTCGCGCCCTTTCTGCGGCAGCCACTGCAGCCACTTCGGCAGGTACCAGTTCCAGTCGCCGAGCAGCTTCATCGTCGCCGGCAGCAGGATTCCCCGGATGATCGTCGCGTCGATCAGGATCGCCACTGCGAGCCCGATCCCCATCTCCTTGAAGTCGATGAAGGAGAGGGTGGCAAAGACGCTGAACACCATGACCATCACGATTGCGGCGCTGGTCACGGTGCCGGCCGAGCCGGCGATCCCCTTGCGCACCGCGTCTTCGGTGCTCATGCCCCGGTCGTAGGCCTCGCGGACCCGGCTGAGGATGAACACGTGGTAGTCCATCGAGAGCCCGAACAGGATCACGAACAGGAACAGCGGCAACCAGTTGGTGACGCCGCCGTTGGACTCGAACCCGAGCAGGTTCTCGCCCCAGCCTTTCTGGAACACCAGCACCAGCACCCCGTAGGCGGCGCCGACCGAGAGCAGGTTGAGGACGATCGCCTTCAGCGGGATCACGATCGAGCGGAAAGTGATCAGCATCAGCAGGAACGCCAGCCCGAGGACGAAGGCGAACACCAGTGGCATCCGGCTCGACAGCAGGTCGCTGAAGTCGCTCGACTGAGCGGCTCCACCGGTCACCTTGACCGTGGTGCCCTCGACCCCGCCGACCGTCGCCGGGACCAACTCGTCGCGGACCTCGTCGAGCGCGGCCATCGACTGCTCGTCGGTGCCCTCGCCCACGGTCGGGATCTGGACGCTCGCGACAGTCGCGTCGTCGCTGTAGGTGATCTCGCTCTCGCCGATCACCAGCAGCGAGGCCTCGGCCTCGCTGACCAGATCGTCGATCGCCCTGCCGACCGCACCGCCGCGGACGTTGTCGGACTCGACCACCACGTTGACCGCGTTGGCCTCTTCCGGGAAGGCAGCGGTGAAGCGGTCATAGGTCTGCATCACCGGGATGTCCCGGGGCAGGTCGTCGGGACCGGATTGGACCACGTTCATGCCCAGCGCCGGGATCGCGAGGGCGACCAGGAAGCCGCCGGCGACGACGATGGAGACGATCGGTCGCCGCATCACGCGGGTGACGATCGAGCCCCAGACCCGGGACTCCTTGGCCTCGCCGCGGCGCCGGGTGAACGGGACACGGCCCTTGTCGACCCTGTCGCCGAGCCAGGCCAGCACCGCCGGCAGCACCGCCAGCGTCACGAACATCGAGACTGCGACCACGGTCACCGTGGCGACCGCGAACGAGGTGAAGGTCGCGTCGCCGGTGATGAACATCCCGGCCATCGCGATCGCCACCGTCAGGCCGGAGATCATCACCGCATGTCCCGAGGTCCTTGCGGCGACCTCGATCGCATCGCGATTGCTCCGTCCCGCCGAGCGCTCCTCGCGCTGGCGGCGCATGTAGAACAGCGAGTAGTCGACCCCGACCGCGAGCCCGATCAGGAGGATCAGGGCATCGACGTTGCCGCCGAGCGGAAACAGGTGGCTGGGGATCGTGACCATCGCCATCGTCGCCAGCACCGAGGTGAGGGCGAGCGTGAACGGCACCGAGGCGGCAACCAGGGCGCCGAGGGCGATCATCAGGATCAGCAGCGTGATCGGCAGCGAGAGCATGCCCGCCTTGCCGACGTCCGCCTGCAGGGTGTCTTCGATCGCTTTGTTGGCGCTGCCGCCGCCGAACTGACCGACGGTGTACTCCGGGTTGTCGTGCTTGACGCGGTCGACCGTGGCGATGCTCGCCTCGAGGTTTTCTTCGCCGACTTTTTCCTTGCCTTCGATCTCGAATTCGACGAAGGCCGAATGGCGGTTCTCGGAGATGCCGCCGCCGTTGCCGTCGAGCGGCGAGGCGACGGCGGTGACGTGAGCGGTCGCAGTCAATGCCGCCGCCGATTTGTCGAGCACGGCGGCGAAGCCGGGATCGTCGACGGTTTCGGACTTGCTCTCGATCAGGACGATCTCCTCGGTCGGGCGCATCCCGGCGTCGTCGAGGATCCTCTCGGCCTCGCCTGCGTTGCCGGCGATCTGGTCGACGGCGGAGAGCGTCTCTTTCTTCAGTACCCCGTTGGCCATCAGGCCGAGGACCGCGACCACGAAGACCAGCCACCCGAGGATGGCGGTCTTGCGGTGAGCGGCGCTCCAGCGCCCGATCCGGGAAGCGATGTTGTCGTTGGCATGCATTTGGTTCCTCCTTGCAGTGGGTGAGTAAGTGACTGGACTCAGCCTCGCCGCGAAGGCGTCCCTGAACATCAGGGGCGATCCCTGAACCGGAACCCCTGGGTTTTCGCTCTATGCTCGGAGCGCCGATGGTCTCGCCTGGTGAGACGCTCGTGGGACGGGAGCACGAGCTCGAGCTGATCGACGCCGCCCTCGACGCTCTGGACGCGGGCGAGCCGGGCTGTCTCGCGGTCGAGGGTGAGCCTGGGATCGGCAAGAGCCGGCTGCTGGCGGAGCTGCGCGAGCGAGCCGAGCAGCGCGGCCATGTCGTCCTCCACGGCCAGGCGGCCGAGTTCGAGCGCGACCGTCCCTTCGGCGTCCTCGTCGAGACCCTCGACCCCTACCTCACGGCCCAGCTCGAAAACGGCCTCGGCGCCGCCCCGGAGAGCCTGCGGACCGAGCTCGGCTCCGTTTTCCCGGCTCTTCGCTCTGACGAGGCTCCGGCCGCGGTCGGCGACGAGCGCTACCGCAGCCACCGCGCCGTGCGCTCGCTGCTGGCGCTGCTGGCCGAGCCGAGGCCGCTGGTGCTCTCGCTCGACGACCTCCACTGGGCCGACGAGGCGACGATCGAGTTACTCGGGGCGCTGCTGCGGCGCCCGGCCGAGGGCGCCGTCCTGATCATCCCCGCCTACCGCACCGGCAGCGCCCCGCCCGCCCTGGTGGCAGCGCTGGCGGCGCCGCTGACGCGCAAGTTGGAGCTCTCGCGGCTGAGCGAAGCCGAGGCGGCGGCGCTGCTCGACGATGTCGACGAGGCGACCGTGGCGACGCTCTACCGGCACGGCGGCGGCAACCCCTTCTACCTCGAGCAGCTGGCCCGGCTGGAGCAGCCGCAGCGCCTCGACGAGGTTGGCGGGCCCGACCAGGGTGGCGTCCCGGCCGGGGTCGCCGCCTCGCTGGCCGAAGAGGTTGCGGCGCTCTCGCCGGAGGCCCGGGCGCTGTTCGAGGCGGCCGCGGTCGCCGGCGAGCCCTTCGACCCCGGCGTCGCCGGTGAGATCGCCGAGCTCGACCAGGCCCTCGCCCTGCGCGGCCTCGACGAGCTGCTCGAACGCGAGCTGGTTCGCGCCACCGCGGTGCCGCGCCGCTTCATCTTCCGCCACCCGCTGGTCCGCCGCAGCGTCTACGAAGGGATCGGCGGCGGCTCCAGGCTGGCCGCCCACGCCCGCGCCGCCGAGTCACTGACCGCCCGCGGCGCCGCCGCCGCCGACCGCGCCCACCACGTCGAGCAGGCTGCGAGCCAGGGCGACGAGGAGGCGGTCGAGGTCCTGCTGGAGGCCGCCGCGGCGGCTGAGGGACGGGCGCCCGCGGTCGCCGCGCGCTGGCTGGAAGGGGCGCTGCGGCTGCTCGCCGACGGCGACCGCGAGCGGCAGGTCTCGGTCAGGATGGCGCTGGCGGCGGCGCTGCGCTCGATCGGAGAGCTCGAGCGCTGCCGCGAGGTGCTGCTGGAGACGATCGCCCTGGTCGGCGAGGACGAGGAGCCGCGCCGGCTCGAGCTGACCGCCTGGTGCGCCGCAGTCGAGCACGGCCTCGGCGACCACGAAGAGGCCCACCAGCGGCTGCTGCGCGCCTGGGACGAGCTCGGCGACCACGAGAGTGCCGAGGCGGTGGCGCTGCAGGTCGAGCTCGCCGTCGACGGTCTCTACACGCTCGACTTCGAGCAGACGCTGACCATGGGCGGCGCCGCGCTGGAGGGCGCGCGCCGGCTCGAGGACCCCGCGCTGCGGGCCCTGGCGGCGACGGCGCTGGCGCTGGGCGAGGTCAGCGCGGGCATGGTGGCGGAGGCGCGCGAGCACCACGCCGAGGCGGTGGGGCTGATCGACCGCCTCGCCGACGAGGAGCTCGCTCCCCACCTCGACGCCTTCTACTACCTGGCCTGGACCGAGAACTACCTCGAGCACTACGACGCCGCCCTCGCCCACATCGACCGCGGCATCGAGATCGCCCGCCGCGCCGGCGTCGGCCGGCTCCTGATCCCGTTGATGCTGACCAAGGGCTACCCGCTGGAGCTGAAGGGCGAGCTGGCCGAGGCGGCGGAGGTCTGCGAGGCGGCGGTCGAGGCGGCGCGGCTCTCGGGCAACCGCCACTACCTCTTCTGGGCGCTCTCCGAGCTCGCCTGGCCGAGCTACTTCATGGGCGACCTGGAGGCGGCGATCGAGGCCTGCGAGGAGAGTCTCACCTATGGCGAGCGGCTCACCGGCGGCACCATCCCGGCCTCCGGCGGTGGCCCCGGCTGGGCGCTCGCGGTCGCCCTGCTCGCCTCCGGCGAGACCGAGCGCGGGGCGGAGGCTCTGCAGGCGCTGGGCAGCGCCGAGATCGAGTTCGCGGTGCCGGTCGAGCGCTGCTTCGACTGGGAGAGCTTCGCCCTGGCCGAGCTCGAGCAGGGCAACGTCGAGCTCGCCGAATCCCACGCGGCGCGGGCGGAGGAGCTGGTCACCGGGCTCGATGGCCTGCGCCTGCCGGAGGCGCTGGCGGGCCGGACCCGGGCCGCGATCCTCCTCCATAAGGGGGAGGGGAAAGCGGCGGTGACCCCGGCCCGGGCCGGGGTGGAGGGTGCCCTCGCGGCGGGAGCCGGGCTGCAATCCGCCTTCTCGCGGCAGTTGCTGGGACGGGCGCTGGCCGCCTCGGGGAAGAAGAAAGAGGCGGTGGCGGAGCTGCGCGAGGCCGAGCGCGAGCTCGACCGCTGCGGCGCCCTGCGCGAGCGCGACGCGACCCGGCGGGAGCTGCGCCAGCTCGGGGCTCGGCGCGAGGCGCGAGGACCGGCGGCGGGCGAGACCGGGGTCGGGTCGCTGACCAAGCGCGAGCAGGAGATCGCCGGGCTCGTCACCGACCGCCTCACCAACAAGGAGATCGCCGCCGAGCTCTTCCTCAGCGAGAAGACGATCGAGTCCCATCTGCGAAACATCTTCTTCAAGCTCGGTGCCTCCTCCCGCGTCGACGTCGCCCGGGCGGTGGAGCGTGAGCGCGGCGGCTGAGGGGGCCGCCGCGGCGAATGACGAGGCGCGGCTGGCCGAGCTCGGCTACCGCCAGGAGCTGAAGCGCGGGCTCAGCGCCTTCGACACGATCGCCCTCGGTTTCGCCGGGATCTCCCCCGTGGTCGGGCTCTACGCGGTGGTCCTGGTCGGGACCGCGGTCGCCGGCCCGGCCTGGATCTGGGTCCTGCCGGTGGCCCTGGCGGGCCAGTGCCTGCTGCTCGCGGTCTACTCGGAGCTGGCCTCCGAGTTCCCGATCGCGGGCGGTCCCTACCAGTGGAGCCGACGGCTGCTGGGGCCCGGATACGGCTGGTTCAACGGCTGGGTGGCGCTCTGCGCCTACGCGGCGGCGAACACCACGATCGCCTACCTGGGGGCGCCCTGGCTGCTGACCCTGCTGGGGATCGAGGCGACGCCGGAGGCGATCGTCTTCGCCGGCTTCGCGATCGTCCTCGCCGCGGCGGCGATCGGCTCGCTCGGGATCGACCTGGTCGGGCGGATCGTCAAGGTCGGGATCGGCGCCGAGGTCGTCGCCTCGGTCGGGATCGCCCTCACCCTGCTGCTCGCCTTCCGCAGCCAGGAGATCTCGATCCTCGGCGACACGCTCGGTGCCGAGGCGCTCTCCGGCGGCTCGGTGCTCGCGGCGATGTTGGCGGCGCTCGCGGTCGGGGGCTGGGTCTTCATCGGCTTCGACTGCGCCGTCGGGGTCGCCGAGGAGACCCATGAAGCGGGCCGCCACGTGCCGCTGGCGATCTGGGTGGCGCTGCTCAGCGTCGGCGTCCTCGTAATCGCCAACGCGATCGCCGTCACCCTCGCCCACCCCGACCCGGCCGGGGTCGTCGCCGGCGCCGACCTCGATCCCGTCACCACCGCGGTCACGACCTCCTTCGGCTCCTGGTCGGACAAGCCCTTCGCCGCCGTCGTCCTCGCCGCCTTCCTCGCCTGCGCGGTGGCCGCCCAGGGGGTGACGGCGCGGATGGCCTACTCGATGGCCCGCGACCGCACCCTGCCCGCGTCCCGGTCGCTGGCCCGCGTCGACCGCCGTGGCAGCCCCGTCGGCGGCATCCTCGCCACCGCCCTGTTCGCCTGCGCCGGCCTCCTGCTCGGCCTCGAGGCGACCGCGGTCGGCAGCCTGATCGCCTTCGGCACCGCCGCCATCTACGTCTCCTTCTTCCTCATCGCCCTCGCCGCGCTGATCGCCAGGCTGCGCGGGGGATGGCAACCGGGTGGGGCCTTCCGCACCGGCCGCCTCGGCCTCCCGATCAACCTCGCCGCCGTCGTCTGGCTCGGCTTCGAGACCGTCAACATCGCCTGGCCCCGCACCTCTCTGGCGCCCCCGGACGCGCCCTTCTACCAAGTCTGGGCGGCCCCTCTGGTGCTGGGCCTGATCCTGGTCGTCGGCCTCGGCTATCTCGTCCTCGCTCGCCCCGCCGCCCGGCTCGGTTGAGGGATCGCCCCCGATGTTCTCGGCGCGGGGAGGGCCGAAGATGTCCCCATGCCGCAGTTCATCCTCCACCACCGCCACAGCCCCGACGAGTGCGCCGCCGCCTTCGCCGCCTGGAACGGCTTCGAGAGCCCGCTGCGCCGCCGTCCCGCCGCGGCCACCTGCCTGACCGGCGGCCACTGCGTGCTCTGGCGGGTCGAGGCCGATGACGACGGGGCCGCCGCCGGGCTGCTGCCGCGTTTCGTCGCCGCCCGCACCGAGGTGATCGAGGTCCGGGACGTTACCGTGCCTTAGGTAATTACTAGACACATGGATGAATCCAGGGGTTTTCGGACCGAGTCGGTCCGTTGCGGGAGTACGGTCAAAGACCCCAAAGAGGAATCGTTCCGATCTCACGCCGCCGCGCCCCCCTTGTCTTTGTTCTCGCCCTGCTGGTCCTAGCTCCGGTTTCGGCGCTCGCCAGCGCCCAGCCGCGGACGGCTGACGACGCCGCCTGCGCGGTTCCGGCCGCGATCGCCGGTGACGGCCTCGACGATCGGGTCGCGATCCAGAACGCGCTCACTTCGCAGAAATGCGCGTTCCTGCCGGCCGGCGTGTACGACATCGACTCGATTCAGCCCGTGCCGCCGGCGCGCCGGCCGTTCATGATGCTCGACGCCCCGGGCGCGGAGCTCTACGGCGAGGGCGTGGGCACCGTGCTCGAGTTCAGGGGTCTAGTCGGCGCTCAGGACTGGGAGGGGATCCGGATGACCGGGGTCGGCGCGACGGTGCACGATCTCTCGATCGACACCGCTGCGATCAGCGGCACGAACGAGCAGACCCACGCGATCAGGCTGATCGGCCCGGCAACCGACGCGGAGATATCGCACGTCACCTTCAACCACCCGATCCGCGCCGGCGCGAAGTCAGGCGACTGCGTCCAGTTGGTCGGCGTCAACGACGGCCGCGAAATCGCCCGCGTGAAGATCCACGACAACGAGTTCGTCGAGTGCGATCGCAGCGGCGTCGCGGCGCACAGCGGGACCACGCAGCTCGAAATCGTCGACAACCGCTTCAGCGCGATTGGCAACACCGACCTCGACTTCGAGGGCACGGGCGGGACCAGCGACGTCCTGGTCAAGCACAACACCTTCACGATGTCCCCGGGACCGCACGGACTCGGGGCGATGCAGTTGCAACTGGTCGACCGGGCGCGGGTGACCGAAAACGTGTTCGAAGGGCGGGGCATGGAAATCCTGCAGGCAGACGACGCCGAGATCGACCACAACACGATCCGGCTCACCCAGACGACGACCGCGTCGGTGATCCTGGTTGCCGGGGACAGCGCCCGCACTCACATCCACGACAACCTGATCACGCGCGATCCGAGCGCCGGTGCCGGTCCGTTGATCAGCGCGACGCCGCGCAGCGCGGGCACGCCTGACCGTCTCGAAATCGACGGGAACATCCTGGTCCAGCCGACCAGCTTCCACCTCGTCAGCGCCAGCGGCCTGGTCGGCCTCTACGTCCGCGGCAACGTGTTCCTCTACAGCGGCGCGGCGGTCAACGAAATGGGCGGCGTGCGCGCGCTCGGCTCGTCCGGTGAGGAAGCGGTTCGCACGACCGACCTGCGGATCGAGAGCAACAGGTTCGACGGGCCGCTGCGTGCCGCGGTGGTGACCTCGGGCTCTTTGGCCGGCGCCGGCACGCTCGACACCGCCGACAACATCGCGACCGGCCCGACATTCGGGATCTTCTGCGACAACCAGGCGACCCAGGGCCGGGTGCTCGGGCCAGTCATCTCGAGGCGCGACGAGTGGTCCGCTTCGCTCTGCGGCCCGGCAGGCTTCGTCACCGTGATCGGCCGGCCAACCGAGGTGCCCGATCCGCCGACGCCGCCGGACGACGAACCGCCCGTCGAGGAACCGCCGGACGAAGAACCTCCAGTCGAGGAACCGCCGGACGAACCGCCTGTTGAGGAACCACCGAATGAGGAACCCCCAGTCGAGGAACCTCCAGTCGAAGAACCGCCGGATGAGGAACCGCCGGTCACCGGTCCCCCGGTTGTGGACCCGGGCCCGCGGCCGGACCCAGGCGGCGGCATGCGCAACGCGGGCGGTACGCCGCTCGCGCCCGACACGACGGCGCCCGTCCTGGGCGGAGTCTCGTTGTCGCCTCCGGCGGTCGCTGCAAGCGCGCGGCGCAAGACGGTGCTGCGGTTCTCCAGCACCGAGCCGGGGACTCTCTCGATCCTGATCGAGCGGCTGCGCCCCGGTCGGAAGATCACCCGCACGGCGACGCTGACGCAGGCGATCCAGGGAGGGCCCGGCAGCGTCGCCCTCAGCGCCAAGCGGATGAAGCCGGGCAGGTACCGCCTCTCGGTCACGGCCAGCGATGCGGCCGGAAACCGCTCCGAGGCGACCCTTCGAATGCTCACGGTCCTCGCTGGCTGAGCTCGGCCGCGCGACGGCCACGGCGCCACTCGGGCAGGATCGCCGCATGCGGTTCACGCGTGCGGAACTGGAGGCATTTCGCGGCCGCGAGGTCGACGATCTAGTCGGGCCGGGGCTGAGGCTGCTGTTCGTGGGCATCAACCCGGGCCTCTGGACGGCCGCGGTCAAGACCCACTTCGCGCATCCCACCAACCGCTTCTATCCGGCCTTGGCCGCAGCCGGCATTACCGAGCACGAGGTCGATCGGGCGGCCGGGATGACCGCTGCCGATCGCGCGCACCTGGTGGCGCGGGGAGTCGGGATCACCAACCTCGTGCGGCGCGCCACCGCGCGCGCCTCCGAGCTCTCGCGCGAGGAGCTGCACGAGGGTGGCGAGCGGCTGCTGCGGTTTGTCGCCGATCACCGGCCCGCGGTTGTCGCGATCGCTGGCATCTCCGCCTACCGCGACGCGTTCGGCGAGCGCGCCGCCGCGCTGGGCAGGCAGCCGGAAACGCTCGAAAGCGCAAGTCGGTGGTCCGGAGCGGCGCTCTGGGTGGTCCCGAACCCGAGCGGGCTCAATGCCCATGAGACGGCCGCGACGCTTGCCGCCGCCTACGCGGCGCCGGCCGCTGAGGCCGGCGTCATCGCTTGCTGACTCACAGGGGCGCTTACTCCTACAATTCCCTCAGCAGAACCGATCGTTCCTAATTAAGATCGGCAGACGCAAGCCGGGGGAAATGGGTGTGAATTTCGCGGGATGGCTATGGAAGCGGCCGCTGCGGCCAACGAGCTCCGTCAGGTGCGCGCTGGCGGTTGGCGCTGTCTGCGCTGTTGCCCTTGGCCTCACTCCTTCCGCTCAGGCCGAGGTCACCCGCTCGGGCACGCTGCAGGCGACCGTGATCGACGACTTCGGGGCCGGCCAGTCGACCACGAGGTACAGCCTGGAATCCGGGGGCGAGGAGATTCCGCTGCGGCCGACCAAGCTCAGGGCGGAGCCCGGGGACCAGGTCGTGTTCAGCGGCGAGCTGCGCGACGGCCGGCTGGTCGGCGCGGTTCGGAGCACGGCGAGCGAGCCCGAGGCAGCCCTGATCGGCACCCCCAGCAAAGTCGCGGTGCTGCTGATCAGGCTCCCCGGCGACCCGGCGGTGCCCTGGTCGCCGGAGATAACGCGCTCGAAGGTCTTCACCGCCTCCAACTCGGCCAACGCCTTCTACAAAGAGGAGTCATACGGCGAGATCTCCCTGACCGGCAAGCTGAGTCCCGACGGCGACGTGTTCGGCTGGTTCAGCCTCAGCGGCACCACGGTCGGCTGTCCTTTCGGCACCTGGGACGAAGAAGCCGACGAAGCGGCGGCTGACGCCGGCATCGACCTCAGCGGCTACCAGCACGTGATCTACGTCTTCCCCTCGAAGAGCAACTGCGGCTTTCTGGGGATCGCGAACGTGAACGGGATCTACTCGAACATCAACGGAAACGTCAACCCGCTGGTCATCGCCCACGAGCTCGGCCACAACCTCGGCCTCCATCACGCCAACAGCCTGACCTGTTCGGCTGGCGGCAAAAGAGTGACGATCAGCGAGACCTGCACGTCCACCGAGTACGGCGACCCCTTCGACACGATGGGCAACATCGCCTACCGGCACAACAACGGGTGGAATCTGGACACGCTCGGGATCCTCGCCCCGGAGAACGTGAAAACGGCAGCGGTGTCCGGGACCTACTCGCTTCGCTCCGCCCTGGTGCAGACGACCGAACCGACGATGCTGCGGATCCCGCGGGCGCTGGGCCCCTCCGGCACGGTCTCCTCCTGGTACTCCCTCGAGATCAGGGAGACCGGAGGCTTCTTCGAGAACGTCACCGACTCCACGACCACCGGAGTCTCGGTCCGGATTCCGGAGCTTTTCGGGGTCGGGACGGAGCTGCTCGACGCCAACCCGGCGACGGCCAGTTTCGGCGACGCGCCGCTGAAGCCCGGGCAGACCCTCGATGCGGGGCCGGTGCAGATCAAAACCATCTCGGCGGGTGCGGGCCAGGCGGTCGTGCAGGTCGAGATCGACTCCGAGCCGCCGAGCGCCCCGGATGATCTGCAGGCCTCGGTGGACGCCGAGGGCGTCGAGCTGAGCTGGGTCAGCAGCGACAACTTCGGCATCGAGCGCTACTACGTCTTCCGCGATGGCGAGCAGGTGGGCAGCGTCGAAGCCGCGAGCTTCCTCGACACGCGCGCGCCGTCGGGAGATCACGATTACACCGTCGTCGCCGAGGACGTGATCGGAAATCAGAGCGACCCGTCCGAGCCGCTCACCGTCCCGGTCCCGGTCGTCTCGGGGCCGACCTGTGCGGCGGGGACGTGCAAGCTCGCGTACCGGTACTCCGGAGCCGCCTCGACCTGGACCGTTCCCCCCGGCGTCGACAGCGCCTTCCTCACGGTCGAGGGCGCCGGGGGCGGGGGCGGGGACGATGCAACCGGACCCGAACGAGGGGGCGGGTCCGGCTCCAGGGTCTGGGCGACGCTGGAGCCGCTGAGTGCCGGGCAGGTGGCCGAGCTCAGCATCGGCGGGCATGGCGAGCGCGATTCGGAGGGCGGCGCAGGCGGCTTCAACGGCGGCGGCGCCGGGGGTCGTGGCGGAGGTGGCGGCGGCTACACCAGCGTCAAGCTCGACTCGGCGCTCGAGGTCATTGCCGCCGGTGGCGGTGGCGGCGGCATCGACAGCGTCGGCGGTCCGCGCCTGGCGAAAGGAGGCGGGGGAGGGAGCGGTTTTGCGAATGGCTCCACCGGCGGATCGGGCGGCCAGGTGAACATTCGGGGCGCCATCCTCAACGGCGGCGAAGGCGGCGAACCTGGCGGTTCGGGCGGCCTCGGCGGAGAAGGCGGCGAACTCCACGGACCTTCCACCTGTCCGGGCGGCGCTGAGCCCGGGGTGTTCGGCGCGTCCGGGGGCAGCCTCGCGGGCGGCGGCGGGGTTGCGACTGCCGGTGGCGGCGGCGGGGGAGGCTCTGTCGGCGGCGGACAGGGCGGCAGCGGCGCCAGCGACGAGTGCGGCGCCAGAGCGGCTTCGGGCGGTGGCGGCGGCGGCTCCAGCTTCGTCGCACCCGGGCGTCTGGAGGGCTTCGACGGGGCGGGCGACGGCGATGGCTGGGTCTCGATCGAGTACGACAACCCGGTCGACCTCCTGGCCCACAGCTACGTCACCTTCGAGGACGAGGAACTCGACGTCGCCGCCGCCCAGGGCGTGCTCGCGGGCAGCTCGATCGCGGTCGGTGTCTCGCCGACGCTGAGCCTGGCCGATCCCCCGGACCACGGATCCCTCATCCTGGACCTGGACGACGGCTCGTTCACCTACGAGCCAGACGTGGCCTATCTCGGAACCGACTCCTTCGACGTCCGGCTGGCCGACGCGGCTGGCCACTACGACGAAGCCACCGCCGTGCTGCATGTCGCCGGACCGCCGTCAGCGCTGATCTCCTCGCCGCCGGCGGGCGGGACCTACGTGGTTGGGCAGTCGGTGCCGACGGTGTTCTCCTGCAGCGAGGGAACCGGCGGGACCGGCCTCTCCTCGTGCAACGACTCCAACGGCACCGCCAGCTCGAAAGGGGGCAGCGGTCACCTCGACACCGCAGCTCTGGGAGATCACATCTACACGGTGAAAGCGGTCTCCAAAGACGGCTTGGAAGACAGCGCGTCGATCAGCTACAAAGTCGTCCCGCCACCCGAGCCGCCGGTCGAGAAACCGAAACCTCCCCCGCCGCCCGAACCGAAAGCGCCGCCCCTCAGCATCGGGCTTTCCGGCAGCGCCGGGAAGGGGTCGTTGCGTGCGCTGTTGCGGACCGGGGAGCTGGATCTTGTGGCCGCGGTCAGCAAGGCGGCGACGCTGACGCTGACCGGCAAGGCGAAGCTCAAGGCCCAGGCCGGGCAGGCGTCGAAGCCCGTCGCGGTGTTCAAGAAGAAGACGGTCAGCCTCCCCGGAGCGGGAGAGAGCACGGTGACGCTGAAGCTCTCCCAGAAGGGTCGCCAGCTTCTGCGCGATCTCACCAAGCTGCGCCTCACGGTCGACGGCCAGGCGACCAGTGGCGGCGAGACGGCAGCGGCAGACGTCGCGCTGACCCTGCAGCGCTAGCCGGGCGGTCGATCCGGCACCATGCCCCGATGAGCGTGCTGCTCTACGACAATCCGGTCTCGGGCAACTGCTACAAGGTCCGGCTGATCCTCACCCTGCTGGGAATCGAGTTCGAGCGCCGGGAGCTCTCGGTGGTCGATCGCTCGGATCGGGTTGCCACTCTGGGCGGACTCAACCCCGCACTCACTGTGCCGACCGTCGTGCTCGACGACGGTCGCCCGCTGGCCGAGTCCAACGCGATCCTCTGGCACTTCGCCGATGGCACTCCCTATCTTCCCGACGATCCCTACGAGCGATCTCAGATCCTCCAATGGATGTTCTTCGAGCAGTACAAGCATGAGCCGGCGATCGCCGTCGCCCGCTTCTGGGCCTCAATAGCCGACAGCGATCTGCCGCCGGAGGTGGACATCGAGGCGCTGCGAACGGCAGGACGCTCCGCGCTGCGCGCGATGGAGCGGCACCTCAGCGCCTCCGAGTTCTTCGTCGGCGAGCGCTTCACGATCGCCGACATCGCCCTGTACGCCTACACCCACGTCGCGCCCGAGGGCGGCTTCGACCTCGAGCCCTATCCCGCCGTGCGCGCCTGGCTCGACCGCGTCGCCGCGCAACCGGGCCTGATCCCGATAACGGCCTAGGCGCGATTACGGCCGCATCTGGCGGCTCCGAAGTAGCCGAGCGGAGCGTCCGGCTACGCTCGCGTCTGAATGAGTCCGCGGAACGCCGCCGACAGCCACGACCTGATCCGCGTGCACGGCGCCCGCGTGAACAACCTCAAGGACCTCAGCGTCGAGCTCCCGAAGCGACGGCTGACCGCCTTCACCGGGGTCTCCGGCTCGGGCAAGAGCTCGCTCGTGTTCGGGACGATCGCCGCCGAGTCGCAGCGGTTGATCAACGAGACCTACAGCGCTTTCCTGCAGGGCTTCATGCCGACGGTGGCCCGGCCCGAGGTGGACGTGCTCGAGGGGCTGACGACCGCGATCATCGTCGACCAGGAGCGGATGGGAGCCGATGCCCGCTCCACGGTCGGCACCGTCACCGATGCCAACGCGATGCTGCGCATCCTCTTCAGCCGGCTCGGCAAGCCCCACATCGGCTCGCCCCAGGCGTTCTCCTTCAACGTCGCCTCGGTCCGGGCGAAAGGCGCGATCACGATCGAACGCGGCGAGCGCAAGACGGTGACGGCCAGCTTCAGCCGCACCGGCGGCATGTGCACCCGCTGCGAGGGCCGCGGCTCGGTCACCGACTTCGACCACTCCGAACTCTACGACGAGGACAAATCGCTGAACGATGGCGCTCTGAAGGTGCCCGGCTACAGCATGGACGGCTGGTACGGGCGCATCTTCAGGGGCTGCGGCTACTTCGACCCGGACAAGCCGATCGGCAAGTTCAACAAGAAGGAACTGAGCGCGCTGCTCGACAAAGAGCCGACCAAGATCAAGGTCGACGACGTCAACCTCACCTACGAAGGCCTGATCCCGAAGATCCGCAAGTCGTTCCTGGCCAAGGACCCGGACGGGATGCAGCCCCACATCCGCGCCTTCGTCGACCGGGCGGTGACCTTCGCCACCTGCCCCGAGTGCGATGGCACTCGTCTCAGCGCGGCGGCGCGATCGTCGAAGATCAAGAAGATCAGCATCGCCGACGCCTGCGCGATGCAGATCAGCGACCTGGCCGAGTGGGTCCGTGGCCTCAAAGCGCCGTCGGTGGCGCCGCTGCTGGAGGCGCTGGGGGAGAACCTCGACTCGTTTGTCGAGATCGGGCTCGGCTACCTCTCGCTCGACCGGGCGTCCGGCACGCTCTCGGGTGGCGAGGCGCAGCGGACGAAGATGATCCGCCAGCTCGGCTCCTCGCTGACCGATGTCACCTACGTCTTCGACGAGCCGACGATCGGGCTGCACCCGCACGACATCGAGCGGATGAACGAGCTGCTGCTGCAGCTTCGCGACAAGGGCAACACGGTGCTCGTCGTCGAGCACAAGCCGGAGACGATCGCGATCGCCGACCACGTCGTCGACCTCGGCCCGGGCGCCGGCGCCGGCGGTGGCGAGGTCGTCTTCGAGGGCACGGTCAAGGGCCTGCGGGCGAGCGATACGCTGACCGGGCGGCACCTCGACGATCGCGCCTCGCTGAAGGCGGAGGTGCGGGAGTCCGCGCAGGCGCTGGAGGTGCGAGGCGCCGACACCAACAACCTGCAGGACGTCGACGTCGACATCCCACTCGGCGTGCTGGTGGTGGTGACCGGCGTGGCCGGGTCAGGAAAGAGCTCGCTGATCGACGGCTCGGTGACCGGGCGCGACGGGGTGGTGACGGTCGACCAGGCCGCGATCCGCGGCTCGCGCCGGAGCAATCCGGCGACCTACACGAAGCTGCTGGACCCCGTCCGCAAAGCCTTCGCCAAAGCCAACGGCGTCAAACCGGGCCTGTTCAGCGCCAACTCCGAAGGCGCCTGCCCCAACTGCAACGGCGCCGGTGTCATCTATACCGACCTGGCGATGATGGCCGGCGTCGCCACCGTCTGCGAGGAGTGCGAGGGCAAGCGGTTCCAGGCGGAGGTGCTCGAGTACAAGCTCGGGGGCAAGGACATCAGCGAGGTGCTGGCGATGCCGGTGACCGATGCCGAGCAGTTCTTCGGCGGCGGCAAGGCGGCGATCCCGGCGGCTCACAAGATCCTGCAGCGGCTCGCCGACGTCGGGCTCGGCTACCTCGGCATCGGCCAGCCGCTGACGACCCTCTCCGGCGGCGAGCGCCAGCGGCTCAAGCTGGCAACTCACCTGGGGGAGAAGGGCGGGATCTTCGTGCTCGACGAGCCGACCACGGGCCTCCACCTCGCCGACGTCGAGCAGCTCCTCGGCCTGCTCGACCGCCTCGTCGACTCCGGCAAGTCGGTGATCGTGATCGAGCACCACCAGGCGGTGATGGCGCACGCCGACTGGATCATCGACCTCGGTCCCGGCGCCGGCAACGAAGGCGGCCGGGTCGTCTTCGAGGGCGCTCCCGCCGACCTCGTCACCGCCCGCTCCACCCTCACCGGCGAGCACTTGGCGGACTACGTCGAGGGCTGAGCGAGAGCCTTCGCAGGCGCTCGAGAAAACGATCAGGTTTTTTACTTTTAATACATTTCTCTTGATCATTCACGACCGGCCGCGTTCGGTCGGTCCCTTGGGAGGAGAAAGAGATGAAGTGGAGTCGGATCGTCGCGGTTCTCTGCGTGGTTGCGTCGTGCGTCGTCTTCGTCAGCCCGGCTTGGGCGACGAAGTACGTGGCGCTGGGGGACTCGTACTCGTCTGGGACGGGGACGCGGACCTATTACGAATCGGGCTGCCAGCGGTCCGTCTACGCGTATCCATACCTGCTGCACAACGCGCACCTCAGCTGGACCTTCGTCAACGCAACCTGTTCCGGCGCGAAAACGGGGGACATCCTCAGCACCCAGGCGAACAGCCTGACCGCTGACACCAACTGGGTCAGCTACACGATCGGCGGCAACGACGCCGGTTTCTCCGGCGTGATCACCGAATGCGCGCTGCCGTCGTGGGCGTCCAACTGCAACGGGGCGATCGACGGCGCCCAGGCCTACATCCAGAACACGCTGCCGGGCCGGCTCGACCTGGTCAACAACGCGATCAAATCGAAATCGCCCAGCGCCAAAGTGATCGCGCTCGACTATCCGCGCCTGTTCAACGGCACCGACTGCAACGCGCTCACCTTCTTCAGCGGCAGTGAGATGACGCGGCTCAACCAGACCGCCGACATGCTGAAAACCCAGGTCAGCGCGGCGGCGACCCGGGCGGGGGCGAACTTCGTCTTCCGCGACGTGATCCCGGCCTTCATCGGCCACGCGGTCTGCGACGGCGGCGGTGGGTCCTCGACCGAGTGGATCAACGGCCTCTCCAACCCGGTCGGAGAGAGCTACCACCCGAAGATCACCGGCCACGCCAACGCGTACTACCCGGCGATCTTTGGGGTCACCGGCTGAGCTTCCTCGTGAGTGGCGGCGCCGGGCACGGGCACGGCTCGGCGTCGCCACTCTGTGAGCCATATCACTGCGGCTGGCTGGGCAGCCAGTCTAGGAATAGAGTGACCGGCGTCGAGCAGGAGGCAGCGATGAGTCAGCGTTCCGCACTACCGCCCGGACCCGCAATGCCCACCGCCATGCAGATGGTCGGTTTCTGGACGCGGCCACTCGCCTTCCTCGAGCAGTGTCGCGAGCGCTATGGGAAGCGGTTCACGATCAGGCTTCCGGCGACGCCCCCGTTCGTGATGCTGACCGAGCCCGTCGAGGTCAAGCAGGTCTTCACCTCCCCTCCGGACGTGCTGCAGCCGGGGCAGGGGGCACGGGTGCTGGAGCCGATCGTCGGCACCAACTCCGTGCTCCTGCTCGACGAAGCAGCGCACATGGAACAGCGCAAACTGATGCTCCCGGCCTTCCACGGCGAGCGCATGGAGCGGCTCACCGGAATGATGGAGGAGGTGAGCGCGGAAGAGGTCGCGGCGCTGCCGCGTTCGACCCCTGTCGCCCTGCACCCGCGGATGCAGGAATTGACGATGAAGGTGATCCTGCGCGCGGTCTTCGGCCTCGACCCCGGGCCCCGCTTCGACGCGCTGCGGGAGCGGATGCAGGAGATGCTCCTCTTCGGCGACCGGCCGATCAGCCTGATGCCGCCGAAGCCCGGCAGCCTGCTGGCCCGGGCAGCCGAACGCGCCGGCCCCTTTGCCCGCTTCGTGCGGATGCAGACGGAAGTCGACGAGATCCTCTTCGCGCTGATCGCCGAGCGGCGAGAGGAGGGCGCCGATCGCGACGACGTGCTCTCCATGTTGGTCGAGGCGCGGCACGAGGACGGCTCGCCGATGGGGGAGCAGGAGATCCGCGACGAGCTGCTCACCCTGCTGGTCGCCGGCCACGAGACGACCGCGACCTCGCTCGCCTGGGCCTTCTCCCGGCTCGTCCACGAGCCGCGGGTGCTCGAGCGCCTGGTCGAGGAGGTCGACGCCGGCGAGGACGCCTACGTGACGGCGACGATCCAGGAGACGCTGCGCGCCCGTCCCGTCCTGCCCAACGTGGCGCCGCGGCTGGTCGCGAAGCCGGTCGAGGTCGGCGGCTGGAACTACGAGCCGGGATGCAGCCTGGTGGCAAACGGCTACCTGATCCACCACGACCCGGACATCTACCCCGACCCCTACGCCTTCCGCCCCGAGCGCTTCCTCGACCAGTCCCCCGGCACCTACACCTGGATCCCCTTCGGCGGCGGCCGCCGCCGCTGCCTCGGCGCCAGCTTCGCGATGCTGGAGATGAAAGTAGTGCTAAGCGCCCTGCTCAAGACCTGCGAGCTGCGCGAGGCCGGCAACAGCGTCGAGGTCGCCCAGCGCCGCAACATCACCGTGCGCCCGGCCAAGGGCGCCCGGGTCTCGCTTGGCGTGCGCTCGCCGGCGCCGGTCCCCGTCTAGACCTTCGGGTTGCCCGGGCGGCCCGTCCGAGGACAATCGAGCGACCGCACCTGGGTCATCGTCCGACCCGTCTCCCTCACCGACGACCCGGGCAGCGGCAACGTGGAGCTCAGCGCCGACCCGGTCAGCGGCAAGGTGAGCCGCGACCACGTCGCCGCCGTGCTCGCGGCCGCGCTTCAGGAGCCCCGCAGCGCCGGGCGCATCATCTATCTGCGTTCCGGCGACACCCCAGTCGCCCAGGCACTCGAGACGTTCCTCGCCGACTCCGCCTCGTAACGGCTGTCAGCCGAGACTGAGGCGCGGCTGCGGCGAGAGCCTGTCCCGGGACGGCAGCAGCAGGGCCGAGCAGCAGACCATCGCGAAGGCGCATCCCTGGACGACGAGGCCGGCCGGGTCGGGGGAGAGGGGGTCGCCGAAGACGACGACGCCGCCGGCGATCTGGGCGGCGTTGGCGACGACGCCCATCAGGCCGATCGTCTCGATCGCGTCGCCGCGCTGGAGCGCCGCGACCGCTGTGTACTGGGCGAGCGCGCCGCAGGCGACGATCGCTCCCACCCAGGTGACGATCATCGGGGTGGTGAGGTCCTGGGCTCCCGTCAAGCCCTTGATCGCGACCCCGGCGAAGGCGAAGAGCAGGCCGGCGAGGGTCGCCAGGAGGATGCCGTGCCAGCGCTCGAAGCGGGCGGCGCGGTGGCCGAGCGCCAGGGCCGTGGCCAGTAGGGCGAGGCCGCCCTCGAAGGCGAGGATCGGCGCCGCGGAGAAGCCGGAGTGGCTGCCCTGGAACTGGGGCAGGGTCAGCGCCAGCAAGCCGAGGCCGGTGCCGCCGAGGATCAGTGCCATCCACTGGCGGCGCTCGACGGGGTTGCCGAACAGGCGCTGCGACATCACCGCCAGGGTCACGGCGCCGCCGGCCAGTACCGCCTGCACGAGCGAGAGCGGCGCCAGCGAGAGTGCGGCGACGTGGATCATCCAGGCCACCGCGGCGAGTCCCCAGCCGGCGGCGAACCAGGGCGAGCGGGCGAGGCCGCGGGCGCTGCGCAGCGGCTCGCGGATGCGGACGGGGGCGACGCCCTGGCAGCCGCGGTGCTTGAGCAGCGCCGCCAGGTTGGTCGCCAGGGCGGCGACCAGGGCCAGGCCGATCCCGATCCCGACCGAGCTCACCGGCGCTCTAACGCCTTACGCGCGGCGGCTACGGTCGAGGCGCTGGTGCGGCAGGCCTTGGCGATGCGGCCGTCGGTCAGGTCCGGGCTGCGCCGGACTTCGAACTCGACCAGTCCCGTACGCCGTGCGCGGGCCCGCTCTTCGATCGTCGACCCCTCCGGGATCGCATCCAGAGCGGCCTCTCCCGCGCGGGCGCGGCGGCAGGTGAGGCAGAAGTCACCGTCGTCGCTGCTGTCCCAGCTATCGGGCAGGGGGACGCTCTCTCCGTCCATCCGCCCGACCGCGACGCCGCAGCCCTCGCAGGTCCACCTGCGGGCTGCGGTGGCGCCGGTCATCGGCCGGCTTTCGCCTTGGGGCGGCGACGTCGGCGCCGGTGCTGCCCCTGCCCCTGTTGCTGCTGGGGGGAGCGCTTGGCCGAGCCGTGCCGGGTCCCGGTCGGCTCGGCGCCGGCGACGCTGCCGAACTCGCGCGAGAGGCCGAGGTCGTGCGCCATGCGGCGCACTTCCTTGGCTTGGTCGGCGAGGACGAAGCTGATCCCGATCCCGCGGCGCCCGGCGCGGCCGGTGCGGCCGACCCGGTGGACGTAGGAGTCGCGGTCCTCGGGGGCATCGAAGTTGATCACGTGGGTGACGCCGGCGACGTCGATCCCTCGCGCCGCGACGTCGGTCGCGACCAGGGCGTCGACTTCGCCCGCCTCGAACCGGGCCAGGGCCCGTTCGCGCTGGCCCTGGCTTTTGTCGCCGTGCATGGCGACGGCCTCGAGCTTCTGCGTCCGCAGGCGCTTGACCAGCCGGTCGGCGCCGCGCTTGGTGCGGACGAAGACCAGCGTGCTGTGCTCCTCGTCCTCCCGCAGCTGCTCGACCAGGTGGTCGAGCTTGGCGCTCTGGGAGTCGACGTGGAGGAAGCGGTGCTCGATGTCGGCCTTGGAGCCGGCGTCGGCGGCCTGGGTGTGGCGGCGGGCGTCGCGGGTGAAGGCGGTGGCGATCTTGCCGGTAGCCCCCTCCAGCGTCGCCGAGAAGAACAGGGTCTGGCGATCGTCCGGGGTCTGGCCGACGATGCGGCTGACCGCGGGCTTGAAGCCCATGTCGAGCATCCGGTCGGCCTCGTCGAGGACGAGGATGCGGACCGCACTCAGGGAGATGACGTTGCGGGAGATCAGGTCCTCCAGCCGGCCCGGCGTCGCGACGAGGATGTCGGCGCGGCGCGCGGCCTTGCTCTGCGGGCCGAAGCCGACGCCGCCGTAGACGGCGGCGATCGCCAGCCCGCTGGCGTCGGCGACCGAGCGCAGCTCGTCGACGATCTGGCTGGCGAGCTCGCGGGTGGGGGCGAGGATCAGCGCCGAGGCGTGTCCGTCGCGGGGGTCGAGCCGGTCGACCAGGGGAACCCCGAAGGCGAGCGTCTTGCCCGAGCCGGTGGGGGACTGGACCAGCAGGTCGTGGCCGGCGAGCGCATCGCGGATGACCAACTGCTGGACCGGGAAAGGCTTGGTGATGTCGCGGCGCTCGAGTGCGCGCACGACAGGCTTAGAGATGCCGAGGTCGGCAAACGAAGTGATGGTTTTAGCTCCTTCTAGAACGTCTAGGGGAGATCCTGAAGCCCCTAGGTGCCAGAAGGACACGCGGAGGAAACTGAACCTCTCGGGTGGCGATTCGGCCAAACCCGACCTACCAACCGTAGCAGCCGCCTCCGACAAAGAGCCTCGCCCGCCCGATTTGCAACGCCGGCCCCTGTCCGGACATGTGGGGGTATCGCACGCCCAGCCTCACCCGGCAGGGGTTGCGAAATACAGGCAAATCGCAAGGAGGCTCATATGAAAGTGAAGTCGATCGTCGGTTCGGCGCTGGCTGTGCTGGCGCTGGCCGTGCCGGCGTCCAGCGCCATGGCGCTCGGTCCCCAGCCGTCGCCGAACAGCCACGTCGAGGAATCCCCGAACGGCCCGATTTGGGTTCCCAACGGCCCGCTCGAGGGAGTGACGACGGATGAGAACGGCACCTATGGCTGGGGCATCAGCCCGTGCGTCTACGCCGACACCAAAGCCCTGTATGCCCAGTGGGAAACGGACCCCCCGTATTTCGACTGGTGCTTCCACGAGCCGGGTTACCTCGGCGGCGACGCCCCGGCCGCTGCCAAGACCAGCGGTCACGCCAAGTCGAAGGCGAAGGGCAAGCACGCGAAGAAGTCCCACGCCAAAAAGGCCGCCGCCGGCGGCAAGCGAGGCTGAGGCTCCTTTCCACTCTGGCGCGCCGGGCCCTCCTGGGAGCCGGCGCGCCAGAACTTCTTCGAACCGGGTGCAACGGATGGGCGTAAGCCGGACATGTGGCGTCTATGCAGACGACGGAGAGTGCCGTGAGCGGGTCGCGGACCGAGCTCGAACCGGAATTTCGGCGGCTCTATGCCGCCCACGGACGTGACCTGATGACCTACGCGTTGCGCCGCGCGCGCACAGCCGAGGACGCGGCCGACGTCGTCGCCGAGACCTTTCTCGTCGCCTGGCGCAAGGTCGAGGAGATCCCGGCCGGAGAGGAGGCTCGCCTCTGGCTCTACGGAGTCGCCCGCCTCGTCCTCGCCAACCACCTGCGCGGCGAGCGGCGCCGGGGGCGGCTGGCGGAGCGCCTGCGCAACGAGGTCGCCACCTCGATGGCGAACCAGCCCACTCCCGAGCCCGCGAGCGCGGTGATGTCCGCGCTCGGCCGCCTCAAGCCGAACGACCGCGAGGTGCTGATGCTGGCGGCCTGGGAGGAGCTGGAGCCGGCGCAGATCGGCGAGGTCCTCGGCCTCTCCGGGGTCGCCGTCCGCAGCCGGCTGCACCGGGCGCGGCGGCGGCTGCGCCAGGAGCTCGCTTGGGCGGGCGAGCCGCACGAACCCCATTCCAGTCCCAGTGAGATGAGCTTGGAGGAAGCGCGATGAATGGCCCCAGTCTGGAAGCTGAGCTGCGGGCGGCGAACCCGGTCAGCCGCGAGGTGGTCGACGCGATGGCGCTGGAGGAGGGCGAGGAGGAGATGCTCGCCGCGATCGCCGCGGAGATGGAGCCGCAGCCGCGGATAGAGGGTTCGCGGCGCAGCGGAGCCGGCTTCCGCGACTGGCTCGGCGGTTTGCAACTGAGCCGGCGCCCGATCGCTCTGGCCGGCGCCGCTGCCGTCTCTGCGGTCTTCTTCGTTGCCTTCAGCACCGGTGGCGGGCCCGCGGGTCGCCCGGCGACCGCCGCTGCGGCCGAGCGTCTGGCGAAGGTCTCGCCGACCGTTCTGATCGACGCCGAGGGCTGGCGAATCGAGTCCGCCGGCGAGGCCCACGGCCGCGAAGGGAGCATGACTTTCATCCGCGGCGACGTTCCGCAGTCAGTCCTGCTCGAGCGTGAGAGCCTCGGCGCCGCGCTCGGTCGCGCTGCCGAACTTCAGTGGTGGAACTCCTCGGCGCGCCAGAGGATCGGCGAGCTCGCCTCCGCCGGCTACGTCCGGATCGGGTCCGCGCCCGTGCTCGGAACCAGGGCGCAGATCTATGGCGGCAATCCGGGATCCAAGTACCAGGAATTCGTCGCGATCTGGGACGACGGCGGCCGGGCGCTGGCGCTGCGCGGCAACTACCTCGAGGTCGGCGTGATTCGGAAACGGCTTTCGTTGCTGCGGGAGGTCGCGGCCGACCGCTGGGCCGCGGAGCTGCGGGGCGAGGTGGTGAAGACGAAGGCCGGCGTCTCCGTGCAGCCGCCGAAGTAGACGGCCGCAGCCGCCCGCCCGCGACCCGCGGTCCCGGGCGCTTTCACGTTTGTTTTACGTTTAGTGCTTGAGATCGAGAGCACTCAGCCAGCCGAGCGCGCCGTGAGCACGACCGAGTTCGCTCAGGTCCAGGCCGAGCCGGCGCCCGCTCCCACCCTCGGCTTCGCCCACTGGCCGCTGGTCCGGCACTGCGCCCTCGGCCTCTACTGCGTGGCGCTGGTGCTGTGGAGCGCGGAGTACGGGATCCCGGTCCAGCGCGAGCTGGTCGTCGCCTGGACCTGCGGCGCCCTCGCCTGCGTCTCGATCGGCCGGCCGCCGCGGCAGATCGGGCAGTTGGTCCTCGACTGGGCGCCGATCCTCATCGTCCTCTTCGCCTACGACTTCACCCGTGGCGCCGCCGACTCGATGGGGATCAGCGCTCACGTCCACCCGATGATCGACTTCGATCGCGCCGTCTTCTTCGGCGATACCCCGACCGAATGGCTGCAGGCGCAGCTCTATGAGCCCGGCGTCGTCCAATGGTGGGACGTGGCCTTCACGCTCGTCTACACCTCGTACTTCATCGTCCCCTTCGCGGTCGCCGGCGTGCTCTGGGCGCGCGACCGGCTCGCCTACCTGCGCTTCGCCAAGCGGCTGGTGACGCTGGCCCTCGCCGGCCTCGCCACCTACATCCTCTTCCCGGCAGCGCCGCCCTGGATGGCGGCGGAAGACGGGCTGCTCGAGGGCGTGCACCGCACCACCTCCAAGGGTTGGGAAGTGCTCGGCGTCGGCACCGCCGGGCTCTTCTCGAAGGGCCAGGGCAGCGTCAACCTGGTCGCCGCCGTGCCCTCCCTGCACTCGGCGTTCTGCGCCCTGGTCGCGTTCTTCCTCTGGGGCCGGGTGCGGCCGCGCCTGCGGCCGCTGCTCCTGCTCTACCCGCTGGCGATGGGGGTGACCCTGATGGCCACCGGCGAGCACTACTTCTTCGACGTCCTGCTGGGCTGGCTCTACGCCGGCGCCGTCATGTCTGGCTGGTCATGGTGGGAACGCCGCCGCGGCTCCCGGTCCGCCGAGTCGGCTTCGGCAGCCTGAACATCCTGAAGCTCAGCCGCGCGTTGACCTGATCGTGGATCAGGCAGCGCGGGCAGTGCTCGGTCGGCGCATCCCGGATCGGGTCGTAGGACGTTCCACATCTCTCGCACCTGAACACTCGGCATCCCTCCCAAGCAAAGAAATTCCCTGTTCAACAAGTTGTAAGGGATATTCATACCCGCTCTGACGGGATGGCCAAACGTCCCACCGCGGCGGCGATTGCGAGGACTGAGTTCGGCGAAATCGGGCATAAGGAATCCCGATGGACTCGGATTTACCCTCAAAACCGACGGGGGATCACAACACCAGGATGAAGGCTGACTTCAGGCATGACGCGCTGATCTACGCCGACGAGGAGGAGTTTCTCGCTGGTGTCGTGCCCCACTTGTGCGCGGGGCTGGACGCCGGGGAAGTGGTGCTGGTCGCCGTCGAGCTGGCGCGGATGGAGTTGCTGCGGGCTGAGTTTCGCGACGAGTTCGCGACGATCTTCTTCGCCGACATCGAGGACCTGGGGCGCAACCCGGCGCGAATCATCCCCTTCTGGCGCGAGTTCGTCGACGAACACCCCGGCCGCCGGGTCCGTGGGGTCGGCGAACCGCTTGGGGCGGGCAGGGACGCGCGCGAGATCGACGAGTGCCAGCGCCACGAGGCGTTGATGAACGTTGCCTTCGGGCAGAGCTCGACCTGGTCGCTGCTCTGCGCATACGACGCCGGCGCACTATCCGACGAGGCGCTGGCCCGGGTCGCCGATTCCCACCAGCACGTCACAAGCAACGGCATCGCCGAGCCGGGGATGGGCCTCCTCGCCGAGGATCGCTGCTTCGCCGGTGCGCTGTCCAGCGCACCCACTGAGGCCGAGACCTGCGAGTTCGACATCGCCGGGCTGGCCGGAGTGCGCCGCCGGGTCGAGGCGATCGCCCGCCACGCCGGCCTCGCCTCCCTCCACATCTCCGACCTCGCCGTCGCCGCCAACGAGCTGGCAACCAACAGCGTCGCCCACGGCGGCGGCAACGGCACCCTGCGCACCTGGCTGGAGCCGGACCGCGTAGTCGTCGAAGTCGAGGACCGCGGCCGCATCCGCGACCCCCTGGTCGGCCGCATCCGCCCCCTGGTCACCCAAGAAGGAGGCCGCGGCCTCTGGCTCGCTAACCAACTGTGCGACCTGGTCCAGATCCGCTCGGGAGCGGACGGCACCACGGTGCGGCTGCACATGGCGACTGTGTAGCTCGGGGCTTAGTCCGAGCTGTGCTCGACGAAATACGCGCCGCTCTCGGCGCCCTCGCCGAAGAACCGGGTGGTCACGGTCTTCTTGCGGGTGTAGAACTCGACCGCGTCGGGGCCGTGGGCGTGGAGGTCGCCGAGGAAGGAGTCCTTCCAGCCGCTGAAGGGGAAGAAGGCAACGGGGGCGGCGACGCCGATGTTGACGCCGATCATGCCCGCTTCGGCGTCGCGGCGGAAGTGGCGGACGGCGGCGCCGGACTCGGTGAAGATCGAGGCGCCGTTGCCGAAGCGGCTGCGGTTGACGACCTCGATCGCCGCGGCCAGGGTGTCGACCTCGACGACCGAGAGGACGGGGCCGAAGATCTCCTCCGACCCCGCCTCCGAGGCTGGATCGACGCTGCCGAGGATCGTCGCGCCCATCTGGGCGCCGCCGGGGCCCGGGTCCGCCTCGCGGCCGTCGAGTAAGAGCTCGGCGCCGCCCTCGACGGCGCGCCCGACCGCGGCCGAGATCCGCTCGCGGGCTTCGGCTGAGATCACCGGCGCAAGTTCGCTGCTCTCTTCGATCCCTGGCCCCAGCGCGACCGAGCCGGCGCGCTCGATCAGCGGCGGCAGCAAGGTCTCGCGGGCGGCGCCGACGACAACCAGGACCGAGCCCGCCATGCAGCGCTGGCCGGCGGCGCCGAAGGCGGATCCCACGATCCCCTCGACCGTCTTGCCGACGACCGCGTCGGGCATCGCCACCATGTGGTTCTTCGCCCCGCCCAGCGCCTGCACCCGCTTGCCCGCCTTGGCGGCGCGCTCGTAGACGAGCCGCGCGACCGGGGCCGAGCCGACGAAGCTGACGGCGTCGATGCCGGGGTGGTCGAGGATCGCCTCGACGACCTCGCGGCCGCCGTTGACGAGGTTGACGACGCCGGGCGGCAGCTCGAGCTCGTCGAGCGCCTCGAAGGCGATCTGCTGGGTCATCGGGACCTGCTCGGAGGGCTTCAGCACGAACGAGTTGCCGCAGGCGATCGCGAAGGGCAGGAACCAGAAGGGGACCATCGCCGGGAAGTTGAAGGGGGCGATCGCGGCGCAGACACCGACCGGCTGGCGCACGGTTTCGGCGTCGACCCCGCGCGAGACATCTTCGGCGACGCGACCCTGGATCGTGGTCGGGATCGCGCACGCGCACTCGACCATCTCGATCATCCGCGCCACCTCGGCCCGGGCATCGGCGATCGTCTTGCCCATCTCGGTGGTGACCGAGCGGGCGAGCTCCTCGCGGCGGCGGTCGAGCCCGTCGCGCAGGGCGAAGAGGCGTCGCCCGCGCTCGATCACGCTGACCGCGCGCCACTCCGGCAGTGCCGCCCGCGCCGCCTCGACCGCGCGGTCGAGGTCGGCCGCGGTCGAGAGCGGGACCTGGGCGACGGCCTCGCCCGTCGCCGGGTCGGTGACATCGAGCTTCTCGGTGCCGTTGGACGCGGTCCAGGCGCCGCCGACGTAGTTGTCGAGGGTGCGGACATCGAGGGAGCGAACGCTCATGGACTGGATGCTATGGAATGGGCTGCGTGGGCCGGACAGATTGGCAGCAGCTCCTCGAGTTCGATCGCGATCACGTCTGGCACCCCTACGCGCCGCTGCCTGGGGGCGAGGTCCTGCCCGTCGTTGGCGCCGAGGGAACCCGCCTGCGGCTGGCCGATGGCACCGAGTTGATCGACGCGATGGCCTCCTGGTGGAGCGTGATCCACGGCCACCGCCAGCCGGCGATCCTCGCGGCGCTGGCGGAGCAGATGGCCGTGCTGCCGCACGTGATGTTCGGCGGCCTCACCCACGAGCCGGCGATCCGGCTCTCCGAACGCCTGGTCGAGATGACGCCGCCTGGGCTCGACCGCGTCTTCCTCGCCGACTCCGGCTCGATCGCGGTCGAGGTGGCGCTGAAGCTCTGCGTCCAGTACTGGAACGGTATGGGAGTGCCGCACCGCACCCGCATGCTTGCCCTGCGGGGTGGATACCACGGCGACACCACCGGGGCGATGGCGCTCTGCGACCCCGAGCAGGGCATGCACCGGATGTACAACGAGATCCTGCCCCGGCATGAGTTCATGCCGCGCCCGCCGGACGGTTTCGCGGCGCCGCTGGACGAGGCCTGGGCAGCCGAGGTCGAGGCGATCTTCGACCGCCACGGTGAGCAACTGGCCGGCGTCTTCGTCGAGCCGATCGCCCAAGGCGCCGGCGGCATGCGCTTCCACTCGCCCGCCTGCCTCACCCACATCCGCCAGCTCTGCGACCGCCACGGGATCCCGCTCGTCGCCGACGAGATCGCCACCGGCTTCGGCCGCACCGGCGCCCTCTTCGCCTGCGAGCACGCCGGCGTCGTCCCCGACGTGATCTGCGTCGGCAAGGCCCTGACCGGCGGCGTCCTCAGCCTCGCCGCGACGCTGACCACCGCGGAGGTCGCCGCCGCGGTCTCGCGCAGCGAGCCGGGCGCGCTGATGCACGGCCCCACCTTCATGGGCAACCCGCTCGCCTGCGCCGCCGCGCTCGCCTCGACCGGCCTGCTGCTGGAGGGGGACTGGGCCGGGGACGTCGCTCGCGTGGAGACGGGACTGAGCGCGGCGCTGGAGCCCGCCCGCGAGCTGCCGGGGGTAAAGGACGTGCGGGTGCTGGGTGCGATCGGCGTGATCGAGATGGCCGAGCCGGTGGACATGCCGCCGGCGACCGCCGCTGCCCTGACCGAGGGCGTCTGGCTGCGCCCCTTCGGCCGACTCGTCTACGCGATGCCTCCCTATATATGTGACGAGGAAGAGATCGCCACAATCGGCCGGGCGATGCTGGCCGCCACTGCCGCCGCGGGCTAATACCATCCCTGGTGTGACCGGGGATACCGCAACCTCCGAGGTCGTACTGACCGAGCGCCGCGGCGCCGTCCTGGTCGTCACCCTCAACCGCCCCGACCGCCTCAACGCCTGGACCAACGAGCTCGAGGCGCGCTACTTCGAGCAGCTCGACGCCGCCGAAGCCGACCCCGAGGTCCGCGCGGTCGTCGTCACCGGGGCCGGCCGCGGTTTCTGCGCCGGCGCCGACATGGAGATGCTGGAAGCGGCAACGGGCGGAGCAGCGGACGCCGGAGTCGGCGCCGCCGCTGTGCTCCAGCGACCGCGCCCCCGCAACCACCCGATGGGCCTGCGCAAGCCGCTGATCGGCGCGATCAACGGCGCCGCCGCCGGGCTCGGCCTGGTCGAGGCGCTCTACTGCGACATCCGCTTCTGCGTCCCCGCGGCGAAACTGACCACCGCCTTCGTCCACCGCGGCCTGATCGCCGAGTACGGGATGGCCTGGCTCTTGCCGCGCCTGGTCGGGACCAGCAGCGCCCTCGACCTGCTGATGTCGGGACGGGTCGTGCTCGGCGCGGAGGCGATGGAGCTCGGCCTGGCCGACCACATCTCCGAGCCCGACTCGCTGCTCGACGATGCAGTCGCCTACGCCGCCGACCTCGCCGCCAAGTGCTCGCCGACCTCGATGGCGGTGATGAAAGAGCAGGTGATGCGCGGCCTCGACCAGAGCTTCGCCGAGTCCTACGCCGAATCCGAGCGGCTGATGGGCGAGTCCTTCGGGCGCCCCGACGTCGCCGAGGGCGTGCAGAGTTACCTCGAGAAGCGCCCGCCGGCCTTTCCGCCGCTCGCCGGCTCCTAGCGCTCGCGCAGCTCCCGCCGCAGCGCCTTGCCGGTCAGCGTCTTCGGGATCTCCTCGACGAAGACGACCTCGCGCGGCGCTTTGTAGGTGGCGAGGGCCTCGCGGCAGTGGGCGATCAACTGCTCCTCGCTCGCTGCGGCGCCACCGCGCAGGGCGACGTAGGCGCGCACGGTTTCGCCGCGGTAGGCGTCGGGCACGCCGACCACGCTCGCCTCCAGCACTGCCGGGTGCGCGAAGAGCACGTCCTCGACGTCGCGCGGCCAGACCTTGTAGCCGGAGACGTTGATCATGTCCTTGATCCGGTCGACGACGTAGAACCAGCCGTCCGCGTCGCGGCGGCCGACGTCGCCGGTGTGCAGCCAGCCCTCGCGCAGGGCGCGGGCCGTCTCCTCCGGCTGGCCCCAGTAGCCGCTCATCACCGCCGGGCCGCGGACGACGATCTCGCCGATCTCCCCCGGCGCCAGCTCGGTCCCGTCCTCGATGTCGAGGATCTTCGCCTCGGTGCTGGGGATCGGGACGCCGATCGAGAGCGCGCCGCTCTCTGGGTCGACCGGGGCCCGGGCATCGGCCGGGACTAGGTGCGACGGCGCCGCCGACTCGGTCAGCCCGTAGGAGTTGTGGATGTAGGCGCCGGTCGCCCGCTCCCAGCGCTCGACCGTGGCCGGGTTGACCGGGGCGCCGCCGCTGGCGACCTTGGTCAGCGAGGAGAGGTCGCGGCTGGCGAGGTCGGGGTGCTCGAGCATCGCGATGAAGGCGGTAAGCGGCCCGATCACGTAGCTGCCGCGCCAGCGCTCGACCAGGCGCATGAACTCTCCCGGCTCGAAGCGGAAGCTGAGCAGCAGCGGCGTCAGGCTGAAGCGCGCCGTCGCCAGGTGCGCGATCAGCCCGGTGATGTGGAAGAGCGGCGCCATCGCCACGGTCACGTCGCCTGGGCCGAGCCGGTACCAGCGCGTCATCGTCTCGGCGTTGTGGACGACGGCGCGGTGGGTGTTGACGGCGCCCTTGGAGACGCCGGTCGTGCCCGAGGTGTAGGTGAGCAGGGCGGGGTCCCCGGGCGCCGGGTCGGCCGCCTCGACCTGCTCGCCCAAGTGCGCGGCGAGTAGATCGGCCATCGCCACGCCGCCCGGGCACTCGCGGCGCTCGTGCCCGGCCAGGGCCGCCGGCACCGCGTCGAGGTGGTCGAGCTCGGAGACCGTGACCAGATGCCGCAGCGGCGTCGTTCCCCGCACCCCGTCGAGCTCCTCGTAGAGCGACTCCAGGCAGAAGGCGATCCGCACCCCGGCGTCGTTCAACTGGTGCTCGAGCTCGCGCCGCCGGTACATCGGGTTGACCGTGGTGACGATGCCGCCCGCGAGCCAGACTGCGTGCAAGGCGATCGCCATCTGCGGCACGTTCTGCAGCATCAGCGCGACCCGGTCGCCGGGCTCGAGGCCGAGGTCCTGCTTCAGCGCCGCGGCCAGCGCCTGCGCCATCTCGCCCGCAGCGCGGAACGAGATCGCGGTCTCGAAGTAGAGGATCGCCGGCTCCTCGGGCCGCTCCCGCGGGCCGCGCTCGAACAGCTCGACGCCGTTGCGCAGCGCCGGCTCGAAGCTGCGCGGGACCGCTCCGTCAGTAGTTGAGGTCGACAGGCTCGACGCCCTCGGCGCGGCAGAACTCGTGGTACTTGTGGGTGTGGGCGAGGACGTCGTCGAAGCCGACCACGTTGTCGTCCTCGTCGACGTAGAGCAGTGCGCCCTCGAGCATGAACAGCGTCGTCGTCCCCTCGTCGTTGCTGATCAGCGTGTGGATGTCCCCGGGCGGCTCCCAGACGAAGCTGCCCTTGCGGGCGACCCAGTCCTTCTCGGCGTAGTACCAGGAGCCCTCCAGCACGAATCCGGTGACCGGATTGACGTGGTAATGGCGGTTGATCTGCATCCCGCCCTCGACTTTGGTGATGTTCGCCCACACGCCGGTGCGGCGGTTGAGCCGCAGCGGTTTGACCCAGATCCCCTCGGTGTAGGGGACCCAGGGGATCTCGTCGAGCACGATCACCCGCTCCTCCAGGGTGATCTCCTTCAGCGGGCGCAGGCCGAGCTGGTCGGCGGGGCTGGACATGGAGCGACCGTACGCCCCCGGCTGCGTCGCGGCCGCAGCTCAGCCAGCCGGCGCTGGGGTAATCACAAGAGGGCTAGACCACCCAGGTGTCGCCGGCGTGCAGCAGCTCGTCGACGTCGGCCAGGGTCGCTTTGCCGTGAGCGGCGTCGAGGTCCTCCTGGCGCTCGGCGCCGTAGACGCCGCGAACGACGTCGCGGAAGACGCCGATCGGGGTCGGCCCGGTGGGGCTGTCGGCGAGGCGGGCGAGTGCGGTGGCGTGGCTGGGGTCGGCGACGTGGGCGTCGTGGACGACCAGCGCGTCCTCGCCGACGTCGGCGACATCGACCACTTCGAGGCCGCCGCTGGCGGAGCGGACGACCCCCCGCTCATCCTCAGCGCCGAAGCGGATCGGCTCACCGTGCTCGAGCCGGATCTGGTTGTCGGCGCCGGCCTTGCCGCGGACCGCGTCGAAGGCGCCGTCGTTGAAGACGTTGCAGTTCTGGTAGATCTCGACGAAGGAGGAGCCGGGGTGCTCGGCGGCGGCGCGCAGGGTCGCGGCGAGGTGCTTCTTCTCGATGTCGATCGTGCGGGCGACGAAGGAGGCGTCGGCCCCGAGCGCCAGCGCCAGCGGGTTGAAGGGGTGGTCTTCGGACCCGAACGGCGTCGACTTGGTGATCTTGCCGGTCTCCGAGGTCGGCGAGTACTGACCCTTGGTCAGCCCGTAGATCTGGTTGTTGAAGAGCAGCAGCTTGATCGGGACGTTGCGGCGCAGGGCGTGGATCAGGTGGTTGCCGCCGATCGAGAGCGAGTCGCCGTCGCCGGAGACGACCCAGACCGAGAGGTCCTCGCGCGAGGTCGCGATCCCGGTCGCCAGCGCCGGCGCGCGGCCGTGGATTCCGTGCACGCCGTAGGTGTCCATGTAATAGACGAAGCGCCCGGCGCACCCGATCCCGGAGATGAAGACCGTTTTCTCCGGCGGTATGCCGAGTTCCGGCATCAGTGCCTGGACCGAGGCGAGGATCGCGTAGTCGCCGCAGCCCGGGCACCAGCGCGTTTCCTGGCCGGACTGGAAGTCGGCCTTGGTCAGGGTCGCCGCGCCGCCGTTCGTCGCGCCGCGGCCCGTGCCGTTGCCGCCGCTGTGGCCGTTCTCGCTCATTTCACCGTCTCCACGATCGCTTGCTCCAGCTCCTCGGCGAGGATCGGCAGGCCCTCGACTTTGTTGTGGCCGACCGCGTCGACGAGGTAGCGGTCGCGGATCAGGCTCAGCAGTTGGCCGGTGTTCAGCTCCGGGATCAGCACCTTGGGGAAGGCGCGGACGACCTCGCCGGTGTTGGGCGGCATCGGGTCGAGGTGGCGCAGGTGGGCGGTGGCGACGGCGATGCCGCGGTTGCGGACGCGGCGGGCGGCGGCGCCGATCACGCCCGAGGTCGATCCCCAGCCGAGGATCAAGAGCTCCGCCCCGTCGTCGGCGTCGACCTGCAGCGGCGGCAGCTCCTCCGACAGCTTCTCCAGCTTCTCCGCCCGCAGCTTGGTCATCAGCGCGTGGTTGGCCGGGTCGTAGCTGACCTTGCCGGACCCGTGCTCCTTCTCGAGCCCGCCGAGCCGGTGCTGCAGCCCGGGCGTCCCCGGGATTGCCCAGGGCCGAGCGCCGTGGGAATCGCGCAGGTAGGGGAGGAATTCGTCGCCGGCGTTGGGGCCGGTGGCGAAGTCGGGGTCGATCTCCGGCAGGTCGTTGATGTCGGGCAGCCGCCAGGGCTCCGAGGAGTTGGCGAGGAAGGTGTCGGAGAGCAGGATCACCGGCGTCCGGTAGCGGACCGCGATCCGCACCGCCTCGACCGCCGAGTCGAAGCACCCGGCCGGGGTGGAGGGCGCGATCACCGGCAGCGGCGACTCGCCGTGGCGGCCGTGGATCGCCATCAGCAGGTCGGACTGTTCGGTTTTGGTCGGCAGCCCGGTCGAGGGGCCGGCGCGCTGCACGTCGATCACGACCAGCGGCAGCTCCAGGGCCACCGCCAGCGCGATCGTCTCCGCCTTCAGGTCCATGCCCGGGCCGCTGGTTGCGGTCACCCCGAGGCGGCCGCCGAAGGAGGCGCCGAGCGCCATGTTGGCGGCGGCGATCTCGTCCTCGGCCTGCACCGTGCGGACGCCGAAGTGGTTGTGGCGGGCGAGGTGGTGGAGCAGTTCCGAGGCGGGGGTGATCGGATACGTCGCGAAGAAGAGCTGCAGGCCGCTGCGGACGCTGGCCGCGATCAGCCCCATCGCCATCGCGTTGGCGCCGTTGATGTTGCGGTATTCGCCCGGCTCCAGCGGCGCCGGTGCGACCTCGACCGGGGTCGCCGTGATCTCCGCCGTTTCGCCGAAGTTGTAGCCGGCCTTGAAGGCGGCGATGTTCGCTTCCATGATCGCCGGCTTGCTTGCGAACTTGCCTTCGAGCCAGGAGATCGTCTCCTTGCCCGGCCGCCCGTACATCCACGAGATCAGCCCCAGCGCGAAGAGGTTCTTGGTCCGTTGCGCCTCCGCCGGTTTGAGGTTCTCGATGCCCTCGGCGGCGCGCGTGGTCAGCGTCGTCATCGGCACCTTGAAGCACTGGTAGTCCTCGATCGTGCCGTCCTCGAGCGGGTTCTCGGCGTAGCCGGCCTTGCGCAGGTTGGCGTCGGTGAAGGCGTCTTCGTTGAGGATCAGCGTGCCGCCGGCCTCGAGCGCCGCCAGGTGCGCTTTCAGCGCCGCCGGGTTCATCGCCACCAGCGTGTTCGGGTGGTCGCCGGGAGTGAGGATGTCGCGCGAGGCGAAGTGGATCTGGAAGGCGGAGACGCCGCCGGGGGTGCCGGCCGGGGCGCGGATCTCGGCCGGGAAGTCCGGCAGGGTCGAGAGGTCGTTGCCGACGTGCGCGGTGGCGGCGGTGAAGCGGTCGCCGACAAGCTGCATGCCATCGCCGGAATCCCCGGCGAACCGGATGATCACGGTCTCTGGTTTCTTCGACGTCTTCGGCACGACTTCGGTTCGGCGCCTTCTGTCCGCCAAACGGACGGGAGAGTATTCACCGCCTAGGAAGGCAACAAACCGATTCCTCAAGAGTTTTGTGTGAATGACCAAGTATGCCGATCTGCCCGCGCGGCGCAGAGAGGGGACAATCCAGGCGTGGATGCGGCAGAGAGATTGGCTCGGTGGTCCTCGGCGCTGCAGTTGGAGGACGTCCCGACCGAGGTCGTCGCGGCGGCGAAGCTGCACCTGCTCGACGCGGTCGGGACCGGCCTCGCCGGGCTTGCGCTCGACCAGTTGCCGGCGGTCCGCGCCGTGGCGGCGGAGCTCGGCGGCGAGCCGGAGGCGACGGCGCTGGGACTGGAGCGGCGGGTCGGGCCGGGAGCGGCAGCACTCTGCAACGGCTCGCTGATGCACGCGCTCGACTTCGACGACACCCACGAGCTGGCGCTGGTCCACTCCAGCGCCGTCGTCGCCGCAACCGTGCTGGCGGTCGGCGAGGCGCGCGGGTCTACGGGCGCCGACACGATCGCCGCCGCCATCGCCGGCTATGAGATCGGCTCGCGGATCGGGCTGGCGAACCCCGGCGCGATGCACTTACGAGGCTTCCACCCGACCTCGGTCTGCGGCGTCTTCGCCGCCGCCGTGGCCGCCGCGCGGCTGCGCGGGCTCGGCCCGGAGCAGACGACCAACGCGCTCGGGATCGCCGGCAGCCAGGCCTCAGGGCTGATGGAGTTCCTCGCCGACGGCTCCCAGACCAAGCCGCTGCACGCCGGCTGGGCGGCCCATGCCGGGATCGTCGCCGCGGCGCTGGCGGCGCACGGCGCCACCGGCCCGGCCAGCGTTCTGGAGGGACGCTTCGGCCTGCTCGCCTCCCACCTCGGCCCGGGGGAGTTCGACGAGTCGGGACTCGCCGGTGAGCTCGGCAGCCGTTGGGAGACGACCCGGATCGCCTTCAAGGCCTACCCCTCCTGTCACTGCTCGCACGCCGTGCTGGACGCAGTGAGGGAGCTCGGCCTCGAGGCCGGCACCGCCGAGGATCTGGTCGCGCTCGTCCCCGGCGAGGTCTCGGCCGGCCTCGTCCTGGAGCCGGCCTCGCGCAAGCGCCGCCCGGCGACTCCCTATGACGCAAAGTTCAGCCTGCCCTACTGCATCGCCGCGCTCCTGGTCCGCGGCGAGCTCGGCGTCGACTCCTTCACCCCGGAGGCGATCGCCGACGAGCGCATTCTCGAGCTCGCCGCCGCCGTCACCTACGAGCTGGTCGAGTTCGAGGGCGGCAACGACATCTCCGGCGGCATCCGCGCCCGGGTCGACGGCCGCGAGCTCGAGGCCTGCGTGCTCAGCCCCCGCGGCGGCTCCGCCAACCCGCTGAGCGAGGAGGAGCTGCGGGAGAAGTTCCGCCGCAACGCTGAGCTGGCGCTGCCGGCTGACGAGGCGGAGCGCCTGCTGGGCACGCTGGCCGAACTCGAGGAGCGCAGGGTCGCCGACGTTGCCGCGGGGCTGGCGGGCGCCTCGTCTGGCGCCGCGCTTTCGCGCTGAGCGTCAGCCGGGGCCTCAGTCGCCGAAGCCGAGGATCAGGCCGGTGGTCTCGGTCGGTATGTCGAGCTGCGGCATGTGGCCGATCCCGTCCAACTCGACCCACTCCGCCTGCGGCACCCAGCCGTCGCGGTAGCGCGCCTCGGCGGGCGGGCGCAGGACGCGGTCGTCGGTGCCCCAGGCGATCCGCACCGGGCACTCGATCTTCTCCGAATCCAGCTCCCAGCCCTCGCGCTCGGCGAACTCCATTAGCCGGGCGGCGCCCGGGCAGGCGGCCGCGCCGCGCATCTGGTGGACGATCAGCTCGGCCGGGATGTGCTCGAAGTTGGCGACGAACCATTCGGTCGCCGTACGGCGACCCTCCGGGGTGGCGACGATCGCGTCGGCGTGGGGGAGGGCGGCCTTGACCAGCTCCTGCGCCTGCGCGAACTGGGCCAGGGTCTCGCGGAAGTCCTGCTCGCCGTCCTCGGCCCAGCCGCCGGCTGGGGCCAGCGCGACGACCGACTTGGCCCGGCCGCGTGCCGCAAGCTGCAGCGCGACGAAGCCGCCGAGCGAGTTGCCGACCACGTGGGCGGTCTCGATCCCGGCCTCGTCCAGCGTCCGCTCGAGCGCGTCGGGGATCGAGTCGTGGCTCAGCTCGTCAGGCAGGTCCGGCCCGCCCGCGTGCCCGGCCAGGGTCGGGGCGAAGACCTCGTAACGCGCCTCGAGCGCCGGCCGCACAAGGTCCCAACTGCGCCAGGTGTCGGTGAAGCCGTGCAGGAGCACCAGCGGCTCGCCGGAGCCACCGCGGCTCGAAGGGGTGAAGGTCCCTGGGTCGGCCATCAGTCGAACCCGATCACGCTGCGGATCCCGTCCTGGGCCTCCATCAGCTCGAAGCCGCGGTTGACTTCGTCCAGCCTGATGTGGTGGGAGACGAACGGGGCGACGTCGATCTCCCCGGCCATGTAGCGCTCGATCAGGGCGGGCACGCCTTCGCGCCCCTTGACGCCGCCGAAGGAGGAGCCGGCGATGCGCCGGCCGGTGATCAGGAAGCGGGGCACGACGTCGAGGGTCTCGCCCTTGCCGGCGACCCCGGCGACGGTGCAGAGGCCCCAGGCCATCCGCGCCGCCTCGACCGCCTGGCGCATCACGGCGACGTTGCCGGTCGCCTCGAAGGTGTAGTCGGCGCCGAAGCCGCCGGTCATCTCGAGGATCGTCTCGACCGTGTCCGCACCGCCCTCGAGCAGGTCGGTGGCGCCCTGGCCGCGGGCCAGCTCCAGCCGCTCGGGGGAGAGGTCGACGCAGACGATCCGCTCGGCCCCCTGCAGGCGGCAGCCGGCGACGGCGCCGAGCCCGACCATGCCGGCGCCGAAGACGACGCAGGTGCTGCCGGCCCGGACCGCGGCGGTGTTCATCGCCGCGCCGAGCCCGGTGGAGAGGCCGCAGGCGAAAAGGCAGGCGTGGTCCAGCGGCGCCTCGGGGTTGATCTTCGCCAGCGTGATCTCCGGCATCACCGTGTACTCGGCGAAGGTCGAGCAGCCCATGAAGTGGCGCACGTCCTCGCCGTCGCGGGAGATCCGGGTCGTCCCGTCCGGCAGGTGGCCCTTGTTCTGCTCCTCACGGATCGCCATGCAGAGGTTGGTCCGCGGGTCGACGCAGTGCACGCACTCGCCGCACTGGGGCGAGAAGAGGGTGACGACGTGGTCGCCGGGCGCGAGCAGGCTGACGTCGGGGCCGACCTTCTCGACCACCCCGGCGCCCTCGTGGCCGAGCACCGCCGGCGCGTAGCCCGAGGGGTCGGCGCCGGAGGCGGAGTAGAGGTCCGTGTGGCAGACGCCGCAGGCGACCAGCCGCACCAGCACCTCGCCGGCGCGCGGCTCGGCCAGCTCGACCTCCTGCACCGCCAACGGCGCCCCGAACTCCTCCAGCACCGCCGCCCGCATCCTCATGCCCGGATCCTACGCCGTCCACGCGGTGAGGTCGTACTTCGTCCCGCATACCGGGATCAACTACGACCTCACCGGGATGGATAGGGTGCCGAGCGATGAAGATGAAACTTTCTGTCAGCGAAACTCTTGGCGAGATCTTTGCCGAATACCGCGTCAACGCGAAGCAGTTGGTCCCGCTCGGGTTCTGGTTTCTGGTCGGGCCGCTGATCCTCCAGGTGCTGGGCGAAGGCAACCTCGCCCTGACCTTCGCCTTCCTAGTCGTCCAGCTGTCGGCGACGACGATCTACCGGGGTGTCGTGGTGGAGCTGATCCGGCGCCGGCGCGAGGGTGGAGACGCCCCGGGCTCCATGGAGCTGGTCGGCTCCGTGCTCCCGATCGCGGCGCCAATGTTCATCGCCGCGACGATCCACAGCTTCAGCATCGTCATCGGTTTCCTCCTCCTGATCGTCCCCGGGGTGATCCTGATCACGATCTGGGCGGTGATCGCGCCCGCGATCGTGATCGAGCGGACCGGCGCGATCGGCTCCTTCAAGCGCTCCCGCGCGCTGGTCCGCGGCAACGGGATGCCGGTTTTCGGGGCGATTCTGGTCGTCTACGTGCTCGTCGGTGCCAGCACCCTCGTTGCCTACGGCATCATCGGCGCCGCGATCGGAGGAACTCTGGTGCCGGTGGTCCTCGGTGCGATCGCCAGCGCATTCATCACCCCGCTCGAGGGCCTCTTGGTCGTCGTCCTCTACTACCGCCTGCTCGCGATCGAGAGCGTCTCCCCGGCCCCCGAACCGCCCGCCGAGCTCGCGCCCGCCGAGTCCTAGGCCAGTCGGCCGTCCGGGGTGAGCAACGCCAGGGCCGCGGGGTCGGGCTCGACGATGACGTCGGAGGTCACGTACTCGGGGTAGTAGGGCTGGCGGCCGAGCATCCGGCCCAGCGGCGCGAGCACGCCGAAGAGGACGCGCTGCAACGCGGGAGGGGGAGAGGCGACGACCATCACGTCGCGGTACGCGGTTGCGCTGACCGCGAGCTGCAGCGGGCGCGGCACGCCTTTGCGGTCGGACTTGCCGTCGCGGGCGAGGCCGAAGAAGGTGCCGACCATCTCCACGAAGCGGTCGCCCGGCGCGACTTCGACCACCACCTCGGCTGTCTCCTCGCCGACCTGCCACCAATCATGGAGTTTTCCAGCCGGGACATCGGCCGCTTCCCCCGGCCCGAGCAGGTGCTTCTCCTTGTCGATCAGGAAGCCCACCTGGCCGCGCACCACGTGGAAGCGCTCGACGATCGTGGGATGGCGGTGGGCGAGGGCGACCCGGCCGCCGGGCCGCACGAAGAGATGGGCGACGAGAACCTTCTCCGGGTGCTCCTCGGGGTCGGTCAACACCACCACCCGCTCGCCGGTGACCGGATTGTCGAGGACTTGTCCCCTACGAGACATCAACGAGTGTTCTACCACCAGTTAGCCTGCGCGGCGATGGGCGGGAAGCTTTCTATCGGCGATACCTTGCGGGAGGTCGCCACCAACTACTGGCGCCACGCGCGGGTGCTGCTCCCGCTCGGGTTCGTCGTGGCGCTCCTCGTGTCGCTCATAAGCGAGGTTGGGACCGGGCTCTGGGCCACGATCATCTTCATCGTCCTACCGCCGATCGTGTGGTCCCTCTACGAAGGCGTCGTCGTCAACTTGGTGCGGGCTCTGCGCGAGGGATTGCCGGCACCGCCGGTGCGGGAGCTGCTGCGGGCGACCTGGGCGGTCGCTCCGCCGCTGATCGGCGTCGGGCTGCTGTATTCGGTCGGGACCACGGTGGGCACCGCCCTGCTGGTCGTTCCCGGGTTGATCCTGATGATTCTCTGGGCGGTGGTCACGCCCGCGGTGGTGATCGAGGGGTGCGAGGTCATCGCCGCCTTCCGCCGCTCGCAGGCCTTGTCTAGGGAAAGCGAGTGGCGCATCTTCGTGGTCATCCTCGTCGTCGCCGTAATTAACCTCGGCCCTGTCTTCCTCTTCCGGGACCTCGCAGAAACTTCATTCCCACTGGCTGTGCTCCTCGGCACGGTCCTGGCCCCGATCGAGGGCCTCGTCGCGGCCGCCCTCTACTACCGCCTGCTGGCGATCGAGCGCGTCTAGTGCTCCAGCAGACCCGCAACGGCGACTGCGAGGGCGTGGCCTCGGCGGGTTAGGCGGTACTCGGTGTGGGGGGGACGGCCGGGGACGAGCTCGCGCTCGACTATCCCGGCCGCCTCCAGTTGCTCCAGCCGGTCCGAGAGGGTGGTCGGGGAGACGCCGGGCAGGGACTGGCGGAACTCGTTGAAGCGGACGGCGCCGCTGGAGCAGGCGTAGATCGTCGCCATCGTCCAGCGGCGCTCGAGCAGACCGGCCGCCGCGCGCAGCTCGGCCGGGACCGGGGAGCAGTTGCGACAGCGCGGCGACACGGCTGCGCCTAGGCGCTCGCGGCCAGGTCGGCGCCCTGCTCGGCCGGCTCCAGCGCGCGCTCCAGGACCTCGTCGACGCTCATCACCGGGTGGAAGGTCATCTGCTCGCGCACCTCGTCGGGGACCTCGTCTAGGTCGCCGCGGTTGCGCTCGGGCAGGATCACCTCGGTCAGCCCGGCCGCGTGGGCGGCCAGCACCTTCTGCTTGAGGCCGCCGATCGGCAGCACCCGGCCCTGCAGGGTGACCTCGCCGGTCATCCCGACCGTGTGCTTGACCGGCCGCCCGCTCAGCAACGAGACCAGCGCCGTCGTCATCGCCGTGCCGGCGCTGGGGCCGTCCTTGGGGATCGCCCCCGCCGGCACGTGCAGGTGGAACTCGCGCTGGAAGCGCTCGGGGTCGATCCCGAGCTCGCCGGCGTGCGAGCGCACGTAGGAGAGCGCGATCCGCGCCGACTCCTTCATCACGTCGCCGAGCTGGCCGGTCAGCACCAGTCCCTTGTCGCCGTCCATCGCCGTCGCCTCGATGAAAAGGACGTCGCCGCCGGTCCCGGTCACGGCCAGGCCGGTGGAGACGCCGGGGATCGCCGTGCGCTCGACCGACTCCTGGAAGAAGCGCTGGCGCCCCAGAGCCTCGTGGACCGCGTCGGGGTCGAGCACGATCGGCGTCGCCGTCCCGCCCGAGGCGATCTTCGTCGCCGCCCCGCGCAGCAGCTTGCCGAGCTCGCGCTCGAGCTGGCGCACGCCGGCCTCGCGGGTGTACTCGGAGATGACCGAGCGCAGGACCGCGTCGCCGGCCTCGACCTCGTCCGGCTCCAGCCCGTTGCGCTTCAACTGCCGCGGCAGCAGGTAGCCGCGGGCGATCGCCAGCTTCTCCTCGGTCGTGTAGCCGTCGAAGGCGATCGTCTCCATCCGGTCCAGCAGCGGCCCGGGGATCGTGTCGACCAGGTTCGCGGTGGCGATGAAGACGACCTCGGAGAGGTCGACCTCGACGTCGAGGTAGTGGTCGCGGAAGGTGTTGTTCTGGGCTGGGTCCAGGACCTCCAGCAGCGCCGCCGAGGGGTCACCGCGCCAGTCGGCGCCGACCTTGTCGACCTCGTCGAGCAGGATCACCGGGTTCATCGTGCCGGCGTCGCGCAGGGCGCGGACGATCCTCCCGGGCAGGGCGCCGATGTAGGTGCGGCGGTGGCCGCGGATCTCGGCCTCGTCGTGCAGGCCGCCGAGGCTGATGCGGACGAACTCGCGCCCGAGCGCACGGGCGATCGACTCGCCGATCGAGGTCTTGCCGGTGCCGGGAGGCCCGACCAAGGTGAGGATCGCGCCGTTGGCGCGGCTGTCGTCCTCGTCCTTGCCGCGGGTCTCGCGCAGCTTGCGCACGGCGATGAACTCGGTGATCCGCCGCTTCACGTCCTCCAGCCCGGCGTGGTCCTCGTCGAGCACCTCGCGGGTGTGGACCGGGTCCAGCCGCTCCTCGGAGCGCTGCGACCACGGCACCGCGATCAGCCAGTCGAGGTAGCTGCGGATCATCGAGGACTCGGGCGACTGCTCGCCCTGGCGCTCCAGCCGCCGCAGCTCCTTCTCGGCCTGCTCGGCAACCGCCTCCGGCATCTCCGCCTCGGCGATCTTGCGCTCGTACTCGCCGATCAGGTCGGTCTCGTCCTCGCCCAGCTCCTTGCGGATCGACTCCATCTGTTTGCGCAGGAAGTACTCGCGCTGCTGTTTCTGCGCGCCGGACTCGACGTCCTCGCGGATCCGGTTGCGGACCTGCAGCTCGGCCAGCCGCTCGCGCTGCAGCTCGACCGCGATCTGCAGCCGGGCGCTGACGTCGACCGACTCCAGCAGCCGCAGCTTGCCCTCGTAGGGGATTTCGGGACTGAGGCCGGAGGTGTCGGCCAGCGCGCCCGGCTCGTCGACCGAGCGCAGGAAGGCAGCGATGCGGCCGTCGTCGCCGCGCAGCTCCAGGATCTCTTCGACCACGGCGCGGTATTCGCGCGCCAGCTCCTCGGTCTGCTCGTCCTCGGGGTGGCCGTCGCGGATCTCCTGCACCTCGACCCGCAGCGCCTCGCCGTCGCTCTCGTCGGCCTGGGCGGCGCCGGCGAGGCCGCGGTGGAGGCCGACCACGGTGGCGACCGGCTGGCCGCGACGCGAGGCCCCGTGCTCGACCACCTCGGCAACGACGCCGACGCGGCCGTACTCGCCCTCGTGGCGGGGGATCAGGAAGACGCGCTCCTCCTCGCCGACGTCGATCGGCAGGGTCGCGGTGACGGTCGGGAAGACGATCGTGTCGTCGAGCGGAATCAGGCGATAAGTCATGGCAGAGTCCAATTTCTGTAGTTAGTCCTTCTTCAGGATAGCGAAGCCCTTCCGCGGGGCCGGGCTTTTCGTCGTACGGATCTTGGGTACGGTGTCCGCCATGGATCAGGCACACGCCAAAGAGCTGCTGGCCCGCGAGCGGGACCGAGTCGAAGCCGACATCGCGGCCGCCGGCCGCGGCGGTCCCGAGGAGTCCGACCAGCGCCGCGAGCCGGGCGACTACGACTCCGAGGGCCTCTACCAGGACGAGCTCGACGCCGGCCTCGCCGCCGACCTCAAAGACCGCCTGGCCGCGGTCGAGCGGGCCGAAGAGCGGCTCGCCGCCGGCACCTACGGTCTCTCTATTCAGAGCGGGGACCCGATTCCCGACCCGCGGTTGGAGGCCAACCCGACCGCGGAGTTCACCGTCGAGGAGGCGGAGCGCCGAGGCGGTTGACGATGGGCAAGGTCAAGTGCCAGATCTCGGTCTCGCTCGACGGCTACATGGCCGGGGCCAACCAGGGTGAGGAGCACCCGCTCGGCGAAGGCGGGGAGGATCTGCACGAGTGGGTTGTAAAGCTTGCCTCCTGGCGCGAATCGCACGGGCGCGAGGGAGGAGAGGGAGCGGAGAACCCCAGCAGCGCGGTGTTCGAGGCGGCGATCGCGAATCTCGGCCCCGTGGTGATGGGACGCAACATGTTCGGCCCGGTGCGCGGCCCCTGGGGCGACTCGGACTGGAAGGGGTGGTGGGGAGACGAACCGCCGTTCCACGCGCCGGTCTTCGTTCTCACCCACCACGAGCGCGAGCCGCTTGCGCTGGAGGGCACGACCTTCTACTTCGTCACCGACGGTGTCGAGAGCGCGATGCGCCAGGCCAAGGAGGCGGCCGGCGACGCCGACGTCTCCGTCGCCGGTGGCGCCGCGACGATCCAGCAGTGCATCGCCGCCGGCCTGCTCGACGAGATCCTCGTCAACCAGGTGCCGATCCTGCTCGGCGGCGGTGAGCGCCTCCTCGACAACCTCGAGGCCGGCGCCGCCAAGTTCGAGCTGGCGGAGCTGGTCGAGGGCCGCGAGGCGGCCCACCTGACCTACCGCATCAGCCGCTGAGGACGCCGGCGCTCAGCCGGCGAGCAGCTTTGCCTTCTGCGCCGCGAACTCCTCCTCGGTGAGGATCCCCTGCTCTTTCAGTTCGCCCAGCTCTTTGAGCTGATCGATCATCGAGGCGCCGCCGGCCGCTGGTGCGGCAGCCGGGGCCGGAGCGGCTTCGGGCGGAGGCGCTTCTTGGCCTTGGCCTTCCTGCTGCGCCCAGCGCTGATTCTGGCGGCGGGAGACACGGCCGCTGACGGCGGAGGCGGTTCCGGCGATGACCGCGGTGCGGGCGACGCCTCGTAGTAGTCCTGGCATCGGGGCTCCTTCTCTAGGCCTCGGCCGCGTCGAGCGCGGCGAGGAAGTCTTCGGCGGGGATGCGACCGCTGGCGACGAGCTGGCCGCCAGAGTTGCGCACGGCGGACGCGAACGGCGCCGCCCAAAGGTTCTCGTAGACGAGCAGCGCGGCGGAGGTGCCGGGCTCCAGCGCCCCGCCCGCCTCGTCGACGTCGTCATCGGAGAGCAGGCCCGAGGAGGCGCCCTCGAAGACCGCCAGCTCGGCCTCGCCACCGAGGTCGGCCAGCTCGAGGCCGACGACGGAGCCGTCCTCGCCCTTGGCGATGAAGGCGAGGTCGATGATCCGGATCAGGCCGCGGTCGACGAGGTCGATCAGGTACGGCATCGCTTCGCCCTTCGGCTGCCGCCCCGGCCACTCGACCAAGACGTAATCGATCGGGCCCATCTCGCTCAACTCATCGCCGTTCAAATCGGTCCTCCAGTAGTTGGGAAAGCATCCCGAAGCGTCTGACGCAATGGACCATACCGCGACGGTCGAGGACGTTCGAGCGGCTAGACCCCGACGTCGATCGCAGCGCCGAGCGGCAGCCAGCGGACCCGCTGGCGGAACTCCTCCGGGGCGGCGGCGAACTCGGCTTCGACGGCGTCGCGCCCCTCGCGGAAGTGGCGCCAGCCCTCGTAGTGGATCGGGATCGCGGTGTGCGGGCGAATCAGGTCGCAGAGCTCGACCGCCTCGTGCGCGGTCATCGTGTATCTCAGCGGGCCGGAGATCGGGAAGCGGACGCCGCCGAGGTGCAGCAGCGCGGTCCCGATCCGCAGCCGCTCGGCGACCTCGCGGACGCCGTCGTAGAGCACGGTGTCGCCGGAGATCCAGAGGTCGCCGTGCTCCTGTCCCTCCCAGCGCAGGGAGAAACCGACGACGTCGCCGACGATCGGGCGGCTCAGCGGCGGCCCGTGGCGGCATGGGGTCGCGGTGACCTCGATCGGCGTCCGGCCCTCGGCCTCGAGCCGGGTCGTCGCCCACGGCGCCAGTCCCTGGGCGTTGTCGCCGAGCCGCTTGGCGCCGGGCACGGTCGTGACCACCGTTCCGGCCGCTGGCAGCAGCGCCCGCCCGGCCGGGTCGAGGTTGTCGTCGTGCTGGTCGTGGCTGAGCAGGACCGCGTCGATGTGGCCGATCTGCGTCGCCGGGATCGCCGGGTCGGTCAGCTTGGTCGAGCCGGTGCCGAGTCCGAAGGAGTAGTCGGCGCCGGCCGGGTCGAAGGTGGGGTCGGTCAGCAGCCTCCAGCCGCCGACCTCGATCAGGACAGTGGGCCCGCCGACGTGGGTGAGACGGACATCCATCAGCTTGTGACCCACGCTATCGGGTGAATAGGGTGCGCGTATGACGAAATTGACTCCAGAACAGGAGGCGGTGCTCTACGGCGGCCGCTTCCTCACCGAGGACGCCCCCGCCAAGGACTTCCCCGAGACCGGGATGTCGGCGCTCGACGCGATGCGGCTGGTCGACGAGGAACTGGCCCTGGAGGGGGATCCGCAGCGCAACCTCGCCACCTTCGTCACTACCTGGATGGAGCCGGAGGCGCAGCGGATCGTCGCCGAAAACCTCTACCGCAACTTCATCGACCACGCCGAGTACCCGATCTCGGCCGAGGTCGAGCAGCGCTGCATCCGCATGCTCGCCGACCTCTACCACGCGCCCGGCGAGACCACCGGCGCCCGCACCCAGGGCTCCTCGGAGGCGATCATGCTCGGCGCGCTCTCGCTGAAGTGGAAGTGGAAGGAACGGCGCGAAGCGGAGTCGAAGCCGGTCGACAAGCCGAACCTCGTCTTCGGCGGCGACGTCCACGTCGTCTGGGAAAAGTTCTGCCGCTACTTCGACGTCGAGCCGCGGATCGTGCCGCTGCAGGACGACAAGTACGTGATCGGGCCCGAAGACGTCGAGCCCCACGTCGACGAGAACACGATCGGCGTCGCTGCCGTCCTCGGCACCACTTTCACCGGCCATGCCGACGACATCGTCGGCATCAACAAGCTCCTGGTCGACCTCAAGGGCGACAGGGGACTCGACGTCCCGCTCCACATCGACGCCGCCTCCGGCGGCTTCGTCTGGCCTTTCCTCTACCCGGACTCCGAGTGGGACTTCCGGCTCGAGCAGGTGCGCTCGATCAACGTCTCCGGCCACAAGTTCGGGCTCGTCTACCCGGGGATCGGCTGGCTCGTCTTCCGCGAGAAATCGGACCTGGCGGAGGACCTCGTCTTCTATGAGAACTACCTCGGCAAGACCGACGCCACCTTCACCCTCAACTTCTCCACCGGCGCCTCGATGGTGCTCGCCCAGTACTACAACTTCGTCCGCTTCGGGCGCGACGGCTACGCCTACATCATGAAAGCGATGGAGCAGAACGCCCGCGCCCTGGCCGCGAATCTGAAGGAGATGGGGGACTTCGAGCTGATCGGCGACGGCGAGGAGCAACTGCCGCTGGTCGCCTTCAAGCTCGCCGGCGACAAGCCCTACGACGAGTTCGACGTCTCCTGGCAGCTCTCGGCCGAGCGCGGCTGGATGCTGCCCGCCTACACGATGCCGCCCAACGCCGAAGACGTGAAGGTGATGCGGGCCCTGGTCAAGCAGACGCTGAGCCGCGAGCAGATCGAGCGCCTCTCGGCCGACATCGTCCAGGCCTGCAAAACGCTGCAGGAGAAGGGCGGGGCGCACGCCTCCGAGCGGCACAAAATGAAACTGACGCCCGGCTACTGAGGCTCGTCGCGGGGGCGGGCGCGCGACGGCCACCAGGTGCGCTCGCCGAGCCGGTAGGTGATCGCCGGGATCAGCAGGGCGCGGACGACGAAGGTGTCGAGGAGGACGCCGACCGCGACCGTGGCGCCGATCTGGACCAGCTCCTCCAGCGGCAGCAGGACCAGGGTCGCGAAGGTGCCGGCGAGGATCAGCCCGGCGCCGGTGACGACGCCGCCGGTGTTGACGAGCGCGCGCAGGACCCCCTCCTCGGTGCCGAGTGCGGCCGCTTCCTCCCGCGCCCGCGCCATCAGGAAGATGTTGTAGTCGACGCCGAGCGCGACCAGGAAGAGGAACGACATCAGCGTCAGGTTGAAGGCCAGGCCCGCGGCGTCGAAGACCTCGGTGAAGGCGAAGGTGGCGAGGCCGAGGGTCGCCGCGAAGGAGGCGACGACGGTCGCGATCAGGTAGACGGGCGCGACCACGGCGCGCAGCACCGCCGCGAGGATCAGGCCGACGACGAGCAGGATCAGCGGCACGATCAGCTTCGTGTCGCGGGAGTTGGTCTGCTCGATGTCGTAGTTCTCGGCCGGGATGCCGCCGAGCAGGGCGGAGGGCGCCAGTTCGTGCAGCCGTTCGCGGATGTCGACGACGTCCTCGGTGGCTTCGCTGGAGTAGGGACTGCCGTCGAGCACGAGCAGGACGACCGCCTCCTCGGCGGCGGGGACCGGCAGCGCCTGGCTCACCTGGGCGAGCTCGCTCATCCCCCGGGCCACCCGCTCCACCTCCTCGGCCTCGACGACCGCGGTCAGCGGCGAGCCGATCCCCGGCGGGAAGTGCGCTTCCAGCGCTTCGGTGCCGCGACTCGAGTTCGTCGCCCGCGTCTCCCCCTGCCCAAAGCCGAGCGTGCCGTGGTCGCTGAAGTTGCCGAGCGCGAGCACCGCGAGCACGGCCAGGACCGCGACGATGATCCGCCGCGAGCGCCGCCGCACCAGTGCTGCGACCCGGGTCCAGAGATCGAGTCCTGAGTTCTGCACCTCTGCGGTGCTCAAGTCAGGACTCGTCTGGGCAGTGGATGGTTGCGCGGGCCAGAAGGCGCGCTCGCCGAGCGCGGCGAGCAGGGCGGGGAGGAGGGTGAAGGCGGCGGCGAGCATCGTCGCGATCCCGATCGCCAGGATCGGGCCGAGCCAGTGGGTGGACTCGAGTTCGGCGAACAGCAGCACCAGCATCGCCGCGATCACGGTCCCGCCCGAGGCGGCGATAGCCGGTGCGGTCTCGGATAAGGCGGCGGGGAGGGCCGTGGCTGGCGACCGCCCGTTCCCGAGCTCCTCGCGGTAGCGGTGGACGAGCAGCAGCGAGTAGTCGGTGCCGGCGCCGAAGATCAGTACCAGCAGCAGCATCGTGCCCTCGGCGTTGACCGTGATCCAGCCGGCCTCGATCAGCAGGTAGGCGATGCCGGTGGCGATCAGGTAGGCGGCGCCGACGACCAGCAGCGGCAGCAGCGCCAGGACCGGGGCGCGGTAGACGGCGAGCAGCAGGATCAGGACCAGGCCGAGGGTCGCGATCAGGAGGATGCGGCCGGCTTCGTCGGCGACCCGCTCGAGGTCGGCGGCGATCCCGCCCGGCCCGGTCACGTAGGCGGCGAGGCCCGGGCGCCGGTGCTCGCCGAGGTAGCGGCGGATCTCGCCGACGCCGTCGACCACGGCGCCGCGGTCGGCGGCATTGAGCGCCAGCACGACCAGCGCCGCTTCGCCGTCGCGGGAGATCGGGCCGATGCCGTCGGCGATCCGGGCAACGGCGCGCAGCTCGCCGCGGTCTTCGCCGTCGAAGGGGGCGATGATCGGCGTCGCCCCGGTTATCCCCAGCCTGTTGAGGCCGGAGCCGGTGCGGCCGATCGCGTCGAGGTCGGCGCGCGTCAACCCGCCCTTGCGTTCGAAGACGATCACCACCGGCACCTCTTCGCCGCCCTGGCTGCCCAACTGCAGCGCCTCCAGCGCCTTGGTCGATTCCGAGTCGGCCGGCAGGAAGCTGGTCTGGCCGGCGGCGGTGACATCGCCGATGTGGGCGCGCGCGAGCAGGCCGGCAGCGGCCAGGAGGAGCCAGAGGGCGATCGCGACCCAGCGCCCGCGGCGTCCGGTGACCGCGTCGGCGAGGCGCCCGATCGCAGTCCCACGCTGGTCGCTGGCCGGCACGGCGGCAGCCTAGCCGCGCGCCCGGAGCCCGCGGCGAAAGTGATTGACGTCCGCGCGAGCCGGGTAGCGTCCTATTGCATGAGGTTGCGATTCATCTCCGCCGCCGTCCTGGCTGCTGTCGCTCTCTCCCTGGCGGCCTGCGGCGGCGACGGGGACACCACCGTCACCGAGACGCAGACGGCGCCGGCGGAAACGACTGAATCGACCCAGGAGGACTCGACGGAGGACTCCACGGGCGAGGACTCGACCGAGAGCGAAGCCGCGCCGAGCGGCGAGGCCGGGGGGTCCGAAAAGGTCGAAATCGTCGATTTCACCTTCCACCGGAATCCGGTCGTCGTTCGCACCGGCGGCAAGGTGATCTGGAAGAACGAGGACACCGCGCCGCACACCGCCACCGCCGACGACGGCAGTTTCGACACCGGCACCATCGAACCCGGCAAGATCAAGTCCGAGACCTTCAAGGAAGCCGGGATCTACTACTACTTCTGCGAGATCCACCCGACGATGCACGGCACCGTCGAAGTAGTCGACAAGGACTGAGGCCGCCCGATGCTCCCCGCCTGGATCGCCCGCCGGGCGGCACCCGCCGTCTGGCGCCGAATCCCCTGGAAAATGGTCTGGACGATCTCCCTCTGGCTCGCCGAGAAAGGCCGCGAGCGGATCAGGGAGAACCTCGACGACCGCGAGCAGAGCGAATTCTGGAACCTGGTGAAGAAGTCCCGAGGCCGCCCCAGCAACCTCGCTCAGCGCGACCGCACGCGGATGAAGAACATCGTCGGCAAAGCGATCCGCGGGAGCTGAGCCGCTAGGCGTTCTTGGGCTTCGGATCCGGCGCTCGGAAGTGGATCATGTGGACCCGCGTGTGCAGGGTCTCTTCGTCGCCGGTGCCGGACCCCCGCCGTTCGACTGCCTTCGTCCGGATGTCCATCAGCTTCTCCAGCGTTTGCTCGAGGAGCGACTCGACTTCTTTCCATCCCTCGAGATCCACCGTCATCGGAACCCGGCTGAGGTGATTGTCGTCAGGTTCGTTGAAGGTCCCGTGAATCATCGATTCATTGATGTCGTTGGACATCAAGCGCATGATGCCCGTCGTCACGTTCGTTTTCTCCTGCTCCCCGAACCGCTGCCAAGCCTCCTCGTCGAAGAAGATCTGGGTGGTCGCACGATAGAAGTGCTCCACGACTCGACCGCCTCCGGCGGGGCGGACGCTCACCAGCTCGATGCAACCCAAGTCGAGAAGGCGTTTGACGTGATAGGTCACGTTGTTGACCGGCTCGCCCATCTGCTCCGCGATTTCTTTCGGCGACGCGGATCGCTCGATGAAGGTCGCCATCGCGTGCAGCCGCGTGGGATGGGTGATGGCAGCGGCTATCCGCGCATTGAGCAGCGAGGGCGGTGGCTTGCTGGGCGGCGTTGGGCGCAAATCGAAATTCCTCCAGAAAATCTGAGTTAGAGAAGTTTCGCAGTTAACCCAGCGGTTTTACGGGCGATGCGGAATTTTCTTACTCGCGATCCTCGAATGAAGGAGCAGATTTGAGCAATGTACTCCCCGTTTCGTAGATGGCCCGGGCCCGAAGAGCCCGCGCCACAACGAAGGGAAGGGGGGTGGAGGAATGCTGATCGAGAGCGTTGGCCAGGTCGTGCCGATGGTGGCCATCAAGAAGCCCGCCTAGGCGGATTGGCGTGGCCCCGGTCAGCCGGCAGGCGTCGACCGGGGC
>DASUZL010000019.1:0-122146 GCA_036376895.1 Solirubrobacterales bacterium
CTGGCGAGTGCCGGACCGAGCGGGGGTAGGACGCAGGGAGGCCGAATGGCAGCGCCATTTGGCCGACCGAGGACGCCGCCCCGCGAAGTGTGTCCGGTGCCGCCAGGCGTGCGCGGAGGTTATGAGACAGGCTCTAAGTCGCGACGGCGGACCGAACGCTCAGCCGAAGGGCGGGTGACGGAAGTCGGGCACGGGCTTCATCGAGAACGGGAGCGAGCTCTGACCCCGGTAGAACGCGCGGACGTAGCCCGTCCTGTCGCGGCCGTAGTGGCTCGGTGCCGTGCCGACGAAGATCCCGTTCTTGTCGGCACGACTGACGCTGACGTTGCGCCAGCGATTCCCGTCGAGGACCTGAATCGAGACTTTGCCGGGAGTGCTCGTCGGCGTCCGGCCCCAGAAGAAGAGGCCCTTTTGCCTGGGAAACGAGACGAAGGGGAAGCGGAAGGCGTAGAGCACTTCCTTCGGCTGGTCCTGTTCGACGTCAGGTCCGCCGCGCAGGTAGAGCCCCGACTCGAGCGAGTCGGCATAGCTGCTGCCCGGCTGGTGGAGGCTGTCGCGCAGGCTGTACCAGAAGAAATGGTCGATGCCGTCGCGCCAGACCGTGTAGAGCGCTTCCGCAGTCCAGTGGGTGAGGATGTCCATCGGCAGCCCGCCCGGGTCCGGGGGTTGGGAATCCCAGGAGAACTCGGTGATCCAGAGCGGCGTGTGGCGGAAATGGCCCTTGATCCGGTGGGCGCGATCGGCGGCTCGGAGCAGCGCCTGGAGCTTGGGCAGGTCGCCGAGCTCGACGTCGTTGATGCCGCCTTCGTGGGTCGGGCCGCCGGTCGTGTACGGCTGGATCGCGAAGATGTCGAAGTGCACGCCGCCTTCGCAGTCGCCCTTGATCGGGTGTGGCTTTCTGGCACCTGCCATGCAGAGCAGCGAGCGGGCGAAGCGCATCGGCCCGATCGTCCAGCTCTTGACGGCGATCGGCCCGAGGCCGGCCGCGAGCACCAGGTTCGCGGAGGAGACCGCTTTCACGCCGGCGTAAAAGGAGTTGATCAGCTTGCGATAGAGGCCTGGCGAAAGCGCGTGACTTTCGGTGTCGAACTGGGGGAAGAAGAAGAGGCTCAGGTTGGGCTCGTTGAGGCCCTGCCAGTACTGCACGCGAGGCAGGCCGCCGAACTTGCCGCTGTAGCGACGGGCGGCCGCCGTGGCGAAGGCGCCGAGCGCCGCCGGATCGGGATCGCAGATCGCATCGGGCAGAGCCGAGGGCGTCTGGCAGCGCTGCGCCCAGCGCGGCGCTCCGTCCACCTGCAGGACCGGAATCAGTCCCGCCTGGGCGGCTCGGACCACCTCGATGTCGACGTCCTTCCAGCTGTAGTTCGGATCGGCGGGATCTTCCGCGTTCCAGCTGGCCGGCTGGGCCTTCGGCGCTACGTCGGCCCAGGTGAGCGGGAGTCGTACGAAGGTCGCCCCGGCCGCCCTGGTCCGATCGAAGGCAAGTTGTTCGTTGCTGCCGACGTTGGTGACGCCGGTGTAGAGGGGGCCGGCGCTTGCCGCTGCCGGATGCCCGGCGCCGGTCAGCACCAGAGCGCCGAAGAGCAGTGGGATGACCCAGCGAAGGCCGGCGCGAAGCGATCCTGCTTCTCCCGGGGTCATGGTGAGGAGTGGCCCTAGCCGGTCGGCTGTCTGTGCCGGCGCAAGACGAATGCAACCGCCCAGGCGAGGGTGGCAAGGACGATCAGCGGTAGCAGCAGGCCGAGCTGGCCCGACGACGAAGACCCGGTCGCCTGGCCGATCACCTCGCCCAGTCCAGAAGAGCCGCCTGCCGCCTGCACCGCGGGCTGGCCCCCCCTGTCTTCAACCGTGCCGCCGTTGGACGTGCCCGACCCACCGGACGCGGTATCGCCGCCCGGGCTGCCGTTCTTCGAGGCACCCTGGCCCGCCGCCTGACCGTCTTCGTGCTGGGAAGTCGGGGGAGCGGCGGGAGCGACCGTGCTCGGCGCAGTGGCCGCAGCGACCTCCGCTGCTGCTTGGCCCTGCGGGCCCTCCGCTTCGAGCCGTTTGACGTTATGGGCGCCGAGCACCTTGTCGGGAGTCTGGGCCTGGTTGTTGTGCTTCGGCTTGCCGCCGGCCTTTGGCCCGCCGGCGGTCGGCACGGCCTCGGTGTACTGGGTCGCGGCGGAGTTGCCGGGCGGAACCAGATATTCGGCCTGGGCAACCAGCGGGAAGGCGAAGACCGCGATCGCCGCCGCCAGTGGACCGAGTGCCGTATTGAGTGCCTTCATCTGGGTTCGCTACGCCGGGGTCGGGGTTGCGGGCAAAGGGGCGGGCGCCGGACCGTCCGCACCGCGTTCGTAGCATAGAACCCGATGGACTCGGCTTCGATGCGGCGCCCGGCGCCCCTGCAACGTGCTCGTCAGGCCGATTGGCCCACGGCCGCCGTGTGGTTGCTCTGCTTCGGGCTGGTCGTCTACCTCGGGATCGAAGGCGGCGGTTACGACGCGCTGATCCACGACCAGGTCGGGATCGCGGTCTGGTGGATCCTGCTTGCCGTGATCGCGGTCGGCGCCGTGCCGCGGCGGCGACCCGGCCAGGTCGCCTGGATCGCCCTCGGCCTGTTCGCTGCCTTCACGATCTGGACGGCGCTCAGTCTCACCTGGACCGAGAGCACCGACAGGACCTCAGCCGACCTCGCCCGCGTGCTCGGCTACCTGGGGATCTTCGCGATCGCGATCTTCAGCCGGGGCTTGCGCGAATCGCAGCGGCTGATCGGCGCGATCGCTGCGGCGATCTCCGTGGTCTTCCTGATCGGGCTGCTCTCCCGGCTGCACCCCGCCTGGTTCCCCTCGGCCGGGCAGACGGGGATCATCCTCGAAGACCGCGAACGGCTCTCCTATCCGATCGATTACTGGAACGGGCTGGCGGGACTGATCGCGATCGGCCTTCCCCTGCTGCTGCAGGTCGCCACCGGGGCGAAGACGGCTCTGATGCGGGCGCTGGCCGCCGCGGCGATGCCGGCGGCGATGTTGACCCTCTTCCTGACCCTGTCGCGGGGGGGAATCGCCGCCGCGGTGCTCGCCGTGGCGCTCTTTCTCGCGCTCGCCTCCGATCGGCTGCCGAAGCTCGCGACCCTGCTCCTCGCCGGCGCCGGCGGCGCGCTTCTGGTCGCGGCGGCGAACAGTCGCAGTGCCCTGCAGGAAGGGCTCGAAAACGACGCCGCCAGGCAGCAGGGCAGTGAGCTCTTCTGGATCGCGATCGCGGTCTGCGTGGTCGTCGGCCTGCTTCAAGCGGCGCTGTTCTCGCCTGCGCTCCGCGGGCGCCGCCCCGGATGGACGCGGATCTCACCCGACCGGGCGCTCACCGCGACGATCGTCGCGGCGATGGTCGCGGTCGCCGCCGCCCTGCTCCTCGGCGCCCCGGGCCGTATCTCCAACGGTTGGGACGAATTCAAGCAAGGCGGCGGCCCGGGCTCGGGCGCGGGCCGGCTCGGCAGCGTCTCCGGGCAGAGTCGCTACCAGCTCTGGAGCGCCGCCGTGCGGGAGAACGAGACCAAGCCGCTGACCGGGACCGGATCCGGCACCTTCGAATTCTGGTGGACGCGCGACGGCGACACCGACGAAACCGTGCGCGACACCCACTCTTTGTACCTGCAGACCCTGGGCGAGCTGGGGATCGTCGGATTTGCGCTGATCGTGGCCTTCCTGGGCACGATCGCCGTCGGCGGAATCCGTCGCCTGCTCGCCGCCCCGGCTCGGGACCGGCCACTCTACGCCGCCGCCCTGGCCGGCTTCGCCGCGTTCTGCATAACCGCGGTGTTCGACTGGATGTGGCAGCTCCCCGCCCTGGTGGTAGCGGCGCTGCTGCTCGGCTCGATCCTCGTCATGCCGGCGCGTCCGGACCCACAAGAGGACGAGCGTCGCTCCGGCCCGCCGATGCCCCTGCGCGTGACGGCGGTCGCCGTCGCACTGGTGGCGATCGTCGCGATCGCGATTCCACTCGCCACCACCAGCCTGGTCCGGCAGAGCGAAGCAGACGCCCGCCGCGGCGACCTCGCGGCCGCGTTGAGCGCCGCCCGTACGGCTCAGAACGTCCAGCCGGGCGCCGCCGGTCCACGGCTGCAGCAGGCGCTGGTGCTCGAGGCCCGGCGGGAACTCACGGCGGCAACGGACGCGGCGTTGGCGGCGACCGAACGCGAGTCGACCAACTGGCGCACCTGGCTGGTCCTCTCGCGGATCGAGGCCGAGCGGGGGATGGCTGCGGCCGCCGTCCGCGATTTCCGCCGGGCGCGCTCGCTGAACCCGCGCTCCACGCTCTTTCAGGGCTGATCGTGTGACCCGATGCTCCCCTGGGATACTTCGTACAGCGATCCATTGATCCATTCGAAGGAGAAGAGATGAGCCCGTTGGGCCGGTTCGGCGCGCTGATCGCCCTCGCTCTGGCTGTGTTTCTGGTCGTCGGCTGCGGCGGGACGAATATCGATTTGAGCAAGACCGAAGATCAGCTCAAGGAATACGTCGAAAAGACGCAGAGCACGAAGGTCTCCTCGGTCGATTGTCCCTCGGGCGTTGCGGTCGAACCCAAGGCGGAATTCTCCTGCTCCGTCCGGCTTTCGAACGGCCAGAAGGAAACGGTGACCTTGCTGATTCGCGACGAGGACGCCAATCTCAGCGTCGTCAAAATCCAGCCCGATAAGTAGAGTGCGCCGAATGAGCCAAACCATCGCGGCCGACGCGCCGACCACCAACAAAAAGCTCCTCGACTGGGTCGGGGAGATCGCAGACCTGACCCAGCCCGACGCCATCCATTGGTGCGACGGCTCCGCCGAGGAGTACGACTCCCTCGCCCAGACGCTGATCGATGCGGGCACCTTCGAGCGTCTCTCCGACGCCAAGCGCCCGAACTCCTACCTCGCCCTCTCCGACCCCGGCGACGTGGCCCGGGTCGAAGACCGCACCTTCATCTGCTCCGAGCGGGAGGAGGACGCCGGCCCGACCAACAACTGGCGCGAGCCGGGCGAGATGCGGGCGATGCTGCGCGGCCTCTTCGCGAGCTCGATGCAGGGTCGCACGATGTACGTGGTGCCGTTCTCGATGGGCCCGCTCGGCTCGCCGATCGCCCATGTCGGCGTTCAGCTCACGGACTCGCCTTACGTCGCCGTGAGCATGCGGATCATGACCCGGATGGGCAAGGGCGCGCTCGACGTGCTCGGCACCGATGGCGAGTTCGTTCCCTGTCTGCACTCGGTCGGCGCGCCGCTGGCCGCCGGCGAGGTCGACGTGCCCTGGCCCTGCGACGCCGACAACAAGTGGATCGTCCACTTCCCCGAGAGCCGCGAAATCTGGTCCTACGGCTCCGGCTATGGCGGCAACGCCCTGCTCGGCAAGAAGTGCTTCGCACTGCGGATCGCCTCGGCGATGGCCCGCGACGAGGGTTGGCTGGCCGAGCACATGCTGATCCTCAAACTCACTTCGCCCGAGGGTGAGGTCAAGTACGTAGGCGGCGCTTTCCCGTCGGCCTGCGGCAAGACCAACCTGGCGATGCTGATCCCGACCGTGCCGGGTTGGAAGGTCGAGACGGTCGGCGACGACATCGCCTGGATGAAGTTCGGCGAGGACGGCCGCCTCTACGCGATCAACCCAGAGGCGGGCTTCTTCGGCGTCGCGCCGGGAACCGGCGAGAAGACCAACCCGAACGCGATGAAGACGGTCGCCCGCGACTCGATCTTCACCAACTGCGCCAAGACCGACGATGGCGACGTCTGGTGGGAGGGAATGACCTCCGAGCCGCCCGAGCACTTGATCGACTGGCACGGCGAGGATTGGACTCCCGCTTCCGACAAACCCTCGTCGCACCCGAACGCCCGCTTCACCACGCCGGCTGCGGCCTGTCCTTCGATCGCTCCCGAGTGGGAGGACCCCGCCGGGGTGCCGATCGACGCTTTCCTCTTCGGCGGGCGCCGCTCCAAGGTCGTGCCGCTGGTGCGCGAAGCCTTCGATTGGGAGCACGGCGTCTTCCTCGGCTCGATCATGTCTTCGGAAAAGACCGCGGCGGCCACCGGCAACGTCGGCGAATTGCGCTACGACCCGATGGCGATGCTGCCCTTCTGCGGCTACCACATGGGCGACTACTTCAGCCACTGGCTGAAGGTCGGTGCCCGCGAGGGCGCGCAGATGCCGCGCGTCTTCTACGTCAACTGGTTTCGCAAAGACGACGAGGGCAACTTCCTCTGGCCCGGGTTCGGCGAGAACAGCCGCGTGCTCGAGTGGGTCTTCCGCCGCTGCGCCGGGACCGCCGAGGCGGTCGAGACGCCGATCGGTCTGGTGCCCACGGTGGACGGCCTAGACACCGACGGCCTGCAGATATCGGCTGAGGAAGTGGCCGAGCTGCTGGCCGTCGACGTGGACGGCGCCAAGGCCGAGCTGCCGGCGATCGAGGAGCACTTCTCCCGCTTCGGCGAGCAGTTGCCGGCACAGCTGCGCGAGCAGCTGGCCGACCTCGAGCGTCGACTGAACGCCTAGGCGTTACGGGTGGGGCGGCTCGGCGATCTCAAGGTAAGGGTCGCGAGCCGCTCGATTCGCGCGCTGGGGGGGTTTGCCGGCGGCTACTACGTCAACCTCGACTACCCCCCAAGCGTCGAGAACGCCCCCCGCTACGGGCACGGGCGTCGCTCGAACCCGAGCCTGGAGGGCCTGATTGGAGCCCAGGCCTCGGGCTACGAGCGGACGCTCGAGACGGTGGGCAGGTACGCGGATGAGTTGGCCCGGATCGAGGTGACCGCCTCCGACCCGCGCGAGCCTTCATGGGTCAACGGGATGATTTCCGGCCTCGACGGGGCGTCGTTCTACGGCTTGATGCGGGATCGCCGGCCGGCCCGGTACCTCGAGATCGGCTCAGGAAACTCGACCAAGTTCGTCGCCCGGGCCTGCCGCGAGGGCGACCTCGACACCAAGATCGTCTCGATCGACCCACATCCCCGCGCGGAGGTCGACGACCTCTGCGACGAGGTGATCCGCAAGCCGCTCGAGGCGGCCGACCTCTCGGTCTTCGCCGGCCTGGAAGCGGGGGACATCCTCTTCTTCGACGGCTCCCACCGGGTCTTCATGAACAGCGACGTCGCCGTCTTCTTTCTCGACATCCTGCCGGCGCTCCCCGCCGGCGTCCTCGTCGGCATCCACGACATCTACCTGCCCGATGACTATCCGGCGGACATCGCCGAGCGCTACTACTCGGAGCAGTACATGCTCGCCGCCTATCTGCTCGGCGGCGCCGAGGTCGAGATCGTGCTTCCCGCCTGGTGGGCGAGCACCGACCCCGGCCTCGGCAAGATGCTGGACGGCCTCTGGTCCCGCCCCGGCCTGGGCGAGGTAGACCGCCACGGCGTCTCCTTCTGGTTCGCGACGACGTAGCTGCCGGCGGGCCTAAAGCGGTCCTATGGGTGCCGTTTTAGGCCCATCGGCGGAGCTATAGGCCGTAAGACTCGGCCAGCTCGGGGTCCTTCGCGGCCAGCATCTCGGCCAACTCGACCATCACCTTGCACTGCTTCCAGGTGGCGTCGTCCTGCATCTTGCCGTCGATCATGTGGACGCCGCGACCGTCGGGGATCGCCTCGAGGACTTTCTTGGCGAACCTGACCTCCTCCGGGGGCGGGCTGAAGACCTTCTTGGCGATGTCGATCTGCACCGGGTGCAGCGACCAGGCGCCGACGCAGCCCATCAGGAAGGCGGCGCGGAACTGGGTCTCGCAACCCGCGGTGTCCTTGATGTCGCCGAAGGGACCGTAAAAAGGCAGGATCCCGGTCGAGGCGCAGGCGTCGACCATGCGGGCGATCGAGTAGTGCCAGAGGTCCTGCTGGGCGCTGACCCGGTTGGCCTCGGGGTTCTCCGGATCCTCAGGATCCTCCATCACCCGGTAGCCGGGGTGGCCGCCGCCGACGCGGGTGGTCTTCATCCGCCGTGAGGCGGCGAGGTCGGCGGGACCGAAGCTCATGCCCTGCATGCGCGGGCTGGCAGCGGCGATCTCCTCCAGGTTGACCACGCCCTGGGCAGTCTCGAGGATCGCGTGGATCAGGATCGGCCGGTCGAGCTTCGCCTTGGCCTCGAGCTGGGCCAGCAGGCGGTCGACGTAGTGGATGTCCCAGGCGCCCTCGACCTTCGGCACCATCACGACCTCGAGCTGGTCGCCGATCTCGGTGACAAGGGTGGTGAGGTCGTCGAGCACCCAGGGGCTCTCCAGCGAGTTGATCCGGGTCCAGAGCGAGGTCTGGCCGAAGTCGGACTCCTTCGCGGCTTTGATCAGTCCCTGGCGCGCCGCCTCCTTGCGGTCGGCCGGGATCGCGTCCTCGAGGTTGCCGAGCAGGATGTCGGTCTTCTCGGCGATGGCGCCGGCCTTGGCGACCATTTTCTCGTTCGAGAAGTCGAGGAAGTGGATCATCCGCGAGGGTCGGACGGGGATCTCGCGCATCGGCTCGGGCGCGCCCATCGCCATTGGCTGGAAGAAGTCTCGTGGGTTTCTCAAGCTGCTCCTCGGTCGTCGGTTCTACTCGGGTTAGCGAGGGGGAAATCTAGTGGTCACCTCTGTTTGCCGCCTGCCGCGGCCGTAAATTGCCTGCGATGGAGGCTTCCGAGCGCGACAGCACCCAGGACTGGCTGGTCCCGGCTAATGCGGCGCCGCCGCTGCTGGGCGAGCTGGAGTTGAAAGCCGACCAGGCGTTGGCGATCGCCCGTGCCTCCGAAGAGGCCGTCGGTGCCGTCGGCGAGGTTGCCCTCGATGCCGCCAGGCAGGCCCGCCGGGCCGCCGAGCTGGCCGAGACCGCGAGCGTGGCGGCGCTGGAGGCCAGCCGGGCGGTGGCGGAAGGCGTTGCGGCGACGCCGGAGCCGGACACGCCCGCGAGCGCCGACCTCGGCGCCGGAGACGACAACGGGCACGCGACGCCGCAGCATGAGCAGGGGGCGAAAGTTCCGTTCCGCCGGGTCGACCCGGACGACTCGCTGCGCCGCTTCAACGAGCGCGCCGACCGGGTGGCGGCGCGCCTGCTGGCTCTCTCCGCGGACTAGCGCGGGGCGACGGGCGCGCCGAGCCAGGTGCGCCGCAGGGCGTCGCCGAGCTGGCGACTGAGCTCGCCGGAGCGGGGGAGGGCGGTGCCGTCGAGCGAGCGGGCCGGCTCGACTCCGCGTATTGAGCCGGTGAGGAAGACCTCGGCGGCGTCGCGCAGTTCGTCGCGGCTGAGCGGGCGTTCGGCGAGCGCGACGCCGAGGTCGGTGGCGGCGGCGATCACGCCGGCGCGGGCGATCCCGGGCAGGATGCGGCCATCGGCCGCGGGGGTGACGAGGGTGCCGTCGACAAGCGCGAAGACGTTGGCCCTGCTCGCCTCGAGCACCTGCTCACGGTCCACCAACAGCGGCAGGGCGGCTTCGGGCAGGGACGGCAGGCGGCGGCGGTCGGCCCACTTGTGGCGGCCGAGCCCACCCTCGCACTCGACCGTGTGAAGCGCGGCGCCCCGCTCCCAGGTCGGGAAGTGGTCACTTGGATCGACCGCCTCCGCTGCAAGGGTGTGGCGCAGGCTCCGGGAGTCGGGAGCGACGAGGATTCGCAGTCGTCCCAAGGCGAGGCCACGCGAGCGCTCGGCTGCCTCCTCGGCGAGCGCCTCGGGCAGCGCCATCCCGTATTGCTCCTCGGCACTGGCACCTAGCCGGGCCAGGTGGGAGGACAGCTCGATCGGCTCGCCGGCGGCGATCAGCAATGTCTCGAACACGCCCTCTGAAGGGTCTGCTTTGCGAGGGATTGGCATCGTCGAAGTATTTTGCTCCACCGGCTCCATCACCTCATATGAGAACGCTGCTGATCGACAATTACGACTCGTTCACCTACAACCTCTACCAGTTGCTGGCAGAGGTCAATGGCGTCGAGCCTGTGGTCGTCCGCAACGATGAGGCGAGTTGGGACGAGCTGGCGGCGGCCGGGTTCGAGAGCGTGGTGATCTCGCCGGGGCCGGGACGCCCCGAGCGCGAGCGCGACTTCGGCGTCTGCGCCGAGGCGCTGCGGTCGGGCGTGCCTCTGCTCGGCGTCTGCCTCGGCCTGCAGGGTCTCGGCTGGGTCAACGGCGGCCGCGTGGTGCCGGCGCCGCAGCCGCTGCACGGCCTGGTGCGGCCGGTCGAGCACACCGGCTCGCCGCTCTTCGTCGGGATCCCCACCCGCTTCGAAGCCGTCCACTACCACTCGCTCTGCCTGGCCCGGCCGCTGCCCGCCTGTCTGGAGGAGATCGCCAGCTCGGAGGAGGGCGTGCCGATGGCTGTCGCCCACCGCACCCTGCCCCAGTGGGGCGTCCAGTTCCACCCCGAGTCGGTCGCCGCCGAACACGGCGAGCGCCTGCTCGCCAACTTCCGCGACCTCGCCCGCGCCGCCACCCCGCGTGGTTCCTTTCGGGCGGCAGGCGTGAAAGAGGAACCGCGGGAGGTAAAGGAGGAGCCGGTGTCGGTTCCTACGCTGCGGTTGCTGGCCCGGCGCCTGCAGGGAGCGCCCGACCCGGAGCGGGCTTTCGACGCCTTCTACAGCGACAGCGCCGACGCGTTCTGGCTCGACAGCAGCAGGGTGGGGGACGGGGCGCGTTTCTCGTTCATGGGCGACGCCTCGGGGCCGCTGGCGGCAACGGTCTCTTATGACGTCGAGGACGGCGCGGTCACGGTCCGGCGCGGCGACCGCACCGAGATCCACCGCGAACCGATCCTCTCCTATCTCGACAGCGAGCTGGCGCGGCTGCGCTCTGTCACGGACGGGCTTCAGACAGGGCTGCCATTCGAGTTCGAGTGCGGCTTCGCCGGCTACCTCGGCTACGAGGTCAAGGCCGATTGCGGCGGCAGTGCCCCGCATCGCTCTCCCCATCCCGACGCGGCCTTCGTCTTTGCGGACCGGTTGCTCGCTTTCGATCACGAGCTCGGCGAGACCCACCTGGTCTGCCTGGTCGATGCGGAGAGGGAGGCTGACGCCGAGGCCTGGCTCGAGGCGACGGCGAGGCTGCTGCAGGAACTCCCGCCCGTGGCAGGACCGGGCGACCTGCCCCCGGCGCCGGCCCTGGACCCGTTGGCCGGCGAGGACCCGATCCTTCGCCTCGCCCGCTCGCCCGAGCGCTACCTCGAGGAGATCGAGGCTTGCAAGCGCCACCTGGCTGAAGGCGAGAGCTACGAGCTCTGCCTGACCAACGCTGTCGTCGGCGAGGTAGACGTTGATCCGCTGGCCCTCTATGCAGAGTTGCGGAGGGTGAACCCGGCGCCGTTCGCTTCCTATCTGCGCTTCGGCGACCTCGCGGTGCTCAGCTCCTCGCCGGAGCGCTTTCTGCGGGTCGGCCGCGATGGCGCGGCCGAGGCAAAGCCGATCAAGGGGACCAGCCGGCGCGACGCCGATCCGACCAACGATGAGCGTCTGGCGCGGCGGTTGCGCGAGGACGAGAAGAACCGGGCCGAGAACCTGATGATCGTCGACCTCCTGCGCAACGACCTCGGCGCCGTCTGCGAGGTCGGAAGCGTCGAGGTACCGGCCCTGATGGAGATCGAGAGCTTCGAGACGGTGCACCAGTTGGTCTCCACGGTGTGCGGCAGGCTGCGCGAGGGCGGGACCGCCGCCGAGTGCGTCCACGTCTGCTTTCCGCCGGGCTCGATGACCGGGGCACCGAAGCTGCGCACAGTGGAGATCCTCGACCAGATCGAGGGCGCGGCGCGCGGGGTCTACTCCGGGGCGATTGGCTACTTCGGGCTGGGCGGGGCCTGCGATCTCAGCGTCACGATCCGGACCATCGTCCTCGCCGCAGGCACGGCCTCGATCGGCACAGGCGGGGCGATCGTCATGCAATCGGTCGCCCAAAACGAGCTCGGGGAGGCCCTTTTGAAGGCCCAGGCGCCGGCTGCAGCAGTGGTTGCGGTTGCCACGAGATAGCCCGTTTACGCGTGTCTGACCAAATATTCGGGACAGACCTTGAGCGAAAATTTTTAGATTGGCCGGATGTTGGACCTGCAAACCGGGGCAAAAGTCCAGTTCGTGTGTACGGTGCGCAACCTGAAATGTCGGCAAAAGGCGACACCAGTCTCGAAATGAGCCCCGAAAAAGGGAGACGCACCGGAATGACCCCACGTTCTATCTCACCCCCTCACAAGCGCTTGTTTGCGCTTGCCATGCTTGTCTGCCTCTGCTTCGCGGCCTTCGGCGCCGCGTCTGCGCAAGGGGCGACCAAAAGCCTGGAAACGATCAACCTCTGCATCACGAAGTCCGGGCCCGACAAGGGCACGATTCGCTTCGTGACGCCAAAACTTCGCTGCAAGAAAGGCGAGAAACGGATCGTCGTGGTGGCCACCAAAGGCCAGCAGGACGTTCTCGGCATCGGCACGGGCAGCGGTCCGACCGGTGCGGCTGGCGCCGCTGGAGCGGCCGGTAAAGACGGCAGCAACGGCAAAGACGGCGCAAAAGGCAAAGACGGTAAAGACGGCGAAAAAGGGAAAGACGGTAAAGACGGTAAAGACGGCGCCACCGGCCCGACGGGTCCGACCGGTCCCGCTGGCTCCGGCGCAACCGGCCCGACTGGCCCCGCCGGCACCAACGGTGCTCCCGGTGCCGCCGGCCCGGAAGGCCCGAAAGGCGCCACCGGCGCTGACGGCAAAGACGGTGCTGCAGGTGCCACCGGCGCTGACGGCAAAGACGGCGCCACCGGTCCGGAAGGCCCGCAGGGTGCCACCGGTGCCGATGGCAAAGACGGCGCCACCGGCCCCGAAGGCCCCGCTGGCCCGACTGGTGCCGATGGCAAAGATGGCGACACTGGTGCCACCGGCGCTGACGGCAAAGATGGCGCTGAAGGCCCGACCGGTCCCGAAGGCCCCGCTGGCCCTGAAGGTCCGACCGGCCCTGAAGGACCCACCGGTCCCGAAGGCCCCGCTGGCCCGACTGGCGCTGACGGTAACGACGGTGCCACCGGCCCCGAAGGTGAGAAAGGTGCGACTGGCGCTGACGGCAAAGACGGCGCCACCGGTCCGGAAGGTCCTGCTGGCCCGACTGGTGCCGATGGCAAAGATGGCGACACTGGTGCCACCGGCGCTGACGGCAAAGATGGCGCTACCGGTCCTGAAGGCCCGCAGGGTGCTACTGGTGCCGACGGTAAAGACGGTGCCACTGGTCCCGAAGGTCCTGCTGGTGCTGACGGCAAAGACGGCGCTACCGGCCCCGAAGGTCCGCAAGGTCCGACCGGCGCCGACGGCAAAGACGGCAAAGACGGGGCTACCGGTCCCGAAGGTCCGCAAGGTCCGACCGGCGCCGATGGCAAAGACGGTGCCACCGGTCCGGAAGGCCCGCAGGGTGCCACCGGTGCTGACGGAAAAGATGGCGCTGAAGGTCCGACCGGTCCCGAAGGTCCTGCTGGACCCGAAGGCCCGACCGGCCCCGAAGGAGCCACCGGCCCCGAAGGCCCGCAAGGCGCTACCGGCGCTGACGGTAAAGACGGTGCCACCGGCGCCACCGGCGCCGACGGCAAAGACGGTGCGAAAGGCGCCACCGGTGCTGACGGCGCAACCGGCCCGACCGGCCCCGCCGGCACCCAGGGCCCGATCGGTGCGACCGGCGCGACTGGCGCCACCGGAGCGACTGGTACCGCAGGTGCTGCTGGCGCAACCGGCGCCACCGGAGTCAAAGGTGCCACCGGCGCCACCGGTGTTGAAGGCACCGCCGGCACCAAAGGCGCAACTGGCCCGACCGGTGTTGAAGGAACGGCCGGCGCCAAAGGTGCAACCGGCCCGACCGGCGCCACTGGCGTTGCCAAAGTGACCACCGTGACCGCGGTTGCGGATGACGGCGCTGCGGCTACCGCCGTTTGCACCGGAACCGACATCGCCGTCGGCGGCGGTGGCATGACCAACGAGACCGCCGGCAACGAGCGGACCATGGGTCTCTCGGCGCCTGTCTCGGGCACGTTGGCTGCTGCCTCCAGGCCTCTGGCCACGAGCGGTCAGGTTCCGACCGGTTGGCGAGCACAGTTCCCGAACGCCAACGGCACCAACATCGAAACGACGGCTTACGCGCTCTGCGTGCCTTCGTCCTAGTTTCGACTCCTAGGTCGTAGTTCGAAATGACCGCCGTCGCCCGCAACCCTTTCCATGCGGGCGGCGGCGGTTTTTCGTTTGCCCGGTCACGCCAGTCGTGCCGCCCCTGGGGGCGGGTTAGCCGACCGGGAGGATCTGGCCCGAGTTGACCAGCTGCAGGGCGCGGGTGAAGTTGGGGTCGAAGACCTCGATCTCGGCTTCGACGCCCGGGTAGGCGAGGTAGACGCTGTTCGGCTGCTTGCGGTTGAAGTAGACGATCGCGCCGCCCGGGGCGGTTGCGATCACGCCACCGGGTTCCTTGCCCTGCTTGCGCAGCGCCGCGACCGGTTCCGTGTGGGCGTAGGTGCCGACGGTGAGGAAGTCGGCGCGCTCGTCGCCGGCCTCGGCGCCGTCGGTCAGGTAGCGGATGTAGGTGTTGTTGGCGTCCGGCCGGCTCAGCTCGATCTCGGCGCCCTGCTGCTCGCCGGCCCAGTAGACGGGCGGTTCCTGCCCGGAGACCGCGTCGCCGAGGGCTTCGACGCTGAGGATCTCAGCCGTCGCACCGGGTTCGTCGGCCGAGTCGTCGCCACCCGAGGAGAGCAGCAGGATCAGGGCGACGATGACGATGCCCACCGCCGCGATGACCCCGTAGAGGCGCCGTTTGTCGGTGCCCTTCGCTCCGCTGTCCTTCTTGCCCTCGCTGTCGCCTGCAGTCCCGTTCTCCATGGGCGGGCAGCTAACCAGAGCGCCCGGCGGCTATTTCGTCGGACCGGCTCAAACCTCGCAGTGGGAGCCGAAGTGGACGGCCCAGACGTGGGCGCCACGGTGGCCTTCGAGGTCCCCGAGCTCGAGTGCGATCCCCATTTCGGTGTACTTGCCGACGATGTTCGCCCGGTGGGCGGGGGAGGCCATCCAGGCTTCGAAGATCGAGCGCACGGTTCCGAATTCGCCGGCGCCCCAGGCGAGGTTCTCGCCGGCGCGCCAGCAGCTTTCACCGAAGTAGCCGCCCTGCTGGATCCAGTAGGTGAATTCGCGCCCGCAGGCGAAGTGGCTGAAGTCGTCGCACTCGAGGACGTCGCCGGCCTTGGCGGCGGCGGAGCCGTCCAGCAGCGCGGAGTCGCTGAACGGGGGGAGGCCGGAGCCGGCGCGGGCGAAGTTGGTCATGCAGCGCATCGCTTCCTCCTGCGCCGCCACCGGGGCGTCGAGGCCGGTCTGTCCGGGGCAGGTCACCGCGGGGGCGACCAGGGCGCTCTTGGTCGTCGCCGTGTGGGCGCCGGGAGAGACGACGTGTTGCGCGGCGACGCCCTCGCGGCCCAGCGCGCTGGGGGCGGCCATCAGGCCGAGAAGGACGGTGGCGGCAGAAACAATGCAGAACTTTTGCCTAATGGGGAACTTTCGCGTCATCCGCCACCTTCTCGTCTGTGGCTGGCCTCTCACGCGGAATGCCCCCGAGGTCTGGACGTATGTATGAGTGGCGCTCGCCGATATCCTTCGTCGTCCGCCGTCAACCCAACGAACGAGCAGGAGAAATGGCCGTAGAGACCGCTGCGTATAACGAGAAGACCGACATCCAGCGCGACATCACCGAGATGGTGCGCCAGTTCGTCGACGAGCAGATCCTCCCCAACGCCGAGCACTACGACCACGAGGACTCCTTCCCGGAGCCGATCGTCGAGCAGATGAAGGAGCTGGGCCTGTTCGGGGTGACGATCCCCGAGGAGTACGGCGGCATGGGGCTCGACCTGACGACCTACGCGATGATCGTCGAAGAGCTCTCGCGCGGCTGGATCTCGATCTCAGGCGTCGTCAACACCCACTTCATCGGCTCCTACCTGCTGATGAAGTTCGGCACCGACGAGCAGAAGCAGTACTTCCTGCCGAAGATGGCGACCGGCGAGATCCGCGCCGCCTTCTCGCTCTCCGAGCCCGAGGTCGGCTCCGACGTCCAGGGCATCAAGGCCACCGCCAAGAAGGGCGAGGACGGCAATTGGGAGCTGAACGGGCAGAAGATGTGGGTCACCAACGGACTCGGCTCCAGCGTCGTCTTCGTGTTGATGAAGAACGACACCAAGGCTGAACCCGCATATAAGGGGATGACCTGCTTCATCACCGAGAAGGAGCCCTGGAAGGAAGTCAACGAGGGCGACTTCGCCGGCCTCACGGTGCCGCCGAAGATCAAGAAGATGGGCTACAAGGGCGTCGAGTCGACCGAGCTCGTCTACGACGGCTACCGCTGCCCGCCGGAGCGGATTCTCGGCGGCGAGGAGGCCGGCCTGGGTGAGGGCTTCGTGCAGATGATGGACGCGCTCGAGGTCGGCCGGGTCAACGTCGCCGCCCGCGGCGTCGGCATCGCCCAGCGGGCCCTGGAGCTGGCCCTGCGCTACAGCCAGGAGCGCAAGACCTTCGGCAAGCCGATCGCCCAGCACCAGGCGATCCAGTTCAAGCTCGCCGATATGGCGACCAAGATCGAGGCGGCCCGCCTGGTCACCCGCAAAGCCGCGCAGATGAAGGACGCCGGCATCCGCTCCGACCTCGAGGCGGGCATGGCCAAGCTTCTGGCCTCAGAGACCGGCAAGGAGTGCGTCGACGAGTGCTTCCGCATCCACGGCGGCTACGGCTACTCGAAGGAGTACGAGGTCGAGCGCCTCTACCGCGACGCGCCGCTGCTGCTGATCGGCGAGGGAACTTCCGAGATCCAGCGCATGGTCATCGGCAAGAAGCTTCTGCAGAGGCACAAGATCTAGAGCACGAAAGGGCCGCCCTGGGGCGGCCCTTTTTTGTTGCATCGGCTCCCGATCTACGTCGTTACTTTGTTGTCGCTGCCAGCGGCGTGTAGCCGCCGCCGCTGCCTTTTTCGCGGCCGCTCAATGTCAGTTGGGCTTCGATTCCGGCTTTGGTTTCCTTGCATTTCAGGGTGTTCTGCGTTGTCGTTTCCGTGTGCGTGAAGGTGGTTGTCGCCCCGGTTGGGACGCCCTTGACGCTTCCGTTGCATGACCATGTGCCTTCGATAGCGGGAATTTTTGGTTCGGCGGCGCATGTGATCCAGAAATTCGCGAAATTGCCGCCGTCCGCGGCCTGCAAGTTCACGAAATCTCCCTGTCCTTCCGTCGTCGCTTTCAGTTTTCTGGTGTGGATGACTCCGACTTCGCCCTCTTCGCCTGGACTACCGCTGCCGTCTTCTTTATGTGTTGTGACTTCGCAGCCTTTACCCGCCGGTTCTTTTACGGTAACCCCGGTGAATGTGATCGTGCCTTCGCCAGCGGCGTAGTGTTCTCCGGAGGCGGTTTTCTTGTTTTCAAGCCAGCCGGTGGCGCCCACCCCGATCGCCTGGAGTTCGAGGGGAATTCCTCCGATCGTCAATTTCAGTTTGGCCCCGGTGGATTCGGCTGTGCTGTTGGCCGTTTTTGCGTTGGTGCCGGTCAGCTCTGTTGTTTCGTCCTGGGCGACCTGCACGTGGCCATATTCGGCAGCGGCGCTGCCCGTCGTCAGGCAGTGTTCGCCTCTCAGCGTGCCTTTGCCTTTCGTGCATGTGAACGCTGTTGTGCCGGTGAATTTCCCCGGTGTCCCCTCTTCGCCCGTCGTGACTGTTGTCGGACTCAGCGGCGTGTAGGCGTCGGTGCTGTCTTTTTCGCGGCCGCTCAGTGTCAGGCCGCCGTCGATCCCAACTTTCATATTTTTACATTTCAGCGTGTTCTGCGTTGTCGTTTCGGTGTGCGTGAACTCGGTTGTCGCACCGTTCGGGACGCCTTTCACGCTCCCGTTGCAAGACCATGTGCCTTCGAGGGCCGGGATTTTTTTGCCTTCTTCACATGTGAGAAAGAAGCGCGCGAAGTCGCCGCTGTCCGCAGCTCTGAAGTTGAGGGCGTCGCCCTGCGCTTCGGTCGTCGCTGTCAGTTCTCTGGTGTGGACAACTCCTTCTTCGCCCTCCGTACCAGCGCCTTCGTTGTCTGTGTAGACCTTGCAGCCTCTTCCTTCTGGTTTTGTCACTTTGACCCCGGTGAATGTGATCGTGCCATTGCCATGGACGTAGTGCTCGCCATTGGCGGCCAGTAGGTTTTCAATCGAGCCCGAGCCGCTGATGCCGGTCGCGGAGAGTTCGAGCTGAATTCCTGCGATCGTCAATTTCAGTCTGCTGACGCGCGCTTTGGTTGTTTCGGATTCCGTTTTGTCGTTAGTGGCGGTCACCTCTGTTGTGTTGTCCTGGGAAATTTTGACGTGACCGTATTCAGCCGCGGCGCTGCCCGTGGCCTGGCAGTGCTCGCCTCTCAGCGTCCCTTGCCCTTTCACGCATGTGAACGCTGTTGTGCCGGTGATCGCCGAGGCGCTCTGGGCTGCGAAGGCGCTGACGAGCAGCGCGCAAAGCATGCAGAGGCCGACGATGGCTCTACGTCCGTTCATTTTGATGACTCTCCTTGGGGTTGGCCCGGCCGAAGGACGAGCTCTCGTCTGGATACTCGGAGAGTGGCTTCGGAACATCCGCGAGTCAATCGGCCGATCAGCGCGTTCGCCGGTATGGCGTTGGCGCCGTTTAGCGCGGGTGTCGTCGCCGCCGCACCGCCCGCCCGGGGCGGAGCTCCTCGCCTTCCTCGAATTCCCAGCTCGCGTACTCGGCCATCGTCCTCATTAAGAACACGGTTCGTGGGCTAGCATCACCCGATGGCCGCCACCACGAAGGATCTGATCGAGACCGCCGTGGAGCGCTTCGTCGCCGAAGTCCCCGCTCTGGCGAAATTGAAACTAGTCTTCGGCCTCGAGCTGAAAGCCAAACACGACATCCAGCTCTACCGGGTCGAGCTGCCGGGGCCGGTGATCACCAAGGACCTGGCTCAGGACGAGCGCGTGCTGGTCGAAGTCGATCGGCCTCAGTTCAACGAGCTGGCCGAGAAAGGCACGCTGAAGAGCTACCGCAAAGCGGTCGAGACGGGCCACATCAAGGCCTCAGGCGACTCCAACGTGCTGAAGCTGATCGCCCAGGTCGTCACCCGTCAAGAGGAACGGGCGAAACTGCGAAAAGTCCACTAGCCCCGGTGGGCTAGAGGCGGGCCAGGTTGGGGGCGTCGATGCCGCGGGTGACGCCGCGGAAGTCGATCGTCTGGGTGGCGCGGGTGACGACGTCGGCGTAATCGATGCCGGGGTGGGCGGTGACGATCGCGACCAGGTCGGCGGAGGCGAGGCCGGCGTCGAGGTCGACCGAGGCGAGGCCGTGGCCGGGCAGCTCGGGGACGAAGGGGTCGTGGTAGGAGACCTCGCCGCCGAGGTCCTGGAGGCGGCCGATGATCTTCAGCGCCGGCGATTCGCGGACGTCGCCGACCCCGCCCTTGTAGGCCGCGCCGAGGATCAGGATCCCCGATCCGTTGACCGGTTTGCCGGCCTGGTTGAGGACGCGCTCGATGCGCTCGACGCAGAAGGCGGGCTGGGCCTGATTGACCTTGCCGGCGAGCTCGATGAACTCCGGGTAGAAGTCGAGCTGGCGGGCGCGGAAGGCGAGGTAGAAGGGATCGACCGGGAGGCAGTGGCCGCCCATGCCGGGACCGGGCTCGAAGGGCATGAAGCCGAACGGCTTGGTCGCGGCGGCGTCGATCACCTCCCAGACGTCGATCCCGAGCCGGTCGCAGAGCTGGGAGAGCTCGTTGACGAGGGCGATGTTGACCGAGCGGAAGATGTTCTCCAGCAGCTTCGCCAGCTCCGCCGTCTCCGGCGAGGAGACGACGATCACCTCGTCGCAGACCAGCTCGTAGAGCGCCTGCGCCCGCTCGGCGCAGGCGGGGGTGATGCCGCCGACCAGCTTCGGCGTGGTCCGCACCGTGTACTGGGTGTTGCCGGGGTCGATCCGCTCCGGCGAGAAGGCGAGGTGGAAGTCGGTGCCGGCCTTGAGGCCGGAGCCCTCGAGGATCGGCAGCAGCCGCTCGCGGGTGGTGCCGGGGTAGGTGGTCGACTCCAGCACCACCAACTGCCCGGCGCTAAGGGTCTTAGCCAGCGCCGCTCCCGAGTCGGCGAGGTAGGAGAGGTCGGGCTGTCGGGAGTCGGTCAGCGGCGTCGGCACGCAGACGATCACCGCCTCGGAGCCCTCCAGGTCCGCGTAGTCGCCGCTGGCCCGGAGTCGCTCCCCGAGCGGCGCCAGCGCCTCGTCGGCGATGTCCTCGACGTAGCTGCGGCCCGCGTTCAGTGCCTCGACCTTGGCTGAATCAAGGTCGACGCCGACCACCTCGTGCCCGGCCTCGGCGAAGGCGACCGCGAGCGGCAGGCCGACGTAGCCGAGCCCGATGATCCCGATCTGCATCGGGCGAGTCTAGATCGCGGCGGCGGATGGACGCGGTCGCTGCGCCAGATGGGAAGCGGCAGATAGCATCGTTCGCCGCAAACGAAAGGGAGACGAAAGCCAGCATGAGCGAGACGTACGAGCTGACCACCGACCAGGCCGAGCGCGAGGCATCAGGGGCCCACAGCTACGGGCGCTACCTCGAGGAGTTCGAGGTCGGAGCCGTCTACAAGCACTGGCCGGCCAAGACCGTGACCGAGGCGGACGACCACCTCTTCTGCCTGATCACGATGAACCACCACCCGCTGCACCTCAACGACGTCTACGCCAAAGGCTCCCAGCAGGGCAAAAATGTCGTCGTCGGGCCGCTGGTCTACTCGCTGGCCCTGGGGATGTCGGTCTCCGACGTTTCCGGCAAGGCGATCGCCAACCTGGCGACCGAGGAACTGAGCCACCCGAACCCGGTCTTCCACGGCGACACCCTCTTCTGCGAGACCGAGGTGCTGGACGTGAAGCCGTCGAAATCGAAGCTCGACCGCGGCGTCGTCAAGGTTCACACCCGGGTCCTCAACCAGGACGGCGTGCTCGTTGCCGAGTTCAAGCGCCTGGTCCTGGTCCCGCGCCGCGAACACGGCTAGGGCTCAGCCGCGGCGGACGGCGGCGACGGGCAGCGACTCGACGGTCCTCGTGCCCCGGGGGCCGTCAGCCGTTAGCCCCGGGCAGTAGCTGCCCATCAGCGCGTAGACGCGCCCGCCGGTCGTTGCGGCCCCGAAGCCGCGGCGCTCGATGTGCAGATCGGGGAGGCGCTGCCAGCGGTTGGTCTCCGGGTCGAAGGCCCAGGCGCTCGGCGAGGCCCAGCCGCCGCCGTCCTCCCAGTGCTGCTGGTCCTCGCCGCCGAGGATCACGACCTTGCCGGCCGCGGCGGTAATCCCCACGAAGCCGGCCCCAAGCGGCATCCGGGGCAGCCGTTGCCAGGTGCCCTCAGCAGGGTCGAAGCGATCGAACTCGTCCGAGGGCGGGGTGCTGTTGTTGAGGTCGAGCAAGCCGGCCCGGCCGCCGGCCACGTACAGCTTCCCGCCCAGCCCGATCGCGACCGTGTGGTGCCGCGGGACCGGCATGTCGGGGCCGGTGGTCCAGCGTTCGCTCTTGAAGTCGTAGATTTCGAGCCGGCCGTAGGGGCTGCCGCTGAGGCTGACGCCGAAGGTCTGGGGCGCGCCGCCGGCGACGTAGAGCTTGTCGCCGATCACGGCGGTGCCGGCGCCTCCTCGAGCCAGGCCCATCGGCGGCAGCTCGGTCCACTCGTCGGCCTCGGGGTCGTAGCGCCAGAGGCTGTCGGTCGCGTCGTCTCCCTCCAGGTACCCGCCGGCCAGGTAGAGGTCGCCGCGGTAGGCGGCCGCTTGGCTGTGGTTGAGGCCGACCGGCGACCGCGTCGGCTGGCTCCAGGTCTGGCTTCGCGTGTCGTAGGCGAGAACCGTGTGCAGGTTCTCGGGCCGTTCGCCGTTGGTCGCGTAGATGACCGGACCGATCGCGACCGCGCTGCCCTCGACCGGCGCCCGCGGCGCCCGCGGCTCAAAACGCCAGTGGGGTCCGCGCGGCTGCGGCGGCGAGTGGGGGCTGTGCCGGTACATCCCGAGCCGGCAGGGCGGGTAGGTGAACTCGTCGCTGAGGCCGAAGGTTTGCCGCCACTGGCCGGGGAGTTCGATCGGGCCGGTCGCGGCCAGAACGCCGACGATCAGCACGACGAGCATCGCGAAGGTCAGCGTTCCGAGGAGCTTGAACTCCCGCCACCGCATCTAGCCGTGGCGAAGGCTGGAGACCGGCAGCGATTCGACCGTGTGGGTGGTGACCGGGCCGTTGGGCTTGAGCCCGGGGCAGATGGCGCCGCCGATCGCGTAGATCCGTCCGTCGTCCGTGGCCGCGGCGAATGCGTGCCGTTCGACGCCGAGGTCGGGCAGCCGCTGCCAGCGACCCGTCCGGGGGTCGAAGGCCCAGGCGGAGGGGGTGACCCAGCCGCCGCCGTCCTCCCAACCGGCCTCGTCGTCGCCGCCGAAGACCACGATCTTGCCGCCGGCGGCAACGGTGCCGAGGGATGAAGTCGGCCCCTGTGGCAGGCTCGGCAGGCGGGTCCAGCGGTCGGTCGCCGGGTCGTAGCGGACGAACTCGCCGCTCGATTCCTCCTCCCCGAAGCGGCCGCCAGCCATGTAGATCTCGCCGTCGACGACGGCGACGCCGACGTGGTGGACGCCGACCGGGGGTGGAGTCGCCGTCGACCAAGTCTCGGTTTCGAAGTCGAAGATTTCGAGGAGCGGCTTCGGCGGTTTCACGCCGGTGACGTTGTATGGCTGGGCGCCGCCGTCGACGACGTAGAGCAGGTCGCCGATCACCACGGCGCCGCCGCCGCCTCGCGCCTGCTTCATCGGCGGCAGCTCCCGCCAGCGGTTCGTGGCCGGGTCGAACTCGAAGAAGCGGTTGGTCTCGCCGTCGCCCTCGAGGAAACCGCCGGCCAGGTAGAGCTTGCCGTCGTGCGCCGCTGAGGGGCTGTGGTTGAGGCCGACCGGCAGTTGGGCCGGTTCCTTCCAGCGCTTGCTGCGGGTGTCGAAGGCGAGGACCGTGTGCAGGTTGCCGGGGCGGCTGCCGCCGGTGACGTAGATCGTCGACCCGATCGCCGTGGCCGAGCCCTCGACCTGGCTTTTCGGGGTTTCCGGTTCAGAGCGCCAGTGGCCGGGCGGTGGCGGCGGCGAGTCCGGGCTGCGGCGATAGAGGCCGGGGTGGCAGGGCGGATCAGGCGTCGCCTCCTGGAAGCCCAGGGTGGTTCGCCACTGGCCAGGCAGGTTGACGACGTCCGCGTACGCGAGCACGGCGACGACGAAGAGCGCCGCCATCGCGGCCAGTAGTCCACCCAGCAGCTTCACCGACTCGATTTAACCCTGTTCCGTCAGCGGAATCAGTGTTTCAGCCGTGGCGCACGGTAGAGAACGACAGAGACTCGACCGTGCTGGTGCCGACCGGGCCGGTCGGCTTGATCCCCGGGCAGTAGCTGCCCATCAGCACGTAGACGCGGCCATCGGCCGCCGCTGCGCCCATGCCGCGACGCTCGATGTGCAGGTCCGGCAGCCGCTGCCAGTGGTTGGTCTCCGGGTCGAAGGCCCAGGCGGAGGGGGTGGTCCAGCCGCCGCCGTCCTCCCAGTGGGTCTGGTTCTCGCCGCCGGCGATGACGATCCGGCCGGCCGCCGCGGCGATCCCCATGTAGCCGGCGGCGAAGGGCATTTCCGGCAGCCGTTCCCACTTGTCGGTTTCCGGGTCGTAGCGGTCGAACTCGCCGATCGGGGGGACCGAGTTGTTGGTGTCGAGCAGCCCGGCGCGGCCGCCGGCGACGTAGAGCTTGCCGTCGAGGCCGGCTGCGACCAGGTGGTGACGGGGGACCGGCATGTCGGGCCCGGCGCTCCAGCGCCCAGTCTTGAAGTCGTAGATTTCGAAGGTCCCGTAGGGGGCGCCTTCCGCGGTGACGCCGAAGGTCCTGGGGGCGCCGCCGGCGACGTAGAGCTTGTCGCCGACGACCGCGGTCCCGGCGGCGCCGCGCGGCTTCACCATCGAGGGCAGCTCGGTCCACTCGTCGCTCTCGGGGTCGTATTTCCAGAACTCGTTGGTCGGTTCGTCGCCGTCGAGGTAGCCGCCGGCCAGGTAGAGGTCGCCCTTGTAGGTGGCGGCCTGGCTGTGGTTGAGGCCGATCGGGGTCTGGGTCGGTTCGCTCCACTTGCGGGTGCGGGTGTCGTAGGCGAGCACCCGGTGCAGGTCGCCCGGGTAGGAGCCGTTGGTCGCGTAGATCACCGGCCCGATCGCGATCGCCGAGCCCTCGACCGCGGACCGCGGCGCCTCCGGCTCGAACCGCCACTGGCCCGGGCCTGGCTTCGGGCTGTGCGGGGATTCGCGGTAGATGCCGAGCCGGCAGGGCGGGTTCGGGGTCTTTTCCGCGAACCCGAGCTCGGTCCGCAGGTTCCCGGGCAGGTTGATCACCTCGGCCGCGGCGAGGACGCCGACGACGAGCAGGATCGACATAACCCCGCCGAGCACGGCCAGCACCTTCATCCCTCTGCCTTGGTTTTCAGCCATTGGGCGCGGTGGGGAACGGCAGCGACTCGACCGTGTGGGTTCCGACCGGGCCGCCCGGCTTCAACCCCGGGCAGTAGCTGCCGCCGAGCGCGTAGATGCGTCCATTGGTCGCCGCCACACCGCTGCCGCGCCGGTCGAACCGCATGTCCGGGAGGCGCGACCAATCTCTCGTCTTCGGGTCATAGGCCCAGGCACTCGGCGTCACCCAGCCTTCGCCCTTCTCCCAGTTGATCTGATCCTCGCCACCGACCACGACCAGTTGGTCGCCAGCCGCGACCAGGCCCGGCGAGGCGACGCCGAGCGGCGCGTCGGGGAGGCTCTCCCATTCGTCCGCTGCCGGGTCGTAGCTTTCGAAGGTGGGCAGCGAGTGGTCCGCTTCGCCGCGGCCGCCGACCACGTAGAGCTTGCCGCCGAGGGTTGCCGCGCCGACGTGATGGCGAGGGTTGGGGATCGGCGCGCCATAGGACCACTCGCCGGTTCCGAAGTCGTAGACCTGTAGGGCGCTATAGGTCGTGACGGGGCCGCTGACGCCGAAGGTCTGCGGGGCACCGCTGGCCACATAGAGTTTGTTGCCGATCGCCACCACGGCGCCGGCGGAGCTCGGCGCCAGCAGGTCCGGCAGCTTGGTCCACTCGTTGGTCTCCGGGTCCCACTGCCAGACGTTGGCGGTCGATTCTTCGCCCTCGAGGAAGCCGCCGGCGAGGTAGAGCTTGCCGTCGTGAGTGGCCACCTGGCTGTGGTTGAGCCCAGTCGGCAGCTGGGTCGGACTGCTCCACCTGCCGGTGCGGGTATCGAACGCAGTTACCCGGTGCAGGTTGCCGGGCGGGCTGCCGCCGGTGACGTAGATGATCGGGCCGACGGCGATCCCGCTGGCCTCGATCTGGGTGTGCGCCGTTTCCGGCTCGAAGCGCCAGTGGCCGGAGGGCGCCGGTGGCTGCGTTGGGCTGTTGGTGTAGAGGCCGGCGCGGCAGGGAGGGTTCGGCGTCTTCGTCTCCAGGCCGAGGTCGGCCCGCCAGTTACCTGGGAGGTTGACCACATTCGCGCTGGCGAGGACGCCGACCACGAGCATGACCGACATAACCCCGCCGAGCACGGCGAGCACCTTCATCCCTCTGCCTTGCATAGAAGCGCCGAGTATTGCGAACCTTCGTCCACTGTCAGACAAAACATTCGTCCATGTACGGATTGGGCCGGCAGGCAGGGATTTGAGGCCCGCTGGTTGAATCTGTCCGACGATGGATTCCAGCCCGGCAAACGAGCCGATACCCGTCTTCGACGTCCGCCTCGAGGAGTCCCACGTGGAGGCGGTTGCGGCGACCCTGCGCTCCGGCTGGCTGACGATGGGGCCGCGGATCCAGGAGTTCGAGGCCGAGTTCGCTGAGCACCTCGGCACCCCGCACGCGGTCGCCGTCTCCAGTTGCACCTCAGCCCTGCATCTCGCCTACCTCGCGGCCGGGATAGGCCCCGGCGACGAGGTGATCGTGCCTGGCATCACCTTTGTCGCCTCGGCGGCGGCGGTTCGTTATTGCGGCGGCACGCCGGTGCTGGCGGAGGTCGCCGGCCAGGAGGACCTCGGGCTCGACCCGGCCGACGTCGAGGCGCGGATCGGGCCGCGGACCAAGGCGGTCTGCGCTGTTCACTACGGCGGCTACGCGGCTCCGCTCGGCCCCCTGCAGGAGATCTGCGATCGCCACGGCCTGGCCCTGATCGAGGACGCCGCCCACAGCCCCGAGGCGGTCCAGCCCGGCGGCTCTGACCAGAAACTCGGCACCTTCGGCCTCGCTGGCACCTTCAGCTTCTTCTCGAACAAGATCCTCTCCTGCGGCGAGGGCGGCCTGCTGGCGACCGCCGACGACGACGTCGCCGAGCTGGCCCGCAGCCGCCGCTCGCACGCGATGACGACCGGCACCTGGGACCGCCACCGCGGCCACGCGCTCGGCTACGACGTGGTCGAGGTCGGCTACAACTACCGCATGGACGAGCCGCGGGCGGCGCTGCTCTCGGCCCGGCTGCCCGACCTCGCCGCCGACATCGCCGCGCGCCGCCAACTGACCCACCGCTACCGCGAGCTGCTGGGCGAGGTCGAGGGCCTGGTCCTTCCTTATACAGACGAGCAGGTCGACGCCAGCTCCTGTTACGTGATGCCGGTGATGCTGGAGGATGCCGAGCTGCGCGACCCGGTGCGCAAACTGCTCTCCGAGAACCACAAAGTCCAGACCAGCGTGCTCTATCCCTCGATCAGCGAATTCAGCGCCTACGGGGCGGGGGAGACCGAGCTGCCGCGCTGCGAACGGGCGGCGCGGACGCAGTTGACGCTGCCGCTCTACCCGCACTTGGGCGAAGAGCGGCTGCAACGGGTGGTCGGGGCGCTGCGCCAGAGCCTCGGCGACGCCGCTGCGGCCTGACTCAGGCTGGGAGGCGGGTCTCGCCGACGGCGGCGAGGAAGTCCGTCCAGTTGGCTGCACAGCCCTGCAGGAGGCCGCAGAGGCGACGCAGGGCGGCGAAGTCGTCGCGCAGCTCCCAGCCCCAGTGCAGGGTGATCGGCGCCCACAGCGCCGCGTCCGCGGCGATCAGGCGCTCGATCCCCACCTTTGCCTCGGCCGCGGTCCCGTAGAGCGGTGCGTAGGAGGGCAGGTAGACGGCGTCCCCGTGCCAGGCAGGGGTCGGCTGCCAGCCGAGCAGGCGCACGCTCTCGGGGCCGCCGCAGACGACCTCGAAGCGCTCGGCCAGCAGCGGGTACTGGGCGGCGTCGAAGCGGTTGAAGGGCGGGACGAAGACGGGGGTCCGCAGGCCGTGGCGGTCGAAGACGGCGCGGGCGCCGTCAATTCGCTCCGCGGTCCGGATCGGGTCGAGCCCGCAGAACTCGGAGTGGTGGCGGGGCGAGGGGTGGCGGGTGCGGTGGTCGGCCCCGTGCAGGCCGAAGACGACGCCGTCGCGCGGCAGCGCCTGCAGCGTCTCCAGCTCGCCCGGGTCGAGCTCCCGGCGCTCGGCCAGGTCGGGGTCGAGGTAGTCGCGGGAGACGTGCGGGGTGATCGCCAGCAGGTAGGGGATGCCGGCTTCGGCGAGAACCGCGTGGAAGCGGCGGAAGGCCTCGGTCCCGAACCCGCCGTCGGAGTCGAAGGCGCGGGCGTGGGGGAACTCGTCGACCCGGACCAGTGCCCGCGGCGGCCCCACCGCCGCCTCGCCGAGGGCGGCGCGGCGGAAGCGCTGCAGCCGCGGCACGACGTCGTCCTCCCAGCCGAGCCGCCCCGAGCGCGCCCGCAGCGCCTGGGCGAAGCGCAACGGCTGGCGCGCCGGCAGCCGCGGCGCCAGGCCGCGGGCGGGCGGGACAGCGCCATCGCTCCCCGGCCGCTCGGGCCAGAGGTGCAGGGCGGCACTCCGTCGCTCGTCCTCGCTCACCCGGGCATGATCCCCCAGACAGCGGCGGTTTCTGTCAGACGCCCGACGAGGGGGTTCATTTAGCCACACCCAGCACCGCTCGAAACGGTGTGGGCACCGTTACCGCGAGCCCGCGCTTCGGCCGATTGACATGGTGGGTTGAGCTGGGACTCTCGAGGGCGACCCGTCGCACCGGACGGGTCCACCCATACCCAACCCAAGGGGGTCACCAAAATGAACGGACGCAGAACCATCGTCGGCCTCTGCATGCTTTGCGCGCTGCTCGTCAGCGCCTTCGCGGCCCAGAGCGCCTCGGCGATCACCGGCACAACAGCGTTCACATGCGTGAAAGGCGCGCCGCCGAGAGACCTGAGAGGCGAGCACTGCCTGACCACGGGTCAGGCCCCGCAGGAATATGGTCACGTGCCGATCGCGCAGGACACCACAACAGAGGTGACGGTCACCAATGCGAGAACGGCTGCGGAAACAACTACCCATACGCCCGCGCGACTGAGAACGACGGTCGCGGGAGTCATCGTCGAAATCTCGGCGACAGGCGTGGATGGTTCGGGTTGGATGGAAAACAAAGTGAACGCCTCGGGCGAACACTATGCCCACGGCAAAGGCACGCTCACATTCACAGAAGCCAAAGTGACACAGCCCGCGGGCAGAGGCTGCAAAGTCACAACACACAAAGAAGACGGCAGTGGCCTCGAAGAGGGCGCGAACGAAGTCGTCCACAGCAGAGAACTGACAGCGACGACCGAGGGGCAGGGCCACTTCCTCAAAGTCCAGGCTGCGGACAATGGCAACATCGCCAATTTCTGGCTCACATGCGATGTCAAACTCCCGCCGATCGAAGGCACATGGTCCTGCAACGGCAGCGTGAAAGGCGTCCCCAACGGGGCGACAGTCAACTTCACGCATGTCGCGACGACAGAACAGAACACGCTGAAATGCAGAGGCTTCAAAGCCGGATTCGAAGGCAGCGTGACACTGAGCGGCCGCGCAAAAGGCAGCACCGGCCCCTACACCCCGCTGGCAGCGACAACAGTTACGACATAGATCGCGGGCGATCTGGCCGGCTCGAGATTCGGGACGGACAGAACCTCGGCGCCCGCGCGGAAGTCGCGCGGGCGCCGAAGCCGCCGATTGACTCGGCGCTTACTGCCAAGGACTCTCCGAGCAACGACAAATGCTCGCCCGGCGAGACAACCGAAGGAGAGTCAACAAATGAACGGACGTAGAGCCATCGTGGCCCTCTGCATGCTTTGCGCGCTGCTCGTCAGCGCCTTCGCGGCCCAGAGCGCCTCGGCGATCACTGGCACAACAGCGTTCACATGCGTGAAAGGCAAAGGCACGTTTAGAGGCGAGCACTGCCTGAGCGCGGGTGGTGCCGCGGCTGAATACGGCCACGTGGAAGTGGCGCAGGACAAAACAACAGAGACCACCACCACTAACGCGAAATCCGCAAATGAAACAAATGTCACCAGGATTATGAAAATCAGAATGAACATTGCGGAAGAACCGTTCGAACTCCAGGTGACGGGCGTAAGCGGCTCGGGCTGGATCGAAAATAAGAAAGCCGTTTCGGGCGAGCACTACGTCCATGGCAAAGGCTCGATCACATTCACTGGAGTCACCGTGACCGAACCGGTGGGCAAAGGCTGCAGGGTCACAACACACAAAGAAGACGGCAGTGGTAGTCCGGGTGAAGAGGGCGAAGAAGGCATCATCCACACCAGAGAACTCACAACAACCACGGAAGGGCAGGGAAATCTCGTCAAGCTAAGAGCTGCGGACAATGGGCCAGTCGCGAACTTCTGGATTACATGCGAAATCAAAAAAGTCCCGGCAATCGAAGGAACATGGACGATCACCGGTAGTGTGCAAGGTGTCTCCAACGGGGCAACAGTCAACTTCACGCACAGCGAAACGACAACGCAAAATAAGCTGTTCGCACGGGGCGCAAAAGTCGGATTCGACGGTGGTCTGACACTGAGCGGCCGCGAAAAAGGCAGCGCTGGCGCCTACGCGCCGCTGGCAACCACAAATGTCGAGACAGAACCGCCTCCTTCCACGGGCACAACAGCCTTTACATGCGTGAAAGGCCAAGGATCGCTCATTGGCGAGCACTGCCTGAGTACGGGCTTTGCTGCGCCCGAATACGGCCATGTGGCCATTCCCGAAAGCACGACAACAGAGCTGACGGGCACCAATGCAAAAACGAAAAACGAAACAACCGAAGGGTCCACTGGCAGGCTGAAAACGACGGTCGGAGGCGTTCCGGTTGAACTTCAGGCCACCGGCGTCAGCGGCTCGGGTTGGATGGAAAACAAGCTAACCGCCTCGGGCGAACACTACGTTCACGGCAAAGGCACCCTCACAGTCACCGGGGTCTCAGTGTTACAGCCGGCTGGAAGAGGCTGCAAAGCCACAACAGATAATGAAGAAGCCAAAGAAGAGGGGGAAGTCGGAGTCGTCCACACCAGAGAACTGACAGCAACGACGGAAGGGCAGGGCGACTTCCTTAAATTCGAAGCTGCGGACAAAGGAAACCTCGCAAGCTTCTTCGTCACATGTGAACCAGGCAAAAGAATCGAAGCGATTGAAGGCACATGGTCCTGCAGCGGCAGCGCAAAAAGCGTCCCCGCTGGGGCGACAGCCACCTTCATCCATTCCGAAACGACAACCCAGAACACGCTGAAATGCAGAGGCAGCAAATCGGGCATCGAAGGCAACCTGACACTGAGCGGTCGCGAAAAAGGCAGCACCGGTGTATATACGCCGGTGGCAGCAACAACATACACGACATAAATGCTGATTCGCTGATTTCTACAAGGGACGACTGTCCCGGGGCACTTGTGCATGAGGTACCCCGGGATACCGTCCTGGGGATGGATGAGATGAGAGGCCGCGGCGCGGTCGCGCTCCGATGCCACATCAGGGGTGGCGGAGGACAACGTCGCCGTGGTCGAGGGGCGATCGCCGAGCTCGCCCGCTGCGCTACCTAGTAGTCGCCAACGCCCGCCGGCACCTTCGGCCTCACGGCCCGAAGGGGGATCCGGGCCAACTGCGTCTGCGGCGGCGTCGTTTTCATCGACCTCTTCAAGGCGATCCCCGAGTGGAGTCGATCGCCGCCGCAGATGCTGAGCGCTCGCCGCTCGGCAGCGCCCTCGACGCACGGGGCCGCCGACATCAGCGACCCCGTCGCTTCCTGCTCTCCGACGATGCCCGCATGGTCACCGGCCAGACGCTCTGCCGGCTTCACCCTGCCGTGCTAGAAAGGTCGCCGCGGAGGCGGCGGCGGTTCTGTCAGACGCCGGAGGCGTGGTTAGGCTTCGCCGCGTGAAGCGAGCTGTCGTACTTGCGGGTGGGCTGGGGATGCGGTTGCGCCCCTACACGACCGTGCTGCCGAAGCCGTTGATGCCGGTCGGCGACCGGCCGATCCTCGATGTGATCGTGCGGCAGTTGCGCTACCACGGGTTTGAGCGGCTGACGATCGTCACCGGCCACCTGGCGGAGCTGATCGAGGCCTTCTTTGGTGACGGGGAGCGGTTTGGGATCCCGATCGACTATTTTCGCGAGGAGGAGCCGCTGGGCACGGTCGGCGCTCTCAGCCTGCTGGAGGGGCTCGAGGAGGACTTCCTGGTGATGAATGGCGATGTGCTCACCGACCTCGCCTACGGAGATTTCCTCGCCTCCCACAGCGCCTCCGGCGCCGCCGCCAGCATCGCCGCTCACAAGCGCGAGGTTCAGGTCTCGCTCGGCGTGCTCCAGTTCGAGGACGGAGACGACGCCGACCGCCTCACTGGCTACATCGAGAAGCCGACCTACAACTACGAGGTCAGCATGGGCGTCTACGCCTTCTCGCCGCGGGCGGTGGAGCTGATCGAGCCGCACAAGCGGCTCGACTTCCCGGACCTGGTGCTGAAGCTGCTCGACGCCGGTGAGACGGTGCGGGCGCGGCGCAGCGAGGACGACTACTGGCTCGACATCGGCCGCCACGACGACTACGAGACCGCGATGGACGAATTCGAGCGGATGCGCGAGCGACTGCTGCCGGGCTCTCCGCCCGGATGAAGCTGAGCGGCCGCGACATCGTCTGCGTCGGCTCGGCCGACTGGGCGACTGAGCTGCCGATCAACCAGCACCAACTGATGGGCCGCCTCGCGGCGGAGAACAACGTGCTCTTTGTCGAGTCGCTGGGCCTGCGCCGGCCGCAGCTCGCCGGCCGCGACCTCAGCCGCCTCTGGCGGCGGCTGCGGCGGGGACTGCGCGGCGCTCGTCCGGCCGACGGCCTGTACGTGCTCTCACCGCTCGTCCTGCCGCTGCACAGCCAAGCCGCGGTGCGAGCGCTGAACCGGTCGCTGCTGCGCTTCCAGGTGAAGCGGGCGGCGCGGCGACTGGGGATGCACGACCCAATCCTCTGGGCCTACGTGCCGCAGGCCGAGGCGCTGGTCGACGTGCTCGAGCCCTCGCTGGTCGTCTACCACTGCGTCGACGACGTCGCCGCCCAGAAGGGGGTCGACGCCGAGAGCTTCCGCGCCGCCGAGCAGCGCTTCGCCGCCCGCGCCGACCTCGTGCTCGCCAGCGCTCCGGCGCTGGACGAGCGCATGCGGACTCTCTCCGACCACGTGCTCTACGCCCCCAACGTCGCCGACACCGCGACCTTCGCCACGGCGCTGGAGCCGGGCCCGGTCGACCCGGCGCTGGAGGCGCTGCCGCGGCCGCGGCTGGTCTTCCAGGGGGCGATCGTCGCGACCAAGCTCGACGTCGCGCTGTTGGCGGAGGTGGCGCGGCTGCGGCCGCAGTGGAGCATCGTCCTGGTCGGCCCCCGCGGCGCCGGCGACCCCGGCGGCGACCTCTCGGCTCTCGACGCCGCGGCCAACGTCCACCAGGTCGGCCCGCGCCCGGCCGAGCGGCTGCCCGAGGTCCTGCGCGGCGCCGACGCCGGCCTCATCCCCTACGCGATCAACGACCTCACCCGCAGCGTCTTCCCGATGAAGGTCTACGAGTACCTCGCCGCCGGCCTGCCGGTGCTGGCGACGCCCTTGCCGGCGCTGGACGGGGTCGAGGAGATCGACACGGTCGCCGACGCCGCCGCTCTGGTCGCCGCCTGCGAGCGCGAGCTCGAGGCCGACACGCCCGAGCGGCGCCGCCAGCGCTCCGAAGCCGCCGCCTCGCACTCCTGGGAGGCGCGGATCGAGGAGATCGAGCGGGCGCTCGGCTGAGCGGGCGCTTTTGTCCCGGACGGGTGGGACTAACTCGCCCCGGCGGCCTCGGCGAGCACCGCGCGGGTCTGGGCTGCGACCTCGGGCCAGCGGAAGCGGGTTGCGTGCGCGAGGCCGCGCTCGATCAGCTCGGGCGGGCGCGCCAGTGCTTCGCCGAGGGCGTGGGCCCAGGCCTCGGGAGTGCGCTCGGCGACGACGATCGCGGCTGGGCCGCTGACCTCCTCGAGCCCGCCCGAGTCGGCGGCGACCACGGCCGGGGTGCCGCAGGTCATCGCCTCCAACGGCGCGATCCCGAAGCCCTCGTAGAGCGCCGGGGCGGCGAAGGCGCCGGCGGCGCGCATCAGGTCCAGCAGCTCCGTCTCGGCAACCGGGCCGAGCAGCGAACAGACGCCGCTGGCGCGGGCCGCCGCCTCGACCTCCTCGCTGCCGAAGCCGGAGGAGCCGGCGAGGACCAGCCGCCACTGCGCCCCCTCGCGGGCGGCCAGGGCCGCTGACTCGACCAGCAGGTCGACGCCCTTGCGCGGTTCGTTGGCGCCGACGTGGAGCACGAACGGCTCGCTCACTCCCCAGCGCTCCGCCACGGCCGCCCGCGCCGCCTCGCGGTCGCCGCGGGAAAAGGCCGCGTCGACCCCGTTGGGCACGACCCGGACCCGCTCGGCGCCGACCCCGTAGTAGCTCTCGACGTCGGCGGCGGTGGTCTCCGATACCGCGATCGTCCGCGTGGCCTTTTGCACCGAGCGCTTGACCGTGGTCTCGAACAGCCTCACGTGCTGCGCGGGCTTGATCCCGGGGAAGCGCAGCGCCGCGAGGTCATGGATCGTGACCACGCTCGGGACCGGCGTCCAGCGCGGCAGCACGCTCTCCGGCGCCCAGAAGACGTCAACCTTGGAGCGAGCCAGCCAGAGCGGCACGAAAGCCTCGCGCCAGATCGGCGTGCCCTTGACCCGGATCCCGACCTCGTGGGCGCCGGCGACCGTGGTCTCCAGTTGCCGGGTGTTGGCCAGCAGCTCGATCTCGTCGCCTCCGGCGACCAGCTCGGTGGCGATCCGGCTCAGGTACTTGGGGATGCCGCCCCAGGCGCCGCCGAGCACGTTGGCGTCGATCGCGATCCGCAGCGGGCGCTCGCTCACGTCGCCTCCTTGGCGCTGCGGTCGCGCAGCAGCCGCCGCAACTGATCGAGGTCGAGCGCCCGCGTCGCCAGCAAGAGCAGCGGGTAGAGCGCGGTCATCGCGAGCACGAGAACGATCGCCCCGGCGCCGGCCTGACGCAACCCCCAGACGGCCAGCCCGGAAACGGTGGCGGCAATCAGCGCGAGCCCGATATGGCGCAGGGAGAGGCGCATTTCGATTCGTCGCAGCACCATCGCCAGGCTCAGCGAGACCACCACGAGCTCGGTCAGCAGCGTGATCCAGGCCGCCGCCTCGATTCCGAACTCGGGGATCAGGAGCAGGTTCAGTGGCACGTTGACGGCGAGCCCGGCGACGGCGAACCAGATGTAGGTGCGCTGCAGGTCCATCGCCACCACCATGTTGCCGGCGACGTTGCCGATGCAGATCGGGACGAAGGCGGCGACCAGGATCGTCAGCACGGTGGCGCCGGAGACGTAGTCGGCGCCGTAGAGAAGCTCGATGATCGGCTCCGCGGCGGCGATCGTCAGCGCCAGGCCGCCGAGGGCGACGATCGTCAGGTAGTCGATCGCGACCTGCATCATCCGCCGCAGCCGCGGCCGGTCGGCGGGGTAGAGCCCGGCCATGATCGGGAACAGGGTGACCATCAGCGCCATCGGCACGAAGCCGGCGTTGTCGAGGATTTTGTACATCGCCGCGTAGACGCCGACTTCGGCGCTGTCGCCGGCCAGCTCGTAGACGAGGATCTGGTCGATGCGGCCGTAGGCGAAGGTGAGGGTGGCGGCGATCCCGACCGAGATCCCGATCCCCAGCAGTCGCGGCCAGAGCTCGCGCGCGCCCTTCCAGTGGACCTGGATCGTGCGCAGGGCGATCAGCGCCTGCCCGCCCTGGACCAGGAGCGAAATCGCCATGAAGGCGACGGCAAAGGCGACCATGCTGCCGTCGGTGGCGGCGATCGCGATCACCGCGCCGGCCCAGAGCACGCTGTTCAGGGTCGTGAAGGCGACGGTGACGTGGTTGCGGACGTGAAGGCGGAAGACGATCCGCAGGGTCGAGATCGCGGTGGTGAAGAAGCCGAGCGAGAGGACGAGGCCGGTGGTGACCATCTCGCTGTCGGAGGCGATCAGCGCCAGGACGCCGACAAAGACGGCCAGCATCGGCGCCGAGATCGCCAGTCGCAGGCTGGTCGCCGCCCCGACCCAGGCGCCCTCGCGCTCGGGCTCCTGCGCGGCGAGCCGGATCGCCACCGTTTCCAGGCCGAGGTTGCCGACCATCGCGATCAGCTCGATCGCCGCCAGCAGCGTCGCCCACTCGCCGTACCGGGTCGCCTCGAGGGCGCGGACGATGACGACCGTGGTGACGACACCGAGCGCGATGTTGATGACCTGGCCGCCGAGCTGGATGCCGACGTCGGCGGCGACCCGGCGGTTCCCGACCCGGGTCGCGTGGGCGTGTTCCTTGCTCATCGCGCCGGCAGGTCGTGCCATGCGGCGGCCAGCCAGCCGAGCAGGCCGCCGACGAGCAGCGAGAGGCGCGGCTCGACCCCGGTGAAGGTCGCCGTCAGCTCGACTATCCCCAGTGCGAGGAAGGAGCCGAAGCAGGCGATCGCGCAGACCTGGATCGCCGGATCGGAGTGCCTTCGCCAGATCTGCACCGAGGTCGCCAGCGCCGCCGCCAGCAGGGCGACGTAGGCGATCGCGCCGAGCGGGCCGAAGGCGAGCCAGTACCAGAGGAAAGCGACGTGGGCGTAACGCCGGTCATGTGCCTCGGCCAGTGGTTGGTGCACCTCCCACTCGACCCCGAGCCCGATCCCGGTCAGCGGGTGGGCCTCGATGTTTTCGATCACGTTGGCGCGCTCGTCCATCCGGTAGCGGTCGCCGCGGTTCGAGCCGAGGCTGCCGGGGGCGATCGTCTGCGCCCGTTCGGCCAGCGGGCTGGAGGACGGGTCCGAAGATGAGGAGCCGATCGTCGCCGCGGCGGCAATGGTGAGGGCGAGGCCGACGGCGCAGATCGCGACCACGGCGCGGCCGCGGCGGCGACTGGCGATGACAACGACGACGATCAGGGTGAAGACGGCGGCGATCCAGAAGGAGCGGCGGTAGGAGAGCAGCAGCGCCAGCGCCGCGACCGGCGCCCCGACCAGCATCCAGGTCGGCATCTGCACCTTTCGCACCCGGGCGGCAACGGCGCCGAGCAGGAAGACCAGCATCAGCATGTTCGGCAGCGGGCTGAGGAAGGTCGCGGTCTCGTCTTCGACCGCGCCTCCGACCCCGGCCAGCGCCGCGTAGAGCCCGGTCACCCCCTTCAGCGAGGCCAGCGCCGCGACCGCGACCGCGAAGATCTTCAGCGCCCGGGTGTCGCGCAGCACGTTGACGGTCAGCAGCGGCACCAGGATCAGGTAGCCGATGTGCATGCCGCGGTGGAAGAGGTCGCCGACCTCGACCCCGCCGGTGAAGCCGGTGGCGATCCCGGCCAGCGCCGCCATCCCGAGCACGATCAGCGGGATCGTCAGCGGGTCCGGAAGCCGCGGCCGCAGGTCGGTGGCGACGAAGCGCAGGAGGACGCCGGCGAGGCCGAAGAGCAGCAGCACGTCGGGGGCGGTGAAGCTGGAGACGACCTGTTCGTAGAACCGTTCGCCGGAGGGGATGACGCCGACCGCTTCGGATTCGGCCAGGACCGTGCCGGCCAGCAGCAGTCCCAGCGAGGCCTCGGGGAAGCGCAGCAGGACGATGCAGAGCAGGAGGGCGAGGGGCGCGACGGCCCCTTTCGGACCGGCCACCTGCAGCGCCGAGGTGAAGGCGACTCCGGTGAGGACACCCGCGAGCACGACGGCGACCGCCGCCCCCGGCGCCGGCATCGCGAGGCTCTGACGGCTCAGACCCGAGTCTCCTCAGGGCGCCCGCTGCTCCGCCGCGGGTTGCGCGGCCGGTAGGCCTCGTAGCGGGTCTGTTTGGCGCTGGAGCGGTTGAAGGCGAAGCCGATCAGGGGGGCGCCGGTGGCGCGCAGGGCCTCGATCGCCCGCCGTGCCTCGCGGCGGCGGGTGTGGCGGGAGTCGATGACGAAGACGACGCCGTCGGCGTAGCGCGAGAGCACGATCGGGTCGACCACGACCAGGGTCGGCGGGCTGTCGAAGAGGACGACGTCGTTGTCGCTCTGGAGGAAGCTGACGACATCGCCCATCCGCCGCGAGGAGAGCGACTCGACGGCTTCCTCGGTGTGGGAGCCGGCCGGCAGCAGTTGCAGCGCCCCGTCCCCCGCGGCGCCCTGGGGCAGGCGGACGTTGACGGTGACCTCGGAGAACTCCGGCTGAGGATCGTTGACCAGGAGGTCGCTGAGCCCGGGGGAGAGGGTGGCTTTGAAGATCTCGTGCAGGGTCGGGCGCCGCAGGTCGGCGTCGACGGCGGTGACCCGGCGCCCTTCGGTGGCGAGGGTGCGGGCGATGTTGGAGGAGATGTAGCTCTTGCCGCAGCCGGACTCGGCCCCGGTCACCAGCACGGTGCGACCGCCGCCGACGCCACCGGCGCCGTTGGCCTCATGCCCGGCGGCGCGCTCGAGCGCGAAGACCATCGCCGTGCGCAGGCTGCGGAAGGCCTCGACCGGGGTGTCTTTGCGCCCTTTCGGGATCTCGCCCAGCAACTGCAGGCCGAGGTCGCGGGCGGCGTCCTGGGCGGAGCCGTAGCGGTCGAAGAAGAGGTCGCGCAGGTAGACCGCGCAGGCGCCGAGCAGCAGGGCGACGATGAAGGCGAGGATCGCGTCGCGTTTCGGCGTCGGCGCCACCGGGTTGGGGTTGGGGGCGGCCTGCTCGACGATCCGCAGCGAGTCGCCGGGGTTGGAGGTCTGGGCCGCGATCTGTTCCTGCAGGGCGCGCAGCTCGACCTCGAGGGCGCCGCGGTCCGGATCGGTGACCGGGGTTTCTTCCAGTTCGGCTTCGATCGCGTTGACCTGGTCCTGCAGCGGCGCCAGCGCCTGTTTGAGCTGGTCGACCTGGAGCCCGCCGAGGTAGGTGGCGAAGGCTTGGGAGTAGGCGTTGGCCCATTCGGCCGAGAGGTCCGGGTCGTCGGTGACGGCGTTGAAGCTGAGCACGCCGATCCGCGACTCCGGCGAGACGTCGACCGCTTCGTTGAACTCGGGGATCCGGCCTTTGACCACCGGGTTTTCGTGGGCGATCTCGAGCACGGTGCTGGTCGCCGCGAGCTCGTCGTAGACGTTGGAGAGGCTGAGCAGTTCTTCCTCGTTGAGAACCTCGCCGGAGGCCTGGCTGGTGGAGACCATCTGGCCCAGGGCGCTGCTTTCGAATTCGTCGGCCCGCGAGGCGGAGATCAGGTAGACGACGATCGCGGCGACGATCGCAAACAGCGCCAGCCAGCGCTTGTTTGCCCAGATCAGCCGAAGTTGGGGATTGAGTTCCACGGTTCGTTTGAGCTATCGGGCCGTTTCCGGCCTTCCTTGAATCTCGCCAGAGTCAGGTCCATCGCTGAAAGTGGCGCCCGTCCGACAGAATAGCCACCGCCTAGGCCGGCTCTTGGGTGCGGGATTGCACCCGCAGCGCCGCGGTCGCCTCCAGCGGCGAGGTCTCGGGCGAGAGCGGCGGCACCGGCCCGCGCAGGGCGCTCGGCAGCAGCCGCAGGGCGAGGCGCTCGCGGCGGCCTGCGATCAGCAGGGCGTCGAGCGGGCGCAACTGGTCCTCGGCGTCGACGGCGCGAGCGAGGGCGCCGGGCCGCGGTCCGCAGAGCGGGCGGTGGCGGACCGAGGTGCCACTGCGGGGAGCGGCCCCGACCAGGGCCACGTCGGCACCGGCATCCGCGGCGCGCTCCAGCCAGGGCGCGAGCTGGTCGGCGCCACGGGAGCCGAGGGCGATGCCGACGATCCGCACCGCCCCGGCCCGCGGCGGATCCTGGCCGAAGCCGAAGCTGCCGGCGCCGCCGACGATGCCGTGGCGCAGCCGGTAGGCGGTCCCCAGCGAGTCCGCCGCGCACTCCAGCCAGATCTTGGCGATCCCGCGCCAGCCATCGCGCCAGCCGCCGTAGAGCCAGACCCGGTAGACGAGCTTCAGCAGCGGCCGCAGGAAGATCCCGACCACGGCTTCGGTCGCGCCGGGCCGGCTGCGCTGCTCCCCCTCCAGCCGGGCGTAGGCAAGAGCGTCGCGCAGCGCCTCGCCCCAGGAGGCGGCCAGCAGGTGGACCAGCTCGCCCGCGAACGGCTGCACCGGTCGGTCGGGCCAGAGGCCCTCGTGGACGCTGCGGGACTCGTCGTGGCGGAAGGCGCCGCGACGAAACAATCGGTGGCGATAGCGGGGGTAGCGCACGGCGGGCCCGATCGGGCCGCCGAGGAAGATGTCGCGCAACGGGATCCCCCCCATCCGGATTGCGGCGGGCGGGGCGGCGAGGAAGCTCTCGATCTCCGCCGCCAGCTCCGGGCTGACCCGCTCGTCGGCGTCGACCTCCAGCACCCAGTCGCCGCCGGCGTGGTCGAGGGCGACGTTGCGCTGCACCGCGAATCCGGGCCAGGGGTTCTCGATCACCTTCGCCCCGGCGGCCGCGGCGAGCTCACGGGTGCGGTCGACCGAGCCGCTGTCGACCACAACCACCTCGTCGCAGAAGCGCAGGCTGGCGAGGCAGTCGGGCAGGCGCGACTCCTCGTCGCGGGCGATTACGCAGGCGCTGATCGTCGCCCTCACGAGCGACCCTCGGCGGCGAGCAGGTCCCCCAGCCGCAGCGCCAGGGCGGCGATCGTCAGCGTCGGGTGCACGGGCGAGTAAGTCGGGAAGGCGGAGGAGCCGGCTACGAACAGGTTGTCCAACTCCAGGTGGCGGAGCTCGGCGTCGACCACGCCCTCGCCCGGGGCGCCGATCCGGCAGGTTCCCATCAGGTGCCCGCCGCGCGGTCCAGGGGCCGCTTCGATCGATTCGACGCCGAGCGGCGCCAGGCGCTGCTGCAGGGCGGCGACGACGCGGTCGATCCCGTCCTGCTCATAGGCGGTCGACGGCGGGTAGGCGGTGCGATTCAGCGGCAGCCCGAAGGAGTCGCGGCTGGGCGAGAGGGTGACCCGCCGCTCGGCCTGGGGCACGTCCTCGGTCAGCATGTCGAGGGCCAGCGTACGGCGCCAGCGCTCGACCGCCGCGGCGCGGACCTCGGTGCCGGAGTCGCGGGCCTCGACCCCGGCTGCGACCAGCGGCGCGATCGGGGTGCCGGGGTTGAAGGGGATCAGGATCGCGCCCGAGCGCCGGGCCCGGAACCCGCCTTCGCGGAAGGCCTCGGAGAGCCCGGTCGAGAGGGTGTCGCCGTGGCCGGGTTGCAGCGGCCGGCGCAGGCCGACGGTGAGGGTGGTGTGGCCGTGGTCGAAGAGGAAGCGGCCGACCGCGGGGCCGTCGAGCTCGGAGCGCAGCAGGATCGCCGGGTTTTCGATCCCGTTCGCGGCCAGCACGAACTGCTTCGCCCGCACCAGGACGCGCTCGCCGCCGGCGCCGATCGCCTCCAGCGCCTCGACCCGGTCACCGGCGCCGGTGCGCAGGCGGGCGACAACCGTTTCGCGCAGCAGCTCCAGGCCGGGGTGGTCCAGCACCGGCTTGAGCCCGTTGAGGGCGGAGAAGCGGGCGTCGACCGGGCACAGTTCGCAGGTGGCCGAGCCGCAGCAGGCGGGCCGGCCCTGCAGCGGCCGCGAGGGACGCGCCTGGGGCAGGGGGCGGAAGGGCGAGAGGTGCGGCGCCACCGCGAGGTCGGTCGGGCTGAGCTGGTGCGGTGGCAGGGCGCGGGCACCGGGGATCGGCGCGCCGCCGGCCGCCACCGGCTCGGCCGGGGCGCCGGCGACGCCCAGCGCCTGCTCGGCCCCACGGTAGAAGGGCAGGAGCTGCTCGAGCGAGAGCGGCCAGTCGCTCATCACCCCGAAAGCGGAGCGCATCTGGAAGTCGGCGGCGGTGAAGCGCGGGGTGGCGCCGGACCAGTGCAGGGAGGAGCCTCCGACGCCGTAGACGTAGCTCCACGGGTAGGCCGGGGTGCCGGGCGCGGTTTCGTTGTTCGGGGCGGCGCCGGGCACGGCGGCCGCCCACTCGCCGTCGGCGAGCTGCTCGGCGTGGGTCTTCAGCGCCCCGCGCTCGAGCATCGTCACCCGCATACCCGCCTGCAGTGGCCCCCAGGCGGCGAGCAGGCCGCTGATCCCGGAGCCGACCACCGCGATATCGGTCTCGACCGTCTTCAACTCGACCGGACCAGACCGGCGCAGGCGGGGCTGCCCGGGTCGGAGCCGGTGACCGCGTAGGCGAGGTTCGAGGCCGGCTCGGAGAGCATCGGCGCCAGCAGCCCGTCGATCGCCTTGCGGCGCGCACCTGCCGGCATCACCGCTGCCGCCGGGTTGCGGACGGCGAGGGCAAAGGCGGCGGCGCGGGCGTCGTACTCGGCGTCGCCGTACTCCACCTTCGCCCGCGCCAGCAACTGCTCCGCCAGCTCCTCGTCGATTCCCAGCCGCGAGGCGACAAGCTGCTCGAACTCCTCGCCGGGGAGCAGCTCCAGATAGGGAACGGCGACGGCGACCGCGGCGGCGCCGACGCCGACGGCGACGAAGGTGCGCCGCCGGAAGCGCCGCCCGCTCGCGCCCTCGGGCAGCGCGACCTGCCGCAGCATCGCGACCAGGCGCGGCGTCTGCAGGGCGTTGTCGTAGCGCTCGCTGACCCGCGCCTGCGCCTGCTCGCCGAGCGCTCGCCGCCGCTCGGGGTCGCGCAGTCGCCGCAGCGCCGCGGCCAGGGCCTCGGCGTCGCCGGGCGGGACCGTCTCGCCGCTGTCGCCGACCAGCTCCGGGATCGCCCCGACCCCGGAGGCGACGACCGGCAGCCCGGCGGCCATCGCCTCCAGCACCGCCCAGGGCACGGCGTCGGCCCGGGTCGGCAGCGCGAAGACCTCGGCGCCGGCGTAGAGCTGGCGCAGCCGCTCGCTGCCGGACTCGACGCCGCGGTGCAGCTCGACGTGGTCGTGGGCGTCTACCTCGTCGCCGCTGACGACGTCGAGCACCGCCTCGCCACCGAGCTGCCCGACCGCGTCGATCAGGGTCGGCAGGCCCTTGCGCTCGACGTCGTTGCCGACAAAGAGGACGCGCAGCGGCCCGGCGGGCTCGCGGCCGCGCCGCTCGGCCGCTGCCCGCGACCACCAGCCGGCGTCGAGGCCGGGGTGGAGCGTCTCGATCCGCTCTTCGGCGGTCCCGTATTCCTCGCGCAGGGCGCCCGCGTTCCACTCGGTCCACGGCATCAGCGCCGCGGCCCCGCGCAGCGCCCGCCGCTCCAGCCGCTTGATCAGCCGCAGTTGCATGGCCGTGCCGCGGCCGGCCGGCCCGCCGTACTCCAGCGCCGTGAACTGGCCGACGGTGGCGTCGATCGAGAGCACGCAGGGGGTGCGGCGCATCGGTCCCCGCATCAGCAGCGCCGAGGCCTGGGTGACGACAAGGGCGACGTCGGCGGAGCGCCGGTTGCGCTTCAGCAGCCGCCGCGCCTGCCAGGACCAGCGCAGGCGCCAGCGCAGCCCGTGCAGGTCGGCGTCGCCGAGCCGGCCCCAGCGCCGCAGCCAGAGCCGGCCCAGCCGCGAGGGCGGCGGCACCGTGACGAAGGTCGGCTCGACCCCCGACTGCGCCGCCAGCATCGTTTCCAGTTGCCGTTTCAGCGTCCGGTGCCCGAGCACGCCCTCGTCGATCACCAGCAGCCGCAGCGGCCGCTGCTCGCTCGAAGTCTCGGCGTTCACGCCGCCTCCCCGCCGCCCAGCATCAGCCGCTCTGCTTGCTCGGCGACCACCTTGCGGTCGAAGCGTTCGACCGCGCGCTGCGCCGCCAGCTCGCCCTCGCGCCGCACCCGCTCGGGGTCGTCCTCGTAGCCGCGCAGGACTGCGGCGACCGCCTCGGGATCGTTCTCGGGCGAGACGATCGCGCCGTAGGAGTCCTCGATCAGCCCGACCACGCCCTCGGCACCGGTGGAGACGCAGGGGCGGCCGGCGAGCATGCCGAGGATCACCGCCCGCGGCTGGCCCTCGGCCGGGCTGGGGCAGAAGACGGAGACGTCGAAGGCGGAGAGCACGTCGCCGATCTCCGCCCCGGGGGTGGAGAGGATGTGGGCGCGCTCGCCGAGCAGCCCGCCGGCCTGCTCGCGCAGCGCCGCCTCGGTCTCGCCGGCGCCGGCGAGGATCAGGTGGGCCTCGCCGCCGAGCCGGGCGACGGAGTCGATCAGGACGTCGTTGCGCTTCTTCGGATGGAAGCGGGAGACGCACCCGACCGTGAAGGCGTCCGCGGGGATCCCCAGCTCGGCCCGCACCCGGGTCCGGCCCTCGGCGCTGAAGCGGATCTCCTCGGTCCGCATCGCGTTCGGCAGCACCGTCACCTTGGCGGCGTCGACGCCGGCGGCGATCACCGATTCCCGCGTCCCCTCCGAGATCGCCATCACCGCGCCGACCTCGCGCCCGGCACGGGCGTAGGCCCAGCGCCCCGGCCCGCGCCGCATCTGCCGCGGCACCGGTCCCCACTCACACCAGGCGATCCGCGGCCGCAGTTGCGCCGGCAGGCCCGGCGCCAGCAGTTGCTCCTTCTTGTAGTGGAGGAGGAGCACGTCGTAGGGCGCCTCCGCCTCCAGCGCCGCGCGCAGGCGCCGCCGCAGCCCCGGCGAGCGCAGGACCACGCTCGGCCAGGTCGAGCCCGAGAGCTTCGGCCCCAGGTCCAGCGGGCGCACCTGGACACGGGTGTCGCGGCCGATCTCCGGCGAGTCACTCAGCATCACCGCCTCGTGCCGGCGCTCGATCAGCGCGTCGAGCAGCTCGACGGCGGCGAACTCGGCGCCGCCGGGGGCGGCGCCGGTCATCACCGAGACGATCTTCACCGCGCCAGGCGCCGCTCCAGCGCCTCGATCGAGTACTCGCGTTCGGCCAGCTCGCGCCCTGCTGCGGCCAGCGGGTTGCCGCGGGCGGGGTCGAGCGCCAGCTCGATCGCCGCGGCGAAGGACTCGCCGTCGGTCTCGCCCTCGGCGTAGTGTTCGCCGGCCCGGACCTCGAGCCCGGCGGCGGCGCGCGGGGTGGCGGCGACCGGGACCGCGTAGGCCAGCGCCTCGACGAACTTCAGCGGCGAGCCACCGCCCTCCAGCAGCGGCACCGCGACGCAGCCGGCGCCCAGGTAGAGCTGGCGCAGGTTGGGGACAAAGCCGCTCGGCCGCACCCGCGGGTCACCGGCGTCAAAGCTCTCGCTGCCCTTGCCGGCGACCGTCAGCACCACGTCGGGGGCGCGCTCCCAGAGTCGCGGCATCGCCTCGCGGGCGAGGAACTCGAGGGCGCCGCGGTTGGGCTCGTAGGAGAGGTCGGCGACGAAGATCACGCTGCGCTCGCCGCTGCGCGGCGGCGCCGGCTCGATCGCGGCGACGTCGACGACGTTGGGGACCAGCCGCAGTTGCGCTCCGGGGGCAAGCGCCGCCGCCCCCTCCATGTCGGCCGGCGAGACCATCCAGCTCTCGGCGAAGCTCTGCAGCAGCAGCCGCTCGAAGCGCTCCAGCGCGGCCTCCGACATCCCCGCTTCGTCGAGCCGGTGGCGGAAGGTGGACTCGAGGTTGTGGGCGCTGTAGACGGCCGGCCGGCGCCCGGCGACCGGCAGGAGCGCCGCCGCGGCGACCGGACCCTCGGCGATCAGCCGCGTCTCCGCCTCGTCCTCGCTCAGCTCCGCCGCCCGCGCCGCCACCTGCGGCCAGATCCCGCGGGCGAAGTCCTCGGGCACGCCGCGCAGCCGCGCCCGCGCGTAGGCCGGCAGCCGCCCGAGCGTCCCGGGGCGCTCGACCCGGTGCAGGGTCAGGCCGTCGATCTCCTCATAGGCGGGGTCCGGCTGCTCGGCGCCGAATGCTCCGTAGACCAGGTCGATCGGCCCCAGCGCCGCCAGCGCCCGCACGATCCCGTAGGTCCGCCGCGCGCGGCCCGAGTCGAGGGTGGGGGTAAATGAGGTGGCGATCGCGGTCCTCATCGGGCGGATTGCCGACAAAAGTCAGCGGCGCGGCGAGTATAAGGCGAGTAACGGACCGCGATCGGAACTGCGGCGTGCCTAATCGAAAGCTTGTATCGCTGCCTGGACGATCGCGTAGGAGGGCTTGGGGGTCCCGTTCTGGCGCAGCAGCCCGAACTGGAGCTCGCGATCGGTGCTGTTGGTGCCGCGGTCGAGCAGCTGGAAGATCGAGATCATCGGGATCTTCCACTCGGGGTGTGCGACGACCGCGTCGATCATCGCCGCCAGGTGTGCGGCCTGGTCGGTCTCGTCGACGCACTCGCCGCCGCAACTGGCGGTCGACTCGCCGTACTCGGTCAGCCAGATCTGCTTGGAGGCGAAGCCGAGCTCGTCCATGCGCTGGCGCAGGTAGGCGATCCGTCCGAACGGGCTCTCGTCGCCAGTGGTCGCCGGGTGGTGCCCGTACCAGTAGGGATGGAAGGCGAAGGCGTCGAACAGCGTCGGCAGGTTGGGGATCTCCTCGGCCAGGATCTCCAGCCAGTCGTCGTCATGGCCGTAGACGTAGACCGGCAGCACCACCCGCACCGGCAGTTTCAGGCGCTTGATCTCTTCCAGGGTCGGCAGCACCGTCGCCGAGTACTCCTCCGGCGACATCGCCCCGAAGTAGGGCTCGTTGCCGAGCTCGATCGTGTTGATCGCGTAGCGGGAGGCGTCGAGGCTGGGGTGCGCCGCCCAGAAGCTGCCGCCTGGTCCGTAGTAGCGGACGAAGGCGACCACCCAGTCGCGGTAGTGCGTGGGGTCGCCGAGCTCGTTGCCGGCCAGCAGGGCGTGGATCCGGGTGTGGATCGTGCCTGCGGCGGCTTCGACGACGTCGTCCTGCTCGTTGACCGGCTCGTTCGGGTCCCACTCGTGGCGGGTGACGGAAGCGCCGAGTGCGGTCCGCATCTGCGTTTCGCTCGAGCTCCAGCCGGCGTAGCCGCCGTCGATCGAGATCGTCAGCGAGCCCAGCGGGGGAGGGGGTGGGGGCGGCGGCGTCACTCCACCAGTCCCTTTTTCGGGCTCCTCTTCAGGTTCCTCGGGCAGCGGCGGTTTGGTCACCGGCGGCGGCTCCTCGGCCGGCGGCTCTTCGGTGACGGGAGGCGCGGGCGGCGGTTCCTCGGTGACAGGAGGCTCGGCCGGCGGCTCTTCCGCGGCTGGCGGCTCCTCCGCGGGTGGCTCGGCGACAGGCGGATCCACGGGTGGCTCCGTGACTGGCGGCGGATCCACGGCCCCGGGCTGGGCAAGCGGCGGCTTCGCCGGCGCGGCGGCTGGGTCCGGGTTCGCCTGTGGGCCGGGCGCCGCGACTGGCGCCGCGACCGCTCCGGGCACCGCAGCCGGCACCCCGCTTCGGTGCTTGCGCACGGCCCGCCGGTAATGGACGGCGGTGTGCCGGCGCTGGGCCTGGTGGCCGCTGGCAACCCGGTTCTGACCATGGTCGAAGACCGCGCTGGCAAGCCCGACGAACCGCTTGCGCTCGTCGTGCGAGGCGAGCGAGAGGCCGCTGGCGGCGGTCAGGACGGCGGCCAGAGCGGCGATCACGAAGATGACTGGTTTATGGACGTTCTTATGGACGTTCATATATTCGTCCACAAACTTACCCGGTTTTGGCGATTGATATGTCGCCTTTGCGTTACGGCCTTTTTGCGGGAGAACGGCTCGTTCCGGATCCGGCGACCCTCAGGACGCGATCCTCAGCGCCAACCATGCGACTAGGCACCCGCCTAAAGAACCGGGATCTCTCCACCAAAGGAAGACTCGCCCTAGCGGTGTGGCCTTGATGAGAAGTTGGATCGGCCCATAACAATCGGTCTTCGAGCCCTTCCAGTGAAAGCGTTCGATGACCAGCTGTGTAACCAGAGGTAAGTGAGACCCTAGTAACACCACTGCCGCTCCGATTCATCAGGAGCATGGTTAACGATTACCGCCGCGTGACCGGCGGCGCTCGTCTTGGCCAAATCGACGACTATGTCGCCCATGCGATCACTGCCGCCCGCGAGCACGGGGCATGTATTCATCTCCGTCACCGTGTCAAGAGCATGAATGCGCTTCGCGCGATCCGGCACAGAACCGGACACTTTCTCGGCGGGGCCTGGAGATTGACTAAGGCGCACTATGGCTGGATCCTCGGAGTGCTCAGCCTGCTGATTGGCGTTGTCGGGCTGTACGTGGCGCTGAACCCCGAGCGCCCATTTACGCAGGAGGAGCAGCGCCTGGTCGATTCGGTCCCGCCAAAGGTCGGCTGGCATTGCCGCTCATATCCCGGAGGATTTTCACCCAGCATCGCCCCCTTGGTCAGTGCGGCCGTCGAGTGTGATCCCGTCGATCCGGGACCAGAATTCCTCAGCTTTCGCCTCTATACCTCCAGCGGCGACATGAATCTGTACATGCAGAAGTTGTCTGAAGAAACCCGGAGGGAAGGCGTGTCGTGTGCCGAGCACTACCGGACTGCCGCGCAGTGGGTGGATGCCAGCGGCAAAGTCCGAGGCGAACTGATTTGCAAAGACTACAGCGACTACGCGCACCTCTATTGGAGTGACGAGCATTCGTCTATCGTCGGGGCCGCCTCGGTGAAAGCGTCCAACGAGCAGGCACTTCACGTCTGGTGGCAGCGGGCGGTCAAGCTGAGTGATGGCCCCCCGCAACATCGCGCGCGCAAGCATCTCACCGCGCTTCTACCGCCAGATTTCGGCAGGTGCCAGCCGTTCGATGTCATTCAACCTCCAATGGCCCTGGCAAGCGTCGGGTGTGATCCCGGAGGCGGGGTCACCTATGCGGGTGGTTCGCTTTTTCCCACGCAGAAGCTGCTCGATGACTACATCAGGGAAAACGCAGCCGGTTATCCCGGGGTGAGCCACGACGGTTGTGATGAATCAACCTTTAGCTTTACGCCCTATGGCCCGGCCGATAACGAAAAGCTCACGCATGGCCGTTTGCTGTGTTACGTCCGAGATGGCGTTCAGTGGTTCGAGTGGACGGTGAACCGCTACCGCCTCTACGCTTACGCCGCGCGCGCGGACGAGAGTTGGAGCAAGTTATACCCGGCGTGGTCGCATTCCCTCTCCTTCGCCCATCGCGGTGCCCAGTGACCTGCTGCGGTCGGCCTGTCCTACTAGACGGCGCATGCAATCGGACTTATCGCGCTCCGGCTTTCTTCTAGCGGGGCCAAATCAAAGCCCCGGTTCGATCGGGGCGGGACCGCTGCTAAGACCCGTATTTAGCTGCCGCCTGCCGCAGTGCCTCATACGCGGGCTTGCGCGAGCCGTCGGTGCGCAGTACCCCGTACCAGCTGTTGGAGCCGAAGTCGCGGTAGTTGAAGTAGATGACCTCGGCCACGTAGCCGGTGCTGTGGCACCAGGCGATGAAGTTGGTGACGTTGGTCGCCTGCTCGGACTCCGACCACTGCAGGCTGTCGCCGGTGGCGGACTGACCCACCGCGGTCGGCCAGCCGACCTCGGTGATGTAGATCGGGCCGCCGGTCAGCGTCCGGGCGCCTTCGATCAGGCTGCGGTTGCCCTGTGCTGAGCTCGAGCGCGAACCGGTGCCGCCGTAGGGGTGGACGATGAAGCCGTCGACGTAGGTGGCCCAGTCCGAGGTCAGCCAGGATTTGCCCCAGGCGAGGCCGCCGGGGCCGTCGATCGTGGCGAGGATCTTTGGCGCCGAGGACCCGTACTGGCCGTGGAAGGCGGCGTAGGTCTTCTTCACCAGGTCGCGGTAGCAGACGCCGTTGGAGCTGTTCATCGCGCCCGAGCCCCAGAACCAGGTGCCGCCGGGCTCGTTCAGAACCTCGATCGACGGCGTCTGGGTCGGGGTGGTGTTGTTCTTGTAGAAGGCGAGCGTGTCGGCGACCCAGGTGGTCGCGTTCAGCCCGCAGACGCCGCCGTTGTTGTAGGGGCCGGAGAAGTTGAGCTGGACCCTGAGGCCGGCTTTCTCGTAAGCGTCGAGGCCGCTGGCCCCGCGCTCGACCTCGTAGCGGACGGTATTGACCGCGCCGCGCACGTCGCTGGCGCCGGTACTGCCGTAGTTGCCGGCGTCGAGGCCGACGAACATGCCGCTGCTGCCCGGGCTCGGGCTGGGGGTCGGAGCGGGCTCGGGGCTCGGTGCCGGTGCCGGAGCGGGAGCGGGAGGCGGGGTCGAGGCGGGTGCCGTCACGTTGCTGACGTTGACCGTGACCGAGGCGGTGCGCGAGTTGCCCGCCTCGTCGAAGGCGGTGGCGCTCAGCGTGTGCGAGCCGTTGGTGACCTTGGTCGTGTCGAAGTGGCAGTTCCACGGTGCGGAGGCCTCGGTGTTGAGGGTGCTGCCGTCGACCTTCATCACGACGTGGTCGACGCCACCGGCGTCGCTGGCGTTTGCCACGCAACTGCTCCCATCGACGTTGCCCTTGACCGTGGCGCCGGCGGTCGGTGCCTGCCAACTGACGCTGGGGGCGGTGGTGTCGCCGGGCGGAGTCGGCTCGGGCTCGGGGGTCGGGGCGGGCGAGGGCTCCGGTTTCGGGGTGGGGGCGGGCTCGGGGTCCGGTGCGGGGGAGGGCTCGGGCTCGGGGTCCGGTGCGGGGGAGGGCTCGGGCTTCGGCTCAGGCTTGGGAGCGGGGGCTGGGGCGGGGTCCGGGGTCGGCGCCGGAACCGGCACGGCCGGGTCGCCCTTGGCGCACTTGCGGCGCAGCGCCCGGCGCTTCGACGGGCTGGCGAGGAGGACGCGCTTGGCGCAGGCGGCGTCGACGCGCGGGGTGGAGCCGGCGCGGGCGGTCGTCGCAGCGCTCGCGGTCGCGCTGATTACAAGCAGCGGGAAGGCGCCGAGGAAGAAGGCGAGGGCGGCGGCGCGGAGGGGTGAGGCGGTGAGCTTCATTCCGGCCTTGTCGGCCGCGAAACCACTCAACAAAGCTGAATCTCAGAACTCTGGACGCATAACCCAGGGCGATCGCAGAGTTATGGGTACCCGCGGGGTTCTGTCGCCGCTAACCGCGGTACTGGTGCATCGCGCCCTGGACGATTCCGTAGGACGCCTTCGGGGTGCCGTCCTGCCGCAGCATCCCGAACTGCAGCTCGCGGTCGCCGCTGCCGGTGCCGCGGTCGCGCAACTGGAACAGCGAGAGCATCGTCACGCCCCAGTCGGGACGGCCGGCGACGGCCGCGATCATCTGCTGCAGGTGCGCGGCCTGGGTCGCCTCGTCGACGCACTCTTCGCCGCAGCTCGCGGTCGACTCGCCGTACTCGGTGATGTAGATCGGCTTGGTGTTGGCGCCGAGTTCGTTCATCCGCCGCCGCAAGGTTTCGACCCGGGCGAACGGCCCGGCCGCGGTCCCCTCGGCCGGGTCGTGCCCGTACCAGTAGGGGTGGTCGGCGAAGGCGCCGAAGAGCGAGTTGAGGTCCGGGATGCGCGCGTAGAGCGTGTCCATCCAGGAGGTGTTGTTGCCGTAGACGCGGCTGGGCAGGACGACAAAGACCGGCAGGGCAAGCTGCTTGATCGCTTCCAGCGTCGGCCGCACGGTGTCGGCGTAGAGCTCGGGCGACATCTCGCCGAAGTAGGGCTCGTTGCCAAGCTCGATCGTGGTGATCGCGAAGCGCGAGGCGTCGAGCTCGGGGTGCTCGGCCCAGAAGCTGCCACCGACGCCGTAGCGGCGGATGAAGCCGACGACCCAGTCGCGGTAGTGGGCCGGGTCGCCGAGCTGGTTGCCGCCGAGCAGGGCGTGGATGCGGGTGTGGATCGTGCCGGCGGCGACTTCGACCACGTCGTCCTGCTCGTCGACCGCTTCGGCCGGGTCCCACTCGTGACGGGTGACGGCGGCCCCGAGCGCGGCCCGCTCCTGGATTTCGGTGTCGCTCCAGCCGGCGTAGCCGCCGTCGACGCCGATCGTCAACTGGCCGCTGACCTGGGTCGGCAGCACGCTGGCCTTGGCCTTCTTGCGTTTGGCGGCGCGGCGGTGGCGCCGCTGACAGCGGTGCTGGACCTTGGCGCGGGTGCGACGGGCGGCGCGGCGCGCGGCCCTCGGGCTCTTCGCCTGCCTGGCGGCGGCGCGGGCCTTGCGCGCGGCCAGGCTCTTGCAGCCGCGGGCGCCGGCGGGGGCGGCGCTGGCCGGAGTGGCAGCACTGACCCGGGTCCCGGAGGCGCTGTCGCTTGCGGCGGCGATGCCGGTGCCGAAGCAGGCGATGGCGATCGCGACCAGAGCGAGAAGGAAGGCGTGGGGGGCGCGCTGCATGCCGCCCCATCGGCGCGCAGGCGCGATCGTCCTCGCAAAAGCAAGGCCAACTGGACGTATGTACTAGTGGCTATTTTGGCCGCGCAAAACCGCTTGCAGAGCCAAAAGCGCTGCTACGACGAGTGATAAGCCCGATTTACGGGGTGTTGCGGTGCGTCGCGTCGAAGGGGTCGCCGAAGGCCTCGTCGTCGAGGCCCTTGGCGATCTCGCGGACGCCGTCGGGCACCCGCATCTCCGGTTCGAAGCCGAGCCGCGAGAGGATCTTGGCGAAGGAGACCTTGTAGTCGCGCGGGTCCTCGTCACGGCGCACGAAGCTGACGTTGCCGCGCGGGACCTCCTTGCCGATGATCTCGACCAGGTCCAGCTTGCGGTAGTTCTCGTCGCTGCGGCCGACGTTGAAGACGTCGTTTCCGACCTCCTCGGGGCCCGCGTCGAGCACGCGGACGATGCCGCGGGCGGCGTCGCGGACGTGGACGTAGGGGCGCCAGAACTGCTCGCCGAAGACTTCGAGGTCGCGGTCGGCCCAGAGTTCGCGGGTGAACTCGTTGACGGTGAGGTCGAAGCGCATCCGCGGCGCCGCCCCGTAGACGGTCGCGAAGCGCAGGCAGGTCGGCGTCGTCGGGCCGCTGCCGTCGGAGAGCAGCATCTGCTCGATCTCGACCTTCTGTTCGGCGTAGAGCGAGACTGGCGCCAGCGGCGCCTCCTCGTCGACCGGGGTCTCGGGGTCGGCCATACGGCCGTAGTTGGAGCAGGTGGAGGCGAAGATCAGGTGCTTGACGCCGGCTTCGTTGGCGTCGGCGATCAGGCCGCGGGTCGCCTCGACGTTGGTCTCGCGGGCCAGCTCCGGGTCGCGGGCGCAGGCGGGGTCGCCGACGATCGCCGCCAGGTGCACGACCGCCTCGGCCCCGGCCAGCAGCTCGCGGCGCAGGTCGGCGTCGCGGATGTCGCCGATCGCCAGCTTGGCGCCCTTGCCCTCGATCATCTCGGCGATCTGGCGCTGGTCGTGCAGGAGCGAGTCGAGCACCCGCACCTCGCGCCCGGTGTCGAGCAGGGCGGCGGCGACTTCGGCGCCGATGTAGCCGGCACCGCCGGTGATCAGGACCGGGCCGCCGCTCACGCGTGGACCTTCCACTCGGCGGCGTAGCGCTCGACCAGCCCGGAGAAGCGCTGGCGGAACGCGGCGGCGCTGAAGCGCTCGGCGTTGGCGCGGATCGCCTTCGGGTCGAAGCCGGCGAAGTCGGTGTCGCGCAGCGCCTCGGCCATGGCGGGCGTGTCCTCGCCGTCGACCAGGACCCCGGTCTCGCCCGGGATCACGGTCTCGCGCACGCCGCCGCGGTTGATCGCGACGACCGGCCGGCCAGCGGCCTGGGCCTCGACGGCGGCGATTCCGAACTCCTCGACGTTGGGGACGACCAAGGCGATGCAGCGAGAATATAGATCCGTCAGACGTTTATCCGAGACGCTGCGGAGGAACTCGACTCCAGGCCCACCGTAGAGCGCTTCCAGCCGCTCGCGGTCGGGCCCGTCACCGACGATCTTGATCGGCCGCTCGGCGAGCCGGGCCGCCTCCAGCGCCACCTCGACCCGCTTGTGGGGGACGATCTGGCCGACGAAGAGCAGGAAGTCCTCCGGCTCTCCGGGCGCGAAGCGCTCGACCGCGACCGGCGGGTGCACGATCTCCGACTCGACCCCGTAGAGCTCGAGCAGCCGCTCCTGGGTGATGCGCGAGTTGGCGACGTAGTTGGTGACCCTGCCGGCCGCCTTCAGGTCCCAGGCGCGAATCCGCTTCAGGGTCTGCCGCATCACCGGCCGCGCCAGCCGCGGCGCCTCTTCCTCGGCGCGCTCGCGCTCGAACCAGGCGTAGCGGAAGGGGCTGTGGCAGTAACAGACGTGGACCGCCCCGGGCCCCGGACGCAGGCCGTGGGCGAAGGCGCTGCTGCTGGAGACGAGCACGTCGTACTCGCTGACCGGGAGCCGCTCGGCGGCGGCGGGGAAGAACGGCAGCAGGTAGCGGAAACGGCGCTGGTCGGCGCCGAGCCGCTGCAGCCGCGAGGTCCGCACGTCGCGCCCGGCGAAGCCGTCGGCGACCGCCTCGGCGTCGTAGAGCAGGGTGTAGATCGGAGCCTCGGGCCAGCAGGCCGCGATCTCGGCGAAGGTGCGCTCCGCCCCCCGCATCGTCAGCAGGTAATCGTGGGCGAGCGCGAGAGAGCTGCCGTTAGTAGGCGCCACGCCCCGAGATCACCGCGGGGATAGTGGCCAGAAGGATCTCGATGTCGCGGGCCAGCGACCAGCCGGCGACGTACTGGTAATCGAAGCGGACCATCTCCTGGAAGGGGTTCTGGGAGCGGCCGTAGACCTGCCAGGGACCGGTCAGCCCGGGGCGCAGCTCGAGCCGGCGCAGGTGCCATTCCTGCTCCAGGGCGTCGGTCTCGGGGAAGATCAGCGGCCGCGGCCCGACCAGGCTCATCTCGCCGACCAGGACGTTGAAGAGCTGCGGCAGCTCGTCGAGCGAGAAGCGGCGAAGGATGCGGCCGACCCGGGTCACCCGCGGGTCCTTGCGGATCTTGAACATGACCCCGTCGTCGGCTTCGTTGAGGCTCTCCATTTCCTCCTTGCGCTCCTCCGCGTCGGTGTACATCGAGCGGAACTTGATCAGGCGGAAGCTGGTGCGGCCGCGGCCGGCGCGGGGCTGGCGGAAGAAGACGGGGCCGCGCGACTCGAGCTTGATCGCGATCGCGGTCACGATCATCACCGGCGAGGCGATCAGCAGCAGCGCCGCCGAGCCGAGCACGTCGAGGACGCGCTTGGCGGCCATCGAGACCGAGGTCAGGGTCGGCATCCCGATCGAGAGCAGCGGCAATCCGCCGACTTGGTCGAGGGCGCGGACGCCGTCGAGGAACTCGAAGAGGCGGGGGACGACGTCGACGGCGACGCCGGCGTCGCGGCAGGCGCGGATGCACTCCAAAAGCTCCTCGTGGCTGGCCCGGGAGAAGGCGATGATGACCCGCTCGGCTTGCTGCTTCTCGATGATCTCGCGCAGGTCGGCGAAGCGGCCGAGCCAGGGCAGGTCGGGCGAGCCGACCGCGTAGACGTCGTCGTCGACGATCCCGATCGGGACCAGACCGAACTGGGAGTTTTTGGTCAGCTTCTCGACCACCTGGCCGGCGACCAGGCCGGAGCCGAGGATCAAGGTGCGCTGGCGCAGCTCGTCGGAGCGGTGCAGGCCGGCGCGGACCACGGTGCGGGCGACCGAGGCGAAGGCGCCGATGCCGATCACGGTGAGGAAGGTGAGCAGGACCGGGTCGTGGATCGAGCTGGCCGAGGCGATCCCGTAGAGCGGCCAGGTGATCAGCAGCACGGCGACGACGCTGCGCGGCACCTCCGGCACGGCCGAGGCCCAACTGGCGAGCTGGTCGCCGCGGTAGAGGCCGATGCTGAAGGCGGCCGCGGGCCAGAGCAGGACGGCGCCGCCGACGAAGTAGAGGCCCTCCCAGCCGTTGAAGCCGACCGCGATGACTGCCAGGGCGGCGGCGATGCAGGCGGCCAGGGTGTCGCCGAGAAGGAGCATTTTCGCCAGCACCGCACCGCGCTGCCCGGCGGGGGTCGCCGGGACACCCGGGGGCTGGCTGACCACGGCCTTCGCCTCGACGTCAGTCTCGGTTTGGGCGTGTGAGGCGGTTGAGCTCTCCATAGGACGATTCAGGTGTTCGGGGGGCAGGGCACCGGGCGGCAATCGCGAAGGTCTCTGGACTGACCTGGGCCGAGACTGCCTATGGGGTAAAGCTGGAACTGCAAAACGCGACTTTCTCTCGGAGGGCGACAGGGGCCGCCTTTACGGATGTTCCGGAGTTTCTGGCGTCACCCAAAACATAGAGGGCGTACGACAAAATCTCCATCGCAGGTCACATATCGGCAACAGGATTGCGTCGGCGAATCCCGCAATCCCTCTTGCGTCGCCGGATTTGGTGGTTGGGACGGACGTATGTACGAGAGCCCCCTACTTACCCAGTAGTTGCGGTGTAACCCATTCGAGCGGTCGCGACCGCTCCAGCGGCGGCTCAGGCCGCGGCGGCGGCCTCGGCGCGCTGGCCGACCAGGGCGACGATGTCGGCCATGATCCGGTTCACGTCGAAGTCCTTCGGCGTGTAGACGCCGGCGACGCCGGCCTCGCGCAGGCGCTCGGCGTCGGCGACGGGGATGATGCCGCCGACCACCACCGGCACGTCGACGTCCTCCGCCCGCAGCAGGCGCACGACCTCCGGGATCAGCTCCAGGTGGGAGCCGGAGAGGATGGAGAGCCCGACCACGTCGACGTCCTCCTGCAGCGCCGAGGAGGCGATCTCCTCGGGGGTCAGGCGGATGCCCTGGTAGATGACCTCCATGCCGACGTCGCGGGCCCGCAGCGCCACCTGCTCGGCGCCGTTGGAGTGGCCGTCGAGGCCGGGCTTGCCGACCAGGATCTTGATCCGGTGGCCGATCCGCTCGGAGACCTCGTCGACCTTGGCGCGGACCTCCTCGAGCTGGTCGCGGTCGCTCGGCGGGGCGGCGCCGTCGACCCCGGTCGGGGCGCGGTAGGCGCCGAAGGCCTCGCGCAGCACTTCCGCCCACTCGCCAGTCGTCGCCCCCGCCTTGGCGGCGGCGATCGTCGCCGGCATGATGTTCTCGTCGTCGTTCGCGGCGACCCGCGCCAGCTCCTCCAGCGCCGCCGTCACCGCGGCCTCGTCGCGCTCGGCCTTCCACTCCTCCAGGGCCGCGATCCGCTCGCGCTCGACCTCGGGGTCGGGGGTGAGGATGCCGCCGTCGGCGCCGGCGGTGAGCGGGGAGTCCTCGGTCTCGGTATAGCTGTTCTGGCCGATCACCTTGAGCTCGCCGCGCTCGATCCGCGCTACCCGCTCGCGGTGGGACTCGACCAGGCGCGCCTTCATATAGGGGACGGCTTTGACCGCGCCGCCGTGCTCCTCGACCACGGCCATCTCCGCCCGCGCTCCCTCGGTCAGCTCCTCGACCAGGCCCTCCATAACCACCGAGCCCTCGAAGATGTCGGGGTACTCGAGCAGGTCGGTCTCGTTTGCCAGCACCTGCTGGATCCGCAGGCTCCACTGCTGGTCCCAGGGGCGAGGCAGGCCCATCGCCTCGTTCCAGGCCGGCAACTGCAGCGCCCGGGCGCGAGCGTCGCGACTCAGCGTCACCGCCAGCGCCTCCAGCACGATCCGCTGGATGTTGTTCTCCGGCTGGGCCTCGGTCAGGCCGAGGCTGTTGACCTGGACGCCGTAGCGGAAGCGCAGCATCTTCTCGTCGGTTACGCCGTAGCGCTCGCGGCCGATCTGCTGCCACAGCGCCGACATCGTCCGCAGCTTCGCGATCTCCTCGATCAGGCGGATGCCGGCGTTGACGAAGAAGGAGATGCGGCCGAAGACCTTGGGGAAGTCGGCCTCGGCGACCTGGCCGCGGGCTTTGACCTCGTCGAGCACGGCGATCCCGGTCGAGAGCGCGAAGGCGATCTCCTGCACCGGGGTCGCGCCGGCCTCCTGCAGGTGGTAGCTGCAGATGTTGGTCGGGTTCCAGCGCGGCACCTCGTTGACGCTGAAGGCGACCATGTCGGCGATCAGCCGCATCGAGGGCTCCGGCGGGAAGGCGTAGGTCCCGCGCGAGAGGTACTCCTTGATGATGTCGTTCTGGGTGGTCCCGGTCAGCTTGTCGCGGCCGACGCCGTTCTCCTCGGCGACGGTGACGTAGAGGCCGAGCAGCCAGGCGGCGGTGGCGTTGATCGTCATCGAGGTGTTCATCTCGTCCAGTGGGATCCCGTCCAACAACTGGTGCATGTCGCCCTTGTTGGCGACTGAGACGCCGACCTTGCCGACCTCGCCGCGGGCGAGGACGTGGTCGGGGTCATAGCCGGTCTGGGTCGGCAGGTCGAAGGCGATCGAGAGGCCGGTCTGGCCCTTCGCGAGGTTGCCGCGGTAGAGCTCGTTGGAGCGTTTGGCGTCGGAGTGGCCGGCGTAGGTGCGCATCACCCAGGGGCGGTCGCGCTCGGGAAGGCGGTGGTCGCTCATGCGCTTAATGATATTTGCGGTGGGCGCGGCGTGGCTGCGTTGGTCGAAATCCGGCATTCAGGCCCGCTCGGCCCGCATCTTTCCCGGCCCACTGTGTTTAGGCTGCGACGCGTGCTGAACTCGATCAAGACCCGACCGCTGGCCACCTGCCTCGCCGTACTCGGCGTCGGCCTGGTGATCTGCGCCGGCGCCAGCGCGGCGATGGTCGGCATCTACCGCAACGGGATGGAATCGACCGCCCAGCGCGCGCAGCTGATCAAACTCACCGGCAGCGTCTGCGCCCGCGGCGGCGCCGAAGACGCGCTCCGGGTCACGGTCGGCAAACGCACCGAAGTCTGCTCCTTCCGCACCCCGGTGCTGGGCCGCGACCTCGAGATCGCCGCCACCGAGCGCCTGCTCAGCGGCACCCCGACCGCGCTGCAGAAAAAGGCCTACCTCTCGGTCGAGCTGCGCGCCGGCGGCGACGCCAAATACGCGCTGCTGGTCTACCCGCTGCAGCGCAAGGTGCAGTTGGCCCGGGTCACCCCGGAAGGGACCAAGTTCCTGGCGATCGCCAAAAACGTGACCTCGGTGCTGGGGCTGAACAAAGCCAACGTCCTGCGCCTGCAGACGCTCAACGTGACCAGCGGCCCGGAAAAAGGGCAGGCGAAGATCCTCGGCTACGTCGGCCGCACCGTCGCGGTCGAAGCAACCGACGAATTCGCCTCCGAACTCACCGGCCGCGCCTCCGCGGTCGCTGTCGGCGCCCCGAAAAACGCCGACGGCGTAATCGCCAGCATCGACGACGTCGTCGTCCGCGTCCCGGCTCCCTTCTAGACCACGCGTCTGCACTAGGCCCCGCTATGCGGGTGTAAATGCAGACGCGTCAGGCTTCGGCGGACTCCAGCTCGTCGGCGATCAGCCGGGCGAGGGCCAGCGACGAGGTCGCGGCCGGCGAGGGTGCGTTGCGGACGTGGATCGCCCGCTCGGTGCGGTGGACGACGAAGTCGTCGACCAGCTTGCCGTCGCGGCCGAGCGCCTGGGCGCGGATCCCGGCCGGTCCCGGCTTGGCCTTGACCCCGCGCAGCTCCGGCACGAACCGGGCCGCCTCGGCGACGAAGGAGCGGCGGCTGGCGGCGTGGTGGGCCTCGGTCAGCGCCGCCCGCCAGTGCTTGCCGGCGAGGCGCCAGGTGCCGGGCCAGGCCAGGGTCTGGGCGAGGTCGCGCGGGCGCAGGGTGGCGAGCCGGTAGGCGTCGCGGGCCGGCGCCATCAGGGCGCTGGGGCCGATCAGCACGTCGCCGGCCATGGTCCTGGTCAGGTGGGCGCCGAGGAAGGGGAGGTCGGGCTCGGGCACCGGGTAGACGTTGGCCCGGACCAGCTTCGCCGCCTCCGGCGGCAGCCGCAGGTAGCCGCCGCGGAAGGGGACGATGCGTGGGTCGGCGGGGGCGCCGCAGGCGACTGCGAGCCGATCCGACCAGAGCCCGGCGCAGAAGACGGCGGCGCCGGCCGTGGTCGTGCCGCGCGCATGGCGCAGAGCGATGCGGCCGTTGCCGGCCTCGGCCCCGGCGACCGCGGCGCCGGTGTGGATCGAGCCGCCGGCCTGGAGCACGTCCTCGGCGTAGGACTCGGCGACGGCGACGAAGTCGACGATCCCGGTGGCGGGGGAGTGCAGGGCGGCGACGCCGCGGGCGTGCGGCTCGATCTCGGCGATCTCCTCGCCGCCGAGCCGCCGCAGTCCCGGCACCTGGTTGGCCTGGCCGCGGCGTTCGAGCTCGTCCAGCCGCCCCAGTTCGGACTCGCCGACGGCGACAACAAGCTTGCCGGAGCGCTCATAGGGGATCCCGCGCTCGTCGCAGTAGGCGTAGAGCTCCCGCGCTCCTTCGACGCAGAGCCGCGCCTTCAGCGAACCGGGCTCGTAGTAGATGCCGGCGTGGATGACGCCGCTGGAGCGGCCGGTCTGGTGGCGGCCGAGCCGGTCTTCGCCCTCCAGCAGGCAGAGGCTGGCGCCGGGGCGCCGGCTCAGCAGCTCACGGGCCACGGCGGTCCCGAGGATGCCGCCGCCGACCACTGCCAGGTCGCACTCGCTCGGCGGCTGCGCGCCGGACGCCACCGCCATCGAGTCAGTGAGCCTCGTCGGAGGCGTGGGCGGGGGGCCGCGACTCCTCCGCCAGCGAGGTGATCTCGAGCTGGCCCTGGGCGGCGTCTTCGAGCACCTCGGTCGCCTCCTGGGCGGAGCGCGCGTAGAGCTCGACCAGGAGGTGGACCACGATCTGCTCGTCGTCGTGCTTGTGGAAGCGGACGTGGGTGAAGAACTCGCGCACGCCGGCGTCGCCGAAGGCGCCGTAGGTGAGGAACTCGATCGCCTCCGGGCCGGAGCAGGTCTCGACCCGGTCCTGGTCGACGGTGACCGTGCAGGAGGCGACCCAGGGGGTGCCGGCGACCATCCGCGGCCAGCGGTCTTCGATCGGGACGACGCGGTCGCCTTCGAAGGTGAGGTGCGGCTGGTCGTGCATGCAGTCGAGGCACTGGACGACCGATTCCTGCACCTCGTCGACGCCTTCGGCGAGCACCCCGGACTCGGGGTCGACGCGGCGGATCGCGTCGTAGTGGATCTGGATCTCGAGGTTCTGCGACCAGCAGCGATAGCAGCGCAGCCAGGCGGTCCTGTCGCCGTTCAGTTCGTTCATCGGTTCATTGTGGCGGGGGAGAGCCCTCGATGGCTTCGGCGATGGTCCGCGCATAAAGGCGGGCACCGCGTGGGGTCAGGTGGATTTCGTCCCACAGTAGGCCGTCGCGGGATTCCGCAGCCGCCTTCCAGTCGACCACGGTCGTGTGCGGCCACTCGTGCCCGGCTTCGGCCAGCGCGTGGTTGGACTCGGCCAGCCAACTGACCGGGGCGTGGTCGTTGACCAGGTAGAGCTCGCCGACCACCGCGGTCGCTTTCTGGATCGCCTCCATCTCATCGCTGTAGAGGGGGCCGTTGTTGCCCATCTGGATGATCATCGCGTCGGGGCGGTGGCCCTGGCGCCGCAGGCGCTGGACGATCTCGACGAACTCGTCGGCCTGGCGCCCGACCTTGGCGCTGAGCGAGAAGTGCGGGCCGAGCCTGGCCGCGAGCTGGTCCTTGGCGCCGATCATCACCGAGTCGCCGAGGGCGATGATGCGCAGGCCGCGGAAGGGGCGGGACGGGACGGTTTCGGTCGTGCCGGGGCCGGCCGGTCCCCGGTGGGCGGCGGGCAGCGAGTCGGGGCCGTGGGGCACGGGGCGGGCGCTGACCCGGGCGACGGTGGCGGCCGAGGCCGCGGCCTCGTCGAGCGGGCGGTCGTCGCTGGCGAAGATGCCGCTCCACCCGATCAGGACGACAACCGCCAGCACCGCGAACCCGAGCGCCGGCCGCGCCCGTCGCATCCAGCTCTCGGGCACAGAGGGCAGCTTCGCCTTGCCGCGGAAGGGCAGCTCGACGTAGCGGTAGGAGAGGTCGGCGAGGGCCAGGACCAGCGCCAACTGCAGCGGGATCAGCAGGCCGCGCGGCAGGTCGACGTCGAGGCCGGGGCGGGTGAGGGCGAGGACCGGCCAGTGCCAGAGGTAGAAGGAATAACTGCGCAGGCCGAGCCAGAGCGCCGGCGGCGTGCCGAGCAGCGCTCCAAGCCGCGCCGCCGGGTGGGCGAGGGTGGCGAGCAGCAGCGCGCAGGCCAGGGCCAGCCAGAGGTAGCCGCCGTGGTAGAGCGAGAGGTCGTAGTCGTGGACGCCGAGGAAGGCGAGCACGATGTAGCCGAGGGCCAGCACCCCGACCGCGTCGAGGATCGGGCCGACCAGCGCGCCGGAGCGGTGGCGGCGCAGCTCGATCGGGCTCCAGACCAGGGCCAGGGCAACGCCGGCCAGCAGGCCGACGGCGTGGGTGTCGGTGCCGTAGTAGACCCGCGAGGCGTCGCTGCCGGGGTCGAAGAGCAGCCAGGCGAGGGCGACCGAGCCGAGCGCGCCGGCGAGCACGCCGAGCAGCAGCCGGGTGCGTCCGAACAGCTTCATCCCGGCGGCGAAGACGAGCGGCCAGAAGAGGTAGAACTGCTCCTCGACCGAGAGCGACCAGAGGTGGGTGAAGAGCGAGGGCCGCTGGAACTGGTCGAAGTAGGACTGGTCGCTGAAGACGAAGTGCCAGTTGGCGAAGTAGGCGAGCGAGGCGACGGCGTCGCCGCGCAGGGCGTCGATCCGGTCGGGCTCGAAGATCGCCGCCAGGACCATCGTCACCGCGACCAGGACCCCGACCGCGGGCAAGAGGCGCCGGGCCCGGCGCAGCCAGAAGCGGCCGAGCTCGATGTGGCCGTCGCGGCGGAACTCGCGCAGCAGCAGCGAGGTGATCAGGTAGCCGCTGATCGTGAAGAAGAGGTCGACGCCGAGGAAGCCGCCGGGCACCCAGTTGACCCGCGCGTGGTAGAGGAAGACGGCCAGGACGGCGAGGGCGCGGAGGGCGTCGATGCCTGGCAGGTAGGGGAAGCGGCTGTCCTGCGGACGGCTGATGAGATGCATAATGGCGGGCGATGTCGACGACGACGGTCGAGCGTCCACGCACCTCTGGACCCGGCTCGGACATGGGCGGGAACTGGCGCGTCATCGTTCGCAACGACAACCACAACACCTTCGAGCACGTCGCCCAGACGCTCTCGCGGGTGCTGCCTGGGGTAAGCCTGGATCAGGGGCATCGGATCGCCGACCGGATCCACAACAGCGGGCTGGCGACCGTCTGGACCGGGGCGCGCGAGCCGGCCGAGCACTACTGGGAGCTACTCGAGGGAGCGGGCCTGACGATGGCGCCGCTCGAGCGTTGCTGAAGGCGTCCTCCGGCCGCGCCGCCACGGCGGCACTGCTGCTGCTCGTCAGCTTGCTCGCCCTCGCTGCGAGCGCCGCCGCCTCGGTCGTGCCGAGCGGCTTCCGCGACGACCTCGTGCTGACCGAGCTGACCGAACCGACGGCGCTGCGCTTCGCCCCCGACGGCCGCGTCTTCGTCGCCGAGAAAAGCGGCCGCATCCTCGTCTTCGACGACGTCGACGACATCACGCCGACCGTCTTCGTCGACCTTCGCACCGACGTCTACGACCCCGCCGACCGCGGCCTGCTGGGGCTGGAAATCGACCCGCAGTTCCCCGCCCGCCCCTACGTCTACGCGCTCTACACCTACGACCACCTGCTCGGCGACCCCGCACCGGCGCCGAAATGGGGCGAACCCGACCACAGCGGCGACGTCTGCCCGAAGCCCTCGGAGGAAACCGAGGTCGACGAGTGCCCGGTCAGCGGCCGCTTGGTGCGGCTCAGCGCCAATGGCGACCACGCGGTCACCGACGGTCTCGGCAAACCGCTGCAGAAAACCCTGGTCGAGGACTGGTGCCAGCAGTTCTCCTCGCACTCGGTCGGCGACCTGCGCTTCGGCCCCGGCGGCGCCCTCTACGCCAGCGGCGGCGACGGGGCCAGCTTCTACGACCCCGACTACGGCGCCTTCGGGTGGCCGCAGAAGAACATCTGCGGCGACCCGCCGGGCGGTGTTGGCGTTGCGCTGATGCCCCCGAGCGCCGAGGGCGGCGCTCTGCGATCGCAGGACGCACGCACCCACGGCGACCCGACCGGGCTCGACGGCACGGTGATCCGGATCGACCCCGACACCGGCGCCGGCCTCGCCGGCAACCCGATGGCGGGCAGCGCCGACGCCAACGAGCGCCGCATCGTCGCCTTCGGCTTCCGCAACCCGTTCCGCTTCGCGATCGACCCGGCGACGGGAGAGATCTACACCGGCAACGTCGGCTGGAACACCTACGAGGAGATCGACCGCTTCCCCAGCGTGCCCGCGACCGCCTACAACTCCGGCTGGCCCTGTTACGAGGGGCCGGGCCCGCAGCCGAGCTATCAGGCCCTGGAACTGAATCTGTGCAAAGGCCTCTACGCCGAGAGCGGCCCGGCCGAAGCGAGCATGCCGTTCTTCCTCTACCGGCACGGCGAGAGCGTGATCCCCGAAGACGGCTGCCCGCCGACCACGGGTTCCGCGGTCTCGGGGCTGACGGTCTACCGCGGCACTCAGTTCCCGGACGCATACGACGGCGCCCTTTTCTTCGCCGACCCGGTGCGCGGCTGCATCTACGTGATGCCACCCGACGACGGCCGCCCCGACCCGCTGGCGACCGAAACCTTCCTCTCCGAGGGCGGGCTCTACCCGGGCGTCGACCTCGAGGTCGGGCCCGACGGCGCTCTCTATTACGTGAAGCTCTTCGGCAGCACCGAGGGCGGCACGATCCACCGCATCTCCTACGACCCGCACGCCCCGGTCGCCCGGCTCAGCGCCGACAAGCGCTGGGGCGACGCGCCGCTCCAGGTCCAGTTCGACGCCGGCGGCTCAACCGACCCCGACGGCGATCCGCTCACCTACCACTGGGACCTCGACGGCGACGGTGACTTCGAGGCCGCAGCGGGGCCGGCAAAACGGACCACGACTTTCAACGGCGACGAAAACGTCGAGGTCTCGGTCCTGGTCAGCGACGACGAAGGCAAGTCCAACGTCGCCCGGCTCACCATCTACCCCGACGACACGCCGCCCGAGCCGGCGATCGACGCACCCTCGCCGCAGCTTCTCTGGGGGGTTGGGCAGGAGATCGATTTCGCCGGCCACGCCGACGATGCCGAGGAAGCCGGTGACGAGGTGCCCGAGGACGGCCTCTACTGGAAGCTGCGGCTCTACCACTGCCCGGGCGCCTGCCATGCGCACCCGCGCCAGGTCTTCCCGGCGACCGACAGCGGCAGCTTCATCGCGCCCGACCACGACTATCCCTCGCACCTGGAACTGAGCCTGACCGCGACCGACGAGCGCGGCCTCAGCACCACCACGGCGGTCGAAATCTATCCGCGCACGGTCGACCTGCGGATCGAGTCCGAACCGCCGGGGCTGACGGTCGGGGCGGGGCTGCTGTCGCAGCCGACGCCCTACTCGATGCGGGTGATCGAGGGCTCGCATCTGCTGCTGACGGCGCCGCCGAGCGCGCTGGTCGGGGGCGCTCTGGTGCCCTGGACCAGTTGGTCCGACGGCGGCGAGCGCGTGCACACGATCGTCGCCGCCGACTCCGACACCTATCGCGCCACCTACAAAGGCACCGAAGTGGTCGGTCCGAAAGCGGCGGCGCCCCAGACCCGTCTGCGCAAGCGGCCGAAGCTGCGCGGCACCGCCACCACGGCCAAGTTCGTCTTCAGCTCGAATCCCGCCGGAGCCAGTTTCCAGTGCCGGCTGGATGCCGCCCCCTACAAGGGCTGTCGCTCGCCCCGCATCTACCGGAACCTGAAGCCGGGCAAGCACGTGTTCAGGGTGCGAGCGGTCGAGGCCGGGGCGACCGACCCGACCCCTGTGGTCTTCAAGTGGTCGGTTACTCGGCCGCGATGACCGTGTGCCAGGTCGGCAGCATCGGGATGTCGTAGTAGCCGATGGTCGCCTCGCGGGCGGCCTCGATCTCCTCCGAGAACCAATAGCGTTCGAAGTCGGCGCGGCTCTCCCACTCGGCGCTCTGCTGGAAGGCCTGGGGGTCGTCGATCGAGCGGGTCAGGGACCAGTTCTTGGCGCCGTAGGCCGGCATCTTCGCCGCCGCCGACTCCCAGACGTCGAGCCAGCGGTCGGCCCGGAAGGGGGCGATGTGCCAGTCGAGCGTGCAGACCTCCATCAGTGCTTCCTTTCCGGGCGCGCGTGCGTCCTCATGCTCCGACCTCGGCGCGGATCGCGCCCGGGCCGTCCTCGTGCTTGCCCTCGTCCTCGGACTCGGCGCCGACGAGGATCGAGATCTTCCCGAGGTGCTTGTTTTCGTGCATCAACTGGTGCGCCGTGGGGACCCCGTCGAAGCCCATCGTCTCCGAGAGGACCGGCCGCACCTTGCCCTCCGCCATCAGCTGGTTCGCCTGCATGCACTCGTATGCGTTGGCGAAGTGGGAGCCGATGATCTGCTTCTGCTTCATCCACAGGTAGCGGACGTCGAAGTCGAGCTGGTAGCCGGAGGTGGCGCCGCAGATCACGACTTTTCCGAACGGCTTCACGGTGAAGACCGAAGTCGGGAAGGTGGCGCGGCCGACGTGCTCGAAGACGATGTCGGGGGCGTCGCCGAGGATCTCTTTGACCCGCTTGGCGAAGGCGCGGGAGGCCTTGAACCGCTCCTTGTCGGCGGCGGCGTCGGCGAGGTTCGCGTCGGTCCGCATCATCTCGCCGAACTCGCTGCGGTTGATGTAGTCGACGGCACCGAGCTTCTTGATCAGCTCGCCCTTCTCGTCGGAGGAGACGACGCCGACCGCGTTGGCGCCGGCCGCTTTGCAGAGCTGCACGGCGAAGACGCCGAGACCGCCGGCCGCGCCCCAGATGAGCACGTTGTGGCCTGCCTGCAGCTTGCACTGGTCCATCAGCATCCGGTAAGCGGTGAAGTAGGTGAGGCCGTAGGAGGAGGAGTCGACCCAGGAGAGGTTGCGGGGCTTCGGCAGCAGCTGCTGCGCCTGCACTTTGGTGAACTGGGCGAAGGAGCCCCAAGTGGTCTCGTAGCCCCAGATTCGCTGGCTCGGTGCCGCCATCGGGTCGAGCCCGTGCACCTCGACGTCCTCGTAGGAGGCCTGGTTGCAGTGGATCACGACCTCGTCGCCGACCTTCCATCGGGTTACGCCCTCGCCAACTTTCCAGACGATTCCGGAGGCGTCCGAGCCGCCGATGTGGTGCCCGAACTCGGGGTGGTCGCCGTAGCCGAAGACCGAGACGGGTTTGCCCAGTGAGGCCCAGACGTTGTTGAAGTTGACGCCGGCGGCCATCACCCGCACGATCACCTCGAAGGCGCCGGGCTCGGGGACCTCGATCTCCTCCAGTTGGAAGGCGTCTTTGGGCTCGCCCTCGCGCTCCTGGCGTATCACCCAGGCTGCCATCGTCGGCGGCAGCGTGCCGGGCTCCACGTCCAAGGTCGCGACTTTGCTCGTGTCCACTGCCAAAACGGTTCCTCCCGCTGTCGATCGTTGAGGGACCGCGAATCCTAGTCCGCGTCAGGCGGCTTCGGAGTTCTCGTGCAGCTCAGGGGCCGTAATCGCGCGTACCGTGATCTCGGCCGGCTCCGGCGGCTCGATCTCCTTGCCGGGGGCGATGCCGAGCCCCTCGACCTTGCGCAGTTGCGGCAGCAGTCGCCGCTCCATCGAGCCGACGGCGGCGTCGTAGGCGGTCGCGGCGGTGTTGAGGCCGCGGCCGACTTTCTCGAAGTCGCCGAGGAACTTGGAGAAGCGCGAGTGCAGGGTCGCCGCCGCCTCGGCGATCTCGGCCGCCTCGGCGACCATCCGCTCCTGGCGCCAGCCCAGCTCCATCGTCCGCAGCAGCCCGATCAGCGAGGTCGGGCTGACCAGGAGCACGTTGCGCTCCAGCGCGTAGTCGAACAGGGTCGGGTCGGCGACGAAGGCGGCGTGCAGGGCGGGCTCGTTGGGGATGAAGCAGATCACCAGGTCCGGCATCTCGCCGGCCTTGAACTGCCCCTGGTAGTCCTTCGAGCTGAGCGCGCGCACGTGCTCGCGGGCCTGCCGCGCGTGGCGCTCCATCTGGGTCCGCCGCTCGGCCTCGGTCTCCGCCTCCTGGGCATCGAGGAAGGCGTCGAGCGGGACCTTGGAGTCGGCGACGAAGCTGCGTCCCTCGGGCAGCAGGAAGCGGGCGTCCGGGCGCAGGTTGCCGTCCTCGGTGCGCAGCGTCTCCTGCAGCTCGAAGTCGACGTGCTCGGTCATCCCGGCGATCTCGATGCAGCGGCGCAGCTGCAGCTCGCCCCACTGGCCGCGGGTCTGCGGCTGGCGCAGCGCCTTCTTCAGGCCGGCGGTCTCGGAGTTGAGGTTGCCGACGGTCTGGCCCATCTGCTCGAGCAGGGTGCGGGTCTGCAGGTCGGTCTCGCCGCGGCGGCGCACCTCGGCTTCGATCTTCTCCTGCCCCTTGGCGATCCGCTCGGTCAGGCTCTTGATCTCCGCCTGGCGCTTCTCCAGCGCCGCCTCGGCGGTCTTGGCGTCGAGCTTGCGCGCCTCGTCGTTGGCCTGGATCAGGCTCGGCAGCGACTCGGCGACGGCGCGCGAAGCGGCCTCCTGCACGGCGAGGCCGAAATCGGGCTGCTCGGCCGGTTCCTCACGACGCCCGACGAGCGCGTAGACGAGGCTCGCGGCGAGGAGTAAGACGGCTATGGCGAGGACGACGGTCACAACGACCGATAGTGGCACCCGGCCCAGACGGGAACTCCGGGTCCGCTAGGGGAGCAGAACGTCGTTCTCGGAAGACGCGCGGTAGTTGCCGACGACCAGTTTGCCCGGGCGGGCGGTGGTGACTCCCTTGGCGGTGATCGTGTAGACGCCGGGCTGGAGGTCGGCCTGCATCGAGCCGGGGCTGCGGGCGTAGATCGGTCCCGAGACCTTGGCGGTCGGACCCTGCAGTTCCAGGACCGAGTCGGTGTCGGTCTGGTTGGCGGTGACGAAGGTGACGTTGAGCGGGCCCCTGACCCCGGTCGAGGGCTGCGGGTGGTTCTGGTTCTGCGGGATCTGCTGCGTCTTCACCGGGCCGTTGCCGATCGAGCGTGGCTGCACGGTGATCCCGTTGGGGCCGATCGTGACGCTGACCCGGACCGATACCGCGGGGCGCGGGTCGTTGGGGTGGCTCTCGGCGCCGCAGCCGGCGGCGATCAGCGCCGTCGCCGCGAGGGCGCCGACAAGGGCAAGCGCGCGACCTTGGCGCCGCCGACCGGCAGACCTGGCTCTCCCACGACCCATCGCGGCGGAATCTAGCCGAAGGGGAGGCCGACTACTTCAGCCGTAACGCCATCTTCACCTAGCTCGACCGTCGCGCCGGGCTCCGCCTCGCGGCGCAGGATCGCCAGTCCGATCGGGCCGAGGGCGGGGGAGACGCAGGCGCTGCCGAGCGTCCCGACCTCCTTCTCGCCGAGCCGGACGGCGGCGCCGGCGGCGGCCGGGGCGCTGAGGCGGAGGCCGCGCAGATGGCGGTTCGGCTTGCCCTTGTAGTGAAGGCGGGCGACCGTCTCCTGGCCGATGTAACAGCCCTTGGTGAAGCTGACGGCGTCCTCGACGATGCTTGCCTCGGCCGGCATCGTCTCGGTCCCCATCTCGGCCCCGAAGCGGGGGATGCCGGCCTCGACGCGGAGGATCTCGACTGCCTCGGGGGAGACGGGAGCGGCGCCGGCGCTGTGCAGGAACTCGGCCAGGGCCGCGGCCTCGGCGGCCGGGGCGATCAGGTCGATGCCGGCGGCGGTGCCGGCGGCGAGGCACTCGACGGTGCCGACGGTGACCGCTTCGCAGGCGTGCTCGGGTAGCGCTGCGCTGCCGGCGAGCTCGGCGCTGCGGGGGCCGATCAGGGAGAGGACGGCGCGCTCGGCGCTGTGGTCGGTCACGCTGACATCGCGGCCGATCGAGTACATCTGCAGGTGGCGCAGGCTCGCGGCGAGCCCCTCCGGCTCGGTCTCCAGCAGGATCTCCTCGGCGCCCGGGCGCAGCACTCGCAGGTCGGACTGCATGTGGCCCTTGCGGTCGAGCAGGGCGGCGTACTGGCCGTCGCCCGCCTCCAGCGCCTCCACGTCGTTGGTCAGCTGCCCCTGCAGGTACTCGGCCGCATCGGGGCCGGCGACCAGGATCAGGCCGCGACCGGCGCGCTTGAGCAGGCCGCACTCCTCGCGCAACTGCCGGTACTGGGCGTCGAGCTCGACGGCGACCTCAGGGCTCATGCAGCCGATTCTACGAACGCGATTCGGCCGGCAGATTTAGACGGATCGAAAAACGTCTTTTAGATGTGTCAAAATCACCGCCGGTGAAGAACTCGGACAACAACGGCAACGAGACGGACGGCGACAAGGGCATCAGCCGCAGGCGCCTGCTCGGCGGCGCCGCGCTGGCCGCGCCCGCGGTCGCGCTCGGCGGCCTTGCTGCAGAGCGCCGCTTCGGTGGCAGCGCCGTCGCAGCGCCGGCGGAGCACGGCGCTCATGGCGCAAACGGCGCGATGGGCGCCCACGCCGGCCACGACAGCTTCGCCCACGCGACCTTCGCTCCCGGCCGCAGCGTCAACCACCGCGCCAACGGCTTCGACCCGACCGAGCTGCTGCGCGACTTCGACTACGGCAAGACCCGCCGCCTCCCCAACGGCCGGGTCGTGCGCGAATGGGAGATCGTCGCCTCCGACCGCGAGATCGAAGTCGCGCCCGGGGTCAAGTTCGAGGCCTGGACCTACAACGGCCGCGTCCCCGGCCCGACCCTGCGCGCGACCGAGGGCGAGCTGCTGCGGATCCGCTTCGTCAACGGCTCCGAGCACCCGCACACGATGCACTTCCACGGCCTGCACCCGGCCGGGATGGACGGGATGCCGGGGATCGGCGAGATCGGTGGCGGCGGCCAGGTCGAACCCGGCGAAGCCTTCACCTACGAATTCGACGCGACCCCGTTCGGCCTCCACCTCTACCACTGCCACGTCGCCCCGCTCGCCGCCCACATCTCCCGCGGCCTCTACGGCGCCTTCATCATCGACCCCAAGCAGGGCCGGCCCGAAGCCGACGAGATGGTGATGGTGATGAACGGCTTCGACACCAACTTCGACCTCTCCAACGAGGTCTACGCGGTCAACACGGTCGGCTTCCACTACGTCAACGAGCCGATCCAGGTGAAGCGCGACAGCCCGGTGCGGATCTACCTGGTGAACATCCTCGAGTACGACCCGCTCAACTCCTTCCACGTCCACGCCAACTTCTTCGACTACTTCCCGACCGGCACCCGGCTGCAGTCGACCGAGTTCACCGACACGGTGATCCAGGGCCAGGGCCAGCGCGGGATCCTCGAGATGCGCTTCCCCTACGACGGCGACTACATGTTCCACGCCCACGTCAGCGAGTTCGCCGAGCTCGGCTGGACCGGGTTCTTCCGCGTCGGCGATCCCTCGAAGCTGACCGCGGCGGGGGCTGCTGCGGCCTATTGCAAACTGCCCTGGGGAGGGGCGCCGGCCTGATGGAGGCGGGAGCCCGAGCCGAGCGCGGCGCCGGCGCCAGCCTGCCGGCCTGGGCGCTGGGCGCGATCCCGCTGGCCCTGATCGCGGTCGCGATCGGCGCCTTCGCGCTGCTCGGCGGGCCGGGGCTGGGCGAGCGCACCGGGCCGCCGATCGAGGAGGTCGCGATCGAGCGCACGGTGCTGCGGCCGGGGCAGATCGAGCTGACCCTGCGCAACGACGGCCCCGACCCGGTCGAAGTCGCCCAAGTCGCGGTCAACGACGCCTACGCCCCGTTCACGGCCGAAGGCGGGCGCGAGATCGGCCGCCTCGGCTCCAGCACGGTGGTTGTCGATTACCCCTGGATCGAAGGCGAGGCCTACTCGATCTTTGTCCTCACCTCGACCGGCGCCACGGTCGAAGCGGAAATTCCGGTCGCGACCGAAACGCCGGACGCCGACCTCGACTTCTTCGCCCTGATGGCGCTGCTGGGGATCTACGTCGGCGTCATCCCGGTCAGCCTCGGCATGCTCTGGCTGCCCTTCCTGCGTCGGCTCGGCAGCCAGTGGATCGGCGCCGTGATCGCCTTCACCGTCGGCCTGCTCGCCTTCCTCGCGATCGACGCCACGCTCGAGGGCCTCGACATCGCCGCCGCGGCGCCGACCGCGTTCGGCGGCTCCGCGCTCGTCTTCATCGGCGCCCTCGTCGCCTACCTGGCGCTGGCCGGGGTCGATGCCTACCTCACGGATCGCGGTCGCCGCCAGGAAGGAGAGTCGGCCGGCACCGGCGTCGCCGCGAGCGGCGCCTATATGGCCTTCCTGGTCGCGCTCGGCATCGGCCTGCACAACCTCGGCGAGGGGCTGGCGATCGGCTCCGCCTACGCCACCGGTGCGCTCGCCCTCGGCGCCTTCCTCGTCGTCGGCTTCGCGATCCACAACACCACCGAGGGCCTGGCCGTGGTGGCGCCGCTGCGCCGCGGCGGGCCGCCCTCGGTGCGCCGCCTGCTCGGGCTCGGACTGCTCGCCGGCGCCCCGGCGATCCTCGGCGCCTGGATCGGCGCCGCCGCCTTCAACCCGAGCCTGGCGGCGCTCTTGTTCGGCGTCGGCGTCGGCGCGATCGTCCGCGTCATCGTCCAGATCTCCCCGGCGATGCGCGACGGCGCCGGCCGCCTGCTCACCCCGACCACCGTGCTGGGGATGCTGACCGGCATCGCCGTGCTCTACCTGACCAGCCTGCTGGTGTCGATCTGATGCCCGCCGAGCCAGGCCGCTCGCGGCGCTCGCCCGGGACCGAGGCCATCGAGGACTACGCGAAGGCGATCTACGCGATCTCCCACGACCGCGACGGCCTCGTGCTCAACGGCGAGGTGGCGCAGCGGCTGGGGGTGACGCCGGCGACGGCGACCTCGATGTTGAAGCGCCTCGCCGACCTCGGCCTGGTCGACTACCTCCCCTACAAGGGCGTCGCCCTGACTCCGACCGGGGAACGGGTCGCGCTGGAGGTGATCCGCCACCACCGGCTGATCGAGGCCTACCTCTCCGAGGCATTGGGCATGCCCGACGACCGCGTGCACGAGGAGGCCGAGGTGCTGGAGCACTACATCTCCGAGGAGCTGGAGGCGCTGATGGCGGCCAAGCTCGGCGAACCGAGCCACGACCCGCACGGCAGCGCGATCCCCGGCCCCGACCTGGTCCCGCCCACCGAGAGCCACGGGAGCTGATGCGGCGGCGCGGCGAGATCCGCGTCCGCTCCGCGCTGGGGGCGGGCTCCGAGACGGTCTGGGAGCGGGTGGTGACGCCGGAGGGCATCAACGAGGAGCTCGGGCCGCTGCTGCGGATGACGGTGCCGCGCGGGGCCGAGGACTTCGGGATCGAGGACGCGGTCCCGGGGGCCCAGATCGGCCGAAGCTGGATCCTGCTCTTCGGCTTCCTGCCCTTCGACTACGACGAGATCGGGCTCGAGCGGGTCGAGCCGGGGCGCGGCTTCCTCGAGCGCTCGACGATGCTGACCCAGCGGCTCTGGGAGCACGAGCGCACGATCGAGCCGCTGGGGGAGGGACGCTGCGCGCTCACCGACCGGGTCGCCTGGGAGCCGCGTCTGCCGCTGCCCGGGGCGCTGCTGCGTCCCCTGATCCGGGCCGTCTTCCGCCATCGGCACCGGCAGTTGCGGCGTCGCTTCGGAGGCGAGGCGGCCGCGCCGGCCAGCGGCTAGGCTTCGTCCCCGATGGCTCTCGCAGCAGACTTCCAGCGCATCGTCGAGGCGCTGCCGCCGGACTGGACCGACCTCGAGGTCGACCTGCGGATCGCCGACGAGAGCCAGTACATCGACACCGCGGTGGCGCTGAGCCAGGTCAACGCGCAGGTCTACTCCCACGCCGAATGGCACTGGCGGCTGCTGGTCGCCAACAACTTCGGCCACGCCGCCGCGGCGGAGACGGTCCGCGGGGTGCTGGAGAAGCTCGACCGCGACGGCGTCGCCGGCGAGATGGAGGTCGCCGAGGTGCGCGAGGGCCGCTCCGAGGTCGTGCAGATGTGGGGCCGGCCGGAGAGCGTCCGCGAGGAGTTCCGCCAGCGCCGCTCCATCTAGTGGCTCGCGTCGTCAGCATCGCCGACGACCTGATGCTGGCCAGCCGGGTCGACGCCGCCCTCACCGCCGCCGGCCACCACGTCCTCCTCGCCCGCTCCCTCGAGCAGGCATCCCTGGACGGCGCCGAGCTGATCGTCGCCGACCTCGACGTAGAGAAGCCCGAGTCCCTAACCGGCCTCGGCATCCCGGTGCTCGGCTACTACTCCCACGTCGACGCCGACACGCGGGCGGCCGCCGATGCCGCGGGCCTCGACCTGGCTGTGCCCCGCTCGCGCATGTCGCGCGAACTACCGCAGCTCGTCGAGAAGTTGCTGGGCGGGTCCTAGCTACTGCTGCAGGTCGAAGGCGAAGGCTTCGTCGATGTCGAGCTCTTCGCCGGCTTCCTTCTCGAGGATGCCGAGTTCGGTGTCCCACTCGGCCCAGGGGCCGAGCACGCTGGATTCGAGGGGCGCCGGCTCCAGGTCGGGGAGCAGGACGTCGAGCTGTGCTTGCTGTTCGGCGCGGTCGAGGCTCTTGTCGGTGGCGAGCAGCGCGTCGAGCCCGGCGTCCGGGTCCTCGACGACCGCTTCGTAGCCCTGCTGGGTCGCCGCGACGACCGCGCGGACGAGGTCGGGGTCGCGGTCCAGCGTCTGGCGCGAGGTGGTGAGGATCAGCTCGGGGTAGTCGGGGGCGCCGAAGTCGCCGACCTTGAAGATGCGGACCGGGACGCCCTGTTCGCGCAGCGCCACTCCCTCGGCGTTCCAGAAGGCGGTGGCGGCGTCGACTTTGCCGGCGGCGAGGGAGGAGACGGCGTTGAACCCGATCGTCACCCGCTTCACCGCTTCCGGGTCGCCGCCGTCGGCGCGCAGCTCGGAGTCGACGACCGCTTCGTCGGAGGGCAGGCCGGTGACGCCGACCGTCTTGCCCGCGAGGTCCTTGGGGCTGGCGATCCCGCGGTCGGAGCGGGCGATCACCGCGGCCAGCGGGCTCTGCACGATCGAGGCGACGCCGACCAGGTCGAGTCCCTGCTGGCGGGCGAGCCCGAGGTCGTGGATGTCGAGGATCGCGAAGTCGACTTTGCCGGCGGCCAGCAGCTTCGGCGCGTCGGTCGATTCGCCCGGCGGCTGCACCTCGAGGTCGACGCCCTCGTCCTCGTAGAGGCCCTCGGCGGCGGCGGTGTAGATGCCGGTGTGGACCGCGTTGGGGAGGAAATCGAGCACGAGCAACGCGCCTTTCGGCACGCCCGGTTCTGCGCCGTCGTCCCCGCAGCCGGCCACGCCGGCAAGCAGTACGACAGCCGCCAGCAGCGCGACAGCTCGTCTCATGCGGCGCGGAAAGCTATTCGATTTAGCGAATGTGAGTACACTGCCCGCCGCTTACCTGATCACGGGAGATGGAGGAGGAACGAGTGCAGGAACGAGGGCTTTCCGCATACCTTGCTGAGTTGATCGGCACCTTTTTGCTGGTCTTTTTCATTACCAGCGTCGTCACTCTCTTCGTCTCGACGGGTGCCCAGGCCCAGTTCGGCTCGGACTTTGCCGTGGTCGGGTTCGTCCAGGGGCTGACCCTGTTCGGCGTGATCTGCATGTTCGGCGTCGTCAGCGGCGGCCACTTCAACCCGGCGGTGACGCTCGCGGCGGCGACGATCAAAAAGATCAGCCCGCTCGACGCAGTCATCTACATCCTCGCCCAGCTCTCCGGCGCCGTCCTCGGCGCCCTCTTGACCAAGGGGCTGCTGCTGGACGAGGGTCGCGCCACCAACTACGGCGCGGGTGAAATCTCCGGCCTGCTCAGCGGCAACTTCGCCGGCGCCGTGGTCGAGGGCATCGGCGTCTTCGCCCTCGTGCTGGTGATCCTCTCGGTCGTCTTCTCGAAAAAGAGCCTCAAGGACTGGGGCCCGCTGGCGATCGGCACCACCTTCGTCTTCCTCGTCATGGTCGGCGGCCCGCTGACCGGCGCTTGCTACAACCCGGCCCGCTGGTTCGGCGCCGCACTGGTCGGCAACGAGTGGGGCGGCGTTTGGCCCTACCTGGTCGGCCCGATCGTCGGTTCGCTGCTCGCGGTCGGTGTCTGGCGCTTCGTGATCGAGGCCGGCGGCCCCTCCCCGAGCGAGCCGCCGCAGCGCACGACCGCTGCCGCCTCGCCCTCCAAACCGTAGGCGCGAGCACAGGTTGATCTTTCGACGGGGCGGCTCTCTGAGCCGCCCCGTTTCGTTTGGGGTGTCGGCAGAAGGTCTCCGGTAGCCTCGCCCGGGTGCGCCGGGTCACCTTCTCGCGGAATTTCACCCTTTCGCTCTCGCGCACCTGCCAGTGCTACTGCAAGTACTGCGCGTTCGCGACGCACCAGGCGCATATCCACGCGCCGGCCGAGGTTGAACGCCAGCTCGACGAGGCGCTGAAACGCAACACCAAGGAGTTGCTGGTGCTCACGGGAGAGCGGCCGGAGATCAACCCCGTGGTGGCGGCCAAGCTGGCCGAGTGGGGGCATGAGGACTTCACGGCGTACGTGGTCTGGGCCTGCGAGCGGGCGCTGGAGAGGGGCATGCTGCCGCACACGAATATCGGCGTACTGGAGAAGCCTGACCTGGCGCGCTTGCGCGAAGTGACGGCGTCCCAGGGCTTGATGCTGGAGTCAGTCTCGGAGCGGCTGATGGAGACCGTTCACGCCGGATCTCCCACCAAGCACCCGGCTAGACGACTAGCCACCATCGAGGCTGCAGGCGAACTCAAGATCCCGTTCACCAGTGGGATCCTCGTCGGGATAGGGGAGACCGAGGAGGAGCGGGTCGAATCGCTGGAAGCGCTGGCGCAGGTTCACGAGCGCCATGGTCATCTGCAGGAGGTGATCCTCCAGAACTTCGTGCCGCATCCGCGGTACTACGGGGCTGAGGTGGCTGAGATCGCCGATGAGGCGGCGCGTGCGCGGTGGGGGAGGGCTGGGGGACCCTCCTCTCTCGGATCCTTTGAGGAGCGGGAGCAGTCGTCCGTGCTGACGTCGCGGCAAAGTTCCGCAAAACGTTCGGAGGGTCCCCCAGCCCTCCCCCCGTGGGCGAGCCACGTGGGCATCGACGATATGAGGCGACTGATTGCGGAGTGCAAGCGGTTGATGCCTGATGTGGGGGTGCAGGTCCCTCCGAACTTGGCGGACTGGTGGCCTGAGTTGGTCGAAGCTGGCGCGACGGACCTGGGTGGGTTGTCCGCCAACGGAGATCACATTTCGCCGGAGGAGCCGTTCCCGTCGCCGCATCAGGTGCGGAAGGAGCTGGCGCCCAAGGGCTACGCGCTGACCGAGAGGCTCTGTGTCTATCCCCAGTACATGGACCCCGAGTGGATGGAGCAAGGGGTTCTCGACGTGATCAAGCTCAAGTACTGGAGCTTCATTCCGCGGAAAGGCTCTGGCCGCCGCAGCGAAGAGAAGCTCGAAGCGGGGCTCACTGAGCGAGCGATTGCGAAGGGGCGCGAGGGGGAGGCGCTGTCGGAGGACGAGTTGACGGCGCTGTTCTCGGAGACGCGGCCGGAGGCGATTGAGGAGATGCGGGTGGCGGCGGATGAGCTGCGGGCGGAGCTGGCGGGGGATCGGGTGACGTTTGTGGTCAACCGGAACATCAACTTCACCAACGTCTGCATTGTCGGGTGTGCCTTTTGCGGGTTCGGCCAGGGCAAGCGCTCGCCTGATGCTTACGAAGTCTCCGAGGAGGACTTTGCGGCGCGGATCGGGGAGGCGGTCGAGTTCGGGGCCACTGAGCTCTGCATGCAGGGCGGCATCCATCCCGACCTGACCCTGGAGGAGTACGGGCGCTGGCTGCGACTGGCGAAGGACACGGCGCCGCAGTTGCACCTGCACGCCTACTCGCCGATGGAGATCAACTGGGCCTGCGAGCGCTCCGGCAAGCAGCCGCAGGAGGTCTTCGAATACCTGCTCGAGTGCGGGCTCGGCTCGACCCCGGGTACCGCGGCCGAGGTGCTAGACGACGGCGTGCGCCAGCGGATCTCCCCCAACAAGCTCCCGGCCGAGCGCTGGGTCGAGATCATCGAAGCCTCCCACCGGGCCGGCCTGCGCTCGACCTCGACGGTGATGTTCGGCCACATCGAGGAGGCGCGCGAGCTGGCCCGCCACATGCAGGTCGTGCGCGCCCTGCAGGAGCGGACCGGCGGCATCACCGAGTTCGTCCCGCTCAGCTTCATCCCCTTCAACACCCTGCTCGGCCGCACCCACGGGATCGAGGAGATCTCGATGCAGGAAAACCTCAAGCACACCGCCGCCTTCCGCCTGGCGCTGGGGCGGACGATCACCAACCTGCAGGCGAGCTGGGTGAAGATGGGCCTGGAGGGCGCGACCGAGTCCCTGCGCTGGGGCGTCAACGACCTCGGCGGCACCCTGATGGAGGAGAACATCTCCCGCATGGCCGGCTCCGAGCACGGCGTCCGCCTCGAGCCCGAGCAACTGATCGCGGCCGCCCGTGCTGCTGGCCGCGAGCCCGCCCAGCGCACGACGCTCTACGAGATCGTCGAGACCTACTAGGCCGATGCGGGCGATGGTCCTGGAGCGGCAGCAGGAGCCACTCCAGATGACCGAGCTTCCCGACCCGGAGCCGGGGCCCGGCCAGGTCCTGCTCCGCGTTCACGCCTGTGGGGTTTGCCGCACCGACCTGCACATCGTCGACGGGGATCTGACCGAGCCGAAGCTGCCGCTGGTTCCTGGCCATCAGATCGTGGCCACGGTCGCCGCGGCGGGGGAGGGGGCGGAGCGGTTCGCGCCGGGTGACCGGGTCGGGGTGCCGTGGCTGGGATGGACCGACGGGGTCTGCCGCTACTGCACGAGCGGCCGCGAGAACCTCTGCGACCGGGCCAGGTTCACCGGCTACGACCTCGACGGCGGCTACGCCGAGCTCGCCGTCACCGACGAGCGCTTCTGCTTTCGTCTGCCAGAGGGGTACCCCGACCTGCAGGCGGCGCCGCTGCTGTGTGCCGGGCTGATCGGGTACCGGGCGCTGCGGCTGGTCGGCGAGGCGGAGCGCCTCGGGTTCTACGGCTTCGGCGCCGCCGCCCACATCCTCTGCCAGGTCGCCGTCCACCAGGGGCGCCGCGTGTTTGCCTTCACCCGCGACGGAGATGAGGAGACGCAGGCGTTCGCGCGGCTGCTTGGCGCTGAGTGGGCGGGCGGCTCCGAGGAGCGCCCGCCGGAGGAGCTCGACGGGGCGATCGTCTTCGCCCCGGTCGGGGCGCTGATGGTCGCTGCTCTGAAGGCGAGCGCGAAGGGCGCGCGGGTGATCAGCGCCGGCATCCACATGAGCGACATCCCCGCCTTCACCTACGAGAGCCTCTGGGGCGAGCGCACGCTCGGTTCGGTCGCCAACCTGACCCGCAGCGACGGCGAGGAGTTCCTCGAGCTGGCGCCGCGGGTGCCGGTTCGGACCAAGGTCGCCGTCTTCCCGCTGGCCGAGGCGAACCGAGCCCTCGACGAGATTCGCTCCGGCCGCCTCGAGGGCGCCGCCGTGCTCGACGTCGCCCGTCTGGGGATCTCGTCATCGGGTAGCTGAGCTTCCGTAAGGAAAAACGCTCCGAAGGGAATGCATGACTGACGAGGTTCGCAACAAGGACGATGCCAAGGGCCGGGTCAAGGAGGCTGCTGGCAGCCTCACTGGCGATGACGAGCTGAAGCGTGAGGGCAAGGTGGATCGCGCCGGCGGCAAGGCCAAGGATGGCGTCGAGAAGCTGACCGACAAGGTCAAGGACGTGCTCCGGCGGGACTGATCCCGGCCGGCGCCGCCTAGCGGGGGCCTAACGAAAAAGGTCTTCTTCGCGCGGGCGGCGCAGGGCGGCGGCCCCGGGTCCGTCCTCGGCACCGACATGGTGGCCGAGGCCGCGCACGACCGCCGCCGGAACGCCACTCGCCTTATCGCGGACCAAGTCCGCGGCAGCAGCGGCCTCGTCGGCGATCGCGATCACGGTGCCCTCCAGGGGGCGCCCACTGGCGTCCTCTCGTCCCCGCCAGTCGTCGAGCGGGGTCAGCCCGGCACACCCGATCGCGACCTCGGCCTGGCCGAGGCGCCAGGCGCGGCCGAAGCTGTCGGCGATGGTTACGGCTATGCGGGGTCGGGGGTGGGGGTGCCCCGCTCCAGACACATCTCGCCTATGGCTCGATGTTGAGTGTCTGGCGAGGGGCACCCCCACCCCCGACTGCTCGATAGCGGTCTCGAGTTCCGTTCGGATGAGCCGGGCGGAGGCGTCGGGGTCGGCCGGGAGCAGGCAGACGGTGTCGTTGTCCGGGAGGTTTGAGGAGTCGATGCCGGCGTTTGCGCAGATGAGCCCGTGGTGGGTTTCGGTGATCAGGACCCCGCGCTCCGCGCGGAGGATCTCTCGGCTCTCGGAGAGGATCAGCTCGACGAGCGCCGCCTCCTTACCCAGCTTTTTTCCGAGCTGGTCCGCTTGCTCCGAGGGGGTTACCTCGTCCAGCCGCCGCACCCGTCCCTCCGCCTTGGAGACGACCTTCTGCGAGATCACGACGACGTCGCCGTCGGCGAGCTCCGTCCGGGCCGCGATCAGGGCGCCGACCTCATCTCCCTCGCGCACCTCGGGCATGCCCTCGACCGCGAAGACGCGCAGTTCACTCATATCCCCAGCGCCTTGGCGGTCCGCTGCGCTCGCCCGCGCTGCGCCGCCAGCTTGCGGGTGAGGGCGATCACGTCGGCCGGGGTGTCGAGGTCGAGCCCGAGCGAGGGCAGCTCCTCGACCCCGAAGGGGACGCCGGCTGCGCGGGCGAGGTCGATGTGGCGCTGGCAACTGCCCTCGCCGAAGGCGGGGACGATCGCGCCCGGGGGGGTGAGCGCCAGCGCGTTGGTGCCGGTGCCGTGGCGGTCGGGGACGATCCCGACGTAGCTCTCCGGCAGCCCGGTCAGCAACCGGTCGAGCTCGCGCGGGTCGAGCAGCGGGCAGTCGCCGGGAAGGAGGACGACCGCGGCCGCGCCGTCGGCTTCAGCCCGGGCAATCCCCGCCTGCGCCGCCTGCACGTGGCCAACGTCCTCGGGGTCGGGGACGACCTCGGCGCCGACCTCGGCTGCCAGCTCCTGGGCGATCGGGTCGCCGCTGACGACGATCGTGCGCTCGATCGTCCGCGCTGCGCCGATCGCCTCCAGCACGTCGGCGACCATCGCCGCCACCAGCTCGCGGTGGCGCTCCTGGTCGAGCCCCAGCGCGAGGCGCTGCTTGGCGGCGTCGAGGCGCTTGACGGGGAGGACCGCGGTGGCGTTCAAGACCTAGCCGAGGGTAGCGGCGTAGTCGAGGACGACGCGGGCGACGCGGGCGCGCCCCGGCGGTCCCTCCATCAGGGTCGGCGCGGCCAGGGTCGGGATCTCAGCCGGGGGTGGGTCGGGGTCGCCGTCGTCGACGACCATCGCGTCGATCAGGCCGGCGTAGAGCGAGGCCACCCCGGCCGCGGTCGTCGGTCGTCCCAGCCCTTCCATGAAGCGGTCGGTCGGGCCCTTGACGACGGCGCCGGCGACGTAGGGGCTGACCGCGACGACCGGCGCCGGCGAGGCGGCGATCGCCTCGCGCATCCCCGGCACGGCGAGGATCGGGCCGATGCTGATCACCGGGTTGGAGGGCCCGATCACGATCGCCTCGGCGGCGCGCAGCGCGTCCAGCGCCTCCGGCGTCGGCACCGCCGCCTCGATCCTCTCCAGCTCGACGCCCTCGACCGCGGGCGTGCCGCCGTCGAGGATCAGGTACTCCTGCAGGCCGCGCCAGCCGGCGGCGGTGAGGACTTTGGTCCGGACCGGCGAGTCGGCCATCGGCAGCACCCGCGCCTCGACCCCGAGCCCGCGGGCGATCTGGGCCTGGGCGGCGGTCGGCGTCCCGCCCTCCTCGATGAACTCGCGCCGGTAGAGGCAGGCGGCGAGGTCGCGGTCGGAGAGCCCGAACCAGCTCGGGGCGCCGAGCCGCTGCAGGCGCTCGAAGACGGTGAAGGTGTCGTCGCGGATGCCCCAGCCGCGCTCCTCGTCGATCTCGCCGCTGAGCCAGTAGGTGACCAGGTCGGGGTCGGGGGAGACGTGGACGCCGAGCGCCTCGACGTCGTCGCCGGTGTTGACGATCACCGAGAGGTCGGAGCCGATCTCCTCCTGCATCCCGGCCGCGAGCTTGGCGCCCCCGGTGCCGCCGGCGAGCAGCGCTACCCGCATCGCGGCTAGGCCCAGTGGTCGGCGTCGGGGAGGCCGGTGAGGCGGATGCCGGCGTGCGCCTTGTAGCGGCTGTTGACCGAGATCAGCATCGGCGTCAGCTGCTCGACGATCCGCGCCATCTCCAGTGCGCCCGCGTTGACCGCGCGCAGGCCGGGGATCAGCTCGATCAGGCGCGCCACCCGCGCCTTGTCGGCCTTCTTGTCGCCGCAGACGAGAACGTCCTCGCCGAGCACGGCCTCGGTGTCGGCCAGGGTCGGGGCGCCGACCGTGTGCAGGGCGGCGACGACGGTGACCCCCTCGGGGACCATCTCCTGCGCCTGCTGGGCGGCGGAGCCCTGCCAGACCCCGAGCGAGCGGGTCGCTTTGCCGCTCACCGCGGCGGCCAGCGGCACCGTGCAGTCGACCAGGATCTGGCCCGGCTGCAGCGCCTCGCGCAGGTTGTTGAGGTTCTCCGACTGGGCGCGGAAGGGGACGGTGAGGAAGACGATCTCGCCGCGGGCGGCCGCCTCGCCGTTCTCGAGCCCGGTGACGTCGGCGCCGGGGACCGCGGCACGGACCTTCGCCGCTGCTTCCTCGGCCCGCTCGGCCGAGCGCGAGCCCAATACCACCGGAGCGCCCGCCTGCGCCCAGCGGGTCGCGAGGCCGGCGCCGAGGGCGCCGGTGCCGCCGATGATCGGGATCGGGGAGAGATCGGCCACGGGCGCGCCAGTCTATGCTCCCCGGCCGATGCGGCTGGAGGGACGCAAGGCACTGGTCACCGGCGGCGCCAGCGGGATCGGCGCCGCGATCTGCGCGCGGCTCGCCGCCGAGGGGGCCGAGGTCTGGGTCGCCGACATCGACGTCCCCGGCGCCGAGAAGGTCGCGGGCGAGGTCAACGGCCACGCGGTCGAGCTCGACGTCACCGACCTCGAGTCCGCCCGCGCCGCGATCGAGGCCGCCGGCACCCTCGACGTCCTCGTCAACAACGCCGGCACCGATGAGTTCGGCTTCTTCGTCTACACCACCCCCGACCAGTGGCAGAAGGTGCTCGCGGTCAACCTCGGCGGGGTCATCAACTGCACCCACGCGGCGCTGCCCTCGATGCAGGGCGCCGGCTACGGCCGCATCGTCAACATCTCCTCCGAGGCGGGCCGGGTCGGCTCCAAGGGCTCGGCCGTCTACTCGGCCGCCAAGGGCGGCGTGATCGCCTTCACCAAGACGATCGCCCGCGAAAGCGCCCGCTACGGCGTCACCGCCAACGCCGTCGCCCCCGGCCCGATCGAGACCCCGCTCCTGATGCAGGCCAAGGACGCCGGCGAGATCGGCGAACGCCTGATCTCCAACATGGAATCGATGACCCAAATCGGCCGCCTAGGCCAGCCCGACGAGGTAGCCGCCGCAGTCGCCTTCCTAGCCTCCAACGACGCCACCTACGTAACCGGCGAGACCCTGGGCGTCAGCGGCGGCCTGGGCATGGTCTGAACCAGGCCCCGCACCTCGGACGCCCGCCCCGATTCCGAGCCCCGGGGGGAGAACCCAGGTCGAGTGATGACTTAAGGGGGCTGTGACCCCCAAAAAGCATCACTCGATCAGCAAGGCGGTTTGGGAGCTGGTGGACCGGCAGCATGGGGTGGTGGCGCGGCGGCAGTTGGTGGCGCTTGGTGTGAGGCATGAGGCGATCCGGCACCGGCTGGCGATCGGCCGCTTGTACCGGGTTGAGCGCGGCATCTACGCGGTCGGTCGTCCCGAACTCAGCCGTGAAGGGCGGTGGATGGCGGCGGTGCTGAGCTGCGGCTCCAGGGCGGCGCTCAGTCACAGCAGCGCTGCGGCGCTGTGGGGGCTGGGGCGGGAGTTGCGGGGATGCGCTGAGGTCTCGGTTCCGTACGTGTCGCCGCGGCGACGGCCGGGGATCAGGGTCCACCGCCGGCCGAAGATGAGGGAGGCCGATGTCGTGGAGCGATTTGGGATCCCGGTTACGGCGCCAATCCGCACCATCATCGACCAGGCGGCCCGGACTGATGAGGCCGGGCTCGAACGGCTCGTCAACAACGCCGACAAGCTGGATCTGGTCGACCCGGTCACCCTGCTCTCAGCCCTAGCCCGCTACCCGGGCCAGCGTGGAGTGGGATCGCTGCGCGCACTGCTCGGCGACCGCATCTTTCTGCTCACCGACTCCGAGTTGGAGCGGCGCTTCCTTCGGCTGGTCCGTGGCGCCCGCCTGCCGGTCCCGGAGACTCAGCGCCGGGTCAACGGCTACCTCGTCGACTTCTTCTGGCCCGACCTCGAGCTTGTCGTCGAGACCGACGGGCTGCGGTATCACCGGACCCCCACCCAGCAGCTCCGCGATCATCGCCGGGGCCAGGCTCATACCGCGGCTGGCTTCGCGCACCTACGCTTCACCCACGCCCAGGTTCGCTACGAAGCCGAGGACGTGCGAGCGACCCTGGTCAGGACCATCCGCCGTCTCGAAGCGCATGTCGACCGCGCCGCTGGGTCCCAGCAGCGCAGCGCCGCTGCATAAGCTTCGGGGACATGCTCGAGCTCCCCAGCAGCGTCCGCATCCGCGAGGTCGGGCCGCGTGACGGCTTCCAGAACGAGCCGGAGACGATCTCCACGGCCGACAAGGTGCGGCTGATCGACCTGCTCTCGGCCACCGGGCTGACGCGGATGGAGATCACCTCCTTCGTCCGGCCCGACGTGATCCCGCAGCTCGCCGACGCGGCTGAGGTGCTGGCCGCGGTGCAGCGGCGCGAGGGCGTCTCCTTCTCGGTCCTGATCCCGAACGAGCGCGGGCTCGACCGGGCGCTGGAGATGCGCGACCGCTTCGACGAGGTCAGCGTCTTCCTCTCCGCCTCGGAGACCCACAACCAGGCCAACGTCAACCGCTCGATCGCCGACTCGCTGGCCGGGCTGGAGGCGACGTTGGCACGGGCGGGGGAGGCCGGGCTGCGCCGCGAGGGCGTGATCGCCACCTCCTTCGGTTGCCCCTACGAGGGAGAGGTGCCGCCGGAGCGCGTCTTCGAGATCGCCGAGCGACTGGCCGCCGCCGGCTGCGAGGAGGTCGGGTTCGGCGACACCACCGGGATGGCGAACCCGCGCCAGGTGCACGACTTCTTCGCCGCCGCCCGCGAGCGCCTCACCGGCGTCGAGCTGACCGCCCACTTCCACAACACCCGCGGCCAGGGCCTCGCCAACGTCGTCGCGGCGCTGGAAGAGGGGGTCGAGTCCTTCGAGTCGAGCTTCGGCGAGCTCGGCGGCTGCCCGGTCCCACCCGGCTCCACCGGCAACGTCTCCACCGAGGACGTCGCCTCGATGCTGAACGAGATGGGCGTCGCGACCGGCATCGACCTGCCCCGCCTGATCGAGGCCTCCCGCGCCGCTCAGGAGATTCTGGGACGCCCGCTCGGCGCCCACGTGCTCCGCGCCGGCCCGGTCGACTGGCACCGCCGCTAGCGCGCGGCAAGCAGCCGTCGTACCTGCGAGGGTGCGGCTTCATAGTGCTTCGATTTTCGAACAACGAAAGGCAGGGTCGTATGAAGCTCCGTTTGTCCCCCGCGGGCGTGCTCGCGGTAATCGCATTGGTCGTCGCCCTCGCCGGCACCGCCTACGCCGCCGGCGTCTTCACTCCGGAGGAGGAAGTGGAGATCCGCAAGCTCTCGACGGAAGTCTTCGACGGCCTGATCGGCGACGCCAGCGTCAAACACGCGGCCAGCGCCGACACCGCTACGACCGCCGTGAACGCGAACACCGCGACGAGCGCGGCGACCGCGACGCGGGCGACGAGCGCCAACAACTCCGAACAGCTCGGAGGCCTCGGCGCCGGTGCCTACCAGCGCACGATCCAGGGCGGCTGCGCGGCCGGCTCGTCGATCGCCAACATCACCCCCCAGGGCCAGGTGACCTGCTCCGGCAATGCGGTGCAGGCGATCCGGTTGGTCCCGCGCAAGGCGTCGTCGACCTTCGTCAGGCTGGCGAACGGGGTGACGGTGGCCGTCCTCTGCACGACCAATCCCACGCTCGAAATCCACAACAACACCCTGGGACAGGCCAACCTCAACTACTCCGAGCTGAAGCCCGGATCGACCAGGGTCGCGGGAGAAATCCTCTTCCGCGACGAACGCCACAGCGCCTCCTTCACGCCCCGAATGGACGCCCAGTACACCTTTCTCTCCCCGCAGGGCGTGACCACGGTCAGCCTCCATGCCTTCGACGGCAATGGCTTCTGCGAGATATCGGGCACGGCGGTAACCGCGTTCGGCTGAGCGTCTGGACGGATGGACCTTTTGTCGCCGGCGCCCGAACGGGCGCCGGCTCCCGTCCGTACGCAGAAGCATGAAACTACGCCCGTCTCCCGCCACCGTCATCGCCGTAATCGCGCTCGTCATCTCGCTCACCGGCACCGCCTTCGCCGCCGGGGTCTTCACCAAGAAGCAGAAGAAGCAGGTGACGACGCTCGCGACGAAGGTCTTCGATTCGAAGATCGGCGGCGCCAGCGTCAAACGCGCCGAGACGGCGGGGACGGCTGAGACGGCTGACAAAGCCCTTACCGCCGACAAAGCGACCGAAGCCGCCAAAGCAACTCAGGCGCTGCGGGCGACCGAGGCGACCAGGGCGGACGTGGCGACGAAAGCCGACGAGGCGACTAGGGCAACCGAAGCCGACACGGCGACGGAGGCAGCGCACGCCGACGAGGCGACCCGCGCGACGACTGCCGCGGATGCCGATCAGCTGGGTGGCAGGCCTGCCGGCGACTATCAGGACCGGGTCGACGGAACCTGCCCAGCTTCGCAGTCGATTTCGGCGGTCGAGGCCGACGGCGATGTCGTTTGCACGAGCCCAGTTCGACCGATACGGATCGAACTAGGCCCTCAGTCTGCCTCGAACCTCGTGGATCTCGGCAACGGACTGGGTGTGATTTTGACCTGCACGACTCCCAGCGTGACGGCTTCGTTCACGAACAGCGGTACGGCGAGCGGCAATTTAAACCGCCTGGAATTGGCCCCGGGAGTTACTCAGGTGTCGGGCGCAACTCTTCGGCCTGGAGAGCAGACCGCAGTTGCCACCAACAGCCGCGTGGAGAGTCAGTTGATCTGGTCTCCTGAAGGGACCACCGCTACCACAACGCTCCTCGTACACCTGTTCCACTCGGCCGGAGGGGGCTTCTGTGAGCTCACCGGCACCGCGCTGACCACGTTCGGCTGAGGATTCGCATGAAGCTACGCTTATCCCCGGCAACCGCGCTGGCGCTGATCGCGCTGATGGTTTCCCTTGGCGGCACCGCCTTCGCGGCTGGCGTCTTCACCAAAAAGCAGAAGAAGCAGGTGACGACGATCGCCACGAAGGTCTTCGACTCCAAGATCGGCGGCGCCACCGTTCAACGCGCCGAGACGGCGGGGAGGGCAGACACGGTGGCCAATGCCCGGGAAGCGGGAAAAGCGGCCGAGGCATTGCGGGTCACGGAGGCGGCGAGAGCGACGCAGGCTCTGCGGGCGCCCGAGGTGGCCAGGGCGGATTTTGCGACCAAGGCGGCGGAGGCGACCAGGGCCAAGCAGGTGACGACTGTGCCTGAGGCAGCTCGGGCGAGCTCTGCCGGAGATGCCGACGGTCTTGACGGTCGGGGCGCGGGGTCCTACCAGCGCCAGATTTCGGGGGGTTGCCTATCCCCGTCTTCGATCGGGTCGATCTCGGGGGGAGGGGCGGTTGGATGCCAACTGCCTATTCGCCCATTCCGGCTGGTTCCACGGGACGGTCAGCGGCTGGGGGCCGGACTCGGGAACGGACTCGAACTCGCCCTTACCTGTGGCGGGAATATGCGAGTCGACTTCGTGAATGCCGGCGCGGAAGCCGGAAACATCAACTTCGGGATCGTGAACAATTCGCCAGGAAATGGTGCCAGTTCGGGCATCACGCTCGACGGCGCACGTCTCAACCCGGGTGAACTGAAGAGGTTCACGGTACCCACCCGTGTCATTCAAGGCCAGGCCGTTTGGACCACCTCTGTCGGCATCACCACGGTCATATTCCACGCCTCGGACGACAACGGAAACTGCCCTCTGGACGCAATCGCGATGAACGCGGTCGGCTGAGTTACGCCGCCGGCTCAAGCCGCTTCGCCATCGCGACGAAGTAGTCGAGCGCAGCGGGGTTCGCCAGCGAGTCGCGGCTCGCGGCTTTCTCCACCGGGGTGCCCATCAGGATCCGCTTCACCGGGACCTCCAGGACCTTGCCGCTGAGCGTGCGCGGGACCTCGGCGATCTCGAAGACCTCGTCGGGGACGTGGCGGGGGGAGCACTGCTCGCGGACGCGGCGGGCGATCTCGCGCGGCAGCTCCTCGTCCAGCTCGGCGCCCTCACGGAGGACGACGAAGAGCGGCATCCAGCCGTCGGTGCCGGGGCGGGGGAGGTCGACGACGAGTGCGTCGACGATCGCGTCGATCGAGAGCACGGCGCGGTAGATCTCGCTGGTGCCCATGCGGATGCCGCCGCGGTTGATCGTCGAGTCGGAGCGGCCGTAGATGATCGCGGTGCCGCGCTCGGTGATCTCGATCCAGTCGCCGTGGCGCCAGCGGCCGGGCCACATCTCGAAGTAGCTCTCGCGGTAGCGGGAGCCGTCCTCGTCGCCCCAGAAGCGGACCGGCATCGAGGGCATCGGCTCGGTCACGACCAGCTCGCCGACCTCGCCGACGACCGGCCGTCCGTCTTCGTCCCAGGCCTCGACCGCGGCGCCCAGCGAGCGCGCCTGGATCTCGCCGCGGTAGACCGGCAGCAGCGAGCAGCCGCCGATGAAGGCGGTGCAGAGGTCGGTGCCGCCGCTGGTCGAGAACAGCCAGGTGTCGGCGCCGACGTGCTCGTAGATCCAGTCGAAGCCCTCGGGGGAGAGCGGTGAGCCGGTCGAGCCGAGCGCCTTCAGGCGCGAGAGGTCGCGGCCGGCGCCGGGCTCGACCCCGGCCTTCATGCAGGCGGCGATGTAGGCGGCGCTGGTGCCGAACATCGTCACCCCGGCGCGCTCCGCCAGGTCCCAGAGCACGCCCATGTCGGGATGCCCGGGGTTGCCGTCGTAGAGGACGATCGCGGCCTTGGTCAGGAGCCCGGAGACGATGAAGTTCCACATCATCCAGCCGGTCGTGGTGAACCAGAAGAGGCGGTTGCCGGGGTGGGCGTCTACGTGGAGGTGGAGCTTCTTCAGGTGCTCGAGCAGGATCCCGCCCTGGCCCTGGACGATCGCCTTCGGCAGCCCGGTGGTGCCGGAGGAGTAGAGGACCCAGAGCGGGTGGTCGAAGGGGACGCGCTCGAAGGAGAGCTCGGCACCGGCGCCGCTGGCCAGGGTCGCCTCCCAGGTTGTGGCGTCGGCGAGCCCGGAGATGTCGGCCTCCGGGTTGAGGTAGGGGACGACGACCGTGCGCTCGAGGCTCGGCATCGCCTCCTGCAGGGCGGCGACGGTCTCGCGGCGGTCGAAGTCCTTGCCGCCGTAGCGGTAGCCGTCGACCGCGAAGAGGACCTTGGGCTCGATCTGGGCGAAGCGGTCGACGACGCTGGCCGGGCCGAAGTCCGGCGAGCAGGAGGACCAGACGGCGCCGATCGAGGCGGTGGCGAGGAAGGCGACGATCGCCTCGGGGATGTTCGGCAGGTAGGCGACGACGCGGTCGCCGCGCTCGACCCCCATCGCCCGCAGCGCCGCGGCGAGGGCGGCGACGTGCTGGCGCAGCTCGCCCCAGCTCAGCTCGTCCAGCTCGCGCATCTCGGAGGCGTGGAGGATCGCGGTTTCGCCGCCGTCCTTGCCGGCGAAGACGTGCTCGGCGTAGTTCAGCCGCGTGTTCGGGAACCATTCCGCCCCCGGCATCTCGCGCGAGCCGAGCGTGGGCGAAGGGTCGCCGTCGGCCTGCACCTCGAAGAAGTCCCAGATCGCCCGCCAGAAGCCGTCGAGGTCGTCGACCGACCACTGCCACAGCTCCTCGTAGGAGCCGAGGTCGCGACCGCGCTCCTCGCGCAGCCAGTGCATGAACTCGGTCAGCCGCGCCCGCTCGAGCATCTGGGCCGAGGGCTGCCAGAGGATCTCGGGGGCGGGGGCGCTCACGGGTCCCGGAGTCTATTCCGGCCCTTCGCCCCGTCGCGGCTATCGTTCGCTCCGCGCCGGAGTGGCGGAATTGGCATACGCGATCGACTCAAAATCGATTGCCCTTACGGGCTTGTGGGTTCGAGTCCCACCTCCGGCATAGCGTCGCGTTACTCCTCGAGCTGGATGTCCTTGTCGCATGGATAGATGGACGTGACGATGCCATCGCCCGCCGCACAGACGTGAAGCGTGGCGCGAGCGGTGCCCTTCGTGAACTCCTTGCCCGGGATCGCCGGGGCCACGGTCAAACGCCACGTTTTTTCCGATACGCCGAAATTCGGTGGCGAACAGGAGACGCCGACGATCCCGTCCTGACTGACGGTTACCGCGGCAACGGCGTTCGCCTCTCCCTTGTCCCATTCGAGCGGACCACAGGCATGCACCACACCTTCAACCATCTTGAGTACGTCATGGATATTCGAGCGCACAGTACCTCCTCGCGTTTTCCGCACCGTCTCACGCTCACAGAACTTTGTCCAACAATGAGTGTGTTCGCGGGAATCCGGCCCGCTCAGGCCGGCTGCGGGGTGGCGCTTGCCCCGGCGCCGTAGTCCTCGCCCGAACCGATCGGGCGCTCCTCCTCGACGTGCCAGCCCTGGTTGAAGCCGTAGAAGGCGGCGGCGATGAGGACGAGCTGCAGCAGGCCGAGGATCACGACCAGGACGCCGAGCAGCGAGGAGGGCAGCATCGCCTCGTCGAAGCCGGCCTTGTCGCGTTCGAACCAGCTATTGGCGCCGACCCCGCAGAAGATCGCCAGGATCATCGAGAGCGCCGCCGCCACCGGCAGGATGCCGCGGTTCCAGCGGGCTACGAGGAAGGCGAAGAATGCGTAGAGGATCGCGTAGATGACGCAGACCGCGCCCATCCCGCCGCCGCCCTTCAAAAGCGACCAGCCGCCGATCGCGATCACGGCCGCGAGCACCGCCGTCGCGAGCATCAGCAGCGCGATCACGAACTTGGCCGTGACCGACCCAGCTTTCTCCCGATTAGGGCGCCAGAGTTCGTACCCCGGCCTCACCTCTCCAACAGCCATGCTCCCGATCATAGAATCTGTCAGCGACGCGGCGGTGATTTGCCGCGTTAAGCCCCGGTTGGGGCGGCCACGCGGGCGTGGCGGAATTTGGCAGACGCGCCGGCTTTAGGTGCCGGTGGGCTTCGGCCCGTGGGGGTTCAAGTCCCTCCGCCCGCACCTCTCGCACAAAAAAGGCGTGCCGACCCCGAAGGGCCGGCACGCCTTGGCTGGCCGGATCGGGCCGGCTAGGGGTTGATTTTCAGCATCGTGTCGAGGATGGCGGTGCGGTGGGTTTTGTCCCCTTCGTAGCCGAGGAAGACTTCTTCGGCGCCGGCTGCGACCGGGGTGAACCCGACCGAGCAGAAGCTCAGCCCGGCGCCCAGGGGGGCGAGTTTGCAGCGCGAGGGGTTGAACCCGCTCCGGTTGGGACCGAACGCGTTGAACTCCACGAACCCAGTCGGGGAGGTGCGGGTGGCGCCGACGTCCCTGGCCACGACCGAGCAGCTACTGCGCTGGCCCACCTTGGGCGTGGCGCCGCAGTTGAGGGTCATCTGGACCGGGTTCCGCGACGGCTTCACGACCACTGCCAGCGTGCCCTGGCTCGGGGCGTGGTTGGCGTCGCCGAGGTAGTTCGCGGTCAGCGTGTGCGGGCCCGGAACCGAGGTCTCGTAGGCGAAGACGAAGGAGCTTTCTCCGTCGTCGACGCGACTCAACTGGAAGCCCGCGTTGGTGGCCGGGCGAATCCTGACCGAGCTGTCGCTGGTGATCGGGGCGAAGCCGGTGATGGTCCCGCCCGAATCGCTCTTGACCCTGAGCGAGCAGATCGCGATCAGTTCCTCCCCGGCTCCGGCGTCGCTTTCGCTGCAGTCCATCGACGTGACGGTCGACAGTGGTGCGGCCGAGGCGCCGGCGGCAAACACGAGCGCCCCCATGCAGAGCGCGGTTGCGATGCATCTGAACATTTCTTCCTCCTGATTTGTGGCAGCACCAGCTCCCCTCGCGGGGCGCTGTTTTCCCAAGCGCTGCCGTTTCCCTGACTGACCGCACTTACCCACCCGGTCCACGCAGTTCTCGGCCCTGGACAGACATTGGAGTTTCTGGGTATCGGGACGCGTCGGCCCGCCCGGATTCCGCGATCGGACCCCGCTCGTTACGATCCGAAACCCGAGGGGCAGTGGCCCAACTGGCTAAGGCACCGGTCTCCAAAACCGGCGATTCCAGGTTCGAGTCCTGGCTGCCCCGCTCGACTTGCTTGGCTCTATAGGCCGCATTCCCGCTCTGGATGCGGGATTGAGGCTCCGCGAGCTCCGATTGGCCGGGAGGTCAACGAAGGTCAGCGAAAGTCAGAAAAGGGCTGTTTTCGACCCCTTTCATTCCCCTGGACATTCCCCTGAGACGGACCTCTCCGGGTTCGAGCGGTACAAGCGTGCGGGATCTTCTGAGGCGGCTCAGTCGAAGTCGAGGAAGCCACAGCCAAGACAGCGGCAGGAGGCATCGTGTCCGGCTCGGGCGCCGCAGCGCGCGCACTGCTCCGGGGCCGTGGTCGCTGCCAGGACCGGCACCCGAACTGGCACAGGCCCGGCGTTCAGGCTGAAGGCGATCTGATCCATCGTCCAGCGGCTGGCAGGGTCGATCCTCATCGTCCCATCGATCAGCGGCGAGAACGCGCCTGAAAGCGGGGAGTCATCGCCGGCCATCACCCCGATCCCGGTAAACCAGGACGCCAACGCCCCGACCGACCACGCGTCGGCCGCTGCCGTTGCGCTGGCCGGATTCAGATGAACCTCGGGGGCCGAGAACCCGGGGGTCCCGAACTTGGCCCTCGGGGCGGTTTTGATTTCGTCGAGGCCACTCGCCTTCACCAGGCCGTAGTCAGAGAGGACCCAGTGCCCGTTGCCCAGTCGCATCAGGTTTGCCGGCGAGACGTCGCGATGAACGAAGCCGTAGACGTGACCGTGCATCAGTGCGCCGCTGAGCGAGCTGAGCGCCACGCGCAGCTGCTCCCAGTCGAAAGGGTTCCGTTTGTGGAGGTCGGCCAAGGAGTAGTCGGCAAGCGGCATCGCATACCAGCGGCGGCGGGGGTCGATCTCCAGAATCGGCATCACATGCGGGTGGTCGAGCCGCTGTTGCACGTCGATCTCGCGCAGGAAGCGGGGCATCCCCAGCGGGCCACCCTTCGGCACCTTGATCGCCGCCTCCCGGCCGCTCTCCCGATGAACGCCGAGATAGACGCAGGCCATCCCACCCTCACCCAAGAGCCGCTCGAGATCGTAGGGACACCCGTCCATACCCCGATGGTACTCCGGCCCCAAAAGGCAAACCTCGGATGCACCGCTCGGTCACCTAAGCCACGGGCCATCGAGCCCACCGGCAATCGGGGCCAGCGGTCGAGGTGTCGTCTGTATGGGCCACTCGTTGCCGTCTGTCGCCGCGAGCCTGGCAGCGGCAGGCAGGCGCCCGGCTGCAGCTTGGTCGTCCCTGCGTTTGATCACCGCGCCTCCCTGTCCGCTGCCGGACGGCTCAGCGACAGCCGTCAACGAGGCAAGGAGGTCCACGATGGACGCTTCAATCGACCGCGACAGCCCGCTTCGGAAGATCGTCCCGGGCCGCTTCACCCGGGTTTCAGTGCGAACTCCCGCCGGCGAGATCGAGGCGAGGTTGAGCGAGCACGGCAATTGGGAGCTGCGGGTGCGCCGGGATCCTCGATTCCGCGCTCGCCCAAGTCCCTGACGACATCACGCGCCGTCGCCTCGTTCGGATCACTCGCGGCGAGATCCAAGCGTTGGTCGATGCCCGCAGCACCGGCCCGAAGCGGCTCTCCAGCTCTCGAATCTCCTCGATCGTCAACGCCATCCGCTCGCTCTATCGCTGGGCGAAAGACCGCGAACTTGCTGACTTCGACCCCGCCCAGGACGTCAGGTTGCCGGCCAGCGACGCCAAGCCGCGCGACCGAGTTGCGACGCCGGCGGAGTTTGCCCGGCTGATCGCCGCCATCTTCGAGGCGACCCCGGCCGAACGGGAGAAGGAGAAGACCCGAGACCGCGATGAGGCCCGCAAAGACGCGCTGCCGTTTGCGCTTGCTGGTTACGGCGGCGCTCGTCATCAGGAGATCCAGGTGCTCGATTGGGAGCACGTCAATCTCGACGGAGGTGGGGGAGAGCTCGCCGGAGACGAGGCCGGCCGAAAGCCGGGCGGCTCTTGGCGACTGATCTTCTACGTGAAGCCGCTGTGGGGAATGCTTCGCGAGGAGTGGGAGGCGCAGGGGAGACCGGCGAGTGGAAAGGTCTGCCCTCCGAAGGCGATTCGTAAGTCCGGCCTGCTTGCGCTCAACACGCTCCAGGCCAGGGTCCACAAACGCTGGAACGAACAGGGCCTGATGCCGATCGGCCTGCACGAGTCACGCCACACCACCGCGACTTGGCTCGACCACGCCGGCGTCTCCCCAAAAGTCATCTCGGAGTTCGTTGGCCATAAAACGCCCGAATATCAGCTCGGCGCCGCCCGGATCACCCTGCAGGTCTACACCCACATGCTCCCGGGTGAGCTGGAGCGAGCCCGCGTCCTCTTTGACAAGTTCCTGGTCGAGCGAGCCGAGGACGACCCGACGCCCGAGCCGGCGCTCGCCAAGCGATGAGGGGTTCTATCCGGTCTCAGCGCCAAAGTCCCTGTCGTGGCGCCAAAATGGCGCTAAACTGCTCACAGGAGGTTCAGCCCATGCCAAGCGTCCAGATCAAGAACGTTCCGCCCGACGTGCATCGAGTGCTACGCGCACGAGCTGCCGCTGCTGGTCAGTCCCTGCAGGAGTACCTGCTCGCACAGCTAACTCGGCAGGCCGAGGCGGAGACGCTGGAGGAGGTCTTGGATCGAGCAGGTGGTCGCGCTGGCGGCTCGCTCGGTCTGGCCTTCGCGGCTGAGACCCTTCGCGACGATCGCCAGCGCGCGGCGTGATCGTCGTTGACGCATCCGTACTCGCGCCAGCCCTCGCTGACGACGACGTCGATGGCGATCGGGCTCGCGAGCGCCTTCGTGGTGAGCAGCTCGCGGCACCGGAACTGATCGACCTCGAGGTCGTCTCGACCCTGCGTCGCGCGGCGAGAGCGAAGCGGCTTGACGAGCGGCGATCCGCTCAAGCATTGACCGACCTGGCCGCCCTTCCTCTTCGGCGCGTTCCGCATCTGCCGTTGCTCGCCCGAGTCTGGGAGCTGCGGGACAACCTCAGCGCCTACGACGCCTCCTACGTGGCTCTGGCCGAGGCCTTAGGCACGGTGCTGTTGACCGCGGATGGAAGGCTCGAGCGAGCCGCTGGCATCCGCTGCGAAGTCGCCGTCCTCGACTAAGCAACGACAGACCCCGTCTCTACCGGGGGCTTCGACTCCCGACTCGGCTCCGTGGAGCGCTCTGGGCGCCCTCCGCCAGCTAAGCCAGTGGGATCTAGAGGCCCAGCGTAACGAGAGTCGTCGGGCGGTCGGACGATAATCGGGGGAATGCGACTGAGCTCCGAGACCGAGACCTTGGACGCGCTTCAGGTGCTTGCGGCGCGCCGGCGGGAGTTGCCGCTGACCATTGTGACTAGCAGGCCACTGCGCAAGACGAAGCGGACCTCGAAGCGGGTTCGCGAAGCTCTACGCAGTGAAGTGCTCGGTCAAATCGATGCCCAGCTCAAGGAACGCCGGCGCCGAGCATTTCGAGGGCGGGTGGCGGTCGACCTTGAGCTGCAGCTACCCGAAGGTCGGTACGGGGCCGAGATGGGACCCGTCGTCAAGGGCTACCTCGATGTCCTTGTTGGTTCGGTCTACAGCGACGATGCTGTGGTCGACCACCTCACCGTTTCGTGCTCGCACGCGCCCGGAGGAACCACGGTCAAGGTTCGATGCCAACCGGTCGACCTTTTCGCCGCGAGCTTTGATCGCAGCTTCCGTGTCGCACCAGAACTCGGATTGCACAACCCGGAATCTCACCCCGCGACGCTCCCTTGGGGCCTGAAAGGCTTCGATCGTTATGAGCAGGAGAGCCTCGCGTACGAGGAAGGAATCCTTGGCGAAATTCATCGGCTCAATGCCGAAGAAGAGCTGGCCTTCGAGGAAGATGAGGATGCCGATTTCTTTCCCGATGTATGCGAAGCAGACAGGGAACTGGCTGATCCTCAGCTCAGGGAGTCGCTCGGTCCGGACCTGGAAAAAACCATCGGCTACGCGACGGGCCGGCGGCTGACCGACCAGGGATTCGATTCCCGGGATCGGCCTGGGGCACCCCCCGATTGGCTGGACGAGGTGCTTGCCAACGATCTGGGTGAGGTCCGCCGGCTGCCGGAGGCACATCCAGGCTGCTTTACGTTGCCAGCGCCACAGGAACGGAAGAGAAGGCTCGGGGAGTCGTCATGGGACTGGGAGGCGCGGAAGTGCTTCGTGTCGAGGTCGGGTTCTCCGTGGTACTGGAGGCGCGCGCTCTTCGCTGAACCCCTAGTGCTTGACATCTCGGTGCGAGGCGGATCCGCGCCGCGCCACGATCTCGACAACCTCGCCCGGCGGGTGAGTGCAGCTTTCTGTGGGGTTTTTCCGGCCGCTGATCCCCTGGGTGGCTACCGCGTCTATCGCGTTAGAGAGGGGGCTCCCGAGGTCCGGGTGCGTGTCATTCCTTCGATTCGCCTGAAGCTTCTGAGGCAGGCCTGGGAACGAGCCGAAAAGCTCGTCCTGGACGAGCGGGCCGAGCGGCGACGAGGACATAGATAGGCACATAGGTGTCGCCTGCCACTCGTCAGGAGGAACTCTGAACAATCGGCAGAACTCGGCCTGGGGTCGTAGGGTGCGGCACGAGAGTTCATGCCACCAACGCGGGAGACATTTCAGGAGGCTGGGGTTGCGCCCTGGCTGGTGGAGTTTTTCGAGGGGCTTGGCCAGCAGCAACCCAAGTACCTTGAGGGACTTCTCGACACTGTTGGAGAGGCAGTTGTTCTCGACGGTACGAAGGCGAACTGTCGCTGCCACTTCTTGGCTCGGAGTGGCAACGGGAAACCACGGGTAAATGCTCTAGCAAAGGCACTTGCCTATCAGGCCGTCAATTTCTGCATTCCGCGAAGCGCCGTGATTGAAGCGGCCGACCATCTCGAGCAGACCAAGTCTGCCGACAAATTCTCAGAGTTGGAGAAGCGGGCCCAGAAGCTCTTTACGAGGGTGGAGAAGTCGGGTGAGGGTGGCGAGCTGCTCCTGTATGTACTGCTCGAAACGGTGCTGCAGCTCCCGCAGCTGCTTTGCAAGATGCCGCTGAAGACCAGCTCGGAAATGCACGTTCATGGCTCAGATGGAGTCCACGCAAATCTCCTAGGCGACGGCACGCTCGCCTTGTATTGGGGTGAGTCGAAGCTGTACGCGAATGCAAACGCCGCGATCGACAACTGCTTTGCGAGCATCGCGCCCTATCTAACGGACGAGGGAGGCGTGAAGGCAACGGAACGAGATTTATTGTTGGTGCGAGAACACCTCGACGCTGGGGATCAGGAGGCCACCGCCGCACTGGTCCGCTACTTCGAGGACTCTGGGGCCGAGAGCGCGAAGGTCGAGTTTCGCGGGGCCTGCTTGGTTGGCTTCGATCTGAAGGACTACCCAGAGCCTTATGCGGCAGAGGGCGAGATCCTCGATCAGGTTGTGAAAGCAATCGAGAAATGGCACCAGCGGATTGCGGCTCGCATAGGTGATAACAAGCTGGAGAGCTTCGAGTTCGAGGTCTTCTGTGTCCCAATGCCTTCTGTGAAGGAGTTTCGCGAGGCCATGCAAGATCGGCTAGGCCTAAAGAAATGACCCCTGATGAACTCGCCGACATTGTCCTTGCGGGTGAGAGGTTCCGAGATCAGCTGCGAAACATCGCCGTCAACTCGATTCTCGCGGATCTTCCGGCGATTACCCCGGCTTCCGAGCGTCCGATGGTTGAGTGGAATCACGCACTCTTTGCCTGTAGCGCGCTCACCGCGGCCAATTCGGAGTCAGCGCAGGAGGCGGCCCTGCGCGTTGCGCAGGGATGTCTCGCGGATCCCGAGTCAGCGCCCACCCAGCGTGATGCCGCTGCAGTTCTCCTTGAGCGAATGGGGAATCGGCCGGCGCTCGAGCTCGCCGAGGTGCGAGAGCTGGTGGAGGTCGACGCGTGGGGTCGAGCACCCTCACCGCTTCAGCTCGACGTAATCCACAGCCGACTCGAACTTACGATTCCCCTCGCGAAGGGCGATGCAATTTCAGTCAACCCTTTCCAGCGGGAGTTTTGGAATGCAGCCTGCATCTACCCGTGGTTGAGCGTTTCGGCGCCCACCTCCGCAGGAAAGTCCTTCGTGGTGAAGCGCTGGTTCGAGGAGCGACTCGCCAACTCCGAGCAATTCCGTGGCGTCTATCTCGTGCCCACCCGAGCTTTAATCGAGGAGGTAAGCCGCGACCTTCGATCCGATTTCAGTTCGCAGGTCGGTATCTACGCCCTCCCTTGGGAGGCTGAGATAAACACTGGACCGAAGGAGATCTACGTACTGACGCAGGAGCGTTTACACCTACTCCAACAACGTTTTCCCAATCTCGGAACGGACGTTCTTTTTGTAGATGAGGCTCAGAAGTTCGGAGATGGAACCCGAGGTGTGCTCCTCCAACGAGTCCTGGACGAGGCAGTTCGCCGCAGTCCTAAGGGCCAGGTGATCTTCGCTAGCCCGCTGACCGAGAATCCCGAGTTGCTCTTGGAAGGGGCTCCGGCTGGGGTGGAGGTCAGCGCGTTGCCGAGCGAAACGATCACGGTCAACCAGAATCTGCTGTGGGCGAATCAAATACCCCGCGCACCAACTCGATGGAAGATCGAGCGCGTTGCTGCCGGTCAGCCAGAAGTCCTCGGAGAGGTTGAACTTTCAGCGAGGCCATCCCCCGAGAGTAAGCGCCTTCCATTCCTGGCGGTCGCAATCGGAGCGGGAGACCCTGGAAACGTCGTCTACGTAAACGGCGCCAGCTCGGCCGAAAAAACCGCGCGACAGATTTACGACGCGCTAGGGGCTGAGCACGAGATCGTGAAAGACCCTCGTATCGGTGCTCTTCGCGAACTGATCGAGAAAACGATCCATGAGGACTATGCCCTGTCGACGGTCCTAAGTCGCGGTGTCGCCTTCCACTACGGAAACATGCCGTTGATCGTCCGGGCAGAGATCGAGCGCCTGTTTCGAGAGGGCATTCTCCGATACCTCGTCTGCACTTCGACCCTGCTCGAGGGAGTCAACTTGCCCTGCCGGAACCTATTCGCGCGAGGGCCAAAAAAGGGCCGCGGCAACGTCATGTCTCCCGCTGATTTCTGGAACCTCGCTGGACGTGCGGGGCGCTGGGGCAAGGAGTTTCAAGGCAACATCATCTGCGTCGATACGGCCAACGAGAAGCTCTGGCCAGAGGTACCCAGATCCCGTGCTCGGACTCCAATTACCCGAGCCTCGGACCCTGTCGTCGAGAAGCCAGACCTGCTGCGCAAATACATCGAAGCAGGTACGCCGGCTGATGAAAGTCGGGCCGAGCCGCTGATGGAGTCCGTCTTCAGCTTCCTCGCGACCCGCTATGCCCAGGGGGTGCCATTCGCGGAGGTCCCAGGTATCAATCTGGGCGACCGCACGGAGCAGGTCGAACAGACCGTTGGCGAAGCGCTAGCCGATGTCGAGATCCCGGTCGACACGTTCGCTGTGCATCCAGGGATCAGCCCGATCTCCATGCAGCGTCTCCTCGACTACTTTCGGAACAAGGGAGACGACACCAAGCTGATCCTCGCCACTCCCGAGAGCAACGACGCGGCCGACAGCTATGTTTCTGCGCTCGGTCGCTCGAACGAGCTCTTGGGTGCCAAATTCGGCACCGGCGGGCGACTCTGGGCGGTTGCGATGCTGGTGACGCATTGGATGCGCGGTTACCCGCTCGCTCGTCTGATCGCCGAACGGATTACCTATTACGAGGGGCGCGACGGGGCAGTCAAACTGGCCTCGCTCATTCGGTCCACGATGGACGACGTCGAGCAGATAGCTCGTTTTGAAGCGCCGAAATATCTCGCCTGCTACCTGGATGTTCTCACGCTCCACCTTGGGCAAACCGGCAAGTCGGAACTCGCCGACGAAATGCCCGACCTAACCATGATGCTCGAGTTGGGAGTTTCCAGGCAGACGGAGCTCTCCCTGATGGCTCTGGGGCTCTCGCGGACCACCGCCGTTGCTCTCTCGGAGCTGATCACTGCCGACGACCTCGACCGCGAGGGAGTGCTCGCTTGGCTCTCTGAGCAGAAGCTCGCCGAGCTTGATCTCGCGTCGCTGATCAAGCTGGAGATTTCGACCATCCTGGCGGACGTGGGCTCAGATGAGACCGCCTAAGCCAACCCTTCGCTCGGCACTCAGATTTCGCGCCGATCTTCATTCCCCCTGACATTCCCCTGGGGGCCTCATTGACCAGGATTTGGCCCTGTAGCGAGTCTGGGGGAGTGAGTTAGCGCCTATGTGCGCGGTCTCCAAAACCGGCGATTCCAGGTTCGAGTCCTGGCTGCCCCGCTTTCTCCCTCATGTAGCGATCGGGAAGGATTTGAACGCTGGCGCGTCTGCGGTCGTAGGAGCAGGCAATGCCGATGCGGTCCACACACCCCGATATAGCCGCGACCTTTGCGCCCGTGAGGCGGATTGGGCTGGCGATCGCGGTGGTGGTTGCGGCGCTGCTCGCGCTTCCGGCCCTTGCCGACGCGGCGATCCAGGTGCAGGTAGACGGCCCGAGTCTCACGGTGACCGGCGATGACCAGGCGAATCAGATCGAACTGAGCGTCGGGCCGACGGGGAGGATTGCGGTCAACGGCACCGAGACGACGCTGCTGGCGGGCCGCGTCTTCATCACCGTCAACGCCGGCGCCGGCGTTGACACGCTCGAAGCCGGGACTCTGGGCGCAGCCGACTACAGCTCGATGGTGGTGCGGGGAGGGACCGGCAACGACTTCCTGATCGGCGGCGGTGCCGACGACGTCTTCGCCTGGGCCAACGGCGACAACAGCGACGAAGTCGTTGGCGCCTTCGGCAACGACACGCTCGAGCTGACCGGCCACCTAACCGAGGCCGACAACCTCTTCTTCCGGGCCAGCACCCGGCAGCCGGGCTGGGTCTTCCTCCGCCGTCAGGAAACCGCAACCGTGAGGCCATTCGAGATGGAACTGCTCGACGTAGAGACGACTGCGGTCCACCTCGAAGGCGGCAACGACTTCAGCGCCAACGAAGGACCGGTCGGGATCGGCACGCTGACTCACCTGCGGATCGACGGTGGCTTCGGCAACGACCAGCTCGGCGGCAGCACCGGCGCCGACGACATCGACGGCGGCCCGGGCGAAGACCTGCTGGCCGGCGCCGACGGCAACGACCGCCTCTTCGGCGGCGCCGACGAAGACCGCCTCTTCGGCGAAGCCGGCAACGACCGGATGGTCTGGGCCAACGGCGACGGGCGCGACGAAGACACCGGTGGTGCCGGGGACGACGAAGTCAGCCTCAGCGGGCACCCGACCCTGTCCGACGTGCTCTTCTACCGGCGCGCCCCCCGGCCCGGCTGGGTCCTCCTGCGCCGCCTCGAACCTCCCGACGGCAGCGTCAGAGCCTTCGAGATCGAACTGCTCGAAGTCGAGACCTTCTCGATCGACACGATGGGCGGGGGCGACAAGGTCGAAGGCGAAGGCCTGGAGGGGGTCGGCGACCTCACCGACCTCGTTCTCGCGGGCGGCTTCGGCGACGACGAGCTCGCGGCCAGCGACGGCGACGACCAGCTCATCGGCGGACCGGGCGAAGACCGGCTCTTCGACGGACCCGGCGACGACACGATCAACTGGCAGCCGGGTGATGGCAATGACGAGGTTCGCGCGTTCCCGAACGCGCCGGGGGAAAGCGACGGTCTCGTCGCGACCGGCTCTGAGGCTGACGACGGCTTCCGCCTCTCGCGTGAAAACGGGGTGACCAAACTGGCGGGAGGGGCCGCGGGGAACTTCGAGATCGCGACCGAGGCGCTGGGCGGCAACGGCAGCGTCGAGTCGTTCACGATTGTCGGCGAAGGCGGTCCCGACGAGATCCTGATCGAGCCGGGGATGCCCGAGATCCGGGTCCTCGCCGCCGGCGGCGAAGGTGACGACCACCTGACCGGCGGGGAGGAGTCGGATCTCCTCCGCGGCGGGCTCGACAACGACACGCTGAGCGGGGGAGGGGGGAGCGACTTTCTGCTCGGAGACGAGGGCGGCGACCGGCTTCTGGCCCGAGACGGCGAGGCCGACCAGGTGGATGGTGGCGCTGGGATCGACGGCGCCGAAACCGACGCGCTTTCGCTCGACGAAGTCACCGCGGTAGAGGATCTCGATGCTTTCGAGGATCCCGGCCCCAATGATCCTGGGCCTGACGATCCTGGTCCCGAGGACCCGGGCGATCCGGTGGACCCCGGCCCGAAACAACCCACTCCCGAGATCCCGCAGACGCCCGAGCGTCCGCAGCCGCCGGCCCCGGACACACTCGCTCTGCTGCCCAGCCTCGGCCAGCTCTCTCTCGCCCAGGGCGGCAAGTCCCTGGTCGCGACGGTCCCCGTCGCCTGCCCTGCCGCCGAGGCCGGCGGTTGCCGCACCACGGTGACGGTCGAGACCGCGAAGGCGGTCCGACTCGGTTCCCGCAAGGCGATCCTCAGGCTCGGCTCGGCGAAGCTCGATCTCGCCCCGGGCGCGACGGCGATGGCGAAGGTCCGCCTCGACCGTCGCGCGGCGGCGCTGCTCGAGCGCGGCAAGCTGCCGGTCCGGGTCCGGATCGCCAGCACCGACGCCGCCGGCAACGCGGCCGCGAGCTCGCTGACCCGGGTCCTGAAGCCGCGCTAGTCCGGGCGCAGCTCGTCTAGCGAGACGACTTCGAGGTCGAACGGTTCGTCGGCGGAGCGCCGGCGCCGGTAGGGGGAGACGGTGACGCGGTGGGTCTCGCCGCAGGAGCAGGGAACTTCGATCGGCCGCGTGTCGGTGGCCGGGTCGGTCTTGACCTTCAGCCGCTTCAGCTCACCGGCGGTCTTGCACCCGAACGAGATCACCCAGCCATAGTCGCCTCGCTCCTCGCGTTTTTTCTGGCGACGTGGGGCGGGCATCGACCCATCTTCCCTGAGAACGGGCGGCGGCGCCGGTTAGGTCACTGTCGGCCGGTCGAACCCGGGCCTACGGCGGCTGCTCCGCTACCGGCGGCTGAAGCTTCTGCGCTGAGGTTGGACAGATGGCCGAGCAGCGGCCCGGGTTATGCCCACTCCCGAGAGTCGGGGGTGTGGAGATTTGTCCGACAGCGCGAATTGGCACTGCGCCGGTCAAAGGCGTCGATCCGACCGCTCGATTTACCCGGTCTGACGAATTCACACACTCGTGTCTACGTCCAGCCGCTCGCACAGGCGCTCTGAAGTGACGTACACCTGCGGATTGCGAACCAGCGCATTTCTAATCCCTTTTCACCCCTAGGAGAGCAATTGAACGCGAGTGGCAAGCCGAACCGAGTGGGAGCCATGACCCGCCGCCTCTTGGCGCGCGCCGGGGTGCTCGGGATCGCTTCGCTGACCCTCGTCCTCTGTGGGGCGGTTGCCCTGGTCTGGGCTGCTGACCCCTTCGGCGGCACCCAGTTGGCGGCGAAAGCGCTGAGCCTGAAGGCGGCGCCGAAGAGCGCGACCGTCGCAGCCGGCGGGACCGCCACCTTCACGCTGAAGGTGAAGCCGGTGAGCGGGCGCCCGAAGGTGAGCGCGACCGGCCTCCCGTCTGGCGCTGCGGCGACCTTCAAGACCAAGCTCGGCAAGACGAAGACGGCGCCGGCGAAAGTGACGATGAGCGTCAAGACCGCGACCTCGACTCCGGCGGGCACCTACTCGCTGAAGCTGCGCGGCAAGTCCGGGGCGAGCAAGGGCAGCGCCGCCGTCACGCTGACGGTGCAGGGCGGTGCCGCGGCCCCGACCGCCAGCGCCGCGCCTCCCGCGACGTCTCCGCCGCCGCCTCCTCCACCGCCGGCGCCGACCACGGAACCGCCGCCCAGCGACCGGGTCTTCGGCGCCACCGCCGTTCTCCCGGCACCGCTGGTCCCCGGCGTGCCGCAGAAACTCGACCTGCTGGTCCAGAACCTGACCACGGTCGACATCGCGATCCAGGGGCTGTCGGTCGGCTTCGACCGGGTGGAAGCGACGCAGTGCGGAGTCGCTGACTTCGCCTTCGCCCAGATCGCGGGAGCGACCACGGGGACGATCCCTGCCGGCGGCTCGAAGAAACTGAGCGAACTCGGCGTCGCCCAGGCCAATCTGCCGACCGTGCAGCTGGCCAACAGCAACGTCAACCAGGACGGCTGCCAGAACGCCTTCCTGACGGTCGCGGTCCAGGGCACCGCAACCGGGGCCAAATGGACCGGCAACGGCAGCGGCACCATCAACTCGGTCGTCGGCTTCCCGCAGCCACTCTCCCTGGCCTCGGCGCCGCCGCGCGGGCAGCTCGCCCCCGGCGCGAACGTCGACGTCGACGTCACCGTCAGCAACCCCAACGCCTTCGTCATGCACGTCAGCTCGGTGGTCCTCGACACCGCGGCCGGCACCAACGGCTTCGACGTCGACGCCGCCCACGCCGGATGCGCCCTCTCGGCGCTCCACTTCGCGCCGCAGAACAACGGCGGCGCCGGCTGGGACGTCGCGCCCCGGGTTGGTGGGGTGGACGGGTCCCGCACGATCGAACTCGCCGGGGCCCTCTCGATGGATGACAACGCTGCCAACGCCTGCCAGGGCGCGACGTTCACCGTTCACCTCAAGGGAGGCAACTGATGCGCCGAGGTCTGATTGCTCTTCTCGCCGCCCTCGCCGTGATGGCGATCGGCGCCTCCTCCGCCAATGCCTTCTGGAACGGCCTCAACGACCAGCGCCGCGGCGTCAGCAGCGCCACCGGGGCGAGCGTGCCCCAGGGCGTGACGCCGACCGTGGCCAAGATCGGCTCCTCCTCGGTGCGGCTGACCTGGCCCGCGTCGACCCTGAGCAACGGGGCGGCCACCGCCTACAGGGTGGACCGGGTGAATGCCGAAACCGGCGAGCCGTTTCCTGCGACCGATGGCTGTCTGGGTCGGGTCGCGGCCACCACCTGCATCGAGGCCGGCGTTCCCCAGGGGCGCTGGAGCTACCACGTGACGCCGCTCTTCGGCGCTAACTGGCAAGGACTGCCCAGCGTCGGCGCGGTGTCCGTCAGCACCGGGCCCGGCACGCTGACCTTGGGGGAGACCCGGGTCGGCGGCACGGTTCTGCCCCTGCCCGCGACCTTGACCGGGACGCTGACCGGCTTCGGCCCCGACGAGCGGATCGACCGCTACGTGCTCGATGCCGGGACGCCGCTGAACGGGGCGCCCTCCCAGGTGGGGCCTGACGGCGCCGCCCAGATCACCTCGCTGGTGATCCCGAACGGGGTTGGCGACGGCAACCACACGGTTCGCGTCGTCGGCGCCAACGGCAGCGAAGCCACGCTCCAGATCACGGTCGACAACACCGGCCCGGCCGGCGGCTCGGTCGACGCCACCAACCTCGTCGGCACCGGCGGCCGCTACGCGACCCAGACGGCGCTGCAAATCGGGTTCGACCCGGGGGCCGACCCGGGTGAGCTGGCTCTGGCCGGGGCCCAGCTCCTGCGCGCCCAGGCGACGCTCTCCTCCGACGGGATCGGCGACGGCGTCTGCGGCAGCTTCGGCGCCTTTGCGCAGGTCGGTGCCCTCGACCCGGCATCCCCGCGGGCCGACAACGTTCCCGCGGATCGCACCTGTTACCGCTACCGCTACATCGTCGCCGACCAGCTCGGCAACAAAACGACCTACACCAGCCCGGACATCAAGGTCGACGCGACGCCGCCGCCGCCGCCGACGGTCACCTTCCAGTCGACGAACAACACCTTCTGGCCCGGTACCGGGACGACGATCTTCTACAAGGCGACCGCGGCCAACGGCAGCTTCCGCGTCACCGCCGCGGGCAACGACAACACCGTCGGCATCTCCAGGTTCGCCTTCGCGCCGCTCGGCAACGGCTGGGTCTCGACCCCGGTCGGAGGCAACGCCGCCATCTACAGCTGGGACGCGGCCAACCCGACGGCACCGGGCGGGAAAACCGTGACGCTGACCAACAACGCCGGCCGCAGCTCGCTGGTCACCTTCACCCCGACCGCCGACGTCACCGGCCCGGTCGGCGGCAATGTCGCCTACAACGACGGCGCGATCAACACCACGACCACCGCCGTCACCTTCAACAAGGGCAACGACGCCGGCTCCGGGCTCGAACCGGGTTCGGGCATCCTGCAGCGATCGGTCGCCAACGTCGCCGGCGGTAACTGCGACCCCTTCGGCGCCTTCGTCACCGTCGCCAACAACCCCGCCTCGCCCTTCAACGACAACGGCCTCGAGGACGGCAAGTGCTACCAGTACCGGTACCTGATCGCCGACAACCTCGGCAACCAGACGATTCACACGAGCGCCAACGTGTTGCGGGTGCAGCTCGCCCCGACCAACAGCTCGGCGCCGACGATCTCCGGCACCGCGCAGGAGGGGGCAACGCTGACCGCCAACAACGGCAGCTGGAACGGGTCCAACATCGTCTTCAGCCACCAGTGGCGCCGTTGCGACACGGCCGGCGCCAACTGCGTCGATATCGCCAACGCCACCGAACGGACCTACCGGGCGGTCTCGCAGGACGTCGGCAAGACGCTCCGTGTTGTCGTCACCGCGACCAACGGCGGCGGCTCCAACTCCGCTACGACGGTCCAGACCGCCACTGTCCTCGTCGCCGCCCCGGTCAACACCGCAGCGCCGACGATTGACGGCGCGCCGCAGGTCAACCAGACCCTGACCGTGAGCGAGGGGACCTGGACCGGCACCCCGAACTTCACCTTCCAGTGGTTGCGCTGCGACACCAACGGCAACGCCTGCACCAACATCGCCGTTCCCTCGACGCGGAATTACACGGTCGAACAGGCCGATGTCGGGTTCACGATCCGGGTCGCCGTCACCGCCTCCAACGCGGGCGGGACGGCGGTTGCGACCACCGCCCCGACTGGTGTCGCCGGCTCCAAAGCGCCGCAGAACACGGGGCTGCCGGCGATCTCCGGGCCGAAGATCGAGGACCAGGCCCTGAGCACGACCAACGGCACCTGGACCTCGACCCTCGGCGAAGGAAGCCTCAACTTCAGCTACCAGTGGCGCCGCTGCAACTCGGCCGGCGCCGGCTGTGTCGACATCGCCGGCGCGACCGCGGCGACCTACGTCCTGCAGACGGCCGACGTCGGCGGCACGATCCGCGTCGTCGTCACCGCCCAGGACGCTCAGGGGGCGACCGCCGCGACCAGCGTGCAAACCTCCGTGGTCCTCTTCAAAGCACCGGTCAACAACACGCTGCCGACGATCTCCGGTACCCCGGAAGTGGGCAAAGTGCTGACCGCGACCAATGGCACCTGGACCGGCGGCGGCATCTCCTTCGCCATCCAGTGGCGCAGTTGCGACGGCAACGGCAAAAACTGCAGCAGCATCGCCGGCGCCACCGGCCCGACCTTCATTCCGACCGAAACCGAGGGCGAACGGACGATCCGCGTCAACGTGACCGCGACCAACAGCGGTGGCTCGGTCGTGGCGACGAGCGCGGAGACCGCGCGGACCAACCGCGCGACTCCGGTCAATACGGCCGCCCCGGAAGTCACGGGCAACGCGCGGGAAGGGCAAACGCTGACCACGACCACCGGCACCTGGACCGGCAGCGGCATCACCTTCGCCCTCCACTGGCTGCGCTGCAACACCGCCGGGGCGAGCTGCACGAGGATCGTCGGCGCAAACGCGGAACGGGTCACCTACGTCCCGGTCGCCGCCGACGTCGGCTCGACCCTGCGCTCGGAAGTGACCGCGAACAACCTCGGGCACTCGGTGAACGCGACCAGCGCCCAGACGAGCGTGGTGACGATCGCCGCCCCGGCCAACGCGGTTCTGCCGACGATCCCGGGAACGCCGAGGGAGGGCATCAGGGTGAACGCGAGCACCGGCACCTGGACCGGCAGTGGGATCACCTTCTCCTTCCAGTGGCTGCGCTGCGACGCCGCCGGCAACGAATGCGGACCGATCGCCGGAGCCACCGAACAGGGCTACACCCCGGTTGCGGGCGACGCCAACAACACCCTTCGCATCGCCGTCACCGCGACCAACACGGGCGGTGTGGCGACGGCGACCAGCGCCGCATCCCAGGTCGTCCTCTTCGCGGTTCCCGTCAACCTCACCGTGCCGACCGTCACCGGCACGCCGAAAGTGGGGCAGACCCTGACCGCGAGCGACGGGACCTGGACCGGCACCGTGACCGAATTCAGGTACCGCTGGCGCAGCTGCGGCGGCAGCGGCACCGGTTGCGTCGACATCGAAGGCGCGGCCGCGGCCAACAAGACCTACGTGCTGACCGCCGCCGATCTCAACCGCAGGCTGCGCGTCGTGGTCACCGCCGTGAACTCCGGTGGCTCGGCGTCGAAAGAAAGCGACCCGGCGACCGCGACCGTCGTCCCGTAGGTGCTCAGGGCTTGATCGGTTCGAGCCCGATCAGCGTGTAGTAGCCGACCAGGAAAAGTCGGCGGCCGTCGGAGACCATCGGCGTGTAGCCGGCCTGGCGGATCTGGAAGGTCGGCTTGTGGGTGTGAACGTCGATGCCGACGGTCTTGCCGGTCTTGAAGCTCGAGGTGTAGACGGTGTGCCCGATCACGGTTGCCGTCCCCGGGATCGGGCCGCCGACGTCGTAGTGCCAGCGCACCTTGCCGGTGGCGGCGTCAAGGGCGAAGAAGCGGCCGTTTTCGGAGCCGATGTAGACGGTCGGCGGGGTGCCGGGGACCTGGGCCAGCGCCGGCGAGCCGTAGACGTAGTCGCCGGTCGCGAACGACCAGACGACCTTGCCGCTCTTCTCGTCGAAGGCGTAGAGGGTGCCGTCGTCCCGGGCCGCGTAGACGTTGCCGAACCCGATCGCCGGCGAGGAGAAGAAGCCGCCGCGCCCGAACGGCGCCACCTTGGAGGTGTTGGTGCGCCAGATCAGCTTGCCGGTCTTGGCGTCGAGACTGAACATCGAGGACTGGTAGTCGGCGACGAAGATGTGGTGGTCGTGGATGCTGGGGCTGGCTTTGATCGCTCCCGGCGAGTTGAACCGCCATCGGGTCTTGCCGTCGGAGGCGTGCAGCGCCACCACGTCGGCCGTGTCGGTGCCGAAGTAGAGCGTGCCGTCGACCGCGAGCGGGGAGGATTCGAGGTGGGCGTGGAGATTGCGGACCCAGACTTTGCGCCCGGTCTCGGCGTCGCCCGCGGCGACGTCACCGTCGAGGAAGGTCCCGTAGACGCGCCCGTCGTAATAGGTCGGCGCCGTGACGTCCTCCGGCTTGCCCTTGTCGCTGGGATGGACGTTCACTTCCCAGAGGATCTCGCGGTCGCGCAGCCGCACCGCTTTGCCGTTGCCGTACTTGTTGATCACGTAGGCGACCCCGTCGTGGATCGCCGGCGGGAACTCGATCAGCCCGTGCGTGTTGATCGACCAGGCCTGCTTCAGCGGCGGATCCAGCGCCCGGCTCGTCGCCGGCAGGTAGTGGGTCCGCTGCGGCACCCGCCCGAACAGCGGCCAATCAACCAGCCCCCGCCCGGTCGCCAACTGCGGCCCTTCCCCGGTTTCGTCCCCCTCGCCTCCGCAGCCGGACAGCAGGAGAACCCCAAGCGCCAACACCAAGCAGGCGGCCACCGCGGGTCTTGCCGAGCAAAAGCGCATCTGGTCCCGTCTATCGGCACCAAACGCGCCCGAATCGAGAGCGGCGGACGGGAATCGAACCCGCGTCATCAGCTTGGAAGGCTGAGGCTCTACCGTTGAGCTACCGCCGCGCGAGCGAGATCGCTTTCAACCCCGCGACCCCCTCAGCGACAGTTTGCCCGATTCGTCAGAATGCAGACACCCCACGGGGAGTGGCGCAGTCTGGTAGCGCACTCGGCTGGGGGCCGAGCGGTCGCAGGTTCAAATCCTGTCTCCCCGATGAAGACAATGGTTTCTTGGAGCCGTGTGCGGCTCTACCCTGTCGCGGATTGATCGACCGCGAGCAGGTCCTTCCCTTCTGCAATGGTCGCTTCAGCGCGGCGCTGTCCCTCCGCTTCTTGAGCTTTGAGGTCCGCTTCGACAGCACCCACGGCAACCTGCCATTCGCTCCAGAATGCCGCGTTCTTTTGTTCGACCCGAAACTTTCGCACGAACCATTTCGACCGATTCCAGTTGTGGGTCAACTGCCAGGCGAGATCCGTCCGAAACCAGTCGTTGTCTAGGAGGTTTTGGTTGTAGGCGCTGGCGACCTCCTCCCAGAAGTTCAGCACGGCCATGATGTGAAGCCGCTCGGCCGTCCTGCAACCACGTTCGATCCAGCATCTCCATTCGTGCCAGCGGTCGTCCTCACTTCCGCGGACGGACAGGAAATCGCTCGCCGTCTCTCGTGCCTCGAAAAAGCTGGGATCATCCCATCGAGCTCGGTATTCGAAGGTACGGGAGCGGCGGGCGGTCGCATCGTTGTGCACGAGGGTCCAGCCCGCCCCAACCAGAGCGAATCCAGCTGCTACGGCCGTGGCGACGGCAGCATCCAATGCAACTAAGCCTCCATAGACGGGCAGGAGGAGAAGGGCTAGACGCCGGAGCTTCAACGTCACCGACGCTGGCACATGAGGCCAAATTTGCCGTGGAACGAGAGTCCCGAAAGGCTACGACTAATCGAAGAAGCTAGACGCCAGCGTCTGGCGTTGGACCATCCATGCATCGAAGTGTAGCGCCCCCAACGCCCCCGTTCGATTCCGTCTCGCCGATTAGTCTAACTCGCCAGCGCGGTTCAAATGCCATCCGGTAAGCCGATTAGGAGTACCTCGCCTCGACCGCTCACGGTCAACCTATAATCAGCGCTTCATGCTGCAAAGGCCGGGGGGGTATCGGTGGTTCGCGTTGGCGGGGGTGGCTCTTTGCTGCGCCCTGTTCGCGCCGGCTGCCCAGGCGGGCTGGCTGCCGCCGGTCGACATCTCGGAATCGGGCGATGGCGCCGCCAGGCCGCAGGTCGTCCTGGACTCCGGGGGCAATGCAACCGCCGTCTGGGATCGCTGGAACGGCACCGACACGGTCGTCGAAAGCGCCTACCGCCCGGCCGGGGAGGGCTGGGAAGCGCCGGTGGATCTTTCCGAGCCGGAGCTGGAAGGCGAAATAGTCCCGGGCGCGCACGATGCCCAGGCGCCTCAGATTGCCGTCGACGGCAACGGCAACGTGACTGTGGTTTGGGAAAGGTACGCCGGCAGCAAGACCCTGATCCAGTCGGTCGATCGGCCCGCGGGAGGAAGCTGGACCGCCCCGGTTGACATCGGCGAGATGAACCAGGGCTTCGCTCCCGAACCATGGATCGCGGTCGATCTGGACGGCAACGCGATGGCCGTTTGGAAGCAGGGCGAAGTGATCCAGAGTGCCTTCCGGCCCGCCGGCGATGAATGGGAAGCGGTGCTGCCGATCTCCCCGGGAGAAAGCTTCGTGCCCCAGACGGCGATGAACGCCGCTGGCGATGCCACCGCCGTTTGGATGCATTTCGACGGCTCGAACTATGTGGTGGAAAGCGCCTTCCGGCCCGCCAACGGGGGGTGGGGAGCACCGACCCTCGTCTCGCAACCGGGCGAATCGGCAGGAAACCCGCATATCGCGCTCGACGCCGACGGCGACACGCTGGTCGCCTGGCGGGGCGAAGACGAAGGGAAAGAATTCGTCCGCACCTCCTACCGGCCCGCCGGCGGGTCCTGGGAGCCCCCGACCAATGCGTCTGCGGAAGGCGAACAGGTCCAGGAAGTGCGAGCCGCGGTCGATCCCGAGGGAAACGCGATCGTGGCCTGGGCCGGCAACACCGGCAAAGCCGGGGGCTACAACATTGCCCGCGCGGCCTACCGGCCGGTCGCCGCAGGGTGGGATGCGCCGGTCGAACTCTCGGCCGATGGCGGTAACTCCTTCCCCGCTGACGTCGTCTTCGACGACAGCGGCAACGCCGCGATCATCTGGCAGCGGTGGGATGGCGTCACCAACCTCGCGCAGGCCGCCTATCGCCCGGCCGGTGGGGAATGGGAGCCGGCGGTCGATCTCTCCGAGGAAGGCCGGCAGGCGATGGATTCCGTGGTCGTTCTGGATGCGCCCGGAGAAGCCACCGCTGCCGGTGGCAACGCCACGGCGATCTGGGTGAGCGAGAACGACGATGCGTGCGGCGGCGACATGGAAAAAGGCGGCTGCCGGGTCGACGTCGTGCAGGCTGCTGGATACAGCCCGGACGGCCTTCCCGTTGTCGAGCTCGAAGCCCCTCTCACCGCGACGGTCGGCGAACCAGTCGCGATTTCAACGCCGACCGAAGGCTTGTTCTCGCCGCTGATCGATTTCGGAGACGGCGACAGCGTTGCCGACACCAAGGCCATCCACAACTACACCGAGCCAGGGGAATACATGGTCTCGGCCGCCGGCGCCGAGGTGCTCGGCTACCGATCGAGCACCCAGCAGGCGATCACGATCCTGCCATCCGGATCCGACCCCGGGCCCGACCCCGACCCCGGACCCGAGCCGAAATCCGGAACGTCGCCCCTCAGCCCCACCGGGCCAGGTGATGCGATTCTCGCCCCCGGGCCGTCCGCGCAGTGTGTCGGCGCCCAGGAAACCCTCCGCGCGGCACGCAAGCGCCTCAAGCTGGTCGCGGCCAAGCTGGGACACGCCGAAGGCAGCCGCCAGATCCGGCACCTGTCTGCCGCCAAGCGCAAGCAGCTCGCCGCCGTGAGGCAAGCACAGCGGCAGATCGCCGACGCTTGCTGAGCGAAGCCGGTCGGCCGTTACGCCCGCTGATTCACGACCGCGGCCGCCATCAGTTCGGCGGCTTCACCGTCATCGAGGCCCTCGCGGTCCAGCCGGCGCCAGGTCCAGAAGTCGAGGCCGAGGCGAAGCAGGGCGCGCTGGGGCTGGGGGGACCGTCCCCGGGCCTTGAGGGAGTCGGCCAGGGTCTCAAGGGGGCCCACGACCCCGACGACCTGTTCAAGGGCGACCACCCGATCCCGCCGGCGGCTCCCACTGAGTAACACAACGGTCACGCCCGTCTGACTATAGTCATTGTCACTTAGCACTCTGACAACGGGGGGCGAACGGTATGCCGGTCGAGAACTACGGTGTGTTCACTGGAACGGTGACGAAGTTCCAGCGCGAGATCGGGACGGGGAAGGTCCACTTCCAGTTCAAGCTGGAGGCAGGGGGCGACGTGATTCGCGTGCCGGTCAACGTCCTCTCGAGCTCTGAGGGCGCGTTGGAGTCGCGGTTGCTGAAGTACCACGTGATCGACGACTTTCGTCACCCGGTCACCGACGCGATCGAAGCGCTGGGCGACGGCTGGCACCCGATCGAGCACAAACCCGGCGGCGCGGCACTCGACTACCGGCGCGGCAACCTCTTCAAAGAGGCTGACATGCGCACTCTGCCGCCCGACTTGGCAGGGCCCGACAATGACCTCCAGGATCTCATCCAGCACTACGTCGAGCGCGCCGACAACAACACCGCGGTCAAGGTCTCGGCGGTCGGCGGGCGCTGGAACGACAGTAAACCCGACCACATCTTTTCGGAGATCTCACCGAGCACCGGCGTGCATGAGATCCATATGAACCAGGGCAATGCGGCCGGCCACAGGGATGAAGACGGCATCTGGAACGACGGCGGGCTGCTGATCCACCTGCCCGCGCCCGAGGATCGCTGGGTTGCCTTCTTCTTCGCCTTCCAGAACCAGACGTTCAACACCGACGACGTCACCGGCCACGCCCTGATCGACCAGCCGCTGCCGGAGACGGCGCCGGTGCGCATCGTCGCGGCGCTGGTCAATCCGGCCGGCCCTGGCGACGAGGGCGAGAGCGTCCTGCTGCTGAACGCATCGCCCGACCCGGTCGACCTGACCGGCTGGCAGATCGCCGACAAGGCCAAGCAGAAATGCGCGGTCCCCGCCGGGCCGCTCGCCGGGGGCGAGACGCTGGAGGTGCCGGTCGTCAAGCCCTGCGCGCTGAGCAACAGCGGCGGCATCATCACCCTCCTGGACGCGACCGGCACCAAGGTCTCGGGCGTCTCCTACACCAGGGAGCAGGCTCACGATCAAGGTTGGACGGTCACGTTCTGATCGAGAGTCCGGGGTCGAGTGCGCATATGGTTCGCTCCGTGGACGAGTTCCTGAAGCGCTACCTATCCGCCTCCGAAGCTGGTGACATCGAGGGGATCGGGAGCGCACTCGCCGAGGACGTCGAAGTCGTCTCCCCGATCTCCGGCCGGATGGTCTTTCGGGGGCGGGAGGACGTCGAGTTTCTGCTCGGTGCGGTGTACGGGAGCCTTAGGGAGCTGTACTGGACGCGGACTGTCGGCGAGGGCGAGCACCGGGTTGTTTTGGGCGATGCGCGGCTGGGGCCGGTGCGGATGACCGACGCGATGGTCTTCGAGTTGGCCCCCGACGGCCACATCCGCAAGATCAGCCCTCACCTCCGGCCCTGGCTGGCCTTGACGCTCTTCGCGCTGGTCCTCGGGCCCAAGATCGCGCGGCGGCCGGGGGTCGTTTGGCGAGCCCTCCGCGGCTGAGTTGGCGTCTAGGCTTCCCTTGGCATAGATCCGAGCGAGAGGAGTGCCGTGGACATCGAGTTCATCGCCAGCATGAGTGTGATCACCGCCGAGCCGGCCGAGAGTCGCAAGCTGTACGTCGAGGCCCTTGGCCTGCCGCTGACGGCTGCGGACGGGGACGAGTACTTCCACAGCGAGAAGATCGACGGCGCCAAGCACTTCGGCGTCTGGCCGCTGGAGCAGGCGGCACAGGCGTGCTTCGGGTCCCCCGAGTGGCCCGGAGATCGGCCCGTCCCGCAGGCGTCGGTCGAGTTCGAGGTGGCCGATGCGGCTGCCGTGGCCACCGCGGCCGAGGAGCTGGAGCAGAGAGGCTTCGTGCTCCTCCACGGCTCTCGCGAAGAGCCCTGGGGGCAGACGGTCGCGCGACTGCAGAGCGTCGAGGCGCTGATCATCGGCATCTCCTACGCGCCATGGCTCCACTAGATCCTGTCCTCTTCGCGGTCGACGACGACGAGCAGGCGCTCCACGCTGTCGAGCGCGAGTTAGTCGACCGTTACTCACGGAGCTACCGGGTTGTCTGCGCGTCCTCGGCGGACCAGGCGATGGCGGAGCTGCAGGCGCTGAGGGCAGCGGGGGAGGACGTGGCGCTTGTCCTCGCTGCCCACTCGCTCCGGAACATGACCGGGGCCGATCTGCTTGGCCAGGTGCGGGAGCTCCACGCTCACGCCCAGCGTGGGCTGCTGATCGAGTGGGGAAGCTGGGGGGACGGTCAGACCGCCGGGCAGATCTTCGAAGCGATGGCGAAACGGCAGATCGAGTATTACGTGATCCGGCCGTCGCAAACGCCGGACGAGCTCTTCCACCAGTCGGTCTCGACCTTCCTGCTCGAGTGGGCTCACGCGCGAAAGGTCTCGCCGCACACCGTCCACGTCGTCGGCGAGTCCTGGACCGGCAGGTCGCACGAACTGAGGGAGGTCCTCGGCCGCTGCGCGGTGCCGCACGCGTTCCTGCTCGCCGACTCGCCCGACGGTCGCGAGCTGGTCGCGGAGGCTGGCGATGGTGGCACGCTTCCCCTGGTGGTCTTCCCGAACGGCACGGTGCTCGCGGATCCGACCAACCTGGAGCTGGCGAGCGCGGCGGGCGCCACGATCGACCCCGAGCACCGCGAGTTCGACGTTGTCATCGTCGGCGGCGGGCCGGCCGGGCTCTCGGCGGCTGTCTACGGCGCTTCGGAGGGGCTCCGCACGCTGGTCGTCGACGACGGTGGCATCGGCGGCCAGGCGACCTCGAGCTCATTGATCCGCAACTACCTGGGCTTCCCGCGCGGCGTCAGCGGGCGCCGGCTGGCGGAGGGCGCCTACGAGCAGGCCTGGGTCTTCGGCGCCAAGTTCGCTTTCATGCACGACGCGACCGCGATCCGGCGCGAGGGCGACCGCCTCCACATCAGCCTCTCCGACGGCGGCGAGGTCAGCGCCCGCGCGCTCATCCTTTCCACCGGCGCCACCTATCGGCGGATTGGGGTGGAGGAGATCGAGGCGCTGGTTGGCTCGGGTGTCTTCTACGGCGGTTCCGCGCACGAGGCGCCGACCACGGTCGACGAGGAGGTGTACGTCGTCGGGGGCGCCAACTCGGCCGGCCAGGCGGCGCTGCACCTGGCCGAATTCGCCCGCAAGGTGACGCTGGTCGTGCGAGCCGATTCGCTCGACAAGGGCATGTCCCACTACCTGGTCCGCCAGATCGAAATCACGCCCAACATCGAGGTGCGCCTCGGGACCGAGGTGGTCGGCGGAAGCGCCGGCGACGACGGCTGGCTCGACCGCCTGGACCTGCGCTCTGCCAGTGGGGAAACGGAGAACGTGCAGTCGGACGAGCTCTTCCTGATGATCGGCGCCCACCCGAATACGGACTGGTTGCCGCCGGAGCTGGCGCAGGACGACGGCGGCTTCATCCTCACCGGGGCGGAGGCTGAGGCCGATGGGGCTTGGCCGCTGGAGCGCAGGCCGCTCAACCTCGAGACCAGCATGCCCGGCGTCTTTGCCGCGGGGGACGTCCGCCACGGCTCGATGAATCGCGTCGCCTCCGCGGTAGGCGAGGGCTCGATCGCGATCAAGTTGATCCACGAGCTCTTCGACGCCGAGCCGACCCAGTCGCGCGACCTGGTCTAAGTGAACGCCGCGGGTCGGTGACGTTTTGCCGACGCCGGGTAGCGTGGGGGGAAGATGCGACGCAGACTGCTTGCAATCCCGCTCCTCGCGCTGGTCTTGGCCGCGCTGGTCCTGCCCGCCGCCGCGCCGGCAGCCGAGCGCACCGTCTCGGTGGAGGCGACGGCGACGATCAAGGTGCCGAACGACAGTGCCTCGGTCGGCCTCTCGGTCAGCCTCGAACGCAGCAGCCGGGGCGCCGCTCTACAGGCGGTCTCCAGGCAACTGCGCGGCGTCATCGCCGCGGTCGGGGCGATCCCCGGTGTTGGCGCCGGGGACATCCGCACCGGCCGCATCACGATCGACAAGGTGACCCGCGGCAAGAAGACCCGCTTCCGCGCCGCCGAGGGGATCGGCGTCACCTTGCATGAGCCGGCGCGGGCCGGCGACCTCGTGAGCGCCGCGATCGCCGCCGGGGCCACCGGGGTCCGCGGTCCCACCTACTTCGTCGGCGACACCGAAGCCGCCTACGCCCAGGGCCTCGCCGCCGCTTTCGAAAAGGCCAAGGCAAAGGCGACGACGCTCGCCGCCCAGGCCGGCGCCGTCCTCGGCCCGGCGCTGACGATCAGCGAAGGCGGCAACAGCGAAATCGTCCCCTTCGAGGACAAGGCGGCTTCGCCGGTTTGCGGCACCGGAACCACGAGCAAGCTCGCCGCCGCCGGCTGCGGCTCGAGCCCGCCGACCAAGCCCGGCGCCTCCACCGTCACCGCGACTGTCGGCGTGGTCTTCGCCCTGCAGTAGAGAGATCGCGCCGATCAGCGAGGGACAGGCAAGCACGGCCGATGGGGACGCCGCCGCGGTCGCGGCCGCCAAGGTCGCCGCTGTCCGCGACGACCCCAGAGGGCGCTTGGCGCTTGCGAGTTCGACCTACAGAGGACCGACCGGCGACGCGCCGCGGCACCTCCCGTTCCGCCGGGCTGCGATGTCCTTCATGCGCTGGGAGGCCCGGCGGGGAGTGCTCAACCCGCTCGATGCCAAGCCCCCGGGCAGCAGGTGGTGGCGAGCGATGAACGAGCGGTTGCTGCAGGACGGGTGCGAGGCGGTCGAGCGCGCCGGAGGTCGTGGCGGCCGCGCGTCGAGTTCGACGATCGGGTTCTGGGACGCCTTTGTCGAGGAGCCGACGGCGAGGACCTGGTACCGGGCGCACAACGCCAGCATCGTGGCCGCCTTCCTCGACCATCGCGATCTCGCCGAAGAGGAGAGCCGGACCGAGCGGTTCTTCCTCAACGTCGTCCTCCTCCGAGTGCTCTACGCCCACGCCCTAGTTGCCGCGCCTCGCCTCGCCCTCGGTCGCTTCGCCCTCTGTGGCCGGCCACTCGGCGACCCACGCCTGGGGATGGCCGGTGTTTTCCTCTCCCTGGGCAGGGTGCTTCCAAACCGGTATCCGCTCGGCGACGATCTCGAGGTCTACCTTCGAGCAGAGAACGGATTCGGTCGGCTGCTCGACTACGCGGTGATCCAACCGCGCCTGCGCCGCCTCTACGACTGGTCCGCGCGCGAGCTCGAGCAACCGCAGATCTCGGGGCTGGTCGTCGACGGCACCCCGGCCTACGCCTGGGCCCCCACCGACCGGCGGGAGTGGGCGCCGCCACCGCTGTCGGCTGCCGCGCGGGCGATGAAGATCGCGACCGCTCCGCGCTGAGGGGTCAGGCCCCCTGGCCGCGGCGCGCCGCGTAGAGCGCCCAGCGGTCCGGGATGCCCTTTAGCTCGTGCTCGCCGCGGTCGGTGAAGCTGAGGTCGCTGCCGATCACAAGGTCGCGGACCGTGCGCGAGACCAGGACCTCGCCGGCCGTCGCCAGGCTGAGGATCCGAGCGGCGAGGTGGACGGCCAGCCCCGCCACGTCGTCGCGGGTGCGCTCGACCTCGCCGGTGTGCAAGCCGGTGCGGACGGCGAGCCCGAGCTCGCCGGCGTCGGCGATGACCTGCTCGGCGCAGCGAACGCCGTGCGCGGGCCCGGTGAAGAGGGCCAATGCCCCGTCGCCGGTCGTCTTGATCAGCTCGCCGCCGTGCTCGGCGACGACCGTGCCGACCCGATCGAGGTGGCGGTCGAGCACGCCGGCCCAGGCCCGGTCGCCGGCGCGCGCGGCGAGCCCGGTGGAGTCGACCAGGTCGGTGAAGAGAACGGTCGCGAGGATCCTGTTGGTCGGCGGCTTCGGGGGCGTGCCGGTGACAAATTCCTCGACGATGTCGGCCACCAGCTCGACGTCGAGGGCGAAGTTGATCGCCGCGTCGCCCGGGATTTCCTGCAGGCGGGCGCCGGGGATCAGCTCGGTGAATTCGCTGACGGTCTCCACCGGGACCAGCTTCAGGTCGCGTGGGTAGAGGACGAGGGTCGGCGCCTGGACCAGGGGCAGGACTTCGGTGATGTCGCTGGTCAGGGACATGCGCAGGAGCCGCGCCGCCTGCCGTGGCGTCGCCACCGTCCGGAAGTAGCGCCGGATGCGCTCGCTGCGGACCGGGTCGGCGGCCCACTGCGGCGTGTAGACCTCGGGCAGCGGTCCCGGCCAGTCGACGATCTCAGCGATCGCCTGGGCGGCGGAATCTGCGAGTTCGGGAGAGCTTGCCGCGGCGCCGCGAGCGCTTGGGGCGAAGGCGATCAGGCCGCCGACGCGCTCGGGCCGGGTGGCCGCCAGCAGCGCCAGCGAGCGCGCACCCTCGACGCTGCCGACGAGCATCGGCCGCTGCGCCCCGACTGCGTCCATCACCGCCAGCGCGTCGTCGGCGTGCGCCTCCAGGGTGAGGTCGTCCCGAATCGGGTCCGAGAGGCCGGAGTCGCGACGGTCGTAGAGGATCACCCGAGCGAACTGGCCGAGCCGTTCGTAGAGCCGCGCCGCCTCCGGCACGTCCCAAACGCTGCCGATGTTCGACGCGCTGGCGCCGCTCAGCAAGATGTCGTCGTCGCCATCGCCGAACACCTGGTAGGCGATGGCCAGGTCCCCGCTACGCGCGTAGCGGGTTTCCGGGCTATCCACGCCGCGACTCTAGCCCCGGTCGCCCCGGGCCGCGGGCTAAAGGCGCCGTCCTTTTTGTGCGACGGAACATAGGTGTCAGCGTATCCTCCGGGCGTGCTTGCGGATGCACCTCGGCAGTCGGTGCTGGTGCTCTCAGCGAGCCTGATGACCGCCTTCGCCTTCGTCTGGGTCGGCACCTACGCGATCCTCGGCCTCTGGCTCTCGGCCGCGATTCCGCTCGTCTACCAGCTCGCCTCCGGGGTCAGTCTCTATACGTTCGCGCGCACGCGCCGCTACCGGCTGTTCCGGGTCAGTCAGTTGCTGATGAGCCTGCTGCTGCCCTTCGCCCTGCAGTGGAGCCTCGGGGGCTTCGCCGCCTCGTCAGCCGTCGGGCTCTGGGCCTTCACCTGTCCGGTGGGCGCGTTGCTGTTCGTCGGCGCCCGCCAGGCCGTTCCCTGGTTCGTCGCTTTCGCGGCGCTGGTGGTCTTCTCCGGGGCGATCGACCCCGCCCTCTCGTCCAACGCGCCCGAGATCCCCCAGGGCGTGGAGGTCTCGTTCTTCGTCCTCAACATCCTCGGCGTCACCACCACGACCTACGTCCTCCTGCAGTACTTCGTCCGCGCCCGCGAGCGCGCCCTGGCCGAACTCGAGGTCGAGCGGGCGAAATCCGAACGCCTGCTGCTCAACGTGCTGCCGGCCTCGGTCGCCGAGCGCCTCAAGGAGTCCGACGATGTGATCGCCGACGGGTTCGGCTCCGCGACGGTGTTGTTCGCCGACATCGTCGACTTCACCCCACTGGCCCAGAACCTCTCCCCGGCGGACGCCGTCGTGCTCCTCGACCGGATCTTCGCCGCCTGGGACGAGCTGGCCGAGCGCCACGGGGTGGAGAAGATCAAGACGATCGGCGATGCCTACATGGCGGCCGGCGGCCTGCCCGCTCCGCGCGAGGACCACGCCGAGGCGATCGCCGACCTCGCCCTCGAGATGGGCGCCGAGGCGGCCAGGTGCGCAGGGGAGAAAGGGGTGCCGCTGCAGGTGCGGATCGGGATCGACACCGGCCCGGTCGTTGCCGGCGTGATCGGCCGCGCCAAGTTCACCTACGACCTCTGGGGCGACACGGTGAACACGGCAAGCCGGATGGAGTCCCACGGCGTCCCGGGCGCGATCCAGGTAACCGAGCGCGCCTACGAGCGCCTCCGCGGCGACTACGAGCTACGCCGCCGGGGGACGATCGACGTCAAGGGCAAGGGACCGATGGCCACCTACTGGCTGCTGGGGCGCCGAGCCTGACCTGTTGCCCGAGGCGAACACACCATTGCTCCTGGCTGACGAAGCGATTCGTTAAGCCATTTTCCACCCTGCGCAGAATGGTGCGAGCGCCGAACCGGCGAGCCCGCCTATCGGCCGATTGACATGCCGGATTGAGCTGGGATTCTCAAGCCTGACTCGTCTTGGTCGGCGGGTCCCATCAATACAACACCTAAGGAGAGTCTTAAAATGAACGGACGTAGAGCCATCGTCGGCCTCTGCATGCTTTGCGCGCTGCTCGTCAGCGCCTTCGCAGCCCAGAGCGCCTCGGCGATAACCGGCACAACAGCATTCACATGCGTGAAAGGCGGCGGTGACAAATCACTGAGAGGCGAGCACTGCCTGACGACGGGCACCGCCGAACAAAATTACGGTCACGTGGCGATTACCGAAAACGAAACAACAGAGCTGACCGGAACTAACGCAAAAACGGAATCCGAAACATCCACCCACTCGATTGCAAGACTAAGAGTAACGATCGCGGGAGTACCACTCGAACTCTCCGCAACAGGCGTTAGCGGTTCGGGTTGGATGGAAAACAAAAAAGACAGCGGTACCGGCGAGCACTACACCGAAGGCGAAGGCACGATCACATTCACCGAAGTCAAAGTGACAAAACCAGAAGGAAGAGGCTGTAAAGCCACAACACACAAAGAAGACGGTAGCGGCGTGGAAGAGGGAACCGAAGGAATCGTGCATACGCGGTCCCTGAGAGCTACCACCAAAGGGCAGGGAGATTTCCTTAAATTCACAGCGGCGGATAATGGCAACTTCGCGAACTTCTGGGTTACATGCGAAGAAGGCAAAAAAATCCCTGCGATCGAAGGTACATGGTCCGTCTCCGGCAGTGTGAAAGGCGTTCCGAAAGGGGCGACAACCGGCTTCACGCACACGGAAACGACAACCCAAGGCACGCTCATCGCCAAAGGCAACAAAGCTGGAATCGAAGGCCAGCTCACACTGAGCGGGCGCGCAAAAGGCAGCACCGGCGCCTACACCCCGCTGGCAGCGACAACAATCACGACATAGCTGTCCAGGACGCTCTCACTCAGCGCAACTGATCGAGCGCCAAGCACGACAAGCACCGGGCCGGCGATGTTGCCGACCCGGTGCCGCGTCGTGACCACCTTTTGGGAACGTGTTAGTATCGGAATGGGAACGGATGCGGGTTGGAAGGCCGTGGCGACAGGGAGGGAGTGTCGAGATGGGCGAACCGGGGAGCGTCTCTGCGGGAAAGCGCTTCGAGTACCCGATCATGGCGATTCGCCAGAAGCTCGCCGCCAGCCTGTGTGCCAGTCGGGTCGGTGGCACCCCTTTCACCCGGGGCACCGGGGTTCCCTTCCCCGCTTGCGGGCCCTGGCGATCCCGCTGGGCCGGTAGCGCCATCATTGCCAGCAAACTTCATGGCGTTTTTCTCGACTTCCTTCTTCTGCTTCCCCGTCAAGCCGCCACTTGCTGCAAAGGCAGTGCCAGTGAGCGCAGCCACCAGCGCCACGATCGCGATGATCAGGGCGCGACCGGGCCGTTTGGGCCGACCGGTTTCACAGGCACGTTTTTCGACACCTTTCCGGTCAGAAAAACGGAGACGGGGACCTGCAATTTCACTCAGCGGTGTAGACGCAGAGGACACCCGGCGGGGTCTGGTTTGGCCACGGTTTCAATGCAGCCGCTGACTCCGAATCCGCCTTATCCAGTCTCTTCCTGGAGGAAGCCGAAGGCCTTTGAAACCGCCGAAAACGCAAGCCTCCTCCCCAAGGAAGCTCGCTCACCCGCTGGGGAATTCAGCTCCTACGGAACCAGCGGCGCGGTCATATTCGCCGGCTCCATGGAAGGCAGCGGGGCCGAACCAGCGCTGATCGAAGCCCGGGGCAGCTGGGCCGTTACGGCGGGGCC
>DASUZL010000020.1:0-56503 GCA_036376895.1 Solirubrobacterales bacterium
CCGAAGACGGCGCCCGCGAGGATGTCGTGGACCCGGTCCTGCGGCTCGTCCTCGTACATCGCGATCTCCTCGAGGACGACGTCGCGCTCGGAGTCGATTTCGGGGTAGGTCGGCGCCAGCAGCATTTCGGCGAGCATCCGCTGGGGCGGCGCGTGCTCGGCGAGGCCGAGGTGATCGCCTCGATACCGATCCCCGACATCGACGCCTACCACCAGGCCCGCTACACGGGCGCCAACGTCGTCGTCGGCGCCGCCGGCCACCTCGACCACGAGCGCATCGTCGAGCTCGCCGAGCGGCTCGTCTCGCCGGGCACCGGCGAGAACGGCGGGATCACCGGCGCCGGCCGGCCGGAGGAGACCGCCCGTCTGCGCTTCTACGAGAAGGACACCGAGCAGTACCACATCTGCTTCGGGGCGCCCGGGATCGTCCGCGAGGACGAGCGCCGCTACGGACTCGCCGTGCTCGACTCGATCTTCGGCGGCTCGACTTCCTCACGCCTCTTCCGCGAGGTCCGCGAGAAGCGCGGGCTCGCCTATGCCGTCGGCTCCTACAACGAGCAGTACACGGACTCCGGCCTGGTCGCCACCTACGTCGGCACCCGCGAGGACAACGTCGAGGAGGCCTGCGCGATCATCGGCGCCGAGCTCGCCCGCCTGCGCTCCGAGCCGGTCTCGGCCGAGGAGCTGGCGCGGGCGAAGGAGAGCGTCAAGGGCCGCCTCGTCCTCTCCTCGGAGTCGACCGCGGCGCGGATGACGCGGATCTCACGCTCGACCCTGTTCGGGCTGCCGATCGAAAGCCTTGACGAGATGCTGGCCAAAGTCGACGCGATCGAGGTCGACGACATGACCGAGCTGGCGGCCGAGCTCTACGCTGCCGATCGCCTCTCCGCCGCCTGCGTCGGCGCCGACGAGGACCGCTTCCGCGCCGCCCTGGCGCCGGTCAGCGAGACCCTGGTAGCTGCGTGACCCGGGTCGCCGTCTCCGGCGCCGCCGGGCGCATGGGCCAGACGGTCTGCGAAGCGGTCGAGGGCGCCGCTGACCTGGAGCTGAGCGGTAAGGCCGATCCGGCTCTCGGAGTCGCCCTGGCCGATGTGCTTGGCGAGGCCGACGTCGTCGTCGACTTCACCGTGCCCGACACCGCGCTGGAGAACGTCAAGGCCTGCCTCGCCGCCGGCGTCCACGTTGTCGTCGGCACCACCGGCTTCGACCTCGAGGCCGCCCGCACCGCCGCCGAGGCCTCCGAGGCGAACTGCTTCGTCGCTCCCAACTTCGCGATCGGCGCGGTGCTGCTGATGATGGTCTCGCAGACGATCGCCCCGCACATGCCCGAGTGCGAGATCGTCGAGCTGCACCACGACCGCAAGCTCGACGCGCCCTCCGGCACCGCCAAGCGCACCGAGGAGCTGATCGACGCCGCCGGCGGCAACGTGCACCAGCCGATCCACTCGGTCCGCCTGCCCGGCCTGGTCGCCCACCAGGAAGTGATCTTCGGCGGCGCGGGACAGACGCTCTCGCTGCGTCACGACTCGATCGACCGCCACTCCTTCATGCCTGGGGTGCTGCTCGCGGCGCGCAAGGTCGGCGACCTCCCGGACCGCTTCACGGTCGGGCTCGAGAAGCTGCTGTAGGCGATATGGACTCCCAGCGCCCGTCTCACGGGGTACCCTGGCTCTGATGAAGGAGATTCGCGGCATTCTCACGGCGATGGCGACCCCGTTCGCCGAGTCCGGCGCGGTAGACACCGACGCCGGCTGCCGGCTTGCCGCCCATCTGCTCGAGCACGGCTCGCACGGATTGGTCGTCGGCGGCACCACGGGCGAGTGCCCGACGCTGACCGACGAGGAGACGATCGAGCTGCTCGGTGCCGTCCGCGCCGAGGTCGGCGACGACGTCACCCTCGTCTGCGGCACCGGCACCAACGACACCCGCCACTCCTGCGAATTGACCAAGATGGCCGCCGCGGCCGGTGCCGACGCCTCGCTGGTTGTCGTCCCGTACTACAACAAGCCGAACCCGGCGGGCATCAGAGCGCACTTCGAAACCGTCGCCGGGGCCGTTCCGGACCTGCCGATGGTGATGTACAACATCCCCTCGCGGGTGATCGTCAACGCCGACCCGGAGCTGCTCGGCGAGCTGGCCCAGGTCGACAACATCGTCGCCGTCAAGCAGGCAAACGACGAGGAGCTGGGCCCGATCGAGGGCCTCTCGATCCTCGCCGGCAACGACAACACCCTGTTGCGCGTGCTCGAGTTCGGCGGCGCCGGGGCGATTACGGTCGCTTCCCACGTCGTCGGCGATCAGATGCGCGCGATGTGGGACGCCGCCCAGAGCGGAGACCTGGATCGGGCGCGCAGTATCGACGCCGAGCTGACCCCCGTCTACGAGGGCCTCTCGGTCACCACCAACCCGATCCCGCTGAAGGCGGCGCTCTCGATGCTGGGGCTCGCCCCGGATCGCCTGCGCCTGCCCCTCGTCTCCGCGGACGCCGAGCAGCGGGCGGCAGTAAGAGCGGCGCTGGAGGGCATCGGCCTTCCGGTCGCCCAGTAACCAAACTTCAGAAGAGAGTGAGACACCACTAGTGCCAAGCAAGAAACTCCGAGTGCTGCCTTTGGGCGGCCTCGGCGAGATCGGCAAGAACATGACCGTGATCGAGTTCGACGGCCGCATCGTCGTCGTCGACACCGGGCTGATGTTCCCCACCGCCGAGATGCACGGGATCGACCTGGTCCTGCCCGACTTCACCTACCTGCGCGATCGCGCCGACGACATCGAGGCGATCGTCCTCACCCACGGTCACGAGGACCACGTCGGCGCCCTGCCCTACGTCCTGCGAGAGATCGGCATCCCGCCGGTCATCTACGGCGGCCTGCTGACGATCGGCATGGTCCGCTCCAAGCTAGACGAGCACAAGCTCGGCGACAAAGCGCCGCTGGAGGAGCTGCCGGCGGGGGAGAAGGTGCAGCGCGGCCCGTTCGGGATCGAGCTCGTCCATCTCGCCCACTCGATCCCCGACATGCGCGGGGTCCTGCTCTCAACCGAGGCAGGCTCGGTCCTGATGACCGGCGACTACAAGTTCGACCAGACTCCCGTCGACGGTCGCCCGGCCGACGTCTCGCGGCTGGCGGAGATCGGCAAGGAAGGGCTGCTGCTGCTCTGCGGCGACTCGACCAACGCCGACCGGCCCGGCATCGCGCCCTCGGAGTCGAGCGTCGGCCCGGCCCTCCTGCAGCAGTTCTCGCGCTGCAAGGGCCGGATCATCGTCACCTCGTTCGCCTCCAACATCCACCGCGTCCAGCAGGTGATCGACGCCGCCGTGCGGCTCGACCGCAAGGTCGCCCTGGTCGGCCGCTCGATGCGCAAGAACTTCAACATCGCCTCCAACCTGGGGATGGCAAAAGCGCCGCAGGGGTTGTTCATCCAGCCGCGTGAGATCGAGGACTTCCCGGATGACAAAATCGTCGTCATCTCCACGGGCAGCCAGGGCGAGCCGCTCTCGGCGCTGCGGCGGATGGCCAACAACGACCACCGCGACGTGCAGTTGCACTCCGGCGACACGGTCGTCTTCTCGGCCACGCCGGTGCCCGGCAACGAGCGCGCGGTGAACGAGACGATCGACCGCATCTACGAGATCGGGGCGACTGTGATCACCGCTCAGGACGCGCCGATCCACGCCTCCGGCCACGGCTGGCAGGAGGAGATCAAGCTGATGCTGAACCTGACCAAACCGCGCTACGTGATGCCGGTCCACGGCGACCACAAGCGCCTGCGCCTGCACGCCGAGCTGGCCGAGGCGGTCGGGGTCGAGCCGGCCAACATCTTCAGAGGACGCAACGGGCTGCCGCTGGAAGTGGACGCAAACGGCGCCGCCTTCGGGGAGGACATCCACGCCGGCACGATGTACGTCGACGGCGTCAACATCGGCGACCCCGACGACGCTGCCCTGCGCGACCGCCGCGAGATCTCCGCCGACGGCATCTTCATCGTCGTCGTCACGATCTCCTCCGACGACGGCCGCGTAGTAGCCGACCCCGAGGTGATCTTCCGCGGCGTCGCCTTCCTAGAGGAAGCAGACGCCCTGGTAGAGGAGCTCTCAGACCTGGTCGAAGACGGCCTGGAAGAGGCCGCCGAGGCCGGCAACCGAGCCTCTCACCTAATCGAGGAAGACCTCCACGACTCCATAGGAAAGTTCGTCTTCCAGAAGCTGCGCCGCCGGCCGATGATTCTGCCAGTGGTGATTGAGGTCTAGCCCTCCGAAAACGGCAAAGAAAAAGCCCGCCGGGATGGTGTCTGGGGAGAATCCCGGCGGGCCAGTGTCTCGTCCAGAAGCAAAGGTAGGGGCCAGCCCTAAAGCGGCTCTAAAACATCGGCGGGACTGGACTTTTGATCGGCCATGGGGATTCGGGCGCGGAAGAGGGCGCCGCCGGAATCGGACTCAAGGGCCTCCACCGAGCCGCCGTGGGACTCGGCGACGGCGCTGACGATCGCCAGCCCGAGGCCGGTTCCGGGGCCGGTGGCGGTGTCGGACGGGCCTTCGCCGCGGACGAAGCGGTCGAAGATCTGGGCCCGCATCGGGGCCGGGATCCCCGGGCCGTCGTCGCCGACTTCGACGATCGCGTCGCCGTCCTGCTCGCATAGCCGCAGCTCCACCTGGGTGCCCGCCGGCGTGTGGTGGGCGGCGTTGTCGAGCAGGTTGAGGACCATCCGGTGCAGCTCGTCGGAGTTGCCTTCGACCCGCAGCGGCCGGTTGTTGTCGACGATCAGCCGCCGATCGCCCATCAGCGGCGCCGCCTCGGCGGCCGCTTCGCCGGCGACTTCGGCCAGGTCGCAGCGGCGACGCTGGCCGAGCCGGCCGGCGTCGGCGCGGGCGAGCAGCAGCAGGTCGCCGACCAGGCGGCTCATCCGCCGCGAGGAGCGCAGGGCGGAGTCGACCATCTCGCGGTCTTCGGCCTGGTTGGCGCCGCCGAGCGAGGCCTGCAGCAGCTCGAGGTTGGCGAGCACGCTGGTCAGCGGGGTGCGCAGCTCGTGCGAGGCGTCGGCGACGAACTCGCGCTGCTTCTGCATCGCCCCCTCGCGCTCGGCCCTGGCGGCGTCGAGTGAGCGCAGCATCTCCTCCAGCGTCTGCGCCAGCTCGCCGACCTCGTCCTCGACCGCCGGTTTGGGCATATGCAGCGAGGGGTCACGGGTGGCGGCGATCTCGCGGGCGGAGGCGGTGAGGGAGGCGATCGGCCGCATCGCGCGAGCGGCGATCGCGACCCCGGCGAGGCTGGCCAGCAGGGTGCCGCCGAGGACGCCGGCGAAGATGAAGAGCCAGAGCCGGTCGACGGTCGAGTCGACGTGGTCGAGGCTGCGCCCGTACTGGACGTACCCGGTCGGTTCGCCCGCATCGGAGGTGATCTGCGCGGTCGCGACCCGCATCCCGCCGTGGTCGGCGAGGCCGGCTTCGACCGGTCCCAGGTGGGCGGAGCCGCGGGTCCGGGTCTTGATGTGGCCTTCGATGTCGAGAACGCGGGCACTGGCGTCGTCGGGGAGGACGAAGGCGCTGAGGTTGGGGCCCTGGTCGGCGACGCTGCCGAGCGGGGTGTAGACGACGCGGAACTCCGAAGCCAGGGTCTGGGCGGCGTTCTGCACCTCGCCGTCGAAGTCGTTGCGGACCCGTTGCGTCGCCATCTCCCCGATCGCGATCCCGAAGACGAGCAGGATCGCCAGGGTCAGCCCGGAGGAGACGGCCGCGAGGCGCCAGCGCACCGGCCACGAGCGTGGGCGCGCGAAGCGTGGGAGCCAGCCCCGGGCGCGGTTTCCGCCAGCCCGCAGCATCAGTCCTTCAGCACGTACCCGGCGCCCCGTTTGGTGTGCAGCAGGCGGGCCTCGTCGCCCGCCTCGAGCTTGCGCCGCAGGTTGGAGATGAAGACGTCGATCGTGTTGGTCGCCGCCATCGGGTCATAGCCCCAGACCTCGTCGAGCAGGCGCTCGCGGGAGACGACCAGGCGCTCGTTCCGCATCAGGAACTCGAGCAGCTCGAACTCGCGGTTGGTCAGCTCGATCTCGCGCTCGCCGCGGCGGACCTCGCGGGTGTCCGGATTCAGGGTCAGGTCGGCAACCTCGATCGAGGCGGCGCCGCGCGGCGGGCGTCGTCGCAGCAGGGCGCGGATCCGCGCCAAGAGCTCCTGGCGCTCGAACGGCTTCGCCAGGTAGTCGTCGGCGCCGCTGTCGAGGCCGGTCACGCGGTCCTCGGTCTCGGCCCGCGCGGTCAGCATCAGGATCGGCACGTCGCCATCTGTGCGCAGGCGCCGGCAGACCTCGATCCCATCCATCCCCGGCAGCCCGAGGTCGAGCACGACCAGGTCGGGGACGAAGCCGGCGGCGACGTCGAGCGCCTCGATCCCGTCGGCGGATGTGCGCACCTCATAGCCCTCGTTGCGGAGGGAGCGGCGCAGCACGTCGGCGATGTCGGTGTCGTCCTCGACGATGAGGACGCGGCCGCCGCCTTGGTCGGTTTCGGCGAGCATCTGACGATGGTAGCCCGGAAAACGGGCGTATCTCCCTGGTTTTAGGGCGAATTTATGGCCGCGACAGGGGACCGCCCCCCGGCGTCGAACGTGGACAGCAATGTTCGTGCGCAAGAAGCGGTCCACCCCTGCCCGTAAAAGCAAAGCCGGCAAACGGCCGAAAGCCAAAGCCAAACCGAAAGCCGGGTTGCACCTGCCGCTCGGGCTGGAGCAGCGCCACCTGGACCTGATCGGGCTCTTCCTGGTCGCCGCCGGCGTCTACCTCGTCTTCGTTCTCTTTGCCCACTGGGAAGGGGGCAAGGTCGGCTACGGGATCGAAACCGGCCTCGTCTACCTGTTCGGGACCGTCGGCGCCAAGATCTTCACCCTGCTGATGCTGCTGGCCGGAGGCATGCTGCTGACCGGCACCTCCGTCTCCGCCCTGGCGCGCGGCGTCGGGCGCGGCGTGCACGGGACCACCCGGGCGATCTTCGTCGGCGGCAGCGAGGCGGCGCGGACCGCCGCTCGCACCCATGCCGACTGGCGCGAGGACCGCGCCCAGAGCCGCACCGAGGCCGAGACCCAGGCTGGGGCCACCGACGTGATGAGCACCTACCCGGAGGACGATGAGGACTTCAACCCGACGGTGGCGCTCGCCGACGAGGACGAGGACGATTTCGACACCTCGGTGTTCGCCCAGGTGGAGGAGGAGTCCGAGTTCGACCCTGAGGCGGAAGTGGAAGTGGCCGAGCTGGAGTCAGACGCCCCCGAGCCGATTGTGGAGCTGGAGCCGGTGCAGCCGGAGCTGACCGAGAAAACCCCGATGGGCAACGCCCGCGGGGTCACGATGTCGGACGAGGTCGACTACCGGCCGCCGCCATCCAAAGCGCTGGAGCGCGGCAAAGGCGACAAGGGCCCGGACCCGAAAGACCAGGAAGCGATCGGCCGCAAGCTGATCGAGACGCTCGGCCATTTCGGGGTCGAGGCGAAGATCGTCGGCGTCGTCAGCGGTCCCCACGTCTCCCTCTACGAACTGCGGCTCGCTCCCGGCATCAAAGTCAAGAAAGTCACCGAGCTGGCCAACGACCTGGCCTACGCGCTGGCCTCGACCGACATCCGCATCCTCGCCCCGATCCCCGGCAAACAGGCGGTCGGCGTCGAGGTCCCGAACACCCGCCGCCGCATGGTCCGGCTCGGCGACGTCTACGCCGGCCGCCCGGAGAAGACCTCGCCGCTGGTCGCCTGGCTCGGCAAGGGCATCGACGGCAATGCCGTCTGGGCCGACCTGGCGAAGATGCCGCACGTGCTCGTCGCCGGCACCACCGGCTCGGGCAAGAGCGGCTGCGTCAACGCGATCCTCTCCTCGATCCTGATGCAGGCCTCCCCGAACGAGGTCCGCCTGGTCCTGGTCGACCCGAAGCAAGTCGAGCTCAACCACTACGAGCACGTCCCGCACCTCCTGACCCCGGTCGTCACCTCGCCGCGGCTCGCGGCAAACGTCCTCTCCAACCTGATCGGGGAGATGGAGACGCGCTACGGGATCATGAGCCAGGCCCGTTGCCGCAACCTCGAGGAGCTGAACCGTGCGCGCCGCAAGAAGGGTGAGCCGCAGCTTCCGCACATCCTCTGTGTGATCGACGAGCTCGCGGACCTGATGATGGTCGCCCCGGCCGAAGTCGAGGACTCGATCATCCGCCTGGCGCAGAAGTCGCGCGCCACCGGGATCCACCTGGTGCTGGCGACCCAGCGCCCCTCGACCGACATCATCACCGGCACGATCAAGGTCAACATCCCGGCCCGGATCGCCTTTGCCGTCTCTTCCCAGACCGACTCGCGGGTGATCCTCGACCAGGGCGGGGCGGAGGCGCTGCTGGGCCAGGGCGACATGCTCTTCCGCGGCGCCGGCACCTCGAAGCTGGAGCGCGTCCAGGGCGCCTTCATCACCGAGGACGAGATCGCCCGCATCACCAACCACTGGGCCAAACAGGGCGAACCGGAATTCGAGGCCGAGCTGCTGGAGACGCCGGAGGAGGCCGAGGAGGAGGCGCGCGAGGGCGACTTCGACCCCGACAGCGACGACCTCTTGGACGAGGCGATCCGCCTCGTCGTCCAGACCGAAACCGCTTCTGTCTCGATGATCCAGCGCCGCCTGCGAGTCGGATACACCCGCGCCGGCCGTCTGATCGACATGCTCGAGCGCCGCGGCGTCATCTCCGGCTACGAGGGCTCGAAACCGCGCCAGGTGCTGATCACCCAGGCCGATCTCAACCGGGTTCTCGCCCCCGCCGGGCAGAGTGCGCCGCCGGAGCCCACGCCCGAGCCGGTCTCCGTCGAGGCTGACCCCGAGCACTAAGCAACAATGGGGGTATGGACCCCGGCGTTGGCGCAACGCTGAGAGATGCTCGCCGCAAGCGTGAGATCGACCTCGAGCAGGTCGAGGCGGCGACCAAGATCCGCGCTCGCTTCCTGCGGGCGATCGAGACTGAGGACTGGGAGGCGCTCCCGGGCGAGGCCTACGCCCGCAGTTTCGTCCGCACCTACGGCAACTTCCTGGGGCTCGACGGCGAGGCCCTGGCCGAGCGCCAACGCCAGGACACCGGCTCCTGGCGCCCGGCCGAACGGCTGCCCCGAAGTGAGCCCGCACCGGTGCGCAGCGCCGAGGTGGACCGGGGGAGGGGGCCGCTGCGCTCCCTGGCCGTGCTCGCGACCGTCTGCGCGGCCCTGTTGGTAGCGCTGATCGTTGTGCTCGGCGAGAAGGAAGAGAACCCGCTGCCGCAGCGCGGCGCCGGCGAGTCGGCCCAGGGGAACGGGACGGCACAGCAGAAGACCTCCCAGACCGAGAAACCGCACAAGTCGCCGGGCCTCGCGGTGCAGTTGACCACCAACGCCGAAGTCTGGGTCTGCCTGCTCGACGCCAAGGGCAAGGAGCTGGTCGACGGCCTCGTGCTCGAACCCGGAGTCGTCGAGGGCCCTTACCGGTCCGGTAGCTTCACGGTCTCGCTCGGCAACGGCGAGGTGACGATGACCGTGGACGGACAGCAAGCGAGCATTCCCCAGACCCCAAACCCGATCGGCTACTCGATCGGGGAGGGCGGCGCGCTGCGCGAGCTGTCCGAATCAGAACGCCCGACCTGCACGTGATCCGCGCCGGCATCGTCGTCACCGGGACCGAGGTCCTCACCGGTCGGATTGCCGACAGCAACGGTCCCTGGGTCTCCGAACGCCTGGCTGAGCTCGGGGTCGAGGTCGCGCACATCCTCGTCGTCGCCGACCGCCCCGACGACCTCGAGGCGGCGTTGCGCTTCTTGGCGGCGGAGGGCATGGACTTGATCGTGACCAGCGGCGGCCTCGGGCCGACCGCGGATGACCTGACGGCGGAGATCGTCGGCCGCTTTGCCGGGCGCGAGATGGTGCTCGACCCGGAGATGGAGACGAAAATCGCCGAGATCATCCGCAGCTTCGCCCGCCGCATGAAACTCGACGAGGAGGCGATCGTCGAGTCCAACCGCAAGCAGGCGATGATCCCCGAGGGCGCGGTGGCGCTGGACCCGGTGGGGACGGCGCCGGGCATCGTCGTGTCGGCCGGGGACGCGGTCGTGGTTGTGCTGCCGGGGCCGCCGCGGGAGCTGCGGCCGCTCTGGGAGACGGCGCTGGAGACCGCGCCGGTGCGCGAGGTGCTGGCCCGGGCGACGCCGCTGCACGGCTACACGATGCGCATGTTCGGAGTGCCCGAGTCCGAAATCGCCAAGAGCTTGCGTGAGATCGAGGGCGACGGGGTGGAGCTGGGCGCGGTCGAGATCACCACCTGCCTGCGCAAGGGCGAGATCGAGATCGACGTCCGCTACCGCGACGAGGCGGAGGCGACCGCGGTAGCGGTGCGCGAGGGCCTGGCCCAGCGCCACCCGCGCGAGACCTTCAGCCTCGACGGCGAGACGATCGACTCCCAGGTCGCGGCGCTGCTCGCGGGCCGCAGGCTGGGCCTGGCCGAGTCCTGCAGCGGCGGCCTGCTGGCCGCGCGGATCACCAACCTGCCCGGCGCCTCCGCCTACATGGCGGGCAGCGTGGTCGCCTACGCCGACGAGGCCAAGGCGGAGCTGCTCGGCGTCGACCCGGAGCTGATCCGTCAGAAGGGCGCGGTCTCGCCCGAGGTCGCGGAGGCGATGGCGCTGGGGGCCCTGGAGCGCTTCGGGGCGGACGTCGCGGTCTCGATCACCGGCATCGCCGGGCCCGACGGCGGCACCGAGGAGAAGCCGGTCGGCTACGTCTGCTTCAACGCCCGCCTCGCCGACGGCACCGCGATCGCCCGCGACCCGACGATTCCCGGCAACCGCGCCGACATTCGCGAACGCTCGGCCCTGGTCGGGATGCACCTGCTGCGGCAGTTGCTGGGCGGCGGCGAGCCGCCGTTCTAGGGCGCAGCGGGGCGAATTGACGCTTTCGCGCGCCTTTTGGCGCTGAATTTCTACAAAGCGAGTGCATCTCGTGCGTCGGCACGGCGTAGCGTGGCGGCATGGCCGAGGAACGACCGAAGAGCGAGAGGGTGCGCCTGTTCGTGGCACTCGACCTGCCCGCGTCCGTGCGAGCGGAAATCGGTGCCTGGGGCGAGCGGGAGCTGACGGACCCGGCCCTGCGGCCGGTGCCGTCCGAGAACCTGCACATCACCCTCGCTTTTCTCGGCTCGCGGCCGCCGGAGGACGTCGACCGGGTTGCAGAGGCGATGCGGGAGAGCGCTGGGGCGGCGCCGATCGTGGACCTTGCGGACCCGGCGGCACGGCCAGCACGGCGGCCGCGGGTGTTTGGTCTGCCGGCGATTTCGCCAGGCGCCGAGATCCTGCAGGCGGTGCTGGGCAAGCGGCTGATTGCCGAGGATCTCTACAAGCCGGAGAAGCGGCCGTTCTGGCCGCATGTGACCGTCGCTCGGGTGCGTTCTGAGGGGCGTGGATCACGGAGGCCGATGCGGGTCGAGAAGTTCCCAGATGAGCTCCCAGCGAGCCTCCGCGAGCCATTTCTAGGCGTCCGACTGGCTCTTTACCGTTCTGAACTCCAGCCGTCGGGTGCGCGCTACGTCCCGCTGGCCCAAGTCGAGCTGCCTGGATGAGGCGGCAGTGAGGTGATGAGATGGCTGACAAGAAAGTGAACTTGAAAGACGCCTCGGCGAAAGAGGCCAAGGCGAAGGACGCGGCGCTCGAGGCCGCAGTGACCCAGATCGAGCGCGACTTCGGCCAGGGCTCCCTGATGCGCCTCGGCGACAAAGGCACGGTCAAGGTCGAATCGATCCCGACCGGGGCGCTGGCCCTGGATCTGGCGCTCGGCATCGGCGGCGTGCCGCGCGGCCGCATCGTCGAGATCTTCGGCCCGGAGTCCTCGGGTAAGACGACGCTGGTCAACCACATCATCGCCCAGGCCCAGATGCTCGGCGGCGTCTGCGCCTTCATCGACACCGAGCACGCGATCGACCCGGTCTACTCGCGGGCGATCGGGGTCGACACCGACGAGCTGCTGGTCTCCCAGCCCGACTACGGCGAGCAGGCACTGCAGATCGCCGACCGGCTGATCGCCTCCGGCGCCGTTGACGTGGTCGCGATCGACTCGGTCGCGGCGCTGACCCCGAAAGCCGAGCTCGACGGCCAGATCGGCGACACCACGGTCGGCCTGCAGGCGCGGCTGATGTCGCAGGCGATGCGGAAACTCGCCGGAAACCTCAACCGCACGAACACCGTCTGCATCTTCACCAACCAGATCCGCGAAAAAGTCGGCGTCCAGTTCGGCTCGCCGGAGACCCAGCCGGGCGGCCGGGCGCTGAAGTTCTACGCCTCGCAGCGGCTCGACATCCGCCGCATCGAGACCCTCAAGGACGGGACCGAGGCGGTCGGGAACCGGGTCCGGGTCAAAGTCGTCAAGAACAAGGTCGCCTCGCCCTTCCGCCAGGCCGAATTCGACATCGAGTACGGCGTCGGCATCTCGCGCGAGGGCGGCCTGCTCGACTTCGGGATGGAGCAGGACCTGGTGCAGAAATCGGGTTCCTTCTTCTCCTACGGCGAGACCCGGCTCGGCCAGGGCCGCAACAACGCGAAACAGTTCCTGGTCGACAACCCGGAGCTGGCGCTGGAGATCGAAACCAAGGTCCGCACCGCGCTCGGCATCGACGGCGCCGCGCCCACCGAGGCCGAGCCGGCCGAGGTGGCGGCTGAGACGCCGGCGCCGGAGGCGCAGGCCGCTTAGAACTCCACGGGGCGGGGCTCTATCCGCTGCTTGCAGTGGATAGAGTTCCGGCCGCTTCCATGAGCAACGAGACTCTTTTCTACGTCTGCGGGATCGCCCTCGCCCTCTCGGCTGTGATTTTCAGCTTCGTCGGGCTGAAACTGAAGGGCTTCCCGGGCAAAGCCTTCCCGGTCGTCGTCCTCTGGTTCGCCATCCTGATCGGCGGCGCCACGACCTACTCCGTGCTCAACGCCCACGACGAGGAGGCCGCCAAAGCGGCTGAGTTCGAAGAGGCGAACGAGGAAATCGAGGCGGCGGAAGGCAGCGAGCCCTTCGAAGAAGAGGAAGCCGAAGAGAAGACCGAAGCCGCGGGCGAAGAAAAAGCCGAGGGCGGTGAGGAAGGTGGCGCCAACGCCGAAGCGGGCGCGACCACCCTGGAGCTGACGGCCGACCTCACCATGCTCGCCTTCGACAAGCCCTCGCTCGAGGCCGCTGCAGGCGAGGTCACGATCGACTTCGACAACCCGGCGGCGATCGAACACAACGTCGCGATCGATGACGAAGGCGGCAGTGAGCTCGCCACCACGGAGACGATCACCGAAGGCAAATCCTCGCTCACCGCCGAACTCGAACCCGGCACCTACACCTTCCTCTGCACCGTGCCCGGCCACGCGGCCGCAGGCATGGAAGGCACGCTCACCGTCAAGTAGCGCGGCTTCCGCGCCAGCAGTACGCTGCGGCTCGATGGGCAAGCGTTTCCACGTCACCACCTTCGGGTGCCAGATGAACGTGCACGATTCCGAGCGGATGCGCGGCATGCTGGCCTCGCTCGGCTACGAGGAGGCGGTGAGCCGGGAAGAGGCCGACGTGATCCTCTTCAACACCTGCTCGATCCGCGAGTCGGCCGACAGCCGCTTCATCGCCCATCTCGGCGAGGCGAAGCGGCTGAAGGGCGAAGACCCGGAGCGGGTGGTCGGCGTCGGCGGCTGCTGGGCGCAGTCGGTCAAGGACGAGGTCTTCCAGCGCTTCCCCTTCGTCGACGTCGCCTTCGGGCCTGGCCAGATCCACAAGCTGGCCGAGTTCCTCAACTCCGATTCGCTCAGCGCCCAGGGCTACTTCGAGTTCGAGGACTTCTCCGGTCACCTGCCGACCCGGCGCGAGCGCGAGTTCCAGGGCTGGCTGCAGATCTCCCAGGGCTGCAACTGCGCCTGCGCCTACTGCATCGTGCCCACCACGCGCGGCCGCGAGGTCAGCCGCGACCCCTACGAGCTGCTCGCCGAGGCCGAGGGCCTCGCCGCCGACGGCGTCCGCGAGGTGACCCTGCTGGGGCAGAACGTCAACAGCTACGGCCGCGACCTGCCGAAGGACCGGCGGATCGGGTTCGCCGAGCTGCTGGGGCGGGTCGACGCAGTCGAGGGAATCGAGCGCATCCGCTACACCAGCCCGCACCCGAAGGACATGAAGGAGGACGTGATCCGCGCCCACGCGGAGCTGCCGGCGCTCTGCGAGCAAATCCACCTGCCGCTGCAGTCGGGCTCCAGCGCGGTGCTGAAACGGATGCGCCGCACCTACGACCGGGGGCGCTACATGGACCGGGTGGCGCTGATCCGCGAGCACGTCCCCGACTGCGCGATCACCACCGACATCATCGTCGGCTTCCCGGGTGAGACCGAGGCGGACTTTGCCGAGACCCTGGAAGTGGCCGAGGAGGTCGGGTACGACGGGGCCTTCACGTTTGTGTTTTCGCCGCGGCGGGAAACCTTGGCGGCGGATATGGGTGAGCAGGTGCCGCACCCCGTCAAGGTGGAGCGGATGGAACGGCTCGTTGAGGTGGTCCAGAGGCGGGCGCGGGAGCGTGCCCAGCGGTTCGTGGGGCGGACGCTGGATGTGCTCGTTGAAGGGACCAGCCGTACCGACGAGACCAGATTGCGCGGCCGTACTCGGCACAACAAGGCGGTCAACTTCGATGGGGTTGCCGAGCCCGGTGAGTTCGTGGCGGTCGAGATCGAAAATGCGACGTCTCAGACTTTGAGCGGGGTGTCGGTGAAACCCCTCTCGCCGCTTCTTTGAAGGTCCTGGCGATCTTCGGCCCGACCGGGGTGGGGAAGACCGGGGTCGCTATCGCGCTCGGGGAGCTGCTCAGGGCGAGGGGCGAGGACCCATTGGCAATCAGTTGCGATGCGCTGCAGGTTTACGAGGGGCTCGGGGTTCTAACTGGGGTTGCCACCACCGAAGAGCAAGAGAAGCTCGAGCACAGGCTGGTGGGGTTCGTGCCGGTGACCGAACCGTTCTCGGTGGGCGACTACATGGTGCTGGCGCATGAAGAGGTCGACCGGGCACTTGCGGCCGGTCGACGGCCAATCGTCGTTGGCGGAACCGGTCTCTATCTGCGGGCGGCCCTGGCCCAACTCTCCCTGGTGAAAGCCCCACCGGAATCGGAGGACTCGGAGCTGTGGTCTCCCGAGACGCGGCATCCGACGGTGATCTTTGGGCTCGATATGGAGCGGGCGGCGCTTTATGAGCGGATTGACGCCCGTACCGACGCGATCGTCGCCTCGGGCGCAGCGGAGGAGGCTCGGCGGGCAGATTTGGCGGGGCCTTCGCGCACTGCGCGCAAGGCGCTCGGTTTCGACGAGCTGATCGCCGGCGATGTCGAGACGATGAAGAAGCGGTCGCGAAACTACGCCCGCCGCCAGCTCACCTGGATGCGGAAGATCCCCAACCTGACGGCGATCGACCGCACTGAGCTGGATGACGCCGAGGTCGCCGCGCGGATCGTTGCCGGCCTTGGCGAATAGGCTGCACGCCGTGAAATTCGAGAAGTGGCAAGCGCTCGGCAACGACTACCTGATCCTCGAGGCGCAGAACCTGCCTTGGGAGCTCAACGGCAAACGGGTCGAGTGGCTCTGCGACCCGCACTTCGGGGTCGGCGCCGACGGCGTCCTGCTGCTCGAGCGCTCTGAGGACCCGCAGTTCGTCGCCGACCTGCGCATCTTCAACCCCGACGGCTCCGAGGCCGAGCTCTCCGGCAATGGCGCCCGCGAGGCGATCCTCTACCTGCGCCGCCACGGCTGGACCGACGAGGACGAGTTCGCAATCAGCACCGTCGCCGGCCCGATCGTGCCCACGATCACCGGCGAGCTGACTTGCTCGGTCGACATGGGCAAGGCATCGGTGACCTCGAAGGACTTTCCCTCCGGTGGCAAGGACGGCAAGGGGTCGCTGAGCGCTGCGGGGCGCGAGTGGGAGTTCCAGCACGTCTCGATCGGCAACCCGCAGTGCGCGATCGTCGTCGGCGCCGAGCTCGACGAGCTCGACCTGGGCGAGATCGGGCCCGGGATCGAAGGTCACGAGCTGTTCCCCAACCGCACCAACGTCTCCTTCGTCGAGATCGACGGCAGCCGCGTCCGCGCCCGCATCTTCGAGCGCGGGGTGGGGGAGACGCTCTCCTCCGGCACCGGCGCCAGCGGCGCCGCCGTGACCGCCTTCCTCCAGGGCTCCGAGAGCCCGATCGTGGTCGAGCTCGAAGGCGGCGAGCTCGAGGTCGAGATCGGCGAGGACCTCTCGGTGCGGTTGAACGGCTGGGCTGAGCCGGTCTACTCGGGCGACCTCTCGCCCGAGCTGCTGACGGCGCTCGCCGAGCTGGACGAATAGATTTCCCGGCCCATGGGAATCGCTGACCTGTCCAAGCGCCTGGAGGCGATGCCTCCGTACAAGTTCCAGGAACTGGAGGCGCAGATCGCCGAGAAGCGGGCTGCCGGCATCGACGTGATCAGCCTCGGGATCGGCGACCCGGACGAGCCGACCTACCCGCACATCGTCAAGGCGATGCAGGACGCGGTCGCCGACCCGGCCAACCACCAGTACCCGAGCAATCGCGGCCGCGAGGAGTTCCGCCGCGCCTTCGCCGACTTCTACGACCGCCGCTTCGGCGTGGAGATCGACCCCGCGACCGAGGTGATCCCGGCGATCGGCGCCAAGGAGTGCATCTACAACCTCTGCTTCGCCTTCCTCGACCCCGGCGACGTCGCCCTCGCCTCCGACCCCGGCTACCCGGTCTACACCGGCGGCCCGATCCTCGCCAACGCGAAGCCGGAGCTGCTGCCGCTGGTCCCAGAATTGGGTTTCGCCCCGGACCTGAGCGCCGTCCCCGCCGACGTCGCCGCCAAGGCCCGCCTGATGTTCATCAACTACCCGAACAACCCGACTGGCGCCGTCGTGCCCGAGGGGTTCTTCGAGATGGTCGTCTCTTTCGCCCGCGAGCACGAGATCCTCGTCGTCCACGACAACGCCTACTCGGAGACGACCTACGACGGCTACGACGCCCCCAGCTTCCTCTCCACGCCCGGCGCCAAGGAGGTCGGCGTCGAGGTCTTCTCGCTATCCAAGGGCTACAACATGACCGGCTGGCGCTGCGCTGCGATCCTCGGCAACGCCGAGGCGATCCAGACATACTGGCGCTTGAAGACCAACGTCGACTCCGGCCTCTTCGAGGCGGTACAGATGGCCGGCGTCGCCGCCCTGGAGGGCCCCCAGGGCCCACTGCAGCGGATGAACGAGACCTACGCCCGCCGCCGTGACCTGGTCGTCTCCGCCCTGCGCGAGATCGGCGTCGAGGTGGCCGCCCCGAAAGGCACGATCTACATCTGGGCCCCGGTCCCCGAGGGCCAGACCTCGACCTCCTTCGCCGAGCTGGTGCTGGAGGAGGCCGCCGTAGTCGTCTCGCCCGGCTCGATGTACGGGCCCAGCGGCGAGGGCTTCTTCCGCATTGCGCTCACCACCCCCGACGACCGCATCGAAGAGGCCGTCGAGCGGATGCGCGAGCACCTCTCTTAACCAACAGAACTAAGCCGCTTCGCGCTCCGCCTTCTTGCGCCAGTAGCGATCGAGGCCGCCCCATTGGTAGGCGGTCGGGACCGCCTGCAGGAGCTCGGCGACGGTCTCCTCGTCCTGGCCTTCTGCGCTCAGTTGCTCGCGGATGCGGCGCTGGAGGTCGGCGTTGTAGTCCTCGGAGGGCATCTGGCGGACCAGCTCGGCCTCTTGGCGCAGGCGCGAGCGGACCGCGTCGAGGTGGGCTGGGACGTCGGCCTCGATCGCTCCGAAGTGGGTCAGGGCGAGGCGCTCGGGCTGCCAGCCCTCGACGAGGTCGATCGATTCCTCCCAGATCTCGACATTGATGTCGGGGGGTGGGGTGGGGGGCATGATCAGCTTCGAGGGCGGGATCTGGCAGGCGGCGACGTCGCCGACGAAGGCGGTGCCGCTCTCCTCGTGCAGGTAGCAGACGTGGTGGGAGGCGTGGCCGGGGGTGTAGGCGACGCGCATGCCGAGCACGGTCTCGCCGCCGCTCAGCACCCGCACGTTGGCCTCGGGCACGGGCAGGATCCGGCCCCAGAGGTACTCCAGTTTGTCGCCGTAGAGGCGCTCGGCGCTGGCCAGCAGCTTCGAGGGGTCGATCAGGTGCGGGGCGCCGCGCTCGTGCACGTAGACCTCGAGCTCGGGCCAGCGCTCGACCAGGGCGCCGGTGGCGGCGGCGTGATCGAGGTGGATGTGGGTGAGGACGACCGCCCGCGGCTGCTCGTCGCCGATCGCCTCGAGCACGGTCGAGAGCGAGGACTCGGGGCCGGGATCGACCAGGGCGCCGTCGACCTCCCAGCACCCGATCACGTGCGGCCGGCCGAGGTGCATGACGTCGATCACGCGCATCGCGGCAGCTTATTCAGCGAGGGCGCTCAGGCGGCGGCGGCCGGGATCCGGCCTTCGACCTCGAGCATTTCGCGCAGGCCCTGTTCGAGGCCGCGCGGCTCGTAGCCGAGCTCCCGGGTCGCCTTCTCGTGGCTGGCCCAGAAGGTGACGCCGTCGGTGGAGGAGATCAGCTCGCGCAGGTTCGGCGGCTGTCCCATCATTTTCCCGACCAGCGGGCCGATCGGGATCATCGCCTTCATCAGCGGCACCGGGATCGCGTGCTTCGGCGCCTTCTTGCCGCTTACTTTGGCCACAGTCTCGATCGCCTCGCGAACCGTCGTCACCGGGCCGCTGATCACGTAGGCCTCACCGGCTTTGCCCTTGTCGAGGCCGAGGACGATGCCGGTGGCGATGTCTTCCACGTGGGAGAGGCAGAAGCCGGTCTCGGGGAAGGGGATCAACGGCATTTTCCCGGCGAAGTACTGGTCGAGCAGGCCGGCGATCGAAGAGGTGTCGCCGGGGCCGTAGACGCCGCCGGGCTGGACGATCACGCAGGGCAGCCCCTCGCCGATCAGCCGTTTGGCGGACTGGTGGGCTTCCCACTTGGTCTGCTCGTAGCAGGAGGTGAATTCCTTGGCCGGGTGCTCGTAGCTCTCGTCGACGACTTTGCCGTCGGTGTTGCCGAAGACGCCGACCGTGGAGACGTAGACGACCTTGGGGATCTTCGCCTCCAGCGCCGCGCCCAGCACCCGCTCGGTGCCGCCGACGTTGGCGTCGCGCATCGGCTCGCGCTGCGAGGCCGGGATCCCGACTTCGTACATCGCGGCGATGTGGAGCACCGCGTCGCAGCCGCTCATGCCGGCGCGGATCGCCTGCTCGTCGCTGAGGTCCCCGGAGGCGAGCTCACAGCCGAGCTCAGCGACCTTCTTGCCCTTCTCGGGGTTCCGGACCAGGCAGACCACATCGTCGCCTCGCGCGCGCAACTGGCGCACGACCTCGCCGCCGATGAAGCCCGTTCCTCCCGTAACGAAGACCTTCACGGTTCCCAACACTATCTGGCCGCAGGGGACGCTTACAATCCTCCTGAGTGCAACGTTCGAGAAATGGCCGCAACACCGAGACGCGGTACGCCGCGTCGAAGGGCAATGGTGCGGGCGTAACGAACCGCCGCGCCCGCCAGCGGGCACTCGCGATCGGGGTTGTCGACGGGCGCGAGGAGGGCGATCCGCTGGCCGAGCTGAAGGAGCTGCTGCGGACCGCCGGCGTCGCCACCGCCGGCGAGGCCACCCAGCAGCGGCCCGAACCAGACCCGAACCGCTATTTCGGCCGCGGGCGCCTGGAGGAGCTGAAAGCGCAGATCGCCGCCTGCGACGCCAACCTGGTCGCCTGCGACGACGAGCTCGCCCCGCGCCAGGAGCGCAACCTCGAGGCGGAGCTGGGCGTGCCGGTGATCGACCGCACCGCGGTGATCCTCGACATCTTCGCCGACCACGCCCACTCGGCCGAGGGAAAGCTGCAGGTCGAGCTGGCCCAGCTCGAATACAACATGGCCCGCATGCGGGGTCTGTGGACCCACCTCGAGCGCCTCGGCGCCGGTCGTATGGACGGCGGCATCGGCACCAGGGGACCGGGCGAGAGCCAGATCGAGACCGACCGCCGCCTCGCCCGCGACCGCATTTCCGCCCTGCGCCGCCGGCTCGGCCGGCTGGAGCAAAACCGCGGCGTGATGCGGGCCCGGCGCGACCGCTCCTCGCTGCCGCGGGTCGCCCTCGCCGGCTACACCAACGCCGGCAAGTCGACGCTGCTTAACGCGCTGACCGGGGCCGAGGTGGGAGTGGGGGACCGCCTCTTCCACACCCTCGACCCGACCACCCGCAGCCTCGAGCTCTCCGGTCGCGATTACCTGGTGACCGACACCGTCGGCTTCATCGAGAAGCTGCCCCACCAACTGGTCGAGGCGTTCAAGGCGACGCTGGAGGAGACCGTGCTCGCCGACCTGATCCTGCACGTGCTCGATGCCTCCGAGACCGAGCAGCGGCGGCTGATCGACATCACGGCGGTCGACGAGGTATTGGAGGAGATCGGCGCCGGTAAAAAGCCGCGGCTGCTGGTCCTCAACAAGGCCGACCTGCTCGACGAGGATGCCCGGCACGAGGTCGCGCTCGCCCACCCCGAGGCGGTGATGGTCTCGGCGCTCGACGGCGAGGGCCTGGAGCAGCTCTGCGAGCGGGTCGAGCAGGCGTTCGCGGAGACGCTGACCGAGGTCGACCTGCTGTTCCCCTACTCGCAGGGCGGCCGCCTGCACGAGCTGCACGAGGTCGCCGGCGAGCTGGAGCGGACCGATCGCGAGGACGGCGTGCTCGTCCGCGCCCGCGTTCCCGCCGCCGAGATGCATCGCTTCGACGACCTCGCCGTCGCCTGAGCGCCAGTAGGCTCCCCAGCGTGCAACTGCCGGTCGCCAAATTGAAGGACGAGGCCCTGCTGCCGACGCGCGCCCACGAGGGCGACGCCGGCCTCGACCTCTACGCCTGCGAGGCCGCCCACCTTGGCCCGGGCGAGCGCTGGAGCATCGGCACCGGGGTCGCGGTCGAGATCCCCGAGGGGCACGCCGGCCTCGTCCTGCCGCGCTCCGGGATCGCCCGCGACCATGGCATCGGCCTGGTCAACAGCCCCGGCCTGATCGACGCCGGCTACCGCGGCGAACTGCGGGTGCTGCTGATCAACAACGACCCGGCCGAGATCTTTCGCGTCGCCCCCGGCGACCGCATTGCCCAACTGGTTGTGACCCCGATCGTGCTCGCCGAGCCGGTTGAGGCGGAGGCACTGGTCGACTCAGCCCGCAACACGGGCGGCTTCGGCTCCAGCGGGCGCTAGACGCCCGCGGCCCAGCGGGCGCTGGCGTGGGCGGCGGCCTCGAAGCCGTCGGGCAGCGGATCGAGCTCGGGGCGGGTGCCGTAGCGGCGCTCGAGCGCGTCGGCGATCAGGTGGTCGGCGAGCCAGGCGTTCTTCGGCAGCAGCGGGCCGTGCAGGTAGGTGCCGATCGTGCGGGCGCGGTGGACGCCCTCCTGACCGTCTCGGCCGTTGTTGCCGTGGCCTTTCAACACTCGGCCGAGCGGCTCGGCTTCGGCTCCCAGGTAGGTGCGGCCGCCGTGGTTCTCGAACCCGGCGAGGGTGCGTGGCCCGGTGCCGAGGTCGACCTCGATCGCGACGTTGCCGATCAGCCGCTCGCCCGGCTCGCGCACGGTCTCGAGGTCGGCGAGGCCGAGCCCGGGCAGCCTCTCCTCGCCAAGCTGGTAGCTGTTGCCGAGCAGTTGATAGCCGCCGCAGACGGCGAGCAGGGCGGCCCCGTCCTCGACCGCGGCGGCGAGCGCCTCGCGCTTGGTCTCGACCATGTCGGCCGCGACCATGCGCTGGTCGCGATCCTGGCCGCCGCCGACGTAGAAGAGGTCGTGGGCGCCGGGGTCGACCCGGTCGCCCGGACCAGCGCCGGCGTGGACGAACCCGATCCCGCGCCATTCGCAGCGGCGCTGCAGGAAGAGGATGTTGCCGCGGTCGGCGTAGATGTTCATCTGCTCCGGATAAAGGCTCAGCACCCGCAGCTCCATCAGCGCGCTCCTTCCAGGATCGAGACGACCGAGCCGACGTGGGCGTCGGTGAGCGCGATCGAGCGCCGGCGACCGGCGCTGAACCCGGCCTTGGCCGCCTCGGCCTCGAGCCGGTCGGCCGGGAAGGTGCGGAGGCGGATCTCGTTCGGCTCCTCGCTCAGCTCGCCGCCGGGGGAGACGGTCTGCCGCAGGCGCCGCAGGCGGATTTCGCCGGCGGCGAGTGCGGCCTCGGTCGGCAGGCTCGAGTAGACCCAGCCGTCGACCTCGCGCACGTCGGGCAGCGGCGGCGCCGAGCCGTCGGGCTCGGGCATCTCCTCGACCAGGGCCACGGCGACGACACCGCCGGGACGCAGGCAGGCGGCGATGCAGCGCAGGCAGGCGAGCCGCTCCTCCGAGTCGCCCAGGAGCTGCAGGAACTGCATCGGAGCTAGGACCAGCGCCACTGGCTCATCCAGGGCGAAGTCGCGGGCGTCGGCGGCGATCGCCTCGACCGGAAGTCCGTTGGTGCGCTCGCGCAGCGCCGCGACCAGTTCCGGGTCGGAATCGAGGCCGATCACCTCGTGGCCGCGGCGGGCCAGGTGCAGGGTGACGCGCCCGGTGCCGCAACCGAGCTCCAACACCGGCCCGTCGGCCGCCTGCGCCAGCTCCTCCCAGAGCGGCAGGTCGGCGTCGTAGGAGCCGCACTCGACGTCGTGCCAGATCGCCGCGCTCACTGCCAGAACTCCTTCGCCAGGCCGCGGTCGGCGAGCAGCTTGCGCAGCTCCAGCAGGGCGGTGTAGGTGGGCAGAGCGAAGAGCCGCCCGGAGGCACCGGCGACGGCGCGGTCGAGCGAGGCCTCGATCTCCGGCTCGACCTCGATCGCCTCCAGCGGCCAGCCGGCGTACTGCAGCCGCAGCGCCATCTCCGGCGCCCGGGTGCCCGCGCAGACGACCCGGCGCACGGACTGGCTGAGCAGCTCGAAGTCGGCGTCCCAGATCCAGGAGACGTCGCGGCCGTCGGCGATGCGGTCGTTGAGCGCGATCCAGAGGTCGATGCCCTCGCCGCCGGCCTCCAGCCGCAGCGTCCGCAGCACCTCGTTGGCGCCGGCCGGATTCTTGATCAGCAGGATCGAGACCGCGGTGGCGCCGACCTCGATCGTCTCGACGCGGCCGAAGGCGGCTTTCATCTCCCCAAGCGCACTCGCGATCGTCGCCGGCGCGACCCCGAGCCGCAGCCCCGCCGCGACCGCCGCCAGGGCGTTGTAGACGTTGTAGAGGCCGGGCAGCGGCAGCTCCAGCTCGATCTCGCCCAACGGGGTTCGAACCAGTGACCGAGACCCGTTCATCCCGCGCAGCTCGATCTCCGTGGCGGCGACGTCGGGCTGCGGCCGCTCGGCCCCGCAGTTGGGGCAGGAGTAGTGGCCGAGGTGGCCGACGAAAGCGCGCTCGTAGGCGTAGGGGTGGCCGCAGCGGCGGCAGTGCTTGGCGTCGAAGGCGTGCTGGAGCTCGTCCAGGGCCTGGGAGTTGTCCTCGATCCCGAAGTAGAGAACGCCGTCGCGGCGCCGCCCCTCGGCGTCGCGGCCGAGGTCGGCGATCAGCGGGTCGTCGGCGTTGAGCGCAAACTCGGTGCGGCCGTCGCAGGTGGCGACCGTACGCGCCCACTCGTCGGCCAGCGCCTCCATCTCGCCATAGCGGTCGAGCTGATCGCGGAAGAGGTTGCCAAGCACGATGAGCGAGGGCTCGAGCTGCTCGGTGACCCGCGGCAGCCAGGCCTCGTCGACCTCGAACAGGCCCTCCTGGCCGCGCTGCTCGAGCAGCGCCGTGGCGACTCCCCACGTCATGTTCGAACCGGCGCGGTTGTGGACCGGCTCGCGGCCGTCGGCGGCGAGGATCGCGGCGATCATCCCCGCCGTCGTCGTCTTGCCGTTGGTCGCGCTGACGATCGTGGTGCCGCGGTCGAGGCCGGCGCCGAGCTTGGCGATCGCCTCCGGCTCCAGCCGCAGCAGCACCCGTCCCGGCAGCGTCGTACCGCCGCCGCGGCCGCTGGCCCGGCTGGCGGCGCCGATCGCCCGCGAGAGCGCGACCTTGGCGCCGAACCCGCTCAAGCCGCGGCCGGCGCCGGCACGATCACGCTGAGCGCCTGCGGCAGCACCCGCAGCGAGGCGGGCAGGTCGGTCAGGTGCTCGCCGTCGGCGTAGACGGGGAAGGGACGACTGGCGCTGAGCTCGAGGTGCGAGGCGCGGAACACCTGCACCTCGTCCGCCTCGACGTGGGTGCCCTTGAACACCTTCGGCAGGTTACTCACGAACTTCCACTTGCTGACCTCGCCGACGGCGACGATGTCGAACTCGCCGTCGTCGAGCTCGGCGTTGGGGGCGACGAACATGCCACCGCCGTAGGCCTTGCTGTTGGCGACCGAGACGGAGTAGCCGCTGAGCCGGATCCGCTCCTCGCCGACCGCGACCGTGTACCGCGCCGGCTTCCAGCTGAGCAGGGTGCGGAACGCCGCGTATACGTAGACCAGGCTGCCGCCGAGCCAGTGAGTCTCGTTCGCGACCCGGCTCGCTTCCGAGTCGAAGCCGACGCTGACGATGCCGAGGAAGCGCTTGCCGTTGGCCTCGCCGACGTCGATTGTGCGGGTGTTGCCGGCGAGGACCGCGGCGACGGCTTCCTCGGGGTCGTCGGGAATGCCGAGCACGCGGGCGAGGTCGTTGCCGCGGCCGCTGGGGATCAGCCCGAGCGGGGTCTCAGAGCCGGCCATGGCGCCGCCGACCGCGCCGACCAGGCCGTCGCCGCTCATCACCACCGGCAGCTCGCCGGCTTCGATCGCTCGCAGCGCCTGCTCGACGCCGTGCTCGAGGCCCTTGGTGCGCTGGACGCGGAAGACAGCGCGGCGCGCGTCGAGCGCCGCCTCGACCCGCGGCAGCAACTTCAGCGCCCGCCCGCCGGCCGAGGACGGGTTGACGAGGAGGGCCAGTGGCATCCCTTCCAAATTCACGTATTTGCAGCCTATTGGGATGCAGGGGGCGGCCCCGGCCGGCCCAGCCGGAATACCGAGAAGCTGCCCTCGCCGGCGGCTTCGCTCCAGATCGGCTCGATTCCGTGCCGCGCCAGGCGCCGGCGCAGCAGCGAGCCGGCGGGACCGCGCAGCGCCTCGTCGCCGCGCGAGCGGGCGAAGGCAAGAAAGCCGCCGGGGCGCAGCACCCGCTCCAGCTCACCGGGCGAGGGCGCCGCGTCCACCGCGGTCACCAGGTCGAAGTGGTCGTCGGGGAAGGGCAGGGAGCGCGGCGTGCCCTGCTTGAAGGCGACCCGGCCCTCGGGGTCGAGGCCGACCCGGCCGGTCGCCCGGCGCACCGCGTCCTCGGAGCGGTCGACCCCGCGCACCCGGGCCAGCGGGAACTCGCGGGCGAGGAACAGCGCCGGCTCGCCGTCGCCGCACTCGAGCGCCAGGATCCGCTCCGGGGCGCCGACGTGGAGGACGGCGGCCGCGAGCGGGGTCAGGGGCGGCGCTGGGTCGGGCATTCCTCGCCCGATCGTAGGCCAGTCGGGTACCGCGCAGTTCGCTTCGCTAATTGTCGGCTAGGATTCCTGACCGATGGAGGGGAAAGTGGACAGGCGCCTGTACATCCTTGCCGGTTTTGCGCTGGTCGCGATCGTTGTTGTGGGAGCAATCCTGATTTCGCGCAGCGGCGGTGACGACGGCGACTCGACCTCCGCCAGCGGCGACTCCACCACTGCGAGCTCCGACAGCTCCAGCGGCTGCAAGGAAGTCGAAGCGCCCGAACCGAAGAAAGTCCAGCTCGACGCACCCGAGGAAGGCTCGGTCGTCGAAAAAGGCGATGAAGCGACCGTGGTGATGGAAACGAGCTGCGGCACCTTCGAGATCGCACTCGACACCGAGCGGGCGCCGATAACCGCCAACTCCTTCGCCTACCTGGCCGAAGAAGGCTTCTACGACGACACCACCTTCCACCGGGTCGTCCCCGGCTTCGTGATCCAGGGCGGCGACCCGCTCGGGACCGGCGTCGGCGGCCCCGGCTACAGCGTCGACGAGAAACCGCCGCCCAGCCTCTCCTACACCAAAGGCCTGGTGGCGATGGCAAAGAGCTCGGCCGATCCGCCCGGCCGATCCGCCAGCCAGTTCTACGTCGTCACCGCGCCCGACGCCGGCCTGCCGCCGGAATACGCGCTGGTCGGCAAAGTCACCAAGGGCTACGACGCGGTCGAACGGATCGAGAAACTCGGCGGTCCGGAAGAAAAACCGAAACAGACCGTGCTGATCGAACAAGCGACGGTCGAGAAGGGCTAAGCCGCGGCCAACGTCTAAGCTGCGCCGCGTGGCGAAGCTGAACGTCGGAGACACGGCCCCAGATTTCTCGCTGCCCGGCACGGGCGGCAAGACCTACAGCCTCGCGGACTACCGCGGCCGTAAGGTCATCATCGCCTTCTATCCCGGCGACTTCACCGCCGTCTGCACCAAACAGTTCTGTTCCTACCGCGACCAGGGGGAGCGGATGGACGGCCTCGGCGCCGACGTGCTCGGGATCTCGCCGCAATCGGTCGACTCGCACGAGCGCTTCACCGAGGAGAAGCGGCTGAACGTGCCGCTGCTGGCCGACGAGGACAAGAACGTCGCCCGCGCCTACGGCGTCCTCACCGCCGGGATCGTGCGCCGGGCGATCTTCATCGTCGACGAGGAGGGCATCGTCCGCCACCGCAAGGTGACGCTGGCCGGCCTCAGCTACGAGTCGGTCGACGACCTCGAGCAGGCGCTGGCCGCGATCGCCTGATGGCCGCTGCGGCGGCGGAGCAGTTCGTCGCCGAGCCGGCGCCGCTGATCCGCGGCGAAAGCGCGGGGGAGGGGCTGCCGATCGTGCTCTGCCACGGCATCACCGCCAGCCGCCGTTACGTCGTCCACGGTTCGCGCTCGCTGGAGCGAGCCGGCCACCGCGTCACCGCCTACGACGCCCGCGGCCACGGCGACTCCGACCCCGCCCCGGCAGGGCAGGGTTATGGATACCCGCATTTGGTTGACGACCTGGAGCGCGTCGTCGCCAGCGAGGTGGGGGAGGGCCGTTTCGTGCTCGCCGGGCACTCGATGGGCGCCCACACCGCGGTCGCCTACGCGCTGCGGCACCAGGAGCGGTTGGCGGGCCTGGTCGTGATCGGGCCGGTGTTCACGGGGGAGATCACGCCCGAGGCGGAGCGTTACTGGGACGGGCTGGCCGAGGCGCTCGCCGACGGCGGGATCGACGGCTTCGTCGGGTACATCGACCGCAACCAGACGACCGACCCGGCCTGGCGCGAGTCGGTGCTGGGCTTCACCCGGGCGCGGATGGAGCTGCACCGCCATCTCGACGCGGTAGTCGAGGCGCTGCGCGAGGTGCCGCGCTCGCGGCCGTTCGAGTCGCTGCAGGAACTGCGCGGACTCAAGCTGCCGAGCCTGGTCGTCGCCAGCCACGACGACGCCGATCCCGGCCATCCCTACGGTGCGGCAGCGGCCTACGCCGAGGTGCTGCCGAATGCCCGGCTGGTCAGCGAGCAGCCGGGGGAGTCGCCGCTGGCCTGGCAGGGCGGCAAGCTTTCGCGTGAGATCGCCGCTTTCTGCGCCGATCCGGCGGTCGCAGACCTTTAGGAACCTTTCAAACGCGGTCGCGGCCGAGCCTCTATCGTCACCGCTATGAAATTCCCGAGCGAAGCCGCGCTGCGGAAAACGATCGCCTTCGTCGCCACGCTCGGGGTTGGCGTCGCCACCTACATCGCGATCGTCGAGTCCGGCGGCGGCTCGCCGGTCTGCCTCGCCGGCGGCAGCGGTTGCCGCACCGTCGCCGAAAGCTCTTACTCGCACATCGCCGGCATCAACGTCGCGATCTTCGGGATCCTCGGCTACGTGGGGATCCTGGCGACCGCGTTTCTCGTCAGCGACGCGGCCCGCTTCAGCGGTTTCGCGCTGGCGCTGGGCGGCTTCGGGTTCAGCATCTACCTGACCTACATCGAGATCTTCAAGATCGAAGCGATCTGCCAGTGGTGCGTCGGCAGCGCGGTGCTGATGACGATCCTCTTCCTGCTCAACGCGACCCGGCTGATCGCCTACGCGGGCACGACCACGTCTGCCCGAACGCCGCTGACGGAGGCCTGAGCGGTATGAGCGACCAACGGGAGCGGGAGAAACGCCGCGAGGAGCGGCTGGCGGCGGAATCCCAGGTCGACTCCAAGGATCGGCGCGAGCGGATCCTGAAGCTGGCGGCAGGCGCCTTCTTCCTGGCGATCGTCGCTGTCGTCGTGGTAATCGTCGTCTCGGCCTCCAGCGGCGGCGGTGGCGACACCGAACTCGAGGGCGTCGCTGAAATCAACCAGGAGCTGAGCGGCATCCCACAGAACGAAATGGTGATCGGCGACCCGAAAGCGCCGGTCGAACTGGTCGAGTTCGGCGACCTGCAGTGCCCGGTCTGCAAGGGCTACGCCGAAGACATCCTGCCGCCGGTGATCGAAAACCAGGTCGCCAACGGTGATGCGAAGCTCGTCTTCCGCAACTTCACGATCATCGGCCCGGACTCGACGCCCGCTGGCGCAGCGGCCGTCGCCGCCGGCGCCCAGGGACGCGGCTGGAACTTCCTCGATCTCTTCTACCGCAACCAGGGCGCCGAGAACGGCGGCTACGTCACCGACGAATTCCTCACCGCCTTGGCAAAAGCCGCCGGAGTCAAAGACATTGCCAAGTGGGACGAAGAACGAAACAGCCCAAAGGTGACCAAAGAAGTCGAAAACACCACCGCCGAAGCCCAGCGCCTCGGCTTCCAGGGCACGCCGTCGTTCGCGATCAAAGGCCCGAAGACCACCGGCCTGCAACCGCTCGGAACCCTCGGCAGCAGCGGCGAATTCGAAGAAGCGATCGAAGAAGCCTCCTAAGGGGAGATTCGCCGCCTCCGGGGGCCTCTCCCTCCGGGACTTACCCTTCGAGTTGACATAACCACCATTATCGTGCGTTGGATCTGGAAATAGCGACCCTGAGCAGCTGCTTCAGAGCGCTCAGGGGCCCCCGGGGTGAGTCGGCCGATGGCGACGCGCCGGGGTGCTCACGGGAGATCCGCACCCGCAGGGCCCGTGGTCGCACCCGGAACCGCAGCGGCGGCTCCAGGAGCAGTGACTCCCCGTCGACTCCAATGGGAATCGGCGAATCAGCCTCGATCTCCAGCTCCGCGGTCGCCAACTGGCGCCAGCGGGCCGCTGAGGCGGCTTCTCCCGCCGCCGGCGGGTGGAAGTCGACGATTCCCAGGACTCCCTCGTCCAGACGCGGCCTGGTGCCGGAACCGACCTGCGGCCCCAGCGCGTAGACGTTGTTCGAGACCAGGATCAGCGCCTGGCTGAGCTGCTCGGCGCCCTCCGGGTCTTTCCAGCGCAGCTCGGTCGCTTCCGCCTCCGGGCCCAGGGTGTCCGTCAGCGTGTCCAACAGGGTTCGCAACTTCGCCTCGCGGTACTGGTCCTGGCTGACCGCCTCGGCGTAGACGCCGAGCGAGACGTTGTTGACGAAGACCCTTCCGTTCACCTCCCCCAGGTCTACATAACGCTCGCCCCCGTCGAAGAGGGCCTCGAGCGCCCCGATCACGTCTTCGCGGTCGACGCCGAGGTCGAGGGCGAAGTGGTTGCGGGTCCCCGAGGGAATGCAGGCGTAGGCGAGGTCGTGCTCGGCGGCGATCGTCGCCACCAGGGCCTGGGAGCCGTCGCCGCCGGCCATCGCCAGCGCGTCCGCCCCACGCCCGACGGCATCCCGAACCAGCACCTCGAGGTCGTCTCCCGGCTGGAGCACGACGGTCTCCAGCCCCCGCTTCTCCGCCGCCTCGACCAGGCCGACGCGTTCCGCCCGCCCGTCGCCCGAGCGCGGGTTGACGAACAGGACCGGATGCCGCGGCGGCTCGGCTCGCGGCAGGCTGCGCTCCGGCTTGAAGGCGGCGCGGGCGCCGGTGACCGAGACCGCGAAGGCGAGGACGGTAGGGATCAGGAGGACCACACCGACGCCGGAGAGCAGCAGCAGAACCGCAGCGATCAGCAACCCTGCCGTACAACCGACCCCGAGCAAGCGCCGCCAGCCGCGCCGCAGAAGCCCGTACCAGGCGGCTCCGAGGCCACCGAGCACACAGGCGAGCACGATCAGGCCGTCAGGGAATTCGGTGACAAAGGCGTAGGTCGCGCAGCCGAGTGCGACGGCGCCTCCGGTAAGCGCCAGGCTTGCTCCCAGCCGGCGGCTCATATCATCGCCCCATGGCCGAGTGGTTGAGCGAGGCGAAGGCCGTCGATACCGCCGTGTATGCGGCGATCGCCGGCAGCCGCACGCCGACGCTCGACGAGGCGATGCGGCGCCTCACCCGCGCGGCCGACCGCAGCGCGCTTTGGTTCGGCATCGCCGCCGCGACCGCGGTGCTTGGAGGATCTGACGGACGCCGAGCGGCCAAGCGCGGCGTGGCCTCGCTGGCGCTGGCCTCCGGCTTCGCCAACCTGGTCGCGAAGCCGCTGAGCACCAGGCGCCGGCCCGAGCGCAAAGAGCTTGAGGAGCTGGCTCGCCGTCACGTGCCGATGCCGCGCTCGAGCTCCTTCCCCTCCGGCCACTCCGCCTCGGCCTTCGCCTTCGCCACCGGCGTCGGCGCAGCACAGCCGGCGCTCTCGGCGCCGCTGCGGGCGCTGGCGACCCTGGTCGGTTACTCGCGCGTTCACACCGGTGTCCACTATCCCGCAGATGTGCTCGCCGGTGCATTTATTGGCGTCAGCGCGGCCGAGCTCGCCGGGCGCCTGCTGGATCGCCGCTAGCCGGCTAGCCAGCGAGAACCGCGCTGCCGCGGACCAGCGGCCGCACGATCGGCGGTGCTTTCGGTAGCTGATCGTGCTCGACCTCACCCAACTGCAGGCCAGAAGCGGCGATCGTCGCCACCGTGTCGCGGTTGCAGTGGCAGCCGTCGCCGACAAAGCGCCAGGGTTTCTCGAGACGATCCTGCCAGCGGGCCAGCCCCGGGTCCTCAGCGCGCACGTGCTCGATGAAGAGCAGCTTGCCGCCCGGTTTCAGCACCCGCTCCAGCTCGGCTAGCGCCGCGGCCGGATCGGGGATCGTGCAGAAGACGAGCGTGGCCACCGCGGTGTCGAAGCTGTCGTCCTCGACCGGCAGGCTCTCCGCACCAGCTTCCAGGACCCGGACGTCGTCCGCGGCGACGATCCCAGGTGTATCGGCGAGTTTCGCCCGCAGGCGCTTCGCCATGTGCGGGTCGGGCTCGGTCAGGACCAGCTCGGTCACCGCCTCGGGGTAGTGCTCGAGGTTGAAGCCGGTCCCGGCCCCGAGCTCGACCACCCTCCCCCCTGCTCCGGCCAGCATCTCTGCCCGCATCGCCCGCAGCCCCGCCTCTTCCGTCGCGGCGAAGCCACGGTCGTAGATCGCTGCGAACCCGCGTCCCCAGGTGGCGTCGTAGATCCGGCCCATCAGGGACATCGTCGACCTTTCCACACCCACGGTGTGGTCAATCGACACAGAACGTCAGGCGGCGTCCTGGTGGGCGGGCTCGGAGGCGTCCTCGGCGCTCGGCTCACTCGCGGCCGCCCGCTCCTCGTAGGCGCGGCGGGCGCCGTGGTCGACCTCGAACATCAGCTTGTCGACCCCCATCCCCCGGCCCATCGCCTCGCGGGCCTTGCGCGGCAGCAGGTTCATGAACTTGTAGAGGCCGCCGTTGGCGCGCGGGACGAAGACGTCGAAGCGCGGGACTTCCATCGCGTCGACGATCTCGTTGGCGACGTCCTCGGCCTCGACCGGTTTGATCCAGCGTTGGCCGACGCCGCTGGTCAGCTCGGTGTTGACGATCGTCGGCATCACGCAGAGCACCTCGACGCCCGAGTTGCGCAGCTCCGCCCGCACCGCCTCGCTGAGGCCGACGACCGCGTGCTTGGTCGCCGAGTAGGTGGCGATCCCGGGGATCCCTGCCTTGCCGGCCTGGGAGGCGATGTTGATGATGTAGCCGCTGCCGCGGGGGCGCAGGCGCTCGATCGCGAGCTGGGTGCCGGTGATGACGCCGTGCAGGTTGATGTCCACCTGGCGCCGCACCGAGTCGCCGGACTCCTCGACAAACGGGGTCACCGGCATGATCCCGGCGTTGTTGATGACCGCGTCGACCGGGCCTAGCTGGCGCTCGGTCTCGTCCAGGAAGCCCTCGAAGGAGGCGCGGTCGGTGACGTCGAGCGGCAGCGCGATCGTGCCACCGCCGAGGCCGCTCGCCGTCTGTTCGGCCAGCTCCAGGTCGAGGTCGCCGATGGCGACGCGGCAGCCCTTGCGGACCAGCGCCGTCGCGGTCGCCTTGCCGATTCCGCGGGCACCGCCGGTGATCGCCACGACCTTGCCGCTGAGTGAGCGTCGCTCCTTCGCCATCGTCGTCCTCCTAGTCGGTTGCGGCGAGCCTCAGCTCGCCGGCTTGTAGACGGTGACCACGGCTGCTCCGCCGAGGCCGATGTTGTGCTGGAGCGCGACCTTCGCGCCCTCCACCTGGCGCTTCTCCGCGTCGCCGCGAAGCTGCCAGGTCAGTTCCGAGCATTGCGCCAGGCCGGTCGCGCCCAGCGGATGGCCCTTGGAGATCAGGCCCCCGGAGGGGTTGACGACGACCTGGCCGCCGAAGGTGGTCGCTTCTTCCTCGACCAGCTTGTGCGCCTCGCCCTCGGCGGCGAACCCGAGCGCTTCGTAGGTGATGAGCTCGTTGGCGCTGAAGCAGTCGTGCAGCTCGCAGACGTCGACTTCGGCGGCGGCGACTTCGGCTTCCTCGTAGGCGAGCCGGGCCGCGGTCCGCGACATGTCGGAGCCGACGATCGTCATGCAGTCGGCGGCCTCGTCGAAGGTCGAGCTGAGGTCGGTGACCATCGCCTGGCCGACGATCTCGACCGCGCGATCCCAGAGCCCGTGCTCGTCGACGTAGCGCTCGGAGGCAACCACCGCGCAGGCGGAGCCGTCGGAGGTCGGCGAGCACTGCAGCTTGGTCAGCGGGTCGTGGATCATTTTCGCCGCCTTGATGTCCTCCAGCGAGTACTCGTCCTGGAACTGGGCGTAGGGGTTGTTGACCGAGTGCTTGTGGTTCTTCCACCCGATCCAGGCGTAGTGGTCGGGGGTCGAGCCGTACTTGGCCATGTGGTCGCGGCCGGCGTTGCCGAACATCTGCGGCGCCGGCGGCGACTGCTCCGGGTCGCGCAACTGGAACATCCGCATCGCGTGCTTGTCGAGCGCGTTGGTGCGGTCGGTGTACTTGACCCCGAGGCTGCCCGGCTCCATCTTCTCGAAGCCCAGCGCCAGGGCGCAATCGACCAGCCCGCCTTTGACCGCCTGCCGCGCCAGGAACAGCGCCGACGAGCCGGTCGAGCAGTTGTTGTTGACGTTGACGACCGGGATCCCGGTCAGGCCGAGCTGGTAGAGCGCCCGCTGGCCGTAGGTGGAGTCGCCGTAGCAATAGCCCGCGTAGGCCTGCTCGACGTCCTCGTAAGGGACACCGGCGTCCGCGAGCGCCTTCTCCCCCGCCTCTTTGGCCCAGTCCGGGTAGTCGCCCTCCTTGGTGCCGGGCTTCTCGAACTTGGTCATCCCGACCCCGATCACGAACGTGCGGTTGCTCAACGTCTGCTCCTGTCGTCGCCCGCGGCCTCCCCGCGGCGGTTTGGCTGGCTAGCCAGGAATCTACCGGGCTGCGGCCTCCGATGGGGATGAATCGGCGATTTCGGGCTCCTTCCCTTCCCCCGGGTTGGGCCAGATCACGAAGGCGAGGAAGGCGATCAGGATGCCCAACGCGGTGCCCGCGGCGCGCTGGCCGGCCGCTTCGAAGGTGGGCTCGCCGAGGGTGTCGACGAGGAGGACGACGAAGGTCGTGATCGCCGCCGTGAACAGTGCGTACTGGACCGTGAGCAGGCCGTAGGCGAGCGCCGCGGCGACCGTGAGGATGATCCCCACCACCAGGTCCTGGCCCACGAGAACCTCGGCCAGCGCGGTCGCGAGCACCAGCCCGACCACGGTGCCGAGCCCGCGCAGGACCAGCCGCTTGTAGGTCTCTCCGCGCTCGGGGCGCATCACGAAGAGGATCGTCAGGGGGATCCAGTAGCCGTGCTCGTGCATGCCGAGCAACAGGTAGGTGGAGACGGCGACGGCGAGCGCGATCCCGAAGCGGATTGCGTGGCGGAAGCTGGTCGAGCGCAGGGTGAGGTTCTCGCGCAGCGCGCTCGCCGCCTCGCGGGCGTTCCAGCCGCTCTCCTCGCGGTGAGCGCGGTCGACGAACACCCAGATGACGAGCGACCAGGCCGCCTGCATGAGGCCGCCGATCGTCCCGTAGAGCAGCGCTGGCCCGGCGTCCCCGGGGTCAAGGAAGAGCCCCTGGCCGATCATCAGCGCCAGAGCGACCGAGAGGCCGAGGATCGCCAGCCGCAGCGAGACCGCGAAGCCGAAGCCGGCGACGGCCCCGAGCAGTCCCATCGCAGCCACCATCGCCAGGTCGGACTGGCTGCTGAGGATGCCTAGGGCGGCGGCCAGCCCGATCAGTGGCGCCGCGACCGCCTGCCAGACCGCCCGCGGTCCCGCTGGCGCGTCCATACCCGGGAAGCCGGCGAGCATGGCGCCCGTCGCGATCGCGCCCTGGGTCGGGTCCCCCAGCCCCAGCTCGAGGATCAGCGTGGCGCCGATCGGCACCGCGAGCAGGGCACCGCGGCGTAACGCCGGCCCGGGCTCGGCGGGGCCGATCGCGAACAGCGGCGAGGCGCGCAGCCGGCGGGCGGCCCCAGAGGCGTTGAAGAGGCCCGAGGATGACTGGGCGGACACGGCCCGGAGGGTAACCTGAGGTCCCGTGGTAACCGCCGCTCTCAGCTCGGATCCGGCCGCCGGGGTGGGCATTTTCGCCGCTCTGGCAGCCGGGGTCGTCTCCTTCCTCTCCCCCTGCGTGCTGCCGCTCGTGCCGGGCTACCTCTCGGCCGTCACCGGCGTCTCCGCGACGGAGCTGGAGGACGCGAACTGGCGGCGCGTGCTGGGACCGAGCCTGCTGTTCGTCGCCAGCTTCTCGGCCATCTTCATCCTGCTCGGGCTGACCGCGACCGGCCTCGGCTCCACCCTCCAGGACCACAAGGAGCTGCTGACCAAGATCTCTGGGGCGCTGATCATCGCCATGGGCATGCTCTTCGTCTCCTCCCTCTTCATCGTCCGGCTGAACCGCGAGTGGCACGTCGACGCCCTGCTCGAGCGCGCCGGCAAAGGCGGCCCGATCGTCGCCGGCGCCGCCTTCGCGATCGCCTGGACCCCCTGCATCGGCCCCACCCTCGGCGCGATCCTCTCCGCCGCCGCGCTCTCGGGCTCAGCCGGCCGCGGGGCGCTGCTGCTGGCGGTCTACTCGGCCGGCCTGGCGATCCCCTTCATCCTCACCGCCCTCGCCTTCTCCCGCATGACCACCGCCTTCACCGTGGTCAAGCGCCACTACCAGGCGATCGTCGCCGTCGGCGGCCTGATCCTGATCGGGATGGGAGTCCTGATCTGGACCGGCGAGCTCTTCCAGCTCAACATCGAAGTCCAGAGCTGGGCCGAAGAACTCGGCATCGACTTCTGGAACTCGGTCTGAGTCCACCCGTCTGCACTAGGCCCCGCTATGCGGGTGTAAATGCAGACGCGTGATCAGTTCGGAGAAGGCGCGACGGTTTCGAGCTCTTTGCCGACCGCCTCGGTGATCTCGAGGCCGTCGTCTTCGAGGTCGCGGGAGCAGACGATGCGGAAGCGGCCGGTGCCGATCTCCCCGTCGGGGACTACCGGCAGCCCGCGAATCGTGTCCCAGCCCAACCGTTCGACCTCGAACGGGTTCATCCGCACCTCCGCCGCCGGGAAGGGGCAGTTGGCGTTGTGCTGGTCAATCGCCTGGGAGATCGCCTCCAAGTTCTTCGCCTCGGGTGAAGACATCGCCTAGAGCGTAGCCGTCCCTCCGCTTTCCTACGATCGTCTAATGGCCGATTCTCGGACGATCGCTCATCTCGACATGGACGCGTTCTACGCGTCGGTCGAGTTGCGCAAGCGGCCGGACCTGCGGGGGAAGCCGGTGGTGGTCTGCGGGTCGGGGCCGCGGGCGGTGGTGACGACGGCTAGCTATGAGGCGCGGAAGCTGGCGGGGATCCACTCGGCGATGCCGGCGGCGGTGGCGCGGCGGCGGCTGCCGGATGCGGTCTACCTGACGCCGGACTTCCCGGCGTATCGGGAGGCTTCGGCGCAGGTGATGGAAGTGCTGCGGCGCAATGTTGAGGTGGTCGAGGTCGTCGGGCTCGATGAGGCCTACCTCGACCTCACTGGGCTGTTCTCGCCGAAGGCGACGATGCGGCGGATCGCGACGCAGATCCGGGGCGAGACTGGGCTGAGCTGCTCGATCGGGATCTCCGAGAGCCGGATGCTGGCGAAGATCGTCAGTGAGCTCGGCAAGCCGGCGGGGCTCGTCGTGCTCTCCCGCGAGGAAGCTCTGGAGCGCTTTGCGGCGGAATCGCCGGGACTGGTCCCCGGGATCGGGCCGAAGACCGTCTCCCGCCTGGAGGCGATGGGGATCGCGACCCTGGCGGACCTGCGCCGGCGCGAGCGCCCCGAGCTCGAAGATGCCTTCGGGCCGCGCTCGGGCGCCTGGCTGCACGCCCGCGGCCGGCTTTGGGACGAGACCCCGATCACCCCTGTGCACGAGACCAAATCGCAATCGGCCGAGACCACCTACGACGCCGACGTCAGCGACCGGGCCGAGCTCGAGGCCTCGCTCAAGGGCCTGGCCGAGGAGCTCTGCCGGCGCCTCGCCAAGCGCGAGCTGGAGGGACGGACGATCGGGATCAAGGTGCGGCTCGACGACTGGACCAACGTCACCCGCTCGCACACGATCGAGGCGCCGACCAGCGACCCGGAGCTGGTGGCGCGGGTCGCTCTCGACCTCTTCCGCGCCTACGACCCGCAGCGGCCGGTGCGGCTGCTCGGCGTCCGCGTCGCCTCCTTCGCGGGCGAGACGGAGCCGGCCGAGCCCACCCCCGAAGCACCCGCCGGCCAGATGCAGCTCGGCCTCGACAACGCCGCCTGACAAGCCGTCCAAATACCTCTAGGCCGGCTGAGCGTCCTGTGCGAAGATGAATCGTGGCTTCTGACCGCCTCACCGGCCTCGACGCGTCCTTCCTCCACCTCGAGCGCTCCGGGGCGCACATGCACGTCGCCTCGACGATCATCTTCGAGGGCGAGGCGCCGACCCACGCCGAGTTCCGCGACCACATCGCCTCGCGCCTGCACCTGGTGCCGCGCTTCCGCCAGAAGCTGCGCAACGTGCCGCTCGACCAGGGCCGGCCGGTCTGGGTCGACGATCCCCACCTCAACCTCGATTACCACGTGCGCCAGACCGCGCTGCCGGCGCCGGGCTCCGAGGAGCAGTTGCGCAACCTCGCCTCGCGGATCTTCTCCCAGCAGCTCGATCGCTCGAAGCCGCTCTGGGAGCTGTGGCTGGTCGAGGGCCTGCACGACGACCGCTTCGCGATCATCGGCAAGAGCCACCACGCGCTGGTCGACGGCGTCTCCGGAGTGGACATCACCACCGTCCTCTTCGACCTCGACGCGGAGCCGGAGGGCGGCACCTCTGCCCCACCCTGGCTGGCCCGTCCCGAACCGACCGACCTGAAGCTGCTGAGCGATGCCTGGCGCGAGCGGCTGACCAGCCCGCCGGAGATCTACCGCGGCGTTCGCGCGGCGCTGCGCGGGCCGCGCCAGGTCCTGCGCGGGCTGACCGCGACCTCCAAAATGGCCGCCGCCGGGATGGCCGCGCCGAACACGCCCTTCAACGTCGAGATCGGCCCGCACCGGCGCTTCGCGATCACCCAGACCTCGCTGGCCGACCTGAAGCAGGTCAAGGACGCCCACGGCGGCACCGTCAACGACGTCATCCTCTCGATCGTCGCCGGCGCCCTCGGCAACTACCTTCGCGCCCGCGGCCACAGCACCGACGAACTGGAGATGCGGGCGTTGGTCCCGGTCAGCGTCCGCGCCGCCGAGGAGCACGGCGCGCTCGGCAACCGGATCTCGGCGATGATGGCGCCGCTGCCGGTCTGGTGCGAGGACCCGGTCGAGCGCCTCCACATCGTCACCAACCAGATGGGCGACCTCAAGTCCTCCGGCCAGGCGGTCGGGGCGGAAATCCTCACCAAAGTCACCGACTTCGCGCCGACCACGATCGCCTCGCAGGCGGCGCGGCTGCAGCCGGCGCAGCGCTTCTTCAACCTCGTCGTCACCAACGTTCCCGGGCCCCAGTTCCCGCTCTACGTGCTCGGGCGCAAAATGGAGTCGATCTTCCCGATGGTGCCGCTGGCCCAGCGCCAGGCCCTCTGCGTCGGGATCATGTCCTACAACGGCCAGGTCAACTTCGGCCTGATCGGGGACTACGACGCGATGGCCGACCTCGACAGCTTCGCCCTCGACCTCGAGGCGGCGACGCGGGAGACGATCGCGACCGCGCCGGCGGCGACGAAGTCGGCGAAGGCCAAGGCCGCCTCCAGCAACGGCACCGGCCACGTCACCTCCGAGCAGAACGCTTAGCGCAGCAGCTCGCCGCTGATCTCGAACTGCAGCCGGTCGCTCAGGTACTGCCAGTCGAGGCGGCGGGCGCTGAAGCCGCTGGCGTGCGCGTCGGCGTTGACGACGACCGCGGTGATGCGGCTGAAGCGGCCGGGTCGGCGCAAGCGCACGGCCAGCCTGCCGCCGCCGCGGCGGTAGACGAGCCGGGTCACGGTGCGTCCCCTGCGCTCGCTGCCGATCCGCCCGGCCAGCGCCACCCCGGTGGCGACGCCGCGCGGGCCGTCGACGTGGAGGACGACCGCGCGGCCGCCGCCGGCGTGGACGCGCAGCAGGTCGAAGGTCGTGTGGTTGAGCTGGCGATGCAGCGACTCGCCGCCCAGCGGCAGGCTGCCCTCGCGCGGGACGTCGGGGAAGAGATCGCTCTCGCGGAAGCCGCGGCCGGTCCGCCACTCGGCGACGGCGGCGGAGAAGCGGGCGAAGTCATGGCTGAGGTCGGAGGGACCGGCGCCGCGGATCGCGGTCTCATAGGAGTTGATCGAGAAGCCGCCGGGCCGGCTGTGCAGCGCCCCGGCCCAGGCCCGACGCACGATCGCGCCGCCGCCGTAGCGCCGCGCCAGCCACTGGTTCCAGACGGCGGAGCCGTACTCCTTGATCGAGTTGGCGGTCAGCGGCGTGTCGGGGCGCTTGACCCAGCGCCGCACGTAGCGCAGGTAGTCGTTGATCCCGTTGTAGACCTGGTCCTCCATCCAGGTCGCGCTGGACTCGGCGAACCAGGGGTCCTGGAAGGCGTCGTAGCCGAACTGGAGGATGTGGTTGTACTCGTGGGCGACGGTCACCTGCAGGTCCTCGAGCGGCGAGGTGCCGGGGAACTCGAAGGGGCTGTAGTCGTTGTCGAGCACCAGGTAGCCGTGCAGGCGGCGTGGGATCCGGTGCTGCTTGGAGGCCTGGCCGCGATCCGGCGCGGCGTACCCGAACAGCTCGCCGCCGATCTGCGAGAGGTAGATGTCGGTGTTGTTGTTGCCGCCGCCCTTGTGCCCGTCGCCTTTCGGCTCGCGCCAGCCGAGGTGGTCGTTCTCGACTTCGTGCGCCCGTTCGGCCACCGTCAGCACCCGCTCGACGTAGTCGGGCGCGCCGTCGCCATCGGCGTCGTCAAGGCTTGGTGCATCGAGTCCCTCGGCCACCCAGTGGACGCAGAAGTGCCCGCCGCAGAGAGGTGAGCGCGGCGCCTCCGGCACCGCGTACGCGTTGCGGTTGGGGTCGGGGTCATCGGTGGGGCGGCCGCGTTCGGTCGGGCGCGGCTTCGGCAGGATGAACGGCTTCTGCGAGGCGGAGGCGAGGCTCGGCACCGCGCTCGCCACGTCCGTACTGGCTGGCGCCAGCGCGGGGATGGCGGCCAGCGCCAGGAGCGCCGCCACCGAGAAGCCGGCCAGGTGGAGACGGCGGTCCCGCATCGCGCCCACCCTACCGGGGGCGACGGGCCGTCCCGCCGGCCGCGAACGAGATACTTCGGGGATGAACCGCCCCGAGGCCGCATGCGCATAGCCCTCGCCCAGATCGACCCCACCGTCGGCGACATCGACGGCAACGCGGCCAAGATCGCCGAGTGGATCGGCCGCGCCCGCAGCGAGGGCGCCGAGCTGGCGATCTTCCCCGAGCTCTGCGTCCCCGGCTACCCGGCCGAGGACCTCTACCTGAAGCGCCACTTCGTCGAGGCCAACCGGCGCGCTGTCGAGGAGCTGGCCGCGGGCGTCGAGGGCCTGACCGTCCTCGTCGGCTTCGCCGAGCCGGTCGCCGGCGGCGGCGACTTCCGCCACGCCTACAACTCGCTCGCCGTGCTCGCCGACGGCGCCGTGCGCGGCGTCTACCGCAAGAACCTGCTGCCCAACTACGCCGTCTTCGACGAGCAGCGCTACTTCGTCCCCGGCACCGAGCCGATGACGATCGAGCTCGGCGGGACCAGGGTCGGCCTGACCGTCTGCGAGGACTGCTGGGTCGAGGGACCGCCGGCGCAGACCGAGGTCGAGCAGGGGGCGCAACTGATCGCCAACCCGTCGGGCTCGCCCTACCACCGCGGCAAGGGGCGCGAGCGGGAGGCGATGTTCGCCGAACGCACCCGCGCCTACGGGGCCGGCTTTGCCTTCTGCAACCTGGTCGGTGGCCAGGACGAGCTCGTCTTCGACGGCCAGAGCATGGTCCTCGCCCCCGACGGCGAGCTGATCGCCCGCGCCGCGCAGTTCGAAGAGGAGCTGCTCGTCTGCGAGTACCCGGCCGGGCCGGGGCCGCTGGCCGAGCCGCTGGCCGATCTCGACGAGGTCTACGAGGCGCTTGTCCTCGGCCTCCGCGACTACGTTTTCAAGAACGGCTTCGGCCACGTCGGCATCGCCGTCTCCGGCGGCATCGACTCCGCCCTGGTGGCCATGCTCGCGGCCGACGCGGTCGGGTCGGAGCGAGTGAGCTGCGTGGTGATGCCGTCGCCTCATTCCAGTTCTGCAACCCAGGATGACGCCCGAACTATCGCCCGCAACCTCGGCTGCGAGCTGATCGACATCGACATCGAGCCGATGATGGAGGGATACGAGCGGGCCCTGAACGGCCTCGGCGCCCCCGCCGGCCCGGGCGAGCCCGACCTGGCGGCGGAGAACATCCAGGCGCGGATCCGCGGCAACCTGATGATGGCGCTCTCCAACCGCCACGGCTGGCTCGTCCTCACCACCGGCAACAAGAGTGAGATGTCGGTCGGCTACGCGACCCTCTACGGCGACATGGCCGGCGGCTTCGCGGTGATCAAGGACGTGCCGAAGACGCTGGTCTACGAACTGACCAGGCGCCGCAACGAGCGCGCCGGGACCGAGCTGGTGCCGGCCAGCGTGATCGACCGCGCCCCCTCGGCCGAGCTCCGACCCGACCAGCTCGACAGCGACTCCCTCCCCCCTTACGACCTGCTCGACCGCACGCTCGAGGCCTACGTCGAGCGCGACCAGGGCCGCGAGGAGATGATCGCCGCCGGGCTGCCGGCGGAGGTCGTCGACGAGGTGATCCGGATGGTCGACCGCTCGGAGTACAAGCGGCGCCAGGCGGCGCCGGGGATCCGGATCACGCCCCGGGCCTTCGGCAAGGACCGCCGCCTCCCGATCACCAACCGCTTCGGCGGTTAGTTCTTCGGCGCGGGCCGCACCGCGACCGTCATCTGCGAGAGCGCGCAGAGCTTGCCCTCTTCGTTCAGGACTTCGGCGTCCCAGACCCAGCCGGTGCGGCCGCGGTGGCGGGCCTTGGCGTGGACCTCGGCCGCGCCCTCGGTGATCGGGCGGATGAAGCTGACGCTGATCGACTGCCCCATCGCGATCATGCCCTGGTCGAACACGGCCAGAGCCGTCGCCCGCGAGCAGATGCTCTCGATCAGGCTCGACATCACGCCGCCGTGCAGGAGGCCGACCGGCTGGCGCAGCTCGTCGCGCATCTCGATTCGCACCCGGGCGTGGTCGGGGTCGTCGTCGAGCCACTCGGTCCCGAGCAGGACGTCGAAGTCGGAGCGCAGCTTGCCGGGGTCGTCCGTCATCGGCGCCGAACCCTAGCGAGGGCGGAGATTAAGTTTTCGAGACTGCTGGTGGGATCGCGTCACCCGAGCCGGCCGGCCGCGTAGGCTTCCCGGCGGTGGCGCTCAGCGAGGACCAGAAAGCGATGCTGCGCCTGCTCGCGCAGCGCGGCGAGCAGGGCTACGAGGACATTGCCGCCCTCAAGGGGCTGAGCGTCGACGACGTGCGCGCCCAGGTCCGCGAGGCGGTCACGCAGATGGAAGACGAAGGACTGCCGCCGCCGGCGCTGCCGCTCGACCCGAAGCCACTTGAGCCGGTCGCCGCGGAGCCCACGAAGCCCGAGCCGCCCGCGCCGCAGCCGCCCAGGGCTGAGCCGGAGCCTCCGGTTGAGCCGCCGAAGGTGACGCCTCCCGCGCCAGAGCCAGTTGCCGCGACCCCGCCCCCCCGCGCCGCGAAGTCCGGCGGTCCCAAGATCTCCCTGCCTTCCGATCCGGGAATACGCGGCGCGCTGATCGCCGGCGTGCTGGTGGTCGCCGCGCTGATCGTGGTCCTGATCGTCAGTGGCGGCGACGGCGATTCCGGGGACTCGACCACGGCGGCGTCGGACACCGCGCAGGAAGCCGGCGAAGCCCAGAACACCGCCTCGGGCGAATCGCGCAAACTGACCAAAGCCGTGCTCACCCCGGTCGACGGCGGCGACGCCTCCGGGGTCGCGATCTTCGGCCGCTTGAAAAAATCGCTCGCCCTCCAGGTTGAAGCGAGCGGGCTGGAGCCGACCGCCAACGGCCAGGCCTACGCGGTCTGGCTGTCCCAGTCGCCGGAGAAAATGCTGCCGCTGGCCTCGACCCCGGTCGACGACTCGGGCCGGATCGGCGCCCAGTTCGAAGTTCCGATCGAAGTGCTCGGCTACCTCGCCAACGAAACCTTCAAAGAGATCGCGGTCACCCTGGTCGATGAAGCCGCGCTCAAAGCCTCGCTGGAAAAAGCGACCAAAGCCAAAGAATCGCCCGAGTACACCGGCACCGAAGTCCTCCGCGGCACCGTCACCGGCCAGATCGTCGGCGCCGCCAAAGACGAATAGGCGTCAGCCGAGCAGCGGCGCGGGCCGGCTCTCGCCGGGGCCCGCGCCGGGATCGCCCTAGAAGAGCGAGAAGTTGAGCTGGGCGCCCTCCACTGTCCCGGTTGGTGTTGTCGGCTCCACCTGCGGCGAGCCTTTGTCTTCATAGGCCAAGAATGTCTCCATGCCGGTGATTGTGCCGTCCGCTTCGTCACCCGGGAGGCCGGCGCATCCCCCACCGACCTTTTTGTAGGTGAATTCTTTGACTGTGAATTTGGTTGTGATCACCTGTTTCCCTCCGGCCACGACGGTCGCGTAGTTGACGCCGAGTCTCGGGGTCTGTTCGCCGATCCGAAGCGTGCAGCCGGTGGCTCCAATCGTGATTGTTATGTAGTTGTCCGGGGCACACTCGATCGTCAACAGCGCGTCGCCGTTGTCCTCTGTGTGGCCCGGCAGGAAGTAGGCGCAGTCGTCGACCACGACGGTGCTGTCTTTGGCTTTTTTGTATTCGCATTCGCTGTAGGTCGGCCGCAGTGTGAGATTTTCCGAGAACCGTTCGGTGACTGTTCCTTCGAATTTCGAGACGTTGCATTTGATCGTCAGCAGGTTGGGCGCTTTGCCGATCGTGAAGACCTCCTGCACTTTCGCCTCGTTTGCGCCTGTGATGATCGCCGGCGCTTTTTCGGAGTCGAATGCATGGTCGACTGCCAGGGCGGAAGAAGCGGACAGTGCGCCCGCAGCGATCAGGACGATCAGGATCGCCCCAAGGCTTTTGAGGTTGCGGAGCATGTTCGTGCCTTTCTGATTCGAATTGGCAACGCTGCCCGCGCGCCTGCCCAGCGCCGTTTCCCGGAAAGGGAATGGATAGACAATCCCCACTCCCGGGCGAATAGTCAAAAAATCTTAAGTTTCTTGATTCGCTACGGGGCCGGAAGGAGCTTGCCGGGGTTCATGATCCCCGCGGGATCGAGCTGCTCCTTGACCGCGCGCAGGACATCGAGCCCGGTCGGGCCCACCTCGGCCTCCATGTAGGGGGCGTGGTCGCGGCCGACCGCGTGGTGGTGGGTGATCGTGGCCCCGGTGGCGACGATCGCCTCGCAGGCGGCGCGCTTGACCTCGGCCCACTGCTCGAGCTCGGCCCCGTGGCGGGAGCGGGCGATGAAGGTGAAGTAGAGCGAGGCGCCGTCGGCGTAGGCGTGCGAGAGGTGGCAGAAGACGAGGCCGGGCGTGCCCTGCCCTGCCAGCGAGTCGCGGATCGCGCCGCCGACGGCCGCGTGCAGCTCGCCGAGCCGGCTCCAGGTGTGGGAGGTCTCGAGCGTCTCCACCATCGCCCCCATCTCCATCAGCGTGTCGCGCAGGTAGGGGCCGTTGTAGCGGCCGTGCTCCCAGGAGCGGCCCGCGGCCTGTCCGAGGTAGGCGGCGCCACCTGCGCGCAGCGCCCGCACCGCGAGAGCCCGTCGCCGCGCCACCGACTCCTGGTCGCCCTCGAAGCCGACGATCGTCAGCGCCCCCTCGCGTCGGCGCCGCAGGCCGAGGTAGCCGTCGAAGGCGCGTCCCTGCAGCCCGCGCGGGCCGGAGAGCACCAGCGAGCCCTGCGTCTCCTCCTCGTCGGAGATGCGGATGATGTCCGGCAGGCCTGGGCCCTGGGCGAGGGCGCGGACGATCTCCGCCCCGGCCTCGAAGCTCTCGGCGATCCAGGCCTCGTAGCGGCGCACCGGCGGCGCCGGTCGCACCCGCACGGTGACGTCGGGGATCACGCCCAGCACGCCCTCGGAGCCGATCACGAGCTCGCGCAGGGCCGGTCCAGCGGCGGTGTGCGGGGTCTCCAGGGTCCGCAGGTCACCCGTTGGGGCGATGAGGCGAACGGAGCTGACGACAGAGTCGAAGCGCCCGTAGCCGCTCGAGGCCTGGCCGGCCGAGCGGGTCGCGGCGAAGCCGCCGACCGTCGCGTACTCGAAGGACTGGGGGAAGTGGCCGAGGGTCAGCCCCTCGCGGCCGAGCGCCGCCTCCGCCTCGGGCCCGCGCAGCCCGGCCCCGAGCCGGGCGGTGAGCGAGCGGCGGTCGACCTCGACCTCGCGCAGAGCGGCGAGATCGAGGCTGATCAGGCGGCCGTGGGCACCGCGCAGCGGCTCGACCCCGCCGACCACGCTGGTGCCGCCGCCGAAGGGGACGACGGCGATGCCCTCGGCGGCGCAGATGTCGAGGACGCGGCGCAGGGACTCGGCGTCGGGCGGCATCACGACCGCGTCGGGTGCGGCGTCGAGGGAGCCGCGGCGCATACGCGCCAGGTCCGCGTAGCCGCGGCCGCTGGCGTGCCGCAGCCGGTCCTCGTTCGAGGTGAAGACGTTCGATGCGCCTACCGCCTCGGTCAGCGCGGCGGGCAGCGGCTCCGCCGGCGGCAGCGTGAAGTCCTCCAGCGAAGCGGCAAGCGGCCACGCCTCCAGCTCCCCTATCCGCTCCCGCAGTACCCCCAGCGCCTCGTCGTCGAGCGCCGGCGCCACTGCCGGGTCCCCCCACCCCCACCACTTGGTGTCGCGCCGCGGATTCACCGGGTGCTCCGTGTCGACTTTTTCGGCCATACGCCGAATAACTCGACACTCACGTCAGCGCCCTCTCAATGCCATCGAGCGCTTCGTCGAGGATCGCGCCCTGGCCGCGGCGCATCATCGGCGAGCCGAGGCGGGACATCCCTTTCAAGGTCTGGACCGAGGCGATGCTGACCTGGGTCCCGTCATCGCCCGGCTTGATCCCGATCTCCACCCTTGAGCTGCGCAGGTGGCGAGCGAACGGCGTCCCCTCCAGCTCCTGCTCCCAGACGTAGCGCTCGTTCTCGGCCGCGCTGAGGCAGCGGTAGTCGGCCCGCACGCCCCGTCCCTCGGCCGTCTCCAGCACCTTGGTCCACTGGCTGCGGCGGCCGCTGCCCTTGCCCTTCTCGACGTTCTCCACCCGCGTCGTCCGCGGCCACCAGCGCGGCAGGCTGTAGGGATCGGAGACCAGCGCCCAGACCTCGGCCGGGTCGGCCGGGATCGTCCGTTTTCGCGTCACCCGCGGCACCTCTTGCCGCGGCGTCAGTCGCCGGCCAGGCGACGCAAGTCGCGGACCAGCAGCAGGTGCTTGAGGTGGCTGACCGTCGCCGCCAGGCTTTCCAGGCTCTGCAGCGCCTCCTTGCGGCGCTCCGGGTTGCGCGAGCGCAGCGAGGGGCCGAGCAGCGCTTCCAGCAACTGCGCCTCGCGGTCGGCGGAAGAGCGGAAGACGCGCAGGTTGCGGGCGCCGACGCCGACCCGGGAGAGTTCGTTGGCGGCGCGGACGATCTCGCGATCGGTCTCGTCGTAGACCGTTTTGCCCTCGCGTTTCTCCGGCTGCACGATCCCGAAGTTCTCCAGCTCGGAGATCAACTCCTCGCGGGCGCCGGTCTCCTCCACCACCTCGTCGAGGGTGAGGAAGGCGCGCGAGGTGTCGACCAGGATCGCCCGCCGCACGCCGCCGCCGCTCGGCTTGCGGTCGGAGTCGCCGCCCAGCACCAGGTCGCCGCCGGCCGCGAGCTCCTGGCGAATCACCCGCAGCGGCAGGAACTCGTCGCGCTGCAGGCGCAGGATCGTCCGCAGCCGCTCGACGTCGGACTGGCTGTAGAGGCGGTAGCCACCCGAGGTCCGGCGCGGGCTCAGCAGCTTCTGGTCCTCGAGGTAGCGGATCTTCGAGATCGAGACGTCGTCGAACTCGCCCTGGAGGATCTTGCATACGGCGCCGATGGTCAGCGCCTTGCGGGGGCGGCTGGCCGATTCCGGCGTCCGCGCCGGTTGCTCGGAGACGGGCATCGCTCAGCGCTCCAGGTAGCTCAGCTTGTACTTGCCGACCTGGATCTCGTCGCCGTCGGCGAGCCGGTGGGACTCGATCCGGCGCCGGTTCACGTAGGTGCCGTTGAGCGAGCCGAGGTCGTCGATGTAGAGGCCGTCGCGCCGTCGCACCAGCAGGGCGTGGTTGCGGGACACGGTGACGTCGTCGAGGAAGACGCCGGCGTCGGGGCTGCGGCCGATGCTGACCCGGTCCTCCTCGATGCTGAAGCTCTCCCCCGCGCGGCCGCCGCCGGCGCGGATCACCAGCGCCGCCCCCGCCTCGGAGACGACCTCGTCGATGTCGACCGGCTGCATGTCGCCGGTCTCATCGACCCGGTAGGTCATCGTCGTCGGGTCCTCGCCGCCCTCGCTGGGGCCGCCCAGGTAGGCACCGCACTTCTGGCAGTAGTTGGCGCCCTCGGGGTTGGCGAACCCGCACTCGGGACAGTGAACGGCCATGGTTGCTCCCGGGCGCTCAGGCGGCCGGATCGTCCTCCGGGGCGCTCTGCGCTTTGCCGGCGAGGATCTCGGTCAGTTTGCTGACGTCGTCGCCGGAGATCATCGAGTCGCCGCGCTCGTGTTTGTCGCGCAGGCGGTTGACCAGCTCGGCGCGGAGGATGTCGATCTTCCCGTGCAGGACGCGCCGCTTGTAGGAGATCTCGTTCTCTTCCTCGGTGAGGCTGTCGATCAGGTCCTTCAGCTCCTTGTCGCTGAGCGAGCCGAGATCGGGAAAGGTGTCCTCCATCGTGCTCCTATCTCGGGGCGCACCGGGCGCCGCCGTTTGCGCGGGGGACGATTATAGGTCGAGCGACCTTGAAGGTTCAACTCTAGGTTGAAGGTTGCCCGGAATGGCTGTCAGCTTGCAGCGGCGCGTGCCTGCACGGCGCGCCTGCCGCTGCGCGCGTAGAGGACCGTGGCGAGGATCGCCATGACCAGTCCCCAGACGACCAGCGCCGTCGCCACCCAGCCGGGAGCGAAGAGCGCCAGCCAGATCCCGCCCATGGTAGGGAAGACGGCGATCCGCCCCGGCCAGTTGATCTCGATGTCGACCCCGTGGCGCAGCCCGTACTGGGCGAGGAAGAGCATCGCCAGCTCGCGCAGCGCCAGCGCGACCAACAGCCAGCGAGGCAGCAGCTCGAAGCTCCAGCAGACGACCGCCCCGGCGAGCACCGTGAGGCGGTCGACAAGCGGGTCCAGCAGCGCCCCAAGGCGGCTGTACTGACCAGTGACCCGAGCCAGGAAGCCGTCCACGTAGTCGCCGGCGGCGATCGCCCAGAAGACCATCGCGGCGGCGAACGAGGTGCCGTCCTCGGTGTTGTAGGCCATCGCCAGGAAGACCGGGATCGCGGCTAGGCGGATGTAGCCGACCAGGTTGGGAAGGGTCCACGGATGCAGCGGCTCGCCGCGGCGGGTCGTGCGCGGCGGCGGGGCGCTGCGGTCGAGGCCGAAGAGGCGGCGCACGCGGCCGCGGCCGAAGGGGGCTTTCTCAGACATCGGCGCCGGCGTCGCCGGTCGCCAGCCCTGCGAGCAGCTCCACGGCGCGCTCGGCGGCGTTATCGACGGGCAGCTTGTGCTCGGCGCCGCTGGCCCGCTCGGAGGCCTCGACCACGCCCTCGGCGAGGCCGCGGCGGCCGGCGACGATGCGCAGCGGGCAGCCGAGCAGCTCGGCGTCGGTCAGCTTCTCCCCTGGGCCGGCGTTGCGGTCGTCGTAGAGGACCTCGACGCCGGCGGCCTGGAGCTGCTCGTAGATGCCGTCGGCGGCCTCGCGCTCGGGCTCGCCGGCCTTGGCCAGCGAAACCAGGTGCACGCCCCAGGGCGCGAGCGCCGGCGGCCAGACGATGCCGTTCTCGTCGGCCCGCTGCTCGATCGAGGCGGCGACGATCCGGGCCGGGCCGATCCCGTAGGAGCCCATCACGATCGGCCGCTCCTTGCCGCTCTCGTCGAGATAGGTCGCGCCCAGCGGCTCCGAGTAACGGGTGCCGAGCTTGAAGATGTTGCCGATCTCGATCGCCGGCTGGATCTCGATCGTGCCGCCGCCCGGGGCGGTGTCGCCGGCCTCGACCGTACGCACGTCGAGCTCTTCGAAGTTGAAGTCGCGGCCGGGCTGGATCCCCTTCAGGTGGGTGTCGGGACGGTTGGCGCCGCTGACGTAGGAGTCGCCGTCGATCGCCGCGTCCTTGACGATCGGCAGGTCGATGCCGGCCGGGCCGATGTAGCCGACCGGCCCGATCTTGGCTTCGATCTCCTCCACGCTCGCCTGGCGGAAGTCGGCGCCGAGCGCGTTGCGCAGCTTGATCTCGTTCAGGCGGTGGTCGCCGCGGACCAGGACGACGACCATCCCCCGCCCCTCGACCATCACCGGCAGCGTCTTGATGAAGGCGCCGGCCGGCAGCCCCAGATGCGGCGCCACGTCCTCGACCTTGGCCAGGCCCGGGGTGTCGACCGGCTCGGGCTCGGGCAGCGCCGGCGGCAGCTCGACCGGCTGCGCGGTCGCAGAGGCGACCTCGACGTTGGCTGCGTACCCCGGCGCCAGCGCCACCTCGTTCTCCCCCGCCGCGCAGGGCGCCATGTACTCGTCAGCGCCGGAGCCGCCCATCATCCCGACGTCGGACTCGACCTTGTACCAGCGCAGCCCGCAGCGGTCAAAGATCCGCGCGTAGGCGCCCGCCTGTGCCTCGTAGGACGCGGCCAGCCCCTCCTCGTCGCGGTCGAAGGAGTAGGCGTCCTTCATCGTGAACTCGCGGGTGCGGAGCACGCCGGCCCGCGGCCGCGGCTCGTCGCGCTCCTTCGTCTGCAGGTGGAACAGCATCATCGGCAGGTCGCGGTAGGAGCGGACCTCACGGCCGACGTGGTAGGTGACCGCCTCCTCGTGGGTCATCGCCAGCACCATCGGCGCCCCCTTGCGGTCCTCGAGCTTGAACAGCTCGTCGATCCCGTAGCGCCCGGTCTTCTCCCAGTTCTCGGCGGGCTGCAGCAGCGGCATCAGCATCTCCTGACACCCGATCGCCGCCATCTCCTCGCGCAGGATCTCTTCGACCTTGTGCAGCACCCGCCACCCCGCCGGCAGGTAGGTCCAGATCCCGGCCCCCAACTGCCGGATCAACCCCGCCCGCACCATCAGCTTGTGCGAAAGCGCCTCCGCGTCGGCAGGCGGGTCCTTCAGGGTCGGGAGGAAAGTCTGGGAGAGGCGGCTCACGCGGGGAAACCTATCCGCTGCCGGTGAAAATCAGGCCCTGGTGAAACGGCGACCGGCGGTGGGAGATGCCTCCTCGTCGAGGAGGACCTTGTCGGACTCGCCTTTTTCGACCGCTTCCTTCTCCATCTGGGCGATCTTCTCGGGAGTCAGTTCGCCCTCGTTTTCCTGCTCGATCCGGGATACCCACTCTGCCCCCTCGCGCGACTCGGCCTCGTCGAACTCGACCTTGCCGCCGCGGTCGAGCGACTTGTCGATCTCCTCGAAGAGGGTGTCGACGAGCTGTGCCTGGGGAACCTTCCGCAGCGGTTTGCCGTGGGCGAAGATCAGGCCCTCGTCCTTGGCGCCGGCGATCCCGAAGTCGGCGTGGCTGGCCTCGCCGATCCCGTTGACGGCGCAGCCCAGGACCGCGACCTCGACCGGCTCGGCGTAGGACTCGAGGCGCTTCTCGATTTCGGCGACGACCGAGTCCATGTCGAACTGGAGGCGGCCGCAGGTCGGGCAGGCGATCAGCACCGGGCCGCGCTCGCGCAGTTGCAGCGCCTTGAGAATCTCCCAGGCGACCTTGACCTCCTCCTCGGCGTGGAAGGTCGAGAGGCTGATCCGGATCGTGTCGCCGATCCCGTCGGCCAGCAGCGTGCCCAGGCCGACGGCGGATTTCAGCGATCCCGCCCATTTGGTGCCGGCCTCGGTCACCCCGAGGTGCAGCGGGTAGGGGATCTTCTCCGAGAGCAGGCGGTTGGCGGCGATCGTGTACGGGACGTTGGTCGACTTGATCGAGACCTTGAAGTTGGTGAATTCGAGGCCCTCCATCAGCTCAACGAACTCGACCGCGGCGGCGACCAGCGCCTCGACCGGGGCTTCGCGCTCGAGCTCGTGCAGGTGCTTGGGCAGCGAGCCGGAGTTGACCCCGATCCGCATCGGCACGTTTTTTTCGTTCGCCTTGACCGCGACCTCGGCGACTTTCTCGCGGCCACCGATGTTGCCGGGGTTGAGGCGGATGCAGTGGGCGCCGGCGTCGATCGCTTTCAGCGCCAGGGTGTGGTTGAAGTGGATGTCGGCGATGATCGGGATCGGCGACTCGGCGACGATCGTCCTCAGCGCCTCGGCGTCCTTCTCGCGCGGGACCGCGCAGCGGACGATGTCGGCCCCCGCGTCGGCGACCTTGCGGATCTGGTCCATGGTCGCCGTCAGGTTGGCGGTCTCGGTCTTCGTCATCGTCTGCACCGCGACCGGGGCACCGCCGCCGATCGGCACGCCGCCGACGAATATCTGTCGTTTCGAGGCTATGTGCGAAGCGTACCGGGAGGCCTTCGCAGGCAGATTGAACCTCGGGGGCGATTGGGCGGTATAACCCGGCAATGGCACGCCGTCTGACCACGCTTGCGCTCTCAGTCGCCGTTCTGGGCGCCCTGGCCGCCGCTCCCGCCCAGGCGAGCTTCCACCTGATGAAGATCCGCGAGGTCTTCGCCGGCCCCGGCTCTGCCTACGTCGAGCTCCAGATGTACGCCAGCGGCCAGAACTTCGTCGCCGGCCACTCGATCCGCGTCTACGACGCCGAGGGCAAAACCGTAGTCGAGGTTCCCTTCCCGGCTAACGTCGCCCGCGGCGACAGCCAGAGCACGCTGCTGGTCGCAACCGCCGGGACTGCCGCCGACGCGATCCTTCCCCCCGACGTGCTCAAAGCCGCCGGCGGCGCCGTCTGCTTCGACGACCTCGACTGCGTCTCCTGGGGCGCCTTCACCGGCGCCGCCAAAATCGCCGGCCCGGCGGGTACGCCCGCTCCGGCGATCCCCGACGGCCTCGCCCTGCAGCGCACGATCGGCCGCGGCTGCGCCACCGCGCTCGACACCGCCGACGACAGCGAGGACAGCGCCGCTGACTTCGTCGTCGCCGCGCCCGCCCCGCGTCCCAACTCCGCCGTTCCCACGGAGCAACCCTGCGGCATCTCGACGACGGCCCCCGGGACCGGCGGCGGCAAAGCCGGCGAGCACGGCGCTCCGCAGACGACTCTGCGAGGCAAGCCGGCCAAGCGCACCACCGACCGAACCCCAACCTTCAAGTTCACGGCCAACGAGAAAGGCGCCAAGTTCGAGTGCAAGCTCGACGGCAAGGCCTTCCGCGCCTGCCGCTCGCCCTACACGACCAAGTCCCTGGCGCTCGGCCCCCACACCTTCCGCGTCCGCGCCGTCGTCGACGGCCACCACACGGACGCCTCGCCCGCGACCTTCCGCTTCACGGTCGTTGCCAAGAAGCGCGGCTGAGCCGCGCCCTCGCAGCCCTCGGGTAGTTCCAGCCCCCTAGCGAGGGGTGAAGCTGTCGCCGCCGAGGCGGCCGATGTCGTTCGAGAGGCCGATCACGAACAGCACCGCGACCAGGGCGAACCCGATCACGCTCGCCCGCTCCATCACCCGCAGCGAAGCCGGCCGGCCGCGCAGTTTCTCGACCAGGGCCCAGAAGATGTGGCCGCCGTCGAGCGGCAGGATCGGCAGCAGGTTGATCACGCCCAGCGAGAGGCTGACGAGGGCGAGCATCAGCAGCGCCGGCACGATGCCGACGTCGATCACCTGGTTCGCCGCGTCGCTGGTTCCGACGATGCCGGAGATTTCCTTGCGCTCTTCCTCTTCGAAGATATGGGAGAGGACGCGGACCGTGCCCGAGGTGACCATCCACATCCGGTCCAGCGATTCGGAGGCGGCGGCGCCGACGCTGAGCTGGGTCGGGACCGAGTCGTAGGAGAAGCCGACGAGGGCGCGTTCGGCTGCCCTGTCGTACTCGGGCCGGACCGTGATCGTCTGCAGTTGGCCGTCGCGGCGGATCAGCAGCTCGGCCGGGGTCGCGGCGACGCAGCCGTCGACCTGCTTGCCGGCGCATTCGTGCGAGCCGACCTGTTTGCCGAACCTTTCCAGGCGGTCTTCGGTGCTAAGGGCCGCAAACCGCTTGCCGTCAACGGCGACGATCTCATCGCCGGGCTCCAGCACCTTGGCCGCCGGGCTGCCGGAGCGGATCTCGCCGACCGACTGGTCGATCTTCTGGAAAGAGGTGATGTAGACGCCGAAGAGGATCGCGAAGGCGAGGACGATGTTCACCGCCGGACCGGCGCCGATCGTGACCACCCGCTTCCAGACCGACTGCTCGTAGTAGGCGCGACCCTCGGTCCCCTCCGGGACCTCTTCCTCCCGGGTCATGCCGCTGATCTTCACGTAGCCGCCGAGCGGGATCGATTTGATCCCGTACTCGGTCTCACCGCGTTTGAACGACCACAGGGTCGGCCCGAAGAAGAGGAAGAAGCGCTCGACCCGCATCCCGGTCGCCTTGGCGGCGACGAAGTGGCCGCACTCGTGGAGAAAGATCAGCAGCGTGAAGCCGAGGAAGATCCAAAGCCAGTTCATGCTGGAGTCAACCCCCGGACGCCGGCTTCGGTGCGGTGCCGGGCCTCGGCGTCGGCGGCGAAGAGGTCGTCGAAATGGGAGACCGGCTGCGCTGGCATCTCCCCCAGCACCCGCTCGACCAGGGCGGCGATGCCGGTGAAGGGGATGCGGCCGTCGAGGAAGGCGGCGACCGCGACCTCGTCGGCGGCGTTCAGCACGCAAGGCGCCGTCCCGCCGGCCGCCCCCGCCTCCAGGGCCAGGCGCAGGCAGGCGAAGGTCTCCAGGTCGGGCTGCTCGAAGGTGAGCTCGCCGGCTGCGGCGAGATCGAGCTGCGGCACGTCGACGTCGGGCCGCTCGGGGTAGTGGAGGGCGTAGGAAATCGGCACCCGCATGTCGGGGTAGCCTAGGTGCGCCAGCGAGGAGCCGTCGTTGAGGTGGATCAGCGAGTGGACGAGTGACTGGGGATGGACGACGACCCCGATCCGCTCGTAGGAGACGCCGAACAGGTGGTGCGCCTCGATCGCCTCGAAGCCCTTGTTCATCAGCGTCGCCGAGTCGATCGTGATCCGCCCTCCCATCGCCCAGGTCGGGTGCGCGAGCGCGTCCTCGATTCCGACCCCCTCGAGGTCGGTGCGGCCGCGGAAGGGACCGCCCGAGGCGGTGAGCACGAGCTTCGTGACCGTGCCCGGCGCCTCGCCGCCGATCAGTTGGTGCAGCGCCGAGTGCTCGGAGTCGACCGGGACCAGGCGCGCCCCGGTCGCCTCGGCCAGCGCCATCACCAGCTCACCGCCGATCACCAGGCTCTCCTTGTTGGCGAGGGCGACGTCGATGCCCTCGGTCAGCGCGACCACGGTCGAGCCGAGCCCGGCGGCGCCGACGATGCCGTTGAGGACGAGGTCGGCGCCGGAGCTGGAGATCAGCTCGCGCACCCCCTCCTCCCCCTCCAGCACGCGGCCGCTCCAGGCACCGCGCGCCGAGGCGGCAGCGGCAGGGTCCGCAAGGGCGATCGTCGGCACGCCGTGCTCGCGCGCCTGCTCCACCGTCAGCTCCCAGCCAGAGCCAGCCGCGAGGCCGACCACCTGGAGCTCCTCGGAGGCGCCGATCACCTCCAGCGCCTGCGTCCCGATCGACCCCGTCGAGCCGAGTATCAAGACCTTCTTCATCGGTCCCAAGAATACGGAGGCCGGGTCACGCGTCTGCATTTGTGTGCGCTATGCGCACTCCAGTGCAGACGCGCGCTAGTAGACGAGGGCGATTGAGAGGTAGTAGCCGACGACGACGGTGAAGAAGACGGCGTCGAGGCGGTCGAGGATGCCGCCGTGGGGGCCGAGCAGGGCGCCGGTGTCCTTGGTTCCGAGGTCGCGCTTCAGGAGCGACTCGAAGAGGTCGCCGACCGGGGCGACGGCGGCGACGGCGGCGCCGATGATCAGGGCGTCGGTCCCGGACAGCCAGTCTTGGTAGAGCCCCGCGAACCAGAAGCCCATGGTGCCGATCAGGAAGCCGCCGATCAGCCCCTCCAGGGTCTTGTTCGGGGAGATGTTGGGGAAGACGTGGTGGCTGCCGAACATGCGCCCGGTCGCGTAGGCGGCGGTGTCGGCGACGAAGGTGCCGACGAGGACGTCGATCAGCAGGGCGCCGCCGTGGTCGGGCAGGTCGCGCAACAGCACCGCGTGGACCAGCGGCACGCCGATCCAGACGATGCCCAGCAGGGTGACCGAGATCGAGACCGTGACCCCTTGCCGGTAGCGCTCGCCGGTGCCGAAGAAGAAGAGCAGCGGGAAGGCGGCCGCCAGGACCATCAGTACGTTGAAGGAAGTTCCGAAGTGGGCGGCGACGATCAGGCCGGCGACGGCGGCGTAGGCGGGGATCGGGATCGGCCGCGCGTCCTCGGTCATGGTCAGGTACTCGCGCAGGCAGAGGGCGCCGATCGCCAGCATCGCCGCAGCGAAGACGATCCCGCCGGCGACCACGATCGCGATCGCGAAAGCGATCCAGGGCAGCGCCACGACGATCCGTTTGACCGTCTCGCCGCGCGGGCCGCGCCGTTTCTTCGGCCGCGGCTCCCGCGGCGGTTTCGGCGTCGGCTGGGGATCCGGCTCGAAGTCCTCGTCGTTGAAGATTTCCATGGTCACGTGCGCGCTCCGAAGCGCCGCTGCCGGTTCGTGTACTCGCCCAGCGACGCCTCGAAGGCGGCGCGGTCGAATTCGGGCCAGAGCTCGTCGCGGAAGACCAGCTCCGAGTAGGCGCACTGCCAGAGCAGGTAGTTGGAGACGCGGTGCTCGCCGCTGGTTCGGATCAGGAGGTCGGGATCGTGCATCTCGGGCGCGTAGAGGTGGCTTCGGAACTCCTCCTCGGAGCCCCCTTGGAAGCTTCGCGCCGCGTCGACGATCTCCGCCCTGCCGCCGTAGTTGAAGGCGACGAAGAAGACGATCCGGTCGTTGCCCGCGGTTGTCTCTTCCGCCCACTCCATGCGCTCGACCAGCTGCTGGGGAATGCCCTCGCGGCGCCCGACGAAGCGCATCCGCACGCCCTCGGCGTCGAGCTCGGGCGTCTCGTTGGCGATCCGCTCGCCCATCATCCGCATCAGCCCCTCGACCTCCTCGGAGGGCCGGGTCCAGTTCTCGGTCGAGAACGAGAAGACGGTCAGCTCCTTTACCCCGAGCTCGACCGCGTCCCGCAGGCGCGCCTTCACCGTGTCGGCGCCGGCGCGGTGCCCCTCCACCGTGGGAAGGCCGCGCTGCTCGGCCCAGCGCCCGTTGCCGTCGGTGATGATCGCGACGTACCGCGCGGAGGCGCTCACACCTCGAGAATCTCTTGTTCCTTGCCCTCCAGGGCCGAATCGATCTCGGCGATCGCCCCGTCGGTCTGCTTCTGCAGGGCCGCCTCGGCGCGACGCTCGTCGTCCTCGCCGGCTTCGCCCTCCTTCTTCAGGTCGCGCAGGTCCTGCATCGTGTCGCGGCGGATGTTGCGGATCGCGATCCGGCCCTCCTCGGCGACTCCGTGGACGACCTTGACCATCT
>DASUZL010000021.1:0-105844 GCA_036376895.1 Solirubrobacterales bacterium
AAGGACTTCACCCCGGTCTGCACGACCGAGCTCGGCTACATGGCGAAAATCGAGCCGGACTTCAAGAGCCGGAACGTGAAAGTGATCGGGCTCTCCGTCGACCCGCTCGACAAACACGAGGAGTGGGCGAAGGACATCGAGGCGACCCAGGGCACGGCGCCGAACTACCCGATCATCAGCGACGCCGACTTCAAGGTCTCCAAGCTCTACGAGATGTTGCCGGCCGACGTCTCCGGCGATCCCGGCGACCGCACTCCGGCCGACAACCAGACGGTCCGCAACGTTTTCGTGATCGGGCCCGACAAGAAAATCAAACTCATCCTCGTCTACCCGATGACCACCGGGCGCAACTTCGACGAGGTCCTGCGCGTGATCGACTCGCTGCAACTCACGGCGAACCACAAAGTGGCGACGCCGGCGCAGTGGCAGCAGGGCGACGACGTGATCATCGCCGGCTCGGTCTCCAACGACCAGGCGAAAGAGATCTACCCGGATGGCTGGGAGGAGCCCCGCCCCTACATCCGGATCGTGCCGCAGCCGAAGTAGCTGGGAGCCGCGCGGCGGGGTTACTCGCCGCGCGGCGGCTTCTCTTTGACGATCACGGTCCTGCCGTCGTCGAGGCGGTAGAGGGTGCCGACGGGTTCGCCGCGGCCGACCACCCGCTGCCCGGGGCGCAGCTCTAGCTGCTTGACCCGCTGGTCGCGATTGGCGACGACGCTGTCGGCGGGGCGGCCCTTCTGCGGCCGCTCCTCCGCTTTCCCGGTCAGGGTCGAAGTCAGGTTGAGGGAGGAGAGGGCGGCGAGCAGGAAGGCGACCGAGAGCACGATCCCGAGGTCGAAGAGGTTGACGAGGCCGTCGAGCGGGTCGCCGGCGCGGTCGTCGCGGCTGCGGGCGTGGGGCGTGACCTTCACGGCGCCACCGCCCAGTGGGCGTGGGGGACGGGGGCGCTGTTGGTGGCGGGGCCGGTGAGGCTGGCGGCGACGTACTCGACGTCGGAGTAGTCCTGGGCGTAGAGGCGGTCGCGGACCAGCGAGATCGCGAAGGCGAAGGCGCCGATCATCAGGCCGGCGACGGTGACGCTGAAGGCGACCCGGAGGTTCTCGGTCAGCGCGGCGACGTCGCCGTCGGCGAGGCCGGCGAGCGCGGGGGAGAGCGGGATCAGGGTGCCCATCAGGCCGAGCGCGGGGCCCATGCGGACGAGGATCCGGGTGCGCTCGAGCCGGCGCAGCGAGAGGTAGTCGTACTCGGCCAGGCGCTTGGCGATCCGGGTCTCGCTCTGCACGCCGCCGCACTGCTCGACGATCCCGACGAAGGCGTTCTCCATCTGCCGGTTCCAGGCGAAGGGGAGGAGGGCCGCCAGCGCCTCGGCCGGCGCGCCCGCGGCGAGGCGACCGCGGCATTCCTCGACCGCGCGCTCGAGGCCCGGCAGGTTGCGATAGCGCCGCCGCCGCAGCTCCACCAGCAGCGCCCCGGCTTCGACGATGACGACCGCCAGGGCGATGAGGGCGAGGACCAGGACCGGCACCCGCAGCGCTTCCGAGACGTCATAGAGGAGCTGCTCGATCATGCGGCGCGCCCCCGTGGCCAGAGCCGGGCAAGGCCGCCGGCCTCGGCGAGGGCGCCGGCCCCGAGCAGGCCGAGCGTGGCGAGGATGCCCCAGGCGGCATCGGGCACGCCGCCACCGCCGTTGTCGTCGCTGATTTGGCCGCGGCGGGCGGCCGCGGGCTTCGACGTGGGCGGGGCGCTGGTGGCGGTGGCGTTGACCAGGCGGCCGGCGACTCGCTGTCCGGACGGCTCCGGCGCCGGCTCGGGCGGGTCCTTGCGCTCGGGCTGGGGCGCGGCGGGCGGCGGGACGCTCGCGGGTTCAGGGGCGGGAGCCGGGACGGGGGCCGGGCCGCCTTCGGCCGGAGGGCCGCTGGCGCTGCCGTGGTCCGGCGCGCCGGCGGTCTCGTTGCGGCCGCCGCCCTTGCGGTCGGGGCCGGCGGACGCGGCGCCGACCTGGATCCTCACCACCGCCGAGGCGCCGGCGTCGTCGCCACCGCTGGTGACGCCGAGCACGACGTCGTAGCTGCCCGGCTTGGCGAAGGCGTGGCGCGCCTCCGGGCTCGACGCGGAGTGGCCGTCGTCGAAGTACCAGGAGTAGGTGAGCTGCTCGCCGGAGCCGGCGCGTTCGACCACGGCGCTGAACTCGACCGGCTCCCCGGGCTTAGTCCGCAGAGTCGATGCCCGCGCCCGCACCAGCAGCCGCGAGCCTTTGCGCAGCACCACGGAGATCCCCTGCGGCGCCTCGAAGGAGTCGTCGGCATTGAGGTCCTCGGCGCCCCCGCTCGGCCGCAGGAAGCCGGTTCCGGCGGCGGTCGCGTAGACCACCGGCGGGCCGTCGGCGAAAGCGCCGGCGTCGAGTGCCTGGTCGCGGCTGAGCAGGACGGCGCCGCCGGCCGGGCGCTGGACTTCGAGGTAGGAGAAGCCGTAGGGGTCGGCGCCGGCGGCCGCGAGGATCGCCGCCAGCGAGAAGCCGGTCAGCGTCTGCGCGCTCTCGCCCGCGGCCGAGCGCAGCGCGTAGGCGCGCCCGATCACGTCCTCTGAGCCGGCGAGCGCGTCGAGCGAGAGCGTCCGTTGGGCGCCGCCGGGGGAGACGACGGTCGCCTGGGCGGCGTCGGCCCGCGCGCCGGCCGCCCAGGGGGAGGCCAGCGCCAGGACCGCGGTCGCCGCCGCGATCAGCCCGTTGCGAAGGAGACCGTGGCGCATCCGAAGTCGGTTCCGGGGGCATAGAAGCCGGCGAAGGTGGAGGCGGCGGTGCCGGCCGGGATCGCTCCCGGGACCCGTTCGTAGGTGTAGGTGTTGCCGCTGACGGAGATCGCGGCGGCGCGGGAGAGGTCGAGATTGACAAGTACCTGCCGCCCCGGCGCTCCGCCGGACTCGGAGATCGAGAAGATCGCCCGCGAGTTCGGGCCGGCGATCTCTATTTCCGGTTCCGCCGTGCTCAGGTCGATGCCGTGGCCGCTGTAGAGGAAGCGGACGGCGCCGCCGAAGCGCAGCAGGGCGCTGTCGTCGGCCGGGTCGGCCGGGTTGGCGCCCGAGTCGTGCCAGCCGCTGGCGAAGGGGAAGTGGAAGCCGTAGCTGAGCGCCGCCGAGGTGCCCTGCAGTTGCACCGGCGGGTCCGCGGTAGCGCCACCGGAGACGCTGGTGCCCTCGCCGCTGCCGATGTAGCGGATGAAGGACTCGCGCACCTGCCAGTCGATCGTGGCGCTGGTGACCGCGGTCGCGGTGGCGGGCGGCGTCGCAACAGGAAGCGGATCGGTTGGTGCCGGCCCGGCGCCGCTCGGCAGCGGGCAGCCGCGCGCGGCCTGCGTGGCCGGTGCTTTGCCGCCGGGCCCGCCGGCGGCAAGGCCGGTGGCGCTGGAGGAGAGCGTCGCGAAGCGGCCCGGGCGCAACTGGTCCAGCCCCAGGCGCTGCCTGATCCTGTTCGCTGCCGCCGCGGTCAGCTTCAGCGGCAGGCCGCCGAGGGCGACGCGGCCGCTGGCCGGGTCGACGTCGCGGCGACCGCCGCGGAGGACGCGGAAGAGGTCGGTGTCGGTGCCGCCGAGCTCGGCGGTCAGCCGCGGCTCGCGGCCGAGGACGAGGCTCAGCTTCGTCAGGCGCAGTCTCTTGCCGTCCGCGGTCTGCAACGAGATCGCGCCGCGGTGGCGCAGCAGCGTGGTGGTGTCGCCGGCGAGCCCGGTGGCGATCGGCAGGGTGACCCGCGCGGCGCCTCCCTTGGCCGGCTTGACCGCGACGATCCGCACGCCCTGCGCGCGCAGGGCCTTGGCCGCGGCGCCGTCCAGCTTCAGGGTCGTGGTATCGGCAGCGCCGAGCGCGGCGGTGGGCAGGAGGGCCGCGACGACGGCGGCAACTGCCGCCGCCGTCGCGATCCCGCCGAGCCGAGTCGTCACGGTCCCGCTCATCCGAGGCCGATCGAGATCGTCACCGGGTCGAGCTCCTGTCCCGCTTTGTACTGCGGCGCGAACGGCGTCGCCGCGGCGCCGGTCAGCGTCGCCGGCGCGCCGGTCCAGGAGACGGCGTTGCCGGAGGTGACCGGCGCGACGGCGCCGAGCGTCGCGATCGTCGTGCCCGGAGCGGAGACGGGCGGCTGGTCGGTGCAGCCCATGCCGTTGAACTGGTCGATGTCGTAGGTCAGGTCGGCGACGATCGAGGCGCTGGCCCCGAGGTCGACGACGACGTTGCTGAGCTTGATTTCGATGATGCAGTGGCCGGGCTTGGCGAACTTGACGCTGCCCTGCGTGTTCAGCTTCAGCCTGTCGCTCGCTCCGTACAAGCCCTGCTCGAAGCTGCCGCCGGAGGCCGGGAAGGCGAAGAAGGAGCCGGCCAGGGCGGGGTTGCCGTTGGTCGTGGCGCCGCCTTCGGTCGTGATCGAGCCGACGGTTTTCGGGCCGAGTTCTTTGTAGACGTATTCGCGCCATGAGGTGAGGAAGCCCCAGTCGAGACCGCCGGAGACGATCGCCCGCGGGGCGGCGTGGGTGGGGGCGGCCTGCGCCGCGAGCCAGACCGAACCGACGCCTTTGCGCACCAGCGGCTGCTCGAGATCGAACTTCTTCTCCAGCGCGGTCGCCGCCTCGGCGGTCAGCCGCAGCTTGCCGCCGCTGAGCGCGATCGAGCCGGCGAGGCTGTCGATGCTCGGCGCGGCGCCGAGCTGGAAGACGGCGATCTCTTTGCCGCCGAGCTTGCCGACCAGGGTGCCGGCGCCGAGGTCGAAGCGGATGCCGCTCAGCGCCAGCTTCTTTTTGCCCTGCTTGAAGGCGAGGCTGGCGCTGCTGGTCGCCGACGGTTGCGCGCCGGGGTTGAGCTCGCCGATCGGCAGCGTCAGCTTGCGACCCTGGCTTCCGGCGCCCGCGCCGGCCACGAGCTTCACGCCCTGGCCGCTGAGGGTGCGCCCTTTGCCCTGCCCAACAACGATCGCCGCCTCGCCGCTGCCGACAGCGGCGCCGGCAGGAGCCACCATCGCCACGCTCGTAGCGGCCGCGGCACCAAGCGCCAGCAGCCCGGTCACCAACCTCTTCCTTCTCGATTCCTGGGGACTCATTCTCGAAAGGTCTCCTCGCTCGCTCTACAGTGCCTGTATTAGGGCACCCTAATAAATCCACACTAACAAAGTAGGAATTAAGAGGACCCACTGGTTCCCATTGCCACCTCCGGAACCCACGCAACGTGCAACGCAGTCCGCCCCTCGTGCTCACTGAGCCGCGCATCGGCTCCCCAGACCTCAGCCAGCCGCTCCGGGGTGAGGACGTCCGTTGGCGGACCGGTCGCAACGGTCCGCCCTTCAGAGACGACCACCACGGTGTCGGCCACCGCCAGCGCCAGGGCGAGATCGTGGACCACCAACAGCACAGTCAGCCCGTCACTGACCAGGCTTCGCAGCAACCCAGCGACCCCGACCGTCGCACCGAGGTCGAGCTGCGAGGTCGGCTCATCCGCAATCAGCACCGGTGCCACCTGCGCAAGCCCGATCGCAATCTGGACCCGCTGCAGCTCACCGCCGGAGAGCGTCGTCAGCGCCCGCTCACCGAACCGCTCAACCCCGGCCCGAGCAATCGCTGCCTCAACCGCCTCGCGGTCAGCGCCGGTCACCCGGCCCAACGGCCGCAAATGCGAGGAACGACCAATCGTCACGGCTTCCCGCACCGTGACCCCGGCAGGCACCGGCATCCGCTGCGGCACAAATGCGCGCATCCGCGCCAGTTCCCGCCCCTTCAGCGTCCCAAGCTCTTCGCCCCACCAGCAGACACTGCCCTCACTGACCCGCTGCAGCCCCGAAACAGCCCGAACCAGCGTGGACTTCCCAGCCCCATTGGGGCCCACCACCGCCACGAGCTCTCCGCTCTTCAACTCGAGATCGGCCCCCCGCAGGATCTGAGCACCTCCGATCTCCACCTGAACTCCATGCGCCGCCAGCGGGAGGGGAGGGGGTGCCTCCGGCGGACCTGCAGCAATGCCCATAGGGCCATGCGTCCGACGGAGGCACCCCCTCCCCTCCCGCTGTTGACCCTTGGCAGTCATCAGACGGCCTTCCTGAGCAACCAGAGAAACAACGGCACCCCGAGGACCACCATGAACGGCCCCACCGGCATTTCGATCGGCGCCCGCAACGTCCGCGCCAACGTGTCCCCAGCCGCCAGCAACGCGGCCCCGCCAAGTGCCGACGCCGGCACCACGAACGTATTGCTGGAGCTCCCCCCAGCCATCCGAACCACATGCGGAACCACCAACCCAAGGAACCCAAGCAACCCAGCAATCGCCGCCGAAGCCGCCGCCAGCAGCGCCGCCGCAACCCCCGCCCCAAGCCGAATCAACTGCGGCCGCGACCCCAGCGAAGCCGCAACATCGTCCCCCAACGCCAACCGATCCAACGGCCGAATCAGGATCCCGGCAAAAACGAACCCCACCGCGAAGTAAGGCCAGATCGTCTCCATCTCCTCCCACCCACTCGAACTGAGCCCCCCCGCAATAAAGAAGATCGCCGAAGGCGCCCGCTCCGGGTAAGCGGCAAGCAACCCAGTCGTCCCCGCCGTGAACAGCGACAACATCGCGATCCCCGCCAGGATCACCTTCCCCGCGCTCCCCCGGTTGCGCCCCGACCAGGCGAAGGCGAAGACCAGCGTCGCCGCCAGCAGCCCGAAGAACAGCGCCCCGATCGGCAGCAGCGCGATCGAGCCGGGGAAGAGGATGATGATCAGGATCGCGCCGAAGCCGGCCCCGCCGGTGACCCCGATCACGTCGGGCGAGGCGAGCGGGTTGGCCAGCGCTCCCTGCAGGATCGCGCCGGCGATCCCGAGCGCGGCGCCGATCACCAGCGCCTCGACCGTGCGCGGCAGCCGCAGGCTCTCGACGATCTGCCGGTTGGGCCCGCCGTCCCCCTTGCCGAGCAGGATGTCGATCACCTCCACCGCCGGGATCCGCACCGCGCCCAGCGCCAACGAAGCGATCGTGGCGAGGGCGAGTGCGACCAGCAGCGCGGCGAAGACCAGGGAGCGGCGGGCCAACGGTGCTCAGTTCTCTAGATATAGGCGCCGAACCTTGCGGATCGTGCCGGCGATGTCGGTTCCGGCCTGCAGCAGCGAGTTGTCGACTGAGACGTGGACGCGGCCCGTCTTCGCCGCCGTGGTGCTCGCCCAGGCGGGGTTGTTGCGCAGGTAGTCGGTCAGGCTGGGGATGTCGTCGGCGTTGGCGTGGGGGACGGCGATGATCACGTCCGGGTCCTCGGCGACGACGACTTCGTCGGAGATCCGCTCGAAGCCGGAGCTGGAGCTGACGCCCGCGGTCAGCAGTTCGCCGCCCGCTTTGGTGACGATGTCGCCGCCCCAACTGTTGGGCAGGAAGGCGAAGGGCGTGCGGCCGACGCCGAGGATCAGCATCACCTTCGGGTGCTTGGTGATCCCCTTGCTCGCCGCGGCCACCCGCTCGCGCATCGAGCGCACCAGGTCGCGGGAGTACTGGCGGCGGCCGACGATCGTGCCGATTTCGAAAGTGTCGGCGAGCGCCTCCCGGATCGAGCGCGGGTCGAGCAGGACGACGTCGATGCCGAGCCGCTGCATCGCCTGGTTGCCCTTCGCCCAGGTGCGGGAGGAGAAGACGAGGTCGGGGTCCATCGAGGCCAACTGCTCGAGGTTGGGCCCGTTCGGGTGCGAGAGGGGCAGGGTCGGGACGCCCTTCAGTTTCGGCGAGAAGCGTTCGTTGCCGCCCAGCGTTTCGCCGATCCCGATCGGGGTGACGCCGAGTTTGGCCAGGGTATTGGCGGCGAACGGCGTCAGGGCGACGACTCGCTCCGGCGCCGCCGCCTTGCTCGCCGCCGGCAGGCAGAGCGCCGCCAGCACCAGGGCGAGGCTGAGCAGACGCCTCACGCGGGCACCCGCGCGTCGATCACGTCGTAACTGCGCAGCTCGCTGCCGTGGGCGAGTTCGCCGTCGGCGTGGCGGTGGCTGCGTTTGAAGCTCTCGCTGTTGACCCAGGCCTTGAAGGCGTCGTCGCTCTGCCAGCGGGTGAGGACGATGTACTCGCCGTTGCCGCGCCGCAGCAACTCGAAGCCGGCAAAGCCCTCGGCCTCATGGACGTGGCTCTCCCGCTCGAGAAACGCCCGCTCGAACGCCTCCCTGCGCTCCTCATGCACCTGGACGACGTTCATCACGATCTTCAAGGCCCCGCTCCTTTCGGTGGAGGCGCCCCGGTGCGTTAGGCGTTAGGGCACCCTAATTCGTCTATCGAATTAGGGTAGCCTAAGAGAGACTGGCGAGGCGCTCAGGCCGACGCCGGTGACTCACCGGCGAGAACCGCGCGGGCCTGGTGGGCGAGCTCGTTGAGGTGGTTGATGGCGCCCTCGGCGCCGCGGCTGGCGGGATCGTCCGGCTTCACAATTAGGGCACCCTAACGGGCGAAGCTGGAATTGTTGGGAAGGGAATCAGGCCAGCGCGGTCTGTACGCAGAGACCTGCACACAAGGCCCGCGATGCGCTGGGCATGAAGGAGAGCTGGATGAACCAAAGACGGATCGCGGCGCTGCTCGCTGCCGCGGCTTTCGCACTTTTCCTCACCGCCTGCGGCGGCGGTTCCGACGACGGCGATTCATCGTCGGCGACGAGCGCACCCGCGGAGGAGACCAGCGGCAGCGAACCGACCTCCAGCGGCGCTGGCCTGACGCCCCCCGGGACGACCCTCAAACTCGGCACCGAGGCGACCGTCTCCTGGGTGCCGCCGTCGAAGGCGACCCTGGAGGCGACCGAAGGCGACGAGCTGAAGGTGACCGTGGAGTCGATCGAAGAAGGCTCGATCGAGGACTTCGACGGCATCGGACTCGAAGCCGACGACGAAGACAACATCCCCTACTACGTCAATTTCCGCCTCGAAGCGGTCGGCGACGTTCCGGGCACCTCGACCAGCAACGATCCCGACTTCGAGTTCACCGCCTTCGACGCCGACGACGAGCAGCAGGTCCCGACCGCGATCATCGGCGAGTTCGAACCGTGCAGCGACGAACCGGTGCCGGTCCCATTCAAAGCTGGGGAAAGCTACGAGTCGTGCCGCATCTACCTGCTGCCGGAAGGCATCGCGATCGAGAGCATCAAGTGGGACAACGGTCCGAACGAGGCGGACGAGCTCTCCCCCTACTACGAGGACCCGATCGTCTGGGAAGGGAGCTGACCACGGCGCCCGGGGATCTCACGTTTCGACCGGGGCGGTCGTTTACCTATAGGTATGCGAACCGCCGCCTGGACGACTTGCGAGAGCCCGATCGGGGCGCTGACTGTTGTCGCGGGAGCACGGGGCGTGACGGCGATTCACTTCGCCGGTCACGTCCCGCGGCTCGCCGCGGAGGAGCAGCGGCCGCTGGAGGACGCCGCCGGGCAACTGGCGGAGTATTTCGCCGGCGAGCGACGGGCCTTCGGGCTGGAGCTCGACCCGAGCGGCACGCCGCTGCAGTTGGCGGTCTGGCGCCTGCTGTGGGAGATCCCCTACGGGGAGACGACCACCTACGGCGAGATCGCCGCGGCGGTCGATCCCTCTCTATATGGAGCGGGGGTGGAGGAGTACGAGCGGCCGCGGGAGGTCGGTGCCGCGATCGGCAGCAATCCGATCCCAGTCGTCGTCCCCTGCCACCGGGTGATCGGCGCCGACGGCTCCCTGACCGGCTACTTCGGCGGCCTCGAGCGCAAGCGGATCCTGCTCGACCTCGAGAGCGGCAGCGAGGCCGGGTGGGCACCTGCCCCGAAACGGGCGAGCGGCCAGACCACGCTGCTCTGAGGTTCTCGTGACCCGGCCCGCGGGCGAGGGCACCCGCGTCGCCGTGGCCATGACGATCGGCTCGATCGTCTCGGTCCAGTGCGGGGCGGCGCTCTCGACTTCGATCTTCGACTCGGTTGGCCCGTTCGGCGCGGTTCTGCTCCGCTCCGCTTTCGGAACGCTTGTCCTGCTCGCTTTTGCCCGCGGCAGCCTGGGGGCGACGCGGGGGCGGCCGCTGCGGGACGTCGCCCTGTTTGGGCTCGCCCTGGCCGGGATGACCCTCTGCTTTTTCGCGGCCTTGGACCGGCTGCCACTCGGCGTCACCGTCACGCTCGAGTTCGTTGGCCCGCTCGGCGTCGCCGTCTTCGCCTCGCACCGGCGGCGGGACCTGCTCTGGGTAGCGCTGGCGGCGGCCGGGATTCTGCTGCTCTCTGACGGCGGCACTGATGGGATCGACGCGTTCGGGGCGGCGCTGGCGCTGGCCGCCGGCGGCTTCTGGGCCCTCTACATCCTCCAGAGCGCCCGGGTCGGCAGCAGCCACCCGGGCCTCGGCGGCCTCGCCCTCGCCAGCCTGATCGCGCTGCCGATTGTCGCCCCCTTCGGGCTCGTGCAGGGGGGAGTGGAGCTGCTGGAGCCCGCCAACCTCGCGATCGGCCTCGCCGTCGGCCTGCTCTGCTCGTCGATCCCCTACGTGCTCGAGCTGGAAGCGCTGCGGCGGTTGCCGAACGCGGTCTTCGGCGTGCTGATGAGCCTCGAGCCCGCGGTCGCCGCGACTGTCGGCTTCATCGCCCTCTCCCAAGACCTCTCGGCGACCGAGTTACTCGCGATCGCCCTCGTCGTCTGTGCCTGCGCCGGCGCTCTGCGCTCGACGGCGACGCCTGCGCCGCGCGACGCCTGAGTTGGGGGCGAGTGTCGACTTAGTCGGCGTATAGCCGATTAAGTCGACACGCCGCCGTCGATCTGGACCGGGTAGCCGGCGGCCAGCGCGGCGACCGAGGAGGGGGGAGTGATCACGGTTGCGTCGCCGCGGGTCGGGCGCGGGTGGGAGCCGCGGTACCCGGTGGTCGTCCACTCGCTGAGCCGGTCGCCGAGAACCAGCGCGGGCGAGTCGTCGAGGAGGACAAAGGCGCCGTCCGGCAGCTCTGCCCAGGGCATTCGGTGCAGCCGCCGTCGGTGGCTGCCGCGGAAGATCCGCTCGCCGTGCAGCTGCCGGTTGATCTCCTTCGCCGAAGGCGCGGCCACACCGAGTCCCTCGACCCAGGCGGCGCGGTAGGCGTCGTAGCTGGCACGCCGGCACTCGGCGCAAGGACGGTGTCCCGCCGCCAGCGCGACCGCCTCGTCGTGGAAGTAGAGCCAGGTGAACTGGTGCGGCTGCCACTGCTTGCGCCAGCGGCCGCGGAACTCCAGCTCGCAGACGATCCAGAGGTCGCTGGCGTGGAAGCGAACGATCTCCCTGTCGCGATGGAGGATCCCCCGGTTCCCTCCCCAGGCCCCCCGCAGCGGGATCGCCACGATCTCGCCCATCGGGGTCACGCGGTTGCGGGCCGGCGTCACCCCCACAACGTAAAGGCGCCAGGGCGGTGTGGTGGCCGACCCGGCGCCTTCTGAACGGACGTAGTGCTTCTCAACTACCCGCGGGAGCGGAACTTATGCGGCCGCTCGCGCCAGCATGAAGTCGCGGGCGTGGTCGACGAAGAGCTCGTGCAGTTGGGGGGCTAGGCCGGGGGTGGCGCTGGGGCCGCGGCGCTGGATCGCCAGCAGGACGTCGGTCTCGATGCCTTCGAGCGGGCGGTATGTGATCGCGCCGCGTTGCTCGAGGGGGTCGCCGGCGACGCTGTAGTCGGGGAGGACGGCGGCGCCGAGGCCCTCGGCGACCATCAGCTTGCCCATCTCGGCGCCGTCGGCCGAGTAGGAATAGGAGGGGCTCTCGCCGCCGAAGAGGCGCTCGACGTAGCGGTGCATGACGTAGCCGGAGCGCATCCCGATCAGTGATTCGTCGGCGAGGTCGGCGGCGCAGACCGACTCCTTCGCCGCCAGCGGGCTGTCGACGCCGACGCAGACGACCGGGCGGCCGCGCAGCAGCTCGGTCGACTCGAGGTCGGCCGGCAGCGGCTCGTCGTCGAGGTAGTTGACGAGGCCGAGGTCGAGCCCGCCGCCGCGCAGCTCGCGGTGGATCTCCTCCTGCTGGGCGGTCACGACCTCGACCTGGGCGCCGGCGTTGGCGTCGCGGAAGGCGCGGATCGTCGGCGAGAGCAGGGGCGCCATCGCCGCGGTGACGGTGCCGACGCTGACCACGCGGGCGCGGGGGTGACTGGCGCCGGCCGCCCGGCGCAGGCGGTCGACCGCCTCCAGCACCTCGAGCAGGTGGGGGAGGAGCTGGTGTCCCTCCTCGGTCGTCGTCGTCCCGGAGCGGCCGCGGTCGAGCACGCGGACGCCGAGTTCGCCTTCGAGCTTGCGGACCGACTCGCTCAGCGCCGGCTGGGAGATATGGAGCTCCTCGGCGGCGCGGCGGAAGGAGCCGAGGCGGGCGACTGTGGCCATGTATTCGAGCTGTTCGGTTCGCATCTGCGGGCTTATCCCTCCCTATCTATACATTGTTGACCAAGTAAGTAGTAAAACCTATCAGGGGGTCGGCGATCCCTATTTGACGGCAGAGGAAGCCCCGCTAATCATGCGTTTCGCATTCATGACCAACTCGATCGACTTTGGGCAGGCAGTCCGCCGCGTCGCCGTCATCGGCGGCGGCGCGGCCGGCACCCTCAGCGCCGTCCACCTGATGCGGGCGACAGGGGAGGCGGGCCTCGAGGTGGTGCTGATCGACCGCGAGGGCGAGTTCGGGCCGGGGGTCGCCTACGGGACCGAGGATCCGCTGCACCTGCTGAACGTGCCGGCGATCCGGATGGGCGGGATCTCCGGCGACCCCGAGCACTTCCACCGCTGGCTGGGCAGGGCCGGCCACGACGTCGCCCCGGAGGACTTCGTCCCCCGCCACCTCTTCGGCCAGTACCTGCGCGAGCTGCTCGATCGCACCGAGCTCGAAGGCGGGCCGCTGGTCCAGCTCGAGCGCGTGCAGGGCGAGGCGGTCGCGCTGGCCGAGCCCCCGAGCGGCGGGGTCGAGATCGAGCTTGCCGGCGGCGAGCGCATCCACGCCGACCAGGCCGTGCTCGCGGTCGGGCCGCTCGCGGCCGCCGACCCGGTCCCGGTCGCCGATGAGATCCGTGCCGCCGGTGCCTACGTCCCCAACCCCTGGGCGCCTGGCGCCCTGCGCGCCGCCTCCGGCGACGACTCGGTCATCGTCATCGGCACCGGCCTGACCATGGTCGACGTCGCCCTCAGCCTCGGCGCCGCGGGCGGCGGCCCCAGCATCCGGGCGCTCTCCCGCAACGGCCTGGTGCCGCGCCGCCACCGTCCCGACCTGACCAGCCTCGGCGCCTTCCCGGTCCCCGAGGACGCCGACCGGCTGGAGCCGATCGCGATGGCGCTGCTGGAGCAGTCCGGCCGCGCCGCCGCGCTCGGCGGCGACTGGCGCGACGCGATCGACTCGATGCGCCACGACACGCCGCGGATCTGGCGCGGCCTGCGCCTCTCCGAGAAACGCCGCTTCCTGGCCGAGTGGCAGCGGCTCTGGGACGTCCACCGCTTCCGCATGGCGCCGCGCGTCGCCGACGGCTTCGAGGCGCTGCGGGCCAGCGGTCGCCTCAGCGTCGAAGCCGCTTCGATCCTCGCGATCGAGCCCGCCGGGCCGCGCGTCCGGGTCACCTTCAAGCCCGCCGCCGGTGCCGGTGTCGAGGCGATCGAGGTCGACCGGGTGATCAACTGCAGCGGCGCCGGCGCCAACGTCGCCCGCTCGGCGCCGCCGCTGCTCACCAGCCTGCTCGCCGTCGGCGCCGCCCGCGCCGACGAGCTCGGCCTCGGCCTCGACGTCGACCGCGCCGGCGCTCTGATCGACGCCTCCTGGCGCCCCTCTTCCCGCCTCCACCTGGTCGGCTGCCTGCGCAAGGGCGTCGAGTGGGAGGCGATCGGCATCACCGAGATCCGCGACCACGCGGCGGCGATCGCCCGTGCCGCGCTGGCGCCGCGCCCCGCCGCGACGCGAGAACGCAGGCGCGCAGCGCCGAGTCCGAGCTGACCACCCCTATCCGAGAGAGAGAAATGACGCGCTTCATTGACGCCGACGTGCACGAGCGGGCTGAGCTCGAGGATCTGCTGCCCCACCTCGACCCGATCTGGCACCGCTACATCACCGACTACGACTGGCAGCCCGAGCGCCTGCTGCCCTACAGCCAGCCGACCGCCGGCGGGCTCGACCGGCTCGACTCCAAGCCCGACGGCGTCCGCCACGGCGGCAGCGACCTCGGCTTCCTGCGCCAGCAACTGCTCGACGAGTACGACGTCGTCGCCGCGGTCCTCACCGGCTGGCTCAACACCTCCTCGCTGGAGGAAGGCTGGCCCGAGTTCAAGACCGCGCTGATGTCGGCCTACAACGACTGGCAGGTGCAGGAGTGGATCGAGCGCGACGAGCGCCTCTTCGGCTCGATCCACGTCAACACCTGGGACGTCGAGGGCGCGGTGCGCGAGATCGACCGCATGGCTGCGCACCCGAAGATGGTCCAAGTGATGCTCTACAGCGGCTCCGAGCCGTTCGGGGCGCCGCGCTTCCACCCGATCTTCGAGGCCGCCGCCCGCCACGAGCTCGCCGTCGCGATCCACCACTCGGAGAACTCGCCGACCGCGCTCGGCCGCCACCGCTACTTCATCGAGTGGCACACCCTGGTCTCCCAGGTCTTCATGTCGCAGGCGGTCAGCATCGTCTTCAACGGCGTTCTCGACCGCTTCGAGGGGCTGAAGGTGATCCTCGTCGAGGGCGGCTTCTCCTACGTCCCGCACCTGATGTGGCGGGCCGACCAGCAGTACCGCGAGCTGCGCCACGAGGTGCCGTGGCTGACGCGGATGCCGAGCGATGCAATGCGGGCGCAGATGCGCTTCGCGACCCAGCCGATCGAGGAATTCACCGCTCCGCAGCTGACCACGCTGATCGACCAGATGGGGTCCGACGAGCTGGTCTGCTTCTCCACCGACTACCCGCACTGGGACTTCGACTCGCCGCTGCGGGCGCTGCCGGCGGCGCTCTCCGAGGACCTGAAGCGGAAGATCTTCTTCGACAACTCCTACGACCTCTTCCCGCGCATCGCCGCGCAGGTGCCGCGCGAGGCGGCGGCGCCCGCGGGGGTGCCGGCATGAGGCACGACGTCTGCGCGGTCGAGGAGCTCGGCGAGGGGGAGCTGGCGCACGTGCGCGTCGGCGAGCGCGACGTCGTCGTCGTCCGCTCCGCCAGCGGCAAGCTGCACGCGGTCGCCGGCCGCTGCCTGCACCAGGGCGCGCTGCTCTCCGGCGGCCGGGTGCTGAGCGACGTCGAGGGCGAGCGGCCGGGCACCTACCGGCTGGCCGAGGGCCGCGAGGTCCTCAAGTGCCCCTGGCATGGCTACGAGTACGACCTCGCCAGCGGCTGCGCCCTCTTCGACCGGCGCCGGCGGCTGCGCAGCTACGAGGTCGCCGAGCACGACGGCCGGGTCGTGGTGGAGGCCTAGCGATGCGACGGCTGATCCTCGGACTCCTCGGTTGTGCCCTGCTGCTCGGCGCCTGGTACCTGGCGGTCGACGTGCTCGCCTACGGGCGCTTCGGCTCACTGCCGCCGCTGGGCGAAGTCTTCACCGAATGGACCAGCCACGAGCCGGTCTACGGCACCTCGATCTTCACCCACAACTACTACGCCGACATCTGGGTCAGCGTGCGCCGGGTGCTGGAGGCGTTCGTGCTCGCGGTGGTGCTGGGCGTGCCGTTGGGGCTGGCGATCGGGTGGTCGCGGCGCTTCCGCGAGCTCACCTTCCCGGTCCTGGAGCTGCTCCGCCCGATCCCGATCCTCGCCTGGGTGCCGCTGGCGATCCTGATGTTCCCGCGCGGCGAGCAGCCGGTGATCTTCCTCACCTTCCTCTCCGCCTTCTTCGTGATGACCCTGAACACGCTGCTCGGGGTGCAGTCGGTCGACCGCGACCTGGTCCGTGCCGCCCGCTCGCTCGGCGCCTCGCCGCGCGACGTCCTGCGCACGGTGATCGTGCCCGGGGCGCTTCCCTACGTGACCACCGGGATGAAGATCGCGATCGGCGTCTCCTGGTTCTCGCTGGTCGCCGGTGAGATGGTCGCCGGGCAGAGCGGGCTCGGCTACCTGATCAACTCCTCCTACGCGACCGTGCGCTACCCGACGATCGTGATCGGGATGCTGACCCTCGGCATCGTCGGCTTCGCGACCAGCGCCGGGATCGGCGCCCTCGCCGGCAGGCTTGCCCCGCACCGCAGCCGGACGGTGGCGGCATGAAGGCGGCCTCGCTGCAGATCGAGGACGTCGCCAAGTCCTACCGCAGCCAGAGCGGCGAGCTCTTGGCACTGGCCTCCTGCTCGATCGAGATCGCGCCGGAGGAGCTGCACGTGATCGTCGGCCCCTCGGGCTGCGGCAAGACGACGCTGCTGAACGCGGTCGCCGGCTTCCAGGGGATCGACGACGGCGTGATCCGGCTCGGCGGCGAGACGCTCTGCACGGCGGAGCGCCAGGCCGAGCCCGGCGCCGACCGCGTCGTCGTCTTCCAGCACTCGACCCTCTTCCCCTGGCGCACCGTGCTCGACAACGTCACCTACGGGCCGGTTATCCAGGGACGCCGCTCCCGGGCCGAGGCCCGCTCCCTTGCCCGGGAGCGCCTTTCCCAGGCGGGCCTGGCCGGGCTCGAGGGCCGCTACCCGGCGGAGCTCTCCTCCGGGGCGCAGCGGCGGGTGGAGATCGTCCGCGCGCTGGTCAACGAGCCGCGGGTGCTCTTGTTGGACGAGCCGTTCCGCGGCATGGACCAGATCACCCGCGACCTCATGCACGAGGCGCTGCTGGAGCTGTACGACCGGGCGCGCCCGACCGTGCTCTTCATCACCCACGACATCGAGGAGGCGGTCTTCCTCGGCAGCCGGGTGACCGCGATGAGCGCCCGCCCGGGCCGGGTCAAGGCGACGATCGAGGTCGACCTGCCGCGCCCGCGCGAGGCCGGGCTGCGGGCCAGCGCCCGCTTCAACGAGCTGCTCGCCGATGTGCTTTCGCTGGTCCACGACGAGGCCAACCGCGCCTTCGTCGCCGGCGACCGGGAGGCCGCATGAGCCGCGGCGCCGTCCTCCGCGGCGCGTTCGGCGTCCTCGCCTTCCTGGCGCTTTGGGAACTGGGCGCGCGCGTCGACGCGCCGGTCATCGGCGTGCTGCCGGGCCCGGCCGAAGTGGCGAGCTCCTTCGCCGACCTGGTCAGCTCCGGCGGCTACTGGTCGAGCTGGATCGCCAGTGGCGAGCGGGTGCTCTGGGGCTTCGCCGCGGCGATGGCGGTCGGCGTCCCCTTCGGCCTCTTGCTGGCGATCAACCCACGCGCCAAGGCGCTGCTCTTCCCGCCGTTCGAGATCCTGCGGCCGATCCCGCCACTGGCCTGGGTCCCGCTCTCGATCCTCTTCTGGCCGACCCAGAACCTCTCGATCGAGTTCGTGATCTTCATGGGCGCCTTCTACACCGTCGTCCTCAACGTGGTCGGCGGCGCCGAGCAGATCGACCGCCGCCACGTGCTGGTCGCGCGCTCGCTCGGGGCCGGGACCTGGACCGTGTACCGGCGGGTGATCCTGCCGGCGACCCTGCCCTCGATTGCGACCGGCGCCGTGGTCGGGATGGGGATCACCTGGGAGGTCGTGGTCGCGGCCGAGCTGATCTCCGGCGGTGGCAGCGGCGGCGACGGCGGCGGGCTCGGTTTCCTGCTCTGGAACGCCTACCAGGGCGGCGCGATCGCCCAGGTGATCGTCTGCATGATCAGCCTCGGCGTCGCCGGCTACGCCTCCAGCGTGGCGGTCCGGGTGCTGAGCGACCGGCTGATGCCCTGGAAGGAGGCCCGGTGAACACGACGCTGAGACTGCCGCGGCGCTGGGAGCGCAACGGCAACCGCCCGAGCGCGCCCGCGCCCGGCGCCCTCGTCTTCGAGGACGTGACCATGAGCCTCGGCAAGCGCGAGGTCGTCTCCAAGTGCTCCTTCGCGCTGGAGCCGGGGCGGGTGACGGCGATGGTCGGCCCCTCCGGCTGCGGCAAGAGCACGATCGCCTTCCTCGCCGCCGGCTACCACCGGCCGAGCGCGGGGCAGGTGCGGCTGGGGGAGAAGCCGGTCCGCGGCCCCGGCCCGGAGCGGCTGATGGTCTTCCAGGAGTCGGCGCTGATGCCGTGGATGACCGTGGCCGAGAACGTGATGCTGGGCCCGCGCTCCCGCGGGTCCGGCGGCCGCGAGGCCCGCAAGGTCGCCGAGGCGATGCTGCGCCGGGTCGGGCTGGAGGGGTTCGACTCCGCCTACCCGGCCCAGCTCTCCGGCGGCATGCAGCGGCGGGCGGAGCTGGCCCGGGCGCTGGTCAACGAGCCCGAGGCGATGATCCTCGACGAGCCCTTCCGCGGGCTCGACGCGATGACCCGCGGCCTGATGCAGGAGTACCTGGCCGAGCTCTGCGAAGAGAGCAGCGCCGCGACCCTCTTCATCACCACCGACATCGACGAGGCAGTGCTGCTCGCCGACCGACTTCTGATCATGACCGCTGCCCCCACCCGGGTCGGCCAGGTCATCGACGTGCCGCTGCCGCGCCCGCGCCAGCGCACCGCCGTGCTGCGCGACCCGCGCACGCACGAGATCAAGCAAACGGCTCTGGAGGCGCTTCGCGTCGAGGCGATGCGCCAATTCACCGATCAACAAGAACAGGAGATACACAGATGAAGAAGTTGGCCTCTTTCGCCGCGCTGCTTGTGCTTGCCGCCTTGGCGGCCGCCGGGTGCGGTGCCTCGGCAGAGGGCGATGACCTCGCCGAGACGGGTAAGCCCGTGCACCTCACCGTTGGCTACCAGCCCTACTACTCAGAGGCCTGGTCGGCCCTGGTGCTGAGCGAGAAAGAACTGTGGAAGGACTACCTGCCCGAGGGCTCGACCGTCGACTTCCAGGTCGGCCTGCAGGGCTCGATCATCGTCGGCCAGATGCTGGCCGGCAAGGAGCAGATCGGCTACCTGGGCGACATGCCGGCGATCGTCGGGGCCAGCCAGCGCGACGTCGGCGACATCCGCATCGTCGCCAACGTCGGCACCTCGAGCGACCAGTGCGGCGTGCTCCTGGTCAGCACCGACGCGCCCGAGTTCAAGTCCTCCGAGGAGGCCGTGCAGTGGCTCGACGGCAAGACGGTTGCGACCCCGCAGGGAAGCTGCGCCGACCGTGTCGCCCAGGGCGTCTTCGACGCCGCCGGGGTCGAGCCGGGCACCTACCTGAACCAGACGAACGACCTGATCACCTCCGACTTCGAGAGCGGCAACATCGACGCCGCCGCGGTCTGGGAGCCGAACGCCTCGAAGCTGATCGAGGACGGGCTGGCGCGCCGCGTCGCCAGCGGCGAGGTCGCCGGCCTCACCACCTCGGCCTTCCTGGCGATGTCGAAAGACCTGCTCGACGAGCGACCCGACGTCGTCGAGGGCTGGCTCAAAGCCGAGCTCGTGGCCGAGCGGTACCTGGCCGACCCGGCCAACGCCGACGAGATCGCCCAGATCGCCGTCAGCCGGACCGAGGGCTTCACCGAGCAGTCGATGCACGACGCTCTCTATAAGAAGTGGCCGGCGAGCGTGGGCGGCGACCCGGCGGGCGTGAAGCTCAGCTTCCCGTTCCTGATCGACGCAGAGACCAAGGCGCTGGTCGACTCCGCCTCCCAGTTCCTCTTCGAGGTGAAGTCGCTCTCGTCCCCCGACCTGCCGCCGGACGCCCTCGACGGCACCCTCGCCAAAAAAGTCCTCGGCACCGAGCCGAGCCCGGTAGGCGAGATCACCGCCACGGGCTGACCCCCGCCGCCGCCGTGAGGTCGCACTTTGTCCCGCATAGCGGGATGAAGTGCGACCTCACCGGATGGTGTGGCGCTACGCCTGGCGGGGGAAGGTGGCGGAGCGCATGACGATGCGGGTCTCGGTTGAGGAGGCGCCGCCGTCGCGGCGGATCGCGCGGACGGTTTGGTCGAGGTCTTCGGCGTCGCGGCAGGCGACGCGCAGTTGGTAGTCGAAGCGGCCGGTAAGGAAGGCCATGTCGCGGACCGCGGGCAGCTTCTCGACCAGGCGCTCGAAGGCCTCGGGGTCGGTGCTGGGCAGGAGGCGGACGTCGATGAAGGCGTCGAGGCCGCGGCCGACGGCGCCGGGGTGGACCTGCGCGGCGTAGCCGTCGATCACCCCGTCGCGCTCGAGCCGGCGCACGCGGTCGGCGGCGCCGTGCGGGCTGAGCCCGACTGCCTCGCCGATACTGGCGAAGGAGGCCCTTCCGTTTCGGACGAGCAGACTGAGGATTTCTTCATCGATTGCGTCCATGACTGTGGATTCGAGGAGATCCGCGCGTTCCTCTTGGACTTTAGGGGATAGAGGCGAACAATCACCCCCACAAACTTCTGGGAAAGGTGGCTGTTCATGCGCGTCGGGGTTCCAACCGAGATCAAGAAAGACGAGTACCGGGTCGCGATGACCCCGGCCGGCGTGCGGGAGCTGACCGCGCGCGGGCACGAGGTCCTGGTCCAGGCCGGCGCCGGCGAGGGCTCGGCCTTTGTCGACGCCGAGTACGTGGCGCAGGGGGCGCGGATCGCCCCCGACGCCGCCGCCGTCTTCGCCGAGGCGGAGATGATCGTCAAGGTGAAGGAGCCGCAGGCGCCCGAGGTGGCGATGCTGCGCCCCGACCACCTGCTCTTCACCTACCTCCACCTCGCGCCCGACCCCGAGCTGACGGCGGGCCTGGTCGAGTCCGGCGCCACCTGCATCGCGTATGAGACCGTCACAGACCCGGCCGGCCGGCTGCCGCTGTTGGCGCCGATGAGCGAGGTCGCCGGCAAGATCGCCAGCCAGGCCGGCGCCTTCATGCTGGAGCGGCCGCTCGGCGGCCGCGGCCTCCTGCTTGGCGGCGTCCCCGGCGTCGCCGCCGGCAACGTGATGGTGATCGGCGGCGGCGTGGTCGGCGAGAACGCGGCCCGGGTCGCGGTCGGGCTCGGCGCCGACGTCTTCGTCTACGACCGCTCGATCGACCGTCTGCGCGAACTCGAGACCTCGTTCGACGGCCGCATCTCCACTTGCTACGCCTCGACCCTGGAGATCGAGCAGCGACTGCCGGAGATGGATCTGGTGATCGGCGCCGTGCTGGTCAAGGGCGCCAAGGCCCCGCACGTGATCAGCCGCGAGCAGCTCGGGCTGATGAAGGAGCGCGCGGTCCTCGTCGACGTCTCGATCGACCAGGGCGGCTGCTTCGAGACCTCGCGGGCGACGACCCACTCCGATCCCACCTACGAGGTCGACGGCATCACCCATTACTGCGTCGCCAACATGCCCGGCGCGGTCCCGATCACCTCGACCAACGCCCTCACCAACGCGACGATCCCGTTCGCTCTGCGCCTCGCCGACGAAGGCGCCGAGGCGGCGCTCGCCGCCGACCCCGGCCTCGCTGCCGGCCTCAACGTCGCCGCCGGCCGCGTCACCAACGAGGCCGTCGCCCACGACCAGGGCCTCGAGTACACGCCGCCCGCCGTGGCGCTGGGCCGCGAGCCGGTCGCCGCGTAGGGCGCGGGGCGACTTAGTCCCACCCGTGCGGGACTAAGTCGCCCCGGCCGCGCTCTAGGCTGCCGTTGATGGGCGCGAATGGTTCAGCGGTGCGGGTCGTTGTGCGGGGCGCGGTGCAGGGGGTCGGGTTCCGGGACGCTGCGGTGCGGCGGGCGGGCGAGCTCGGCGTGCTCGGTTGGGTGCGGAACGAAGAGGAAGGGACGGTGCGGGTCCACGTCGAGGGGCCGGAGGACGCGGTCGAGGCGCTGCTTGCGTTCCTGCGCGAGGGGCCGCGCGGCGCCCAGGTGGAGGACGTCGAGGTCGAGAGCGTCAAGGTCGAGGGGCACGAGCAGTTCGCGGTGCGCGGGGTCAGCGCGGGCGTCTTCGTCGTCCAGGAGCACCAGGCGAGGGCGCACCACTTCGATCTGCGGCTGGAGGTCGACGGGATGATGCGCTCCTGGGCGGTGCCGAAGGGGCCGGCGATGGACCCGGCGGTGAAACGGATGGCGATCCAGGTCGAGGACCACCAGATGTCCCACAACGATTTCGAGGGCGAGCTCGAGGGCGGCGGCCGGGTGATCGTCTGGGACCGCGGCAGCTACGAGCAGGGCGGCCGGGTGCCGTGGCCGGAGGCACTGGAGCGCGGGCACGCGGTCTTCGTCCTGCACGGGGAGAAGCTGCGCGGCGGCTTCGCGCTGCAGCGGACCCGCCCGGGCGAGAAGCCGCAGTGGCTGCTGATCAAGCGCCGCGACGACGAGGCGCGCCCGGGCTCCGACGTCGTCGCCGAGCTGCCGAACTCGGTCCTCAGCGGCAAGCCGCTGGGCTGAGCCATACGGTTCGGCGATGGCGGTGACGATCGACGAGCTGCGGGTTGCCGACGCGCCGGAGGCGTGGTCGGCACTGGGGTTCGAGCTCGACGGCGACGTCTGCGTCGTCGGCGAGGTCCGGATCCGGCTGGTGGGCAGGGACGCCGGCCGCGGCCTGGTCGGGTGGTCGCTGCGCGAGCTCGACGGGACGGAGCGCGACGGGGCCGGGGTGGACCTCGATGGGCTCGCGACCGAGCGCTCGGAGCGGCCCGCGCCCGAGCCGGCGCCGGCGCATCCCAACGGCCTCACCGGGCTCGACCACGTGGTCGCGATCACCCCGGCGCTGGAGCGCACGGTGGCGGTACTCGAGGCGGCGGGCCTCGACCTGCGCCGAATCCGCGAGGAGCCGACCCCGGCAGGCGCCCCGCGCCAAGCCTTCTTCCGCCTCGGCGCGGTCATCCTCGAGGTCGTGCAGGAGCCGCCGGAGGCGATCGAGCGCGGGGGAGGCCCCGACCGTCCCGCCTTCTTCTGGGGCCTGGCCTTCACCGCGCCCGAGATCGAGTCCACGGTCGCCAGCATGGGCGAGAACGCCAGCGAGGTCCGCGACGCGGTCCAGCCCGGCCGCCGCATCGCCACCCTGCGCCGCTCCGCCGGATTGGCGCTTCCGGTGGCCCTGATCACCCCTCCCGCCTAGTCGACTTGACATGTGACTTATTGGTCACCTATAGTCCCGTGCATGGATGAGGTGTTCAAGGCGTTGGCTGACCCGACCCGGAGGGAGCTGCTCGATGAGCTGTTCCGCCAGGACGGGCAGAGCCTCAGTGCCTTGGAGGAGCGGCTGCCGATGTCGCGCTTCGGCGTGATGAAGCACCTGAAGGTGCTGGAGCAGGCCGGGCTGGTCACCACCCAGCGGCGGGGGAGGGAAAAGCTCCACTTCCTCAACCCCGTCCCGATCCGGTTGGTCCACGACCGCTGGGTCAGCAAGTACGCGGAGCCCTGGGCCTCGGCGCTCAGCGAGCTCAAACGAGAGATCGAGGAGGAAGACGATGAGTGAGGACGCCTACACCGTGGTCGGCGACCGCGGCAGCATGACCGTGTTCGAGGTCTACATCAAGACGACGCCGGAGCGCCTCTGGGAGGCGATCACCAGCGAGGAGATGCGGGCCAAGTACAGCTTCGGGGTCGGGACCAAATCGGAGTGGACCCAGGGGTCCAGCTACGAAGCCTCGGTCCCCGGGGTGATCAACATCGCCAAGGGCGAGAACCTCGAGGTCGACCCGCCGCGGCGCCTGGTCCAGAGCTTCACGGCGCTGTGGAGCGAGGAGGTCGAGCGCGAAGGGACCTCGCGGGTGACCTGGGAGATCGAGCCGGTCGGCAGCTCCTGCTGCCTGCGCGTCACCCACGACCAGCTCGGCGCCGAGGCCAACAGCGAACTGTACGGCGGCTGGCCGATGATCCTCTGCGGCCTCAAGACCCTGCTGGAGACCGGCGAGCAGCTCGACACGCCGGGGTCGCTGCGCTACTCGGGGGCGAGCTCCTAGGGCGGCGCGGCCGATGCAGTAGTTTCCTCGGCAAGTATGTCGAGGGAGTCCGAGTACGAGCGCGTCGGCGTCGCCCCCACCCCCGAGGGGGAGCGCGTCGGCGCGCCGCTGCCGTGGGACGAGGCGACCCGGCCCGAGCGGCCGCCCTCCGGCCCCGACGTCACCTACACCGAGCAGGGCCGGGCGACCGGGCAGCACCTGATCGACGTCCACGACCACTTGCGCCGCGAGCTGGGGGAGCTGCGCGATGTCGTCGCCCAGGTCCGCTCCGGCGCCCGCAGCCCGGGCGAGGGCCGCTCGGCCCTCGGGGCGATGGCGCTGCGCCAGAACGACTGGACCACCGGCGCCTTCTGCAGCCGCTACTGCCGGGCGGTGTCCCAGCACCACGGGGTCGAGGACGAGGCCGTCTTCCCCTACTTGCGCAGCCGCGACGAGAACCTGGCGCCGGTGATCGACCGGCTCACCGAGGAGCACCTGGCGATCCACGACGCGATCGACGGGATCGACCGCGCCCTCGTCCACATGATCAACAACCCGGGCGAGTTCGGGCCGCTGCAGGACGCCCTCGACCTGCTGACCGACGCGCTCGGCTCGCACCTCTCTTATGAGGAGCGGGAGCTGATCGAGCCGCTCGCCCGGCTCGGCTTCTACCCTGGCCAGGTGTGAGCGCCTTCGTCGCCGTCGTCACCGCCACCCTGCTCGCCTCCGCGAGCCTGGCGCCCTCGCACTGCCCACCCGGGCACCCGGCATGCCGCAGCGCCGAAGGGCGGATCGTCTACGTCGAGCGCTTCGACCCCGACGGCGACGGCGACGCCCATTTTGTGATCGCCGATGAGCAGGGGATCACCCTGCCGGGGCTGACCGCGATCGACGTCCGCGTCGGCCTGCGACCGCGGCCGTTGCCGGGTCCCGGGGACCTGATCAGCGCCGCTGGCCCGGTCCAAAAAGGCTCCTACGGGCAACGCCAGATTCACGCGCTGGAGCTGCACGTGGCTGGAGAATGAGTGGCTACACTGCCGCGATGCTCGCCGCTCGGCCACCCGCGGCGAGGTTGGTTCTTGCCGCCTCGCTGGCCCTGATCGCCGTTGCCGCGCTGGCACCGGCGGCGCTCGCCCGCGAGGTCTACGTCGCGAACACGCAGGCCAACGCCGTCTCGGTGATCGACACCGCGACCAACCGGGTCACGGCGACGATCCCCACCGGGCCGTTCAGCGGCCCGTACACGCTGGCGATCTCCCCCGACGGGCAGACGGTGTACGCGGTCAACCTCGACGGCAACAGCGTGATCGCGATCAGCACCCAGACCAAGAGCGTGGTCGGCGCGCCGATCCCGGTCGGCAAAGACCCGGCTGGGATCGCGATCACGCCCGATGGCAGGCGGGCGTACGTCAGCAATGGCGGCAGCGGCAGCGTCAGCGTCGTCGACCTGCAGTCGCGGCAGGTCGTCGGCCTCCCGATCCCGCTCCCCGAAGGGGTCGACAGCGAGCCGCTCGGCGTCGCGATCAGCCCGGACGGGGGGCGCGCCTACGTGGCCGACGGCAAAGGCGACTCGGTCTCGGTGATCGACACGGCGACGAACCAGATCGTGGGAGCGCCGATCGCGGTCGGCCTGCGGCCATACGGCATCGCGGTCACCCCTGACGGCAGGCGGCTCTACGTCGCCAACAACGACGCCGAGTCGGTCTCGGTCGTCGACACGACCACCTTCCAGGTCGGCGGCCCGATCATCGTCGGCAAAGACCCCAGCGGCGTCGCGATCACGCCCGACGGCTCTCGCGCCTATGTCGCCAGCTTTGGCTCCGACTCGGTCTCGCTGATCGACACCGGGGCGAACGTCGAGGTGGCGACGATCCTGGGCGTCGAGGAAGCCGAATTCGTCGCCCTCACCCCCGATGGGCGCCAGGGCTATGTCTCCGAAACCAACCAGGGACGGGTCGCGCCGTTCTCGACCCAGGCCAACCAGCTCCTACCGACGATTCCGACCCCGGGGGAAGACGCCGGCCAGCCCGCAGTCGTCCCCAACCAGCCCCCGGTCGCCGCCTTCGGCCCGGTCCTGAAACGCATCCGCCCGGGCGTCCCAGCCGAACTCACCGCCGTCGCCTCGGCCGACCCGGACGGGACCGTCGCCACCTTCGCCTGGGAATTCGGCGACCGCCAGTCCGCGATCGTTCCGACTCCGGTCGTCAAACACGTCTTCTCACACCCCGGCAAATTCCAGGTGAAGCTGACCCTGACCGACGCCGAAGGCTGCTCGACCGCGATCGTCTTCACCGGCCAGACGGCCTCCTGCAACGGTGCCGCCGTCGCCGCCGTGACCCAGACGGTCGCCGTCGCCTATCCCGGGCTCCGCCTCAAGTGCCCGAAGAGCGCCCGCCCGGGCGGCTGCAAGTTCAAGCTGCGCGCGGTCGGGGTCACGGGCCGCGACAAGAAACGGATCAAGGCCCAGAGCCAGTTCGTCCGCACCCGGGTGAGGCCCGGCAGGACCAAGATCGTCTCGATCAAGCCGCGCAAGGCCTTCGCCAAGCGCCTGGCGCGGGCGAAACGGATCCTCGTCCAGGAAACCCGCAAGACCCCCGGCGAGAAGCGCAAGCGCATCCGCAAACTCAGCGTCGTCCGCTAGCCGGCGCGGGCGCGGCCGGCGCGCTAGGGCAGTCCGCCGTGGTGCGGGACCTCGACCTGGGTCGTGTAGAGCGAGGCGCGGGGCTCGTCGCCACCCATGCCGAGGCGCCAGTCGGGCGCCACGCACAGCAGCAGGGTGCGGCCGTCCTCGCCGCCGAGCATCGTCGCGTAGATCACTGAGCCCGGCTCCGGGGCGGGGATCGTCTCGAGGATCTCGCCGCCGGGGGCGACGCGGGCGATCTCGGGACCGAGCGAGTTGCCGGCCCAGACGCAACCCTCGGCGTCGAGGCAGCAGCCGTCGGGGCCGTAGCCGACCTTGGTGTACTCGGCGTCGATCTCCTCCAGGGCCGGGGTCGGGGCGATCTGGGCGTAGACGCGGCGGTCGCTGAGGCTGCCGTCGGCGCCGATCGTGAAGGCGGTGAGGCGGGCGGCGATCGTCTCGGCGACGATCAGGGTGTCGCCGGGCGGCGGGATCATCATCGAGTTGGGGAAGTGCAGGTCCTCGGCGACGGCGTGGACGCTGCCGTCGGGGTCGACCCGCATCAGGGTCGCGCCGCGGGCCTGCTCGCCGGCGTAGAGGTCGTATCCGAAGCTGCCGACCCAGGCCCGTCCCGCGGCGTCGACGCACATGTCGTTGGCCTCGCCGCGGGAGAACACGGCGAGGTCGGCGTGCAGGGTCGGCTCGCCCTCGGCGCCGATCCGCCAGATCTTGTGGCCGGTCATCGAGACCGCGAGCAGGTCGCCGTCGGGCAGCCAACCGAGCCCGGAGGGCTGCTCGAGCGCTATCTCCCGCTCGATCGCGCCCTCCGGGTCGATCGCGAGGATCCTTCCTCCGTTGGCGTAGAAATCGGAGACCCACCAGTGCCCTCGATGCCAGCGCGGCGACTCGAAGAAGGTGCCGCCGCCGAGGAGCCTGGTGACCTCTCGCATCTGGGGACGAGCCTACGTTCGGCGCTGCGAACTCGCCGGCCCTTCGCGGGCGCGCGATTGGGGAAATCCCAGCGAGTGATGCATTACTGGGGCTATGGGCCCAGTAGTGCATCACTCGATCTTCATTTACCCCGGTCGCGGTCGATTTCGGCTTGGAAGCGCTGCATGCCGCCGAGCCAGCGGGCGTGGTCGCCGGCGCGGCGCTGCATGTAGGTCTCGACCTCGGGGTGGGGGAGGATCAGGAAGCGGCCGGCGCGGATCCCTTCGACCAGGGCGTCGGCGGCCTCGTCGGCGCTGATCATGCCGGCGTCGGTGGCGATCCGCGCGGTCGGGTCCTCGGCCCATTTTTCGAGCATCGGCGTTGCGACGCCCTGGGGGCAGAGGCAGGAGAAGGTGACGCCGGATGAGGCGCCGTAGGTGATCTCCAGCCACTCGGCGACCGCGACCGCGGCGTGCTTGGTGACCGAGTAGGTCATCAGGCCCGGGTTGGCGAGCAGGCCGGCGGCGGAGGCGGTCGAGCTGAGGTGGCCGCTGCCGCGGTCGAGCATCCCCGGCAGCAGCAGCCGTGCGGCGCGGATGTGGGCCATCACGTTGACCTCCCAGATCCGCTGCCACTCGGCGTCGAGCACCTCGGGGCCGCCGTACTCGCCGGCGATGCCGGCGTTGGAGCAGAAGACGTCGACCGGGCCGAAGCGCTCCTCGGCCTCGGCGATCAGCCGCGACAGCTCCTCCTCGCTGCCGACGTCGACGCCGACCCCGATCGCGTCGGTCCCGGCGGCCGCGACCTCGGCGGCGCTCGCCGCGGCGGCGCTCGCCGCGGCGGCCTCGCCGTCGAGGTCGGCGGCGACGATGCCGCGGGCGCCGGCAGCGGCGAAGCGTCGCACCATCGCGGCACCGATCCCGTTGGGGGCTCCGGCCCCGGTCACGACCACGTGTGCGCCCTCGATCTTCATCCGCTCTCCTTAGTCGCGGCCAGGCGGCCGGCTTCGTCGTCGCGGTGGCGGCGCATCGCCTGCTCCACCGCCTGGGCAAGTCGATCGCCGCCGAGGTCGTCGGGCAGCCCACGGCGCGAGAGCCCGGCGACCAGAGTGCGGCAGAAGTCATCGGCGATCTGTCGCGCCGAGCGGCGGCCGTTGGGCTTGAACCAGGTCCAGGACCAGTTGCACATCCCGAACAACTGCAGCGCCGCCAGTTGCGGATCGACCTCGGCGAACTCGCCGCGCTCGACGCCGCGGCGGATGATCTCGACCACCAGCGCGGTGTAGCGGTTGCGCATCTCCCGCACCTCGGCCATCACCGGCTCGGAGGCGAAGCGGACGATCTCGCGGGCGAAGGCGACGGTGGCGGCGCGGTCGTCCTGCTGCGCCAGCATCAACTGGTAGACGATCAGTTGCAGTTGGTCGAGCGGGTCGTCGAACTCGGCGAGGAACTCGTCGGCCTCGGCCAGGCGGCGGCGCATGTAATCGCTGTGCAGCTCCTCCAGCAGCGCTTCCTTGCTGCGGAAGTGGTGCAGGATCGTCCCCTTGCTTATGTCGAGCGCTTCGGCGACGTCGCGGACGCTGACCTCGTCGTAGCCGCGCTCGGCGACCATCTCGGTGAAGGACTGGAGGATGTCGGCGCGGCGGCTCATGCGAGCAGCTCCCGTGCTATCACGAACCGCTGGATCTCCGCCGTGCCGCCGCCGATCTGCATCAGCTTCGCGTCGCGCATGTAGCGCTCGACCGGGAACTCGTCGATGTAGCCGTAGCCGCCCAGCACCTGCACCGCCTCGGTCGTCACCTTCATCGCCACGTCGCCGGCCAGCAGCTTGCAGGCGGAGGCGAGGCTGCGCAGGCCCGGCTCGCCGGCGTCGATCCGGGCGGCGACACTGCGGATCAGGGCGCGGCAGGCCTCGGTCTCGGAGAACATGTCGGCGAGCTTGGCGCCGATCAGCTGGAACTCGCCGATCCGGCGGCCGAACTGGCGCCGCTCGCCGGCGTAGGCCAGCGCCGCCTCCAGCGCCCCCTGGGCGATCCCGACCGACTCGGCGGCGAGCAGGACGCGCTCTGAGTCGAGGCCGGAGAGGAGGATCGCGCGGCCGCCATCGGGGGCGCCGATCAGCGCGTCCTCGCCGACCTCGCACCCGTCCAACAGCAGCTCTCCGGTGGGGGATCCCCGCCATCCCATCTTCGAAAACTTGCGGCCGCGGCCGAAGCCGGGGGTGTCGGTGGGGATTGCGAAGAGGCCGAGGCTGCGCTCGTCGACCGGGGTGCGGGCGTAGACGAGCGCCAGGTCGGCGACCGGGCCGTTGGTGATGAAGGTCTTGGTGCCGCTGAGCCGCCAGCCGCCGTCGGTCCGCTCGGCCCGGGTGCGCATGCTCATCACGTCGGATCCGGCCTCGGGCTCGGTCATCGCCAGGCACCCGATCGCCGAGCCGTCGATCAGCCCCGGCAGCCAGCGCTGCTGCTGCTCGGCGCTGCCGTGGGCGGCGATCCGGCCGACGACCATGTCGGCCTGGTGGAGGACGGTCGCGGCGGTGGAGACGCAGACCGCCGCCAGCTCCTCGCCGATCAGGCAGAGCTCGGTGAGGCCGAGGCCGGCGCCGCCGAGCGCGGTCGGGACGGAGGCGCCGAGCAGCCCCAGCGCCGCCGCCCGCTCCCAGCTCTCGGCCGGGAAGCGCTGCTCGGCGTCGATCTCGTGCGCCAGCGGGGCGACCTCGTTGCGGGCGAACTCGCGCACGGTGGAGCGCAGCAGGCGCTGCTCGTCGCTGAGGCCGAGGTCGGCAGAGCGGGGGAGGGGCATGCTCAGCGGCCGCCGAACTCTGGGTCGCGGCGCTCGAGGAAGGCGCGGGCGCCCTCGCGGCGGTCGGCGGAGTCGAGCAGGGTGGCGAGCCGTTCCTCGGTCCGCAGGTTCGCTTCGGCGATCGGCAGGTCGGCGTCGGTGCGCAGCGTCTCGACGATGGCGCGGGTCGAGAGCGGCGCGGCGGTGGCGATCCGCGCCGCCAGCTTCAGCGCCTCCGGCAGGACCTCGGCGGCGGGGGCGATGGCGTCGACGAGGCCGATCGCGCGCGCGTCGGCGGCCTCGACCAGGTCCCCGGTCAGCAGCATCTTGGCGGCGGTGGCGGGGCCGACCAGCCGAGGCAGCCGCGCGAGCCCACCGGTGGCGGGGATGATGCCCAGCCGCGCCTCGGGCATCCCCAGCTTCGCCTCGGCGGCGGCGACGCGCAGGGTGCAGGCCAGCGCCAGCTCGAGGCCGCCGCCGATTGCGTGGCCGTTGACGGCGGCGATTGAGGGGACGGGGAGCGCCGCGACCGCGTCGACGGCGGCGCGGAGCTGGGCGTTGTAGGCGAGGTTCTCGGCCGTGCTCGCGGCCTCGACCTGGCGCAGGTCGGCGCCGGCGGCGAAGGTGTTGCCGCTGCCGGTGACGATCACGCAGCGCACGTCCTCCAGGCCGGCGGCGCGTTCGGCGGCCTCGCGCAGCGCCGTCGCCATCGGCTCGTCGAGCACGTTGCGGCGCTCGGGGTTGGCGAGGGTGAGCAGGGCGACGTGGCGCTCGACCGTCAGCTCGACGAGCGAGGCGGCGGTCTTGCCCGCGGTCGCCATCTAGACCGCCAGCACCCCGGCGGCGTCGGGCTTGGTGAGCACGATCTCGGGGACGGCGCAGTGGGGCGAGAGGCGCAGCAGCGCCCGGACCGCCTCGGCGACGTCCTCGGGGCGGATCATCTCCGCGGCCGGGATCCGCTCCTTTATGTAGTCGGCAAGCGGGGTGTCGACGAAGCCGGGGCAGACGACGCAGGACTTGATCCCGTCGGCGGCGAGCTCGCGCTGCATCGCCTGGGTGAAGCCGACGACGCCGTGCTTGGTCGCCGAGTAGACGCTGAGGTCGGCTTCGCCCTGCTTGCCGGCGACCGAGGACATGTTCACGACGAGGGCGTTGCCGTGCTCGGCGCCGGCGGCGCGCAGGAGTCCGAGGTTCTCGCGGTAGGAGAGCATCACCGAGCGCAGGTTGAGCGCCAGCTGCAGGTCCATGTGCTTGGTCGCGAAGCCCTCGATCGGGCCGCGGATGCCGAGGCCGGCGTTGTTGACGAGCAGGTCGAGGCGGCCGAAGCGCTCGCGGTGCGCGGCGGCGAGCCGGCCTGGGGCCTCGGGGTCGGCGAGGTCGGCGGCGACGGGGTGGATCGCGGTGCCGTGGGCGGCGAGCTGGGCCGCCGCGGCCTCGACCTTGGCCGGGGTGCGGGAGCTGACGGTGAGGTCGTATCCCTCCTCCGCGAGCATCGCCGCGATCGCCAGCCCGATCCCGCTGGAGGCCCCGGTTACAAGGCCGGCGCGGCCTCCCGATGTGTCATCTACAAGGCCGTCACGGCTGCTTTTTGGCTCTGCGGAGGGGATCGAATTAGACTAACCGTACGGACGGTCAATTGCAGATGGAACTCGATCTCTACCGGGAAGTCTCACGAATCCGCGCCCTCGAGCTGCTGCTCAATCGCCATATCGAGGAGCACGGTTTCGGCGGTTTTTGGCACCCCGGGCTCGGACAGGAGGCGATCCAGGCGGGTGCCGTCTCCGCCCTGCGGCGCGACGACTACCTCTTCTATGCCCACCGTGGCCTCGGCTACGCCCTGGCCAAGGGCATGTCCCCGGTCACCCTGCTGGCCGACCTTTTCGGCCGCGCCGGAGGCAGCGTCGGCGGCAAGGGCGGCGGCACCGTCCACTTCGTCGACCCCGAGCTCGGCGTGCTCGGCCAGGGCGGGACGGTTGGCTCCAGCTTCGTGCTGGGGGCGGGGGCGGGGATCTCCGCGCAGATGCTGGGGACCGACCAGGTGGTGGCGATCTTCTTCGGTGACGGCGCCGCCGCCCGTGGCACCTGGCACGAGGCCGCCCTCACCGCCTCGGTCTGGAAGCTGCCGCTGGTCTGGATCTGCGAGAACAACGGCTGGGCGATCTCGGTCCCGATCGCCGAGCAGAGCCCGACTGAGAACATCGCCGACCGCGCCGCCGCCTACGGCGTGCCGGGGGTGGTGGTCGACGGGCAGGACGCGGTCGCCGTGCGCGAGGCCACGGAGGAGGCGGTCGCGCGGGCGCGCGCCGGTGAGGGCCCGACCCTGATCGAGGCCAAGACGCTGCGAATCCGCGGCCACTTCGAGGGCGACAAACAGGCCTACCGAGAGGATCTGGTCGACGGGCTCGACGTCCCCCGCGACCCGCTGAAGATCCTCCGCGAGCGGGTCCCGGCCGAGGAGGCAGACCGGCTCGACGCCGAGGCAAAGGCCGAGGCCGAGGCAGCGCTGGAGCAGGTCCTGGCAATGCCGCCCGGGGACGAGAGCGTCGTGACCGACGGGGTCTGGGTGTGAGCGAGGCGCCGCAGCTCGGCTACGCGCGGGCGATCAACCAGGCGCTGGGAGAGGAGATGCGGCGCGACGAGCGGGTCTGGATGCTGGGTCAGGACGTCGGCAAGATGGGCGGCGTCTTCGGCGTCACCCGCGGCCTCTACGACGAGTTCGGCGGCGCCCGCGTCCGCGACACGACCCTGAACGAGACCTTCATCGTCGGCGCCGCCGCCGGCGCGGCGATCACCGGCACGGTCCCGGTCGCCGAGCTCCAATTCGCCGACTTCATGCTGATCGCCGGCGACGAGGTCTTCCACAAGATGGCGAAGTGGCGCTACATGCACGGCGGCAAGCTCTCGGTGCCGATGGTGCTGCGGCTGCCGACCGGCGTGCTCGGCGGCGTCGGCGCCGAACACTCGCAATCGCTGGAGGCGCTGGGCATGCACTTCCCCGGCCTCAAAGTGGCGCTGCCGGCGACCCCGGCTGACGTCAAGGGCCTTCTGAAGACGGCGATCCGCGATCCCAACCCCGTGCTCTTCTTCGAGCACAAGGGCATGTACCGGACCAAGGGCCCGGTGCCCGAGGACCCGGAGTTCCTCGTCCCCTTCGGCGAGGCCGCCGTGCGCCGCCAGGGCACCGACGCGACCGTGGTCGCAACCGGCCTGATGGTCCCTCGGGCGCTGGAGGCGGCCGAGAAGCTCGCCGCCGACGGCATCGAGCTGGAGGTGATCGACCCCCGCACCCTCGTTCCCCTCGACATGGAGACGATCGTCGCCTCGGTCGAGCGCACCGGCCGCGCCCTCGTCGTCCACGAGGCCGTCCGCACCGCCGGCCCCGGCGCCGAGATCGCCGCCCGCATCCAAGAAGCCGCATTCTTCGCCCTCGACGCCCCCGTCTGGCGCCTCGGCGCCCTAGACACCTCGATCCCCCAAAGCCCCGACCTCGAGCAACTCGTCATCCCCAGCACCGCCCAAATCGAGGCCGCGGCCCGGGAGCTGGTCGCGATCTAACGCGTAGCCGACTTTGTACGGGCTATAGGACGTACGAAGTCGGTTGCGGGATCAACGCCGGGGCTCGCCAGCTCCGCGGCGAGGGTGCGCACGGCGGCGCTCGCCCGTCGGGAGAGCGCCGTGCTGACCGTGGCCGGCAGCTCGACGACGAAGGCGGTGCTCTGCGGGAAAGCATGGTTCTGCCAGCGCGAGGCGCTGCCGGGGTAGCGACCCGGGAGGTGGGAGAAGGGCAGGCCGACGAGGTCGGCGAAGCGGCGTTCGACCCAGGGCTGGTTGCCGGAGGCGTCGACGAGGCCGAAGGGCTGGTGGAACCAGATCGTCAGGTCGGGCCGGATCCGCTGGATCAACCGGCGCCCGGCGCGAGACTCCGGCTCCGAGAGCGCCCGCGGCCCCGAGTATTCGCCGCCGTCGAGTGGCCGCCAGCCGAAGGGCCAGTTGCGGTTGAGGTCGACCCCGTGGGCGTTGCCGCGAGTGTGGGCGGTGACGCCGTCGGGGTTGAGGGAGGGGACGACCCAGAGGTCGACCCCGTGCGGCGCTCCGGCCGCTACCAGCCGCCGCGCGATCCGCATCCCCGCCGCCTCGTCCCCGTGGATCGCACCGATGACGAGTACCGAGACCGCGGCGTGGGAATTACCGCTGTGGACTGCGATGAGCGGACGTCCCTCAACCGAGCGCCCGAAGAGCTCGCGTTCGGCGGCCGGTGCTACCGGCGCGGCGAGGGCGAGCAGTCCGCAGGCGAGTATCAGTGGCGCCTTCATCCTGCTCACAGCCGCTGGTTAAGCGCCCCGGAGCCGAACCGTTCGACTTCGGGTGCGGACCACGCAACCGTCAGCCCCATCGTGCTTGCGCGTGCAGCGTTCATCCACCCAGTGGATCGTCACTCTCCCGGTCGAAACGATCCTTGCGTTCTCGACGGTGTACTGGAGGTTGATCCTGCCGTAGTAGTGATTTCCGCCCTGGCGCCACGTAACCCAGCATTTCATTGCCTCCCACGCCAGACGCTGGCATGCGCCAAAGGCTTCGTGTCCCTTGAGGAAATGGCGACGGAAGACCTTTGCAAGGATCACTGCGTCGAGTTCCAGGGCGTGTTCTTCGGTGAGGAGTGGAGGACGGGCCTGGGGCGTCGGAGGTGGCTCGGCGCCGGCTTCGACGGCGGCGATCCAACCCAGCACCCAGCTGGAGATGGCGTCTACCCGCGTGTAGACATTCGGCCGCCCGCGAGTGCAGCCAGCACCACCCCCGGAGAGGATGCCGACCTGAACCGCCGAGCCATCCGTCCGGCGCACGACGGCCGGGCCTCCGCTGTCGCCATAGCACTCGACGGTTTGGTGGCTGGGTTTATCGATCGCGCAGAGCTGGCGCTTCGGCGAGTAGGGGACGGTGACCCCGTGCCCGGCATGGCGTCGGCAGAACCCACGGGCCTGAAGCTCGAGGGTCCCGGTGTGTGCAAAGGAAGGGATTTCCTCGTTGTCCGGGTCGGTCAAGCCCCAGCCGGAGATCGTGATCGGCGTGCCCGCCGCGAGCAGCTCAGGTTCCGCCGGGGTTGCGAGCGGCAAGGCCGGTACCGTGACCGGAGCGGTGAGGATCAGGAGGGCAGCGTCGGTCTGCGCCTTCGCCGTCCCGAAGTTCGGGTAGAAGACCGCCCGCTTGACCGAGGAGAGGTCCCGCCGCTTGACGTCGCGGAGGTCGGTGACACCGGTTGCAACTGCGAAGTCTTCCCCGGGGATCCCGGCGCCGAACCACGGATCCCGCACGCAATGGCCAGCGGTGAGGACCACACGCGGTGCGATCACGGTTCCGGTGCAGCTGAAGGCCAAGGAGTCGCTTCTCCCCGCGATCACGGCGAGCCAAGGCACCTCGGCAGGAGAGGCGACGTGCCCACCGATCACCGAGCTCTGGGCGGACGGTGCTGCCTCCGCGGGTGCCGCGGCCCCCAGAACCACACTGCCCATAACCAACACCAGGCCTGCCGCTTTTTTCGCCCACAGGGCGAATAAGTGCATAGGGGTGGAGGCGGTCACATGCAGTTTGTAGCTCAGCCAATTACAAACTGCAGTGGTCGAGCTACGTGTAGGTCTCCGGGGCCCAGGACTCGAGGCGGTCCTTCACGGCTACGGCGAAGCGGGTGGCGTTGGCGCCGTCGATGGCGCGGTGGTCGAAGGTGACGGCGAGGCGGAGGATGGGGCGGATTGCGATCGACTCGTCTCCCTGGTCGTCGGCGACGACCCAGGGGCGGCGCTGGATGGTGGGGACGCCGAGGATTGCGACCAGGGGCTGGTTGATGATCGCCGGGGCGGAGACGGCGCCTACCGAGCCGGGGTTGGAGAGCGTGAAGGTGCCGCCGGCGAGGTCATCCGGCACGAGGCTGCGGCTGCGGGCGCGGTCGGCGAGCAGTGCGATCGCATCTCCGATCGCAGGGGCTGTAAGCCGGTCGCAGTTGCGGACCACCGGTACGAGCAGGCCCTCTGGGGTGTCGACGGCGACGCCGAGGTTGACGGTCTCCCACCGGATCATCCGCTCGCCGAGGAAGGTTGCGTTGAGGTCGGGGTGCTCGCCCAGCGCATCGCAGGTGGCGCGGGCGATCAGGGGCAGGTAGGAGAGCTTCGCTGCTCCTGCAGCGAGACGAGACTCGTTCAGTTTCGCCCGCGCCCGCACCACCGCGGAGAGGTCCACATCGACCTCAGTAGTCATATGCGCCGCCGTCTGCCGCGACCTCACCATGTGCTCCGCAATGGCCCGCCGTACCCGACTGGTCTCGACGACCTCGTGCGGAATCCCCTCGTACCCGCGCGGCAGCCCATCTGCGCCGAGCCGCGCCGCGGCCGCTGAGGGGGCGGGAGAGGAGACGACCGCGGCACTGCTCGACGTTGAGATTGCTTGCTGCACGTCAGCCTTGCGAACGCGCCCACCGCGCCCGCTGCCCTTGATTGAGGTGAGATCGATTCCGTGCTGGGCGGCCATCCGCTTGGCGACCGGCGAGGCGAGCGCGCTAGCTCCTCCGGCTCCGGCTTGCTGAGGCCGGCCGGAAACAAAGCTCAGTACGGCTGCGGCCGCTGCCTTCGGATCGAATCGTCCATGCTCGTCCCGACCCGCCGCCGCCCGTTCCGCCAGCCCGGCATCCGCTCGCACCCCGGCGTCTCCATTGGCTGTTCCGCCCGACCTCGGCGGGGCCGTCGGGGTCGGCTCTCCGGACACTCCGCGCGGAGCGCCGTTCCCCACCTCGGAGGCTGCAGTGGATCCTCGCGGAGTCGCGTCCGGAGAGTCGACCCCGACGGCCCCGTCCTCCTCAGTCGTCAACTCAGCTACTGGCGCGCCGACCGCGACCGTCTCACCCTCGGCTGCAACCTGCTTTGACAGCACTCCATCGACGGGAGCCACTACCTCGGTATCCACCTTGTCGGTGGCAATCGCACAAATCGCCTCGTCGGCCGCGATCTCGTCACCTACCTGCTTCAGCCATTCGATCACCGTCCCCTCCTCGACGGAGACGCCCATGTGGGGCATCGGGACGGAGATCACGGTGGCCTCAGTCACACCGCGGCCCTGCCCAGCCTGTTGTTCGTCACGTCGCCACCTCGACGAGGACCTTCACGTCATCTCCGGGGTCGTCAGCGAGCCGGGCGATCTCCGCTGGCGTCTGCGCCAGTGGCACGCGCCGGGTGATCATGGGCTCCGGCTTCAACTGACCCGTGGCGATCATCGCTGCCACTCGCGGCAAATCGTTGTGGTACCCGAGGGCGGCGATCAGGGAGCGCTCGTAGAGGACCATGCGGCCGGCGTCGACTGGGACCGGTTGCTTGGGGATGCCGGCGCAGACGATGCGGCCGCCTCGCTTCGTCATCTCCAGGGCTGCTTCCAGGGCCGGGACGGCGCCACTGCAGTCGACTACGACGTCGGCGCCGCCGTCGGTTCGCTCGCGCACCGCGCGGGAGACGTCGCGGGGTTCGCCGCCGGAGTCGAAGGTTTCGAAGCCGTGGTCCTCGGCGCGGGCGCGCCGCCCTGGGTGCGGCTCGCCGACCGTGATCCGCATCCCCAGCGCCCGTCCCACCATCGCGGTGCAGGCGCCGATCGGGCCGTACCCCAGCACCACAACGCCGTCGGCCGCCCGGGCCCCGCCGCGGTCGAGCGCGTGGAGTCCCACAGCCAGCGGCTCGAGCAGCGCGCCGGCTTCGTCGCTCACCTCGTCCGGCAGCGGCACCGCGCAGTAGGCGGGGAAGCGGACGAGGGGGGCGAAGGCGCCGTCGGAGGAGAGGCCGATCGAGCCGCTCAGCCGGCAGAGGTTGTACTCGCCGGAGACGCAGGCATCGCAGACGCCGCAGCGCCAGCAGGAGTCGGCGGCGACGCGGTCGCCGGGGGCCACCTCGGTGACGCCCTGGCCGACCTCGGTGACGACGGCGGAGAACTCGTGGCCCAACGTCAACGGCGGTTCCTGGCCGGTCAGCGGGTGGGGGCGGCCGGGGCGGATCGCGAAGGGCTTGCGGTACTCGCCGACGTCGGAGCCGCAGATGCCCGTCCACCGCACCTCCGCCTCGACCATGCCCGGCCCCAGCGGCAGGCGCAGCTCGACCTCGTCGAGCCGGAGATCACCAGCAGCGTGCCAGCGCACGGCCTCCACCGGGCGAAACTAGCACCCGACCGACCGGGCGGTCAGGACCGCCCGGGGCCGCTTTGGAGGACCCATAAAGGCCCGCCGCAAGGCCGTCTCCCGTCCCCAGAACCAGAACTAGTGTGGCCTCAGATCTTCCATCGACCGAGGAGGAGCGCTCTGTGGCCGGACTCGTTTGCGGCGTGGACATCGGCGGGACCTTCACCGACTGCGTGTTGGTCGGGGAGGACGGCCGCGTCGCCTACGGCAAGGCGCTCTCCTCGCCCGCGGACTCCTTCCAGTCGGGCTTCTTCGGCTCGATCGAGTCGGCTGGGGAGCAGCTCGGCATGTCCGCCGATGACCTCTACGCGCGCATGGACCGGCTGATCTCCCACGGCTCCACCGTCGCCACCAACATCGTCGTCGAGCGCAAGGGCGCCGCGATCGGCCTCATCACCACCCGCGGCTTCGAGGACACGGTCCGCACCATGCGCGGGCTCGGCCGGCCCACCGGCGAGCCGCCGGAGAACCTGCTGCGCTTCGCCGAAACCCGCAAGCCGGAGCCGCTGGCGCCGATCGAGCGCACCCACGGGGTGGACGAGCGGATCGACTCCGAGGGGGACGTCGTCGTTGCGCTCGACGAGGCTGCGGTCGCCGCCGCAGCCGACTCCCTGGTCGAGGCCGGCGTCGACACGATCGCGATCGCCTTCCTCTGGTCGGTCCGCAACCCGGCTCACGAGCAGCGCGCCCGCGAGATCGTCGAAGAGCGCGCCCCCGGCGTCTTCGTGACGATCTCCAGCGACATCTCCAAGGCGGTCGGCGAGTACGAGCGCTTCGTCGCCACCCTGATCAACTCCTATGTGGGACCGGTGACCAGCACCTACCTGCACGGGGTCCAGGACCGGCTCGCCGACGTCGGCTTCGCCGGCGAGCTGCACATCATGCAGTGCCACGGCGGCATGGTCCCGCTCGGGCTCGGCGCCGACCGGCCGATCTTCACGATCGGGTCGGGACCGGTGGGTGGGCTGATCGGGTGCGCCCGCGTCGCCGACGACCTCGGCCGCCGCGACATCATCGCCTCCGACATGGGCGGCACCTCCTTCGACGTCGGCATCGTCAAGGACGGCGAGCCGCTGGCCGCAGACGACACCCTGCTCGGCAAGTGGCGCTACCGCGTGCCCGCGGTCGAGGTGATCTCGATCGGCGCCGGCGGCGGCTCGATCGCCTGGATCGACGAGCTCGGCGGCGGCCTCCGGGTCGGCCCGCAGAGCGCCTCCTCGCTGCCCGGCCCCGCCTGTTATGACCGCGGCGGTGAGGAGCCGACGGTGACCGACGCCGACCTGATCCTCGGCTACATCGCCCCCGAGGCGACCTTCGGCTCCAAGGGCGAGCGCGGCGGCTTCAAGCCGCGCCGCGACCTCGCCGAGCAGGCTATCCGCGAGCGGATCGCCGAGCCGCTTGGGCTCTCGGTCACCGACGCTGCGCTCGGCATCGTCGAGGTCGCCAACGCGAAGATGGCCAACGCGCTGGAGAACGAGATCATTGGCCGCGGCTTCGACCCGCGCGACTTCGTGCTCATGTCCTACGGCGGCGCCGGCCCCTTCCACGCCGCCGGCTACGCCTCCTCGCTCGGCGTCGACACGATCGTCGTCCCCGGCGAGGCCGCCTCGGTCTGGTCGGCCTTCGGGATCTCCCAAGCGGACATCCGCTACCAGTACGAATCCTCGGTCGTCCTGATCGAGCCCTTCGACACCGCCGCGGTCGCCGCCGCCTTCGGGGAACTCGATGCCCGGGCGGGGACGGCGCTCTCCGCCCGCGAGGACGTCGGCGCTTTCGAGTTCCGCCGCTTCGCGCGGATGCGCTTCCAGTGGCAGCGCCACGAGCTGGAGATGCGCTTCCCCGATGGCCCGATCGACGCCGAGCGCCTGCAGGAGGTGAAAGAGCGCTTCGTCGCCCTCTACACCGAACGCTACGGCGAGGTTGCGCTCTTACCCGGGGCGCGGGTGGAGATCGTCTCGATCCGGCTGGAGCCGGCGATCGCGATGGGCTCCGGCAAGCTCGACCGGCTCGAGGTCTCCGCCGGCGAGTTCCGCAAGGGCCGCCGGGACGTCTACTTCGAGCGCGGCCAGGGAGCGGTCGACGCTGCGGTCTACGACGGCGACGCGATGCCGCTCGGCGAGACGGTCGAGGGGCCGGCGGTGATCGACCTCGCGATCACCGGGATCGTCGTCCCGCCCGGGACCAGTTGCGAGCGCCGCCAGACCGGCGACTTCGTCATGACCCTCGATCCGGAGGCCGCGCGATGAACCCGGAGCTCGCCACCGCGCCCGCCACCGACGCCGACCGCGAGCGCCCCCAGCGCCCGCCCGAGTTCTGGGACGGCGTCGACCACGCCTTCAACCCGACCGGCCCGGTGCAGGCGCCGCCGAACCTGACGCTCTCGACCGAGGCGGAGACGGAGATCGACCCGATCACCTACGAGGTCGTCCGCCACGGCCTCTGGAACGCCAACGCCGAGCACGTGCGGGAGATCGAGAACCTCGCGGTCTCCCAGATCACGGTCGAGATCCGGGACTTCCAGCCCTGCATCCTCACCGAGGACGCCGAGCTCCTCTACTTCGGCCCCTGCCTGCAGTACATGTCGGGGATGCTCGACATGATGACCCGGTACATCCTCGAACATCGCGGGGAACGGGTCGCCGACGGGGACATGTGGCTCTGCAACGACCCGATCATCGGCACCGCCCACCAGCCCGACGTCGGCCTCATGTGCCCGGTCTTCGTCGACGGCGAGGTCTTCTGCTGGGTCGCCAACATCTCCCACCAGAACGACATCGGCGGCACCGTCCCCGGCTCCTTCTGCCCCAACGCCGAAGACGCCTTCTGGGACCCGCCCAGCTTCCCGCCCTTCAAGATCGTCGAGGGCAACCAGATCGTCCCCGACATGGAGGCGCTCTACCGCCGCTGCTCGCGCACGCCGGAGAACCTCTCGCTCGACCTGCGGGCGACGATCGCCGGCAACAACGCCGCCCGCTCGCGCATCCTCGGCCTCGTCGCCAAGTACGGCAAGGGGGTGGTGAAGGGGACGATGCGGCGCGCACTCGACGCCAGCCAGCGCGCCTTCGAGCAGGCGCTGGACACGATCCCCGACGGCGTCTACAGCGAGCGGCTGATCCAGGAGGTCTCCCGCAACGGCGACCGCGGCACCTACCCGGTGCAGACGACGGTGACCAAGCGCGGCCGCGAGCTGGTCTGGGACAACGTCGGCACCCACGACCAGGTCGGCGCGATCAACGTCGGCTTCGCCGCCTGGCGCGGGGCGATCCTCGGCTCGATCAACGTCTTGATGCTGCCGGGGCAGATGGGATGCATCGGCGGCGCCGCCCGGCTCTGCAAGTTCGACCCCGAACCGGGGACGATCACGGCGCCGGACTGGGGCGCGGCGGTCAGCCCCGCCGGGGTCTACGCGACCGAGACTGCGATCTCGCTCGGCAACGCGCTGGTCTCGAAGATGATGCTCGCCTCCAGCGACGAGACGCTGCGCGCCAACGCGGTCACCCCCGACGGCGCCCAGTGGCCCTGCCACTTCGTCGCCGGCGACAACCAGCGCGGCGACTACTACGTCGGCGGCATGGGCGACAACATGCTCGGCGGCGGCGGCGCCACCGGCCAGCGCGACGGCGAATTCGCCAACGGCCACTACTGGATCCCCGAGGGCCGCGGTCCCAACGTCGAGGCCTACGAGGCGGACTGGCCGATCCTCTACCTGTTCCGCCGCGAGCACCCCGACTCCGGCGGCGCCGGCCGCTGGCGCGCCGGCAACGGCGGCGAGATCGCCTACGTCCCGCACAAGGGCGAGTCCTTCCTCGGCCTCTTCTGCAACGAGGCGATCCCGAAGACGACCGGGCTGCTCGGCGGCGGCCCCGGCTCGATCATGCGCACGCGGGTGATCCAGGGATCCGACATCCGCGCCCGCTTCGCCGCCGGCGAGTTCGTCCAGGACCTTGACGCGCTGGCGGGGACGGAGCTCGAGCTGGGTGGCAAGGGCGACGGCTTCCCGGTTGGCGACAACGACGTCCTCTACTGGAACTGGCTCGGCCCGGGCGGCTACGGCGACCCGCTGACCCGCGACGCCGAGGCGGTGCTCGCCGACGTCGCCGCCGGCGCCGTCAGCCCGTGGGCCGCCGACGAGGTCTACGCGGTGAAGCTGCACGAGGACGGCGGCATCGACGCCGAGGCGACCGCGAAGCTGCGCGACCGCCGCTTCCTCGAACGGCTGCGCGAGGGCGGGGCGGAGCGCGACGAGCGGGCGCCCGCCTCGCCGCCGCCCGAGGGCACCGAGACGATCGGCGACGTCTACGCGATCGACCGTGACGCCGGCCTGCTCCGCTGCCACGGCTGCGCCACCGAGCTCGGCCCGCTCGCGGCCAACCACCGCGGCCGCATGGCGATGCTGGAGCGGCCGACCACCTCGCTCGGCCCCGACCATCCGGAGCTCTCCCGCTTCGTCGACGACGAGGTCGTCTGGCGCGAGTACCTCTGCCCCGGCTGCGGCATCCGCCTCGCGACCGAAGTCGCCTACCCGGGCGCGGCGCCGCTGCACGAGCTCCGCATCGACTGATGGCGCTGGCGCGGCCCGGCATCTCGCACTGGGTTCCGGACTTGACGGCGGAGCCGCCGCTGTTCGACCTCACCGTCGGCGACCTGCTGGACCGCGCGGTCGAGCGCTGGCCCGACCAGGAAGCGATCGTCTTCTCCGCCTACGAGGACCTGGGGATCGAGGCGCGCTGGAGCTACGCCGAGCTGGGCGCGCGGGCCCGGCGCGCCGGGCGGGCGATGATCGCCTCGGGGGTCGAGCCCGGGGAGCGGGTCGGGATCTGGGCGACCAACGTCCCCGAGTGGCTGGAGCTGCAGTTCGGCGCCGCCTACGCCGGCGCGATCGTCGTCCCGATGAACCCCCTCTACCGGGGGAGCGAGGTCGACTTCGTTCTCGCCAAGGCGAAGGCGGCCGCTTGCTTCGTGCTGCCGGAGAACCGCGGCGCCAGTCTCTGGGAGATCGCGACCGAGGCGACCGCCGCGCTCGACCACGTGCGGTCCCTGGTCCCGATCGGCGAGGTCGACGGCGCTCCATCCTGGGAGGAGTGGCTGGCCGGCGGCGACGCCGTTGACGAGGACCGGCTGGAGCAGCGCCGCCGCGGCGTCGGCCCCGCCGACACCTCGCAGATCCAGTTCACCTCCGGCACCACCGGCTTCCCCAAGGGGGCGGCGCTCTCCCACGGCGGCATCGTCAACAACGCCCGCCTCTTCGCCCACCGCGGCGCCCTGCCCCAGCACGGCCGCCACTGCAACCCGATGCCCTACTTCCACTGCGGCGGCTGCGTGATGTCGACCCTCGGCAGCGTCGCCACCGGCTCGGCTCAGATGCCGGCGGTGACCTTCGACCCGGCGCGGATCTCCCGCACGATCGAGCAGGAGCGCTGCACCTCGGCCTCGATGGTGCCGACGATGATGATCGGGCTCGAAGAGCAGGTGGCGAAGGACGGCCGCGACCTCGGCTCGCTCGAGGTCGTCGTCACCGGCGGCTCGCCGGTGCCGCCCGAGGTGCTGCGGCGCTGGCGCGAGCGCTACGGCGTCGGCATCAACAACACCTACGGCCTGACCGAGTGCTCGCCGGTGATCTGCGCGACGCTGCCCGACGACAGCGAGGAGCTGCAGACGACGACCGTCGGCCCGCCGCTGCCGCACGTCGAGGTCGACGTGGTCATCCCGGGGACCGCCGACCCGGTCCCGGTCGGGGACGAGGGCGAATTGCGCTCGCGCAGCGCAATGGTGATGAAGGGCTACTGGGACAACCCCGAGGCGACCGACGAGACGATCGGCCTCGACGACTTCCTGCGCTCCGGCGACCTGGTGCGGATGGACGAGAACGGGTACGTCGCGATCACCGGGCGAGCCAAGGAGGTGATCATCCGCGGCGGCGAGAACATCTACCCGGCCGAGGTCGAGAACGCGATCCGCGAACTGCCGGCGGTCGCCGACGCGGCGGTGGTCGGGGTGCCCGACGAGCGCTACGGCGAGGTCTGCGCCGCCTACGTGCGGCTGGCCGAGGGCGCCTCGCTGGGCGAAGAGGAGATGCGCGAGCAACTGCAGGGCCGGGTCGCCCGCTACAAGATCCCCGCCCACCTGCGGACGGTGGAGGAGCTGCCGCTGACCCCGTCCGGCAAGGTGCAGAAGTTCAAATTGCGGGAGGAGTTCCTGGCCGATGCCTGAGCGCTGGTTCGAGCCCGAGGAGCTGGCGCAGATGTCGCGGCCGACGATGGACCGCGCGATCGAGGCGATCGAAGCCGGCGACTCCGAGCTGGCGCTGGAGCTCTGCAAGGGGATGCGGCACGAGTGGCGCTTCCTCCACGACCTGATGGCCGAGTCGATGCTGGGGCTGGTCACGTACATCCAGGGCAAGCTCGGGGACGAGGGAGTGGCCGAGGCCTGGGAGGACTCGCTGAAGCGAGGCTGGAAGCGCGACACCGGCAAGATCCTCGAACGCGACCGCCGCGAGGTGGTCGAGGCCCTGGCCGCAACCTGGCGCGCCCACTCGACCAGCGGCAAAGGCGCCAACCCGGGCGCGTTCACGATCCTCGAGGACGAGGAGAAGTTCACCTTCGAGATGAATCCCTGCGGGTCGGGGCAGCGGCTCTGGCGGAATGGGGCCTACGAGGGCGAGGACCCGTATGGGGTCACCGAACGAGCGCACGACTGGTCCTACGGGCGCGAGGGCTTCCCGCTCTACTGCACCCACTGCGCCTTCATGAACGAGCTGCTGCCGATCCGCTGGTACGGACTGCCGCTGTACCCGTCTAGGCCGCCCGAGGACTTCGACCACGATCCCTGCACTTGGTACTGGTACAAGGACGCGGCCGATATCCCGGATGAGCACTGGCGGCGGTACGGGATGGAGCGGGCGGGGCTGTGAGATCGATCGGCTGGCACAGCGGTGTTCCTTTTGCTCCCTATAAGGGTCAAAAGGAACACCGACTGTTGGGATGAGGGCGGTGGAACCCGCCGGCCGCACCGAGGACCAGGGCACACGTATCCCCTCGCACCTGCAAGTAGGAGGGGATACGTGTGCCCTGGTCACGGGGGCCGGTAGTGGGATCGGGCGGGCGATCTGCCTGGCGCTGGCCGAGCAGGGGTGGGCGGTGCTGGCTTGTGATCGGGATGAGACGGGGCTAGGGACGTCGGAGCTCGTACGCGAGCGCGGCGGGCGGGCGCTGGGACTGGTCTGGGACGTCCGCGACGCCGGCGCGGCCCGCGAGGCTCGCGCCACCGCGGAGGCGGAGCTCGGCCCGGTCAACGCCGTGGTCGCCAACGCCGGGATCGTCGACCGCATCGCCGCGGCCGAGAAGATCACCGAGGAAGCATGGAGGGAGGAACTCGACGTCAACCTCACCGGCGCATTCCTCTCGCTGCAGCCGGCGCTGGAGGGGATGAAGGAGCGGGGGAGGGGCCGCGTCGTCGCCGTCTCCTCAACCGCCGCCACCGACGGCCTCGCCGGCCAGGCCGCCTATGCCGCCAGCAAGGCGGGGCTGCTGGGACTGGTGCGGACGCTGGCGCTGGAGGTGGCCCCGGCCGGCGTCACCGTCAACGCCGTCCTCCCAGGCATGGTCGAGACCGAGAAGGTCGCCGCGATGCCGCCCGAAGTCCGCGACCGCGCCCTCGCCGCGGTGCCAATGAAGCGCTTCGCGACGCCGGAGGAGATCGCCTCCGTCGTCGCCTTCCTCTGCTCCGACGCCGCCGCCTACGTCACCGGCGCCTGGCTCCCCGTCGACGGCGCCATAGGCCTCTCCAACCTCACCCTCGGCCGCGAGCGCTGACCTCAACAGGTGGCGAGGAAGCGCTCGATCGTTTCTTCGATGCCGTCGCGGTCCAGTGCCGTGGGGTCGGCTTGGAGTTGGTCGGAGGTGATGCCGTCCATCACTGCGATCAGCTGCGAGGCATGCGCTTGGGGGGTTTGGCAGCCGCTCGCGCGCAGCAATAGCTCGGTGAGGCCGACGAAGTGGGCTCGGGATCCCTCCATCACCCGGCGCAGGGAGGGACGGCGGGTCGACTCCATGATCAGCTCGTAGCGGGCGATCAGCATCGGCCGGCCCTCGGGGGCGAGGATGCGGTCGAGCGCCGCCAACACCAGCGCCTGGGCCTGCTCGCGGGTCAGCTCGGGGAGGGCGGCGAGGGCGTCGAGGTCGTCGGGCGGCGGGTTGTCGAGTTCGGCGTGGCGCAGCGCCGCGGCCTCGAGCAGGGCCTCGCGGGTGCGGAAGTAGTTCGAGGTCGAACCGGTGGGCAGCTCGGCGGCCTCGTCGACGGCGCGGTGGGTGAGCCCGCGCGAGCCCTCGGCCGCGAGCACGCCAAGCGCCGCGTCGGCGATCTCCACCCGCCGCCCCTCCGCGTCGGGCGCGCGTCGCGTGTTCGGGGAGCGGGTCGCCACCCGCGTCAGATTAGAGAGCCGCCCCCCTTGGACGGAGCGACTTTGTTTCCCATAGGCGAACAAAGTCGCCCATGGGCGATGGGCGCTTTCTTCCCACCCGTGCGGGAGGAAGTCGCCCGCTAGCCGAGTTCGACGGCCTCGCGCGGGGGTTTGACGACCATCTCGCCCTTTGCGACGTCTTCGCCGCGCTGGTTGCGCCAGGTGATCGCCATCGTTGCTCGGTTGCGCTCGGCGTCGAGAGCGGCGACCTCGACCCGGACCGTGATCGTGTCGCCGAAGAAGACCGGGGCCAGGTAATCGATCCGGTTGCTGACCGCGACCGTCCCCAGTCCCGGCAGTTCGGTCCCCAGCGGGCCGGCGCAGAGGGCCAGGGTCAGGGGGCCGTGGGCGACTCGGGCGCCGAACGGGGTCGTCTTTGCGTACTCCTCGTCGACGTGCATCGGGTTGAAGTCGCCGCTGATCCCGGCGAACAGGTAGACGTCGGTCTCGGAGATCGTCTTGCGGGTTTCGACCGCGTCGCCGAGGCTGAGCTGGTCGATTGGGATTGAGCGCATCTGTCCTCCTCAGGTCGCCGTCGGGTTGCGGCGACCCTAGCCGGCGCTCAGGCCGGGAACGACCGCGAGGTGCAGCCGCCGTCGGCGAGCAGCGCCGTGCCGGTGCAGTAGCTGGCCTCGTCGGAGCCGAGGTAGAGGATCGCGTAGGCCATCTCCTCCGGGCGGCCGGCGCGGCCCATCGGCACCATCACGTATTTGGTGTCCTCGCTCTTGAAGGCCTCGATCGCCGGTTCGATCATCGGCGTGTCGATGAACCCCGGGCAGACGCAGTTGGCGCGCACGCCCTGTTTGGCGTAGGTGATCGCCATCGAGCGGGTGAGGTTGATGATCGCCCCCTTGGCCGCGGTGTAGGCGTGGGCGTCGTAGAGCCCGGTGAGGCCGGCCATGCTGGCGACGCTGACGATCGCGCCGCTTTCCTGCTCCAGCATCGTCGGCAGCGCGGCGTGGATCATCGTGAAGTAGCCCTCGAGGTCGACGCCGCCGATCACGTCGCGCCAGTTCTGCACGTTGGCCTCGTGCACGCCAGCCATCGTCCCCGGGTTTTCTTCGCCGTACTTCCAGCCGACGCCGGCGTTGCAGACGAGGATGTCGATCCGCCCGTACTCGTCGAGCGCGGCCTTGATCACCTTGTCCGGCGTGGCGTCGTCCTCGAGATCGGCGGGGACGATGATCGCCTCGCCGCCGCCGGACTTCACCGCGTCGAGTCCTTCCTGCAGCTTCGACTCGGTGCGCGCGGTGGCGACGACCTTGGCGCCCTCGCGCCCGAAGAGTTCGAAGGAGGCGCGGCCGATGCCGCTGCTGGCTCCCGTGATGACCGCGACCTTGCCGGCGACGCGGCCGCCGTTGTCCTGGCTCATGTCTCTCCTCTTTCCTTGGCGTTGGCGACGGTTTCGATACTGCCGTCTGCGTCTGCCGCGGATGGCGCGGGCTCGTCCCGCGCTTGTGGAACCCGACAGCGCCGTGGGCTCTCGCGTGCGGGCGTCGAGCCTGCCTGGGGGTATGACTTATGCGGCCTTGACTTCAGCCCGAAAGATGCGCCGTGTCGTTGAACGACACCAGGACCCAACGCCTGTCCGGCATGCGGAAGAGCCGGGTGAGGGAGCCGTTGCTGTTGTGGAGGAATGCGAAGGGCTCGCTGCCGGTCACTTGGCGGCAGAACTCGGCGATCACCGCCGAGTGAGTGACGGCGAGCGCGACGGTGCCGTCGCCGGCCGCGTCGGCGACCTGCTCGATCCCGCGCCGCACCCTGCCGGAGAAGACGTCCGCAGCCTCGGAGCCGGGGATCAGGTCCCAGCGCTGCTCGGTCAGGACCCGGACCAGCTCCGGGTCGCCGCGCGAGCCGCGGTCGTGGATTCCGTGGCCCTCCCACTCGCCGAGGTAGACCTCGACCAGGTCGGGGAGCACGACCGGCTCGACCCCGTGGCCGGCGAGGATCGCCGCCGCCGTCTCGCCGGTCCGTCGCAGCGGCGTCGTGAACGCGGCCGCGATCGCCTCGCCCCGCAGCCGCTCCGCGATCGCCGCCGCCTCGCCGCGCCCGCGCTCGTTCAGCGAGGGATCGCTGCGACCGTCGATCAAGCCATCCGGCGCCGGCGGATCGCATGCCCCGTGGCGGACCAGGAGGACCTCGTGGCCGCCGGGCGGAGCGGTCAGCGCCCGCTGGAAGTCGACCTTCACCGCTGCATCATCGCCACCAACCGAACCGCCCGCCATGGAGGACACTTTTAGCTATGGAGATGACCCCAGAGACGATCAAGGCTCTGCTTGACGCGTTCGATCGCAGCGATTGGCGCGAGATGGTGGTCACCGTGGGAGACGATCGGTTGCATGTGTCGCGGGATCCGCTGTCGGAGTTTTCGCTGCAGGCGCATGGCGCGCCGCCGGCCGCTGTGTCCGCGGGACCGGGGGGCTCCGGGGCGGGTCCTGTCGCCGCAGGGGACCCACCACCCCTTCCGGTAGCTGAAGCTTCCTCAGGGGCGGTACCCCCTACGGCGCCACCCGCCGAGGAGCCGGTCCAGGGGACGAAGATCGAGTCGCCGTCGGTAGGACTCTTTTGGCGTGCCCCGGCGCCTGGTGCCGCACCGTTTGTCGAGGTCGGGCAGAAGGTTGCCGCGGGGGAGACCGTCGCCATCGTCGAGGTCATGAAGCTGATGAACCATGTGGCCAGCCCGGTGGATGGGGTCGTCACCGCCATATTGGTTGAGAACGGCGCCGCCGTGGAGTTCGGCCAGACGATCGTGGTCGTCGACCCTGAGGGGTGAGCACTAGTTATGGCCTTGCGCCGGGTACTGATCGCCAATCGGGGCGAGATTGCTGTGCGGGTGATCAAAGCTTGCTTTGACGAGGGGATTGAGTCGGTGTTGGCGGTGTCGGAGGCGGATCGGGGGAGCCTGGGGGCACAGTTGGCTGACGAGGTCGTGGTGATTGGGCCTGCGGCTGCGGCGGAGAGCTATCTGGATGTCAATCGGGTCGCCGCCGCCGCCACCGTTACTGGTTGCGATGCGCTGCACCCGGGGTATGGATTTCTCTCCGAGCGGGCTGAGCTCTCGGCCGAGTGCGAGGAGGCCGGGATCGCTTTCATCGGGCCGTCGGCTGAGGCGATGCGGCGGAGTGGGGACAAGGCGACCGCTCGGGCTCTGGCCAAAGAGCTGGACGTGCCGATCAACGAGGGGTCCGACGTTGTCGAGGACGAGAAGGAGGCGCGGCGGGTCGCCGCCGAGGTCGGCTACCCCGTGCTGCTGAAGGCGTCCGCGGGCGGCGGCGGGCGGGGGATGCGGCTGGTCGAGTCCGAGGCGGAGCTGGCCTCGGCCTATGCGCAGGCCCACGGAGAGGCCCAGGCGGCCTTCGGCGACGGGCGGCTCTTTGTCGAGCGCTACGTCCGCCACGCCCGCCACGTCGAGGTCCAGGTCCTGGGCGACGGCGAGGGCGGCGCGATCCACGTCGGCCACCGCGATTGCACCCTGCAGCGGCGCTACCAGAAGCTGGTCGAGGAGGCCCCGGCCTACGGGCTCTCCACGGCGCTCGAAGACGAGATCACCGGCGCCGCGCGCCGCCTGATCGGCGCCCTCGATTACGCGGGCGCCGCCACCTGCGAGTTCCTCGTCGACCCCGACCGCGGCAGCGCCGGCTTCCTCGAGATCAACGCCCGGCTGCAGGTCGAGCACCCGGTCTCGGAGATGGTCACCGGCGTCGACGTCGTCCGCGAGCAGTTGCGGATCGCCGGCGGCGAGGGGCTCTCGGTCTCCCAGGACGAAGTCGAGATCCGCGGCCACGCGATCGAGGTCCGGATCAACGCCGAGTCCCCCCAGCGCGACTTCGCCCCGACCCCCGGCACGGTCACCGAATGGGCCGCCCCGGCCGGGACCGACGTCCGCGTCGACACCGCCTGCTTCCCAGGCTGGACGATCACCCCGTACTACGACTCGCTGCTGGCCAAGCTGATCGTCCACGGGCCCGACCGCGAAGCGGCGCTGGCGCGGACCCGCCAGGCGCTGCGCCACCTGCGCGTCGCCGGAGTGGAGACGACCGCCGGCTTTGCCCTCGACGTGCTCGAGCACCCCGACGTCGTCGCCGGCCGCGTCCACACCCGCTGGGTCGAGGAGGAGTTCATCCCCAACTGGAGCGCCGCGCACGCCGCGGCCGGCACGGGGGAGGGGACCGGCTGATGGCACAAATCGAGATCGTCGACCAGTCGCTGCGCGACGGCCAGCAGAGCTACTGGGGGATGCGGATGCAGGCCGGCCAGATCCTGCCTGTGGCGGAGGCGATCGACAGCGCCGGGTACCGGATCGTCGACCTCACCGGCAGCTCGATCTTCGAGGTGATGGTCCGCTTCCGCCAGGAGAACCCGTGGAAGGGGCTGGACGCGATCCGCGCCGCCCTGCCGAACTCCACCCTGCGGGCCGGAACCCGCACCAACGGCATCGTCGGCATGAACGTGACCCCGGACTCGATCGTCGAGCTCTGGATCCGCACCCTCGCCAAGCACGGGATCGAAAGCCTCTGGATCTTCGACTGCCTGCACGACGTCGAGAACATGATCCGGGTGGCGCGGATCGCCCGCGACGCCGGCCTCAAACCGTCCCCCCAGATCAACTTCTCCGAGTCCCCGGTCCACACCGACGATTACTACGGCGACGTGGTCGAGCGCATGGTCGCCGGCGGCGCCGCGGAGACGATCCTGCTCGGCGACGAGGCCGGCGTGCTCGGCCCCGAGCGGGCGCGGCGCTGGATCCGGCTGATGCGCGAGCACGCGCACGACATCCCGCTGGAGCTGCACTTCCACAACCGCACGGCGATGGCCAACCTCAACCACATCATCGGCGTCGAAGAGGGGGTGGGCATCGTCCACTCCGCCGTCTCCACCCTCGCCAACGGGGTCTCGATGCCCTCGACCGAGGTCACCGTCGACAACATGCGCCGGCTCGGCCACGAGGTGGCGATCGACGACAGCCGCCTGGCCGAGGTGGCGGCGCACTTCGGCGCTCTCGCCGACGAAGAAGGGTTCGCCCGCGGCGCCCCGGTCGAGTACCAGGTGGCCAATATCCAGCAGCAGTTCCCCGGCGGGATGATGGGCACGCTGCGCGAACAGTTGAAGCAGGTGGGGATGTCCGAGCGGCTGCCGGAGGTGCTGGAGGAGGCGATCCGGGTCCGGGCCGAGATGGGTTGGCCGATCATGGCGACGCCGTTCTCGCAACTGGTCGGGATCCAGGCGCTCTTGAACGTGGTCCAGGGTGAGCGCTACGCGACGATCCCGGACGAGAACCTGATGTACGTCGCCGGTTGGTACGGGACGCCGCCGGGCGAGGTCGACGCCGAGCTGCGCGAACGCGCCGCGGCGACCGCCCGCGGCAAGGAGATGATGGCGGCCGGCCACGCGCCGCAGCCGAGCCTGAAGGAGATCCGCGCCGAGTACGGCGAGAACCTCTCCGACGAGGAGCTGCTGTTGCGGTATTTGATCCCCGGCGACGACGTCGAGGCGATGTACGCCGCCGACAACCCGATCGAGCCGATCCGGCCGATCGGCGGGCCCGACGGCCTGCCCTGGCTGCGCGACCTGCTCGCCAACTCCGAGGCCCGCGGGCTCAGCGCCAGCCGCGGCGGCGTCAGCGTCACCCTGAGGCGCTGAGGGCGGGGCACGGGATGGAGCTGGCGCACGAGTTCACCTTCAACGCCCACCTGGCGCCCGCAGTCCCGGTCGGCGACGGGCCCTTCGGCAACCGCCGCATCCGCGAGGTGACCGGCGGCGAGGTCACGGGCGAGCGGATCAACGGCAAGGTCGGGACCGGCGGCGCCGACTGGGTCCTGGTCGGGCCCGACGGCTGGGGACGGCTCGACGTGCGGCTGACGATCCACACCGACGACGGAGCCTCGATCTACGTCCAGTATTACGGCGTGATCGAGTACAACGACGCCGTCCACGCAGCCAACGCGGGCGAGCGCTCCAGCGAGTACTCCGACCAATACTTCCGCACCGCTCCACGCCTGGAGACGGGCGACGAGCGCTACGCCTGGGTGAACCGCACGCTGTTCGTCGGCGAGGGTCGATTGCACCCTGGCCCGGTGGTCGAATACCGCGTGCATCGCGTGCTCTGATGCGGCCCCGCGCCGCGCTTGGTGTTTCTCCAAGCGTCGCCCGCTGACCCGTCCCGTCGCCCTCTCGGCGCTCGTACGCTAGCCCTCAAGTCCGGTTGTTAAACCGAGGAGGAGAGTCGATGAAGCAACACGCCCGTCGCACCGTGGCGAGACTGAAGTGGCCCCTGCTGGTCATGTTCGCGCTCGCAGCGTGCGTTCTGGTGTTCGCGGCCTGTGGAGGCGGCGACGACGACACGTCCAGCTCTGAAGCCACCAGCTCTGAAACCTCAGGCGGCGGCGAAGAAGCGACGGGCGAACCGATCGTCACCTGGACCTACACCGACGTGAACACGGAAGGCCCGCAGTACAAAAACATCGAAGAAACCGCCCGGATCTACGAAGAGTGGGTCAATGCGAATGGCGGTATCGAAGGGCGTCCGCTCGAGGCCCACTTCTGCGACGCGCGTGGAACCCCGACCGGCGTGGCCGCATGCGGCCGTGAAGCGGTCGGTGGTGGCGCCGTTGCCGTGGTCGGCAACTTCACCTTCACCGGTGACGCGATCATCCCGATCCTCGAAAAGGGCAAAACCGCCCAGTGGGGTAACTGCTGCGCGATTGCTCCTTCGGAACTGGTCTCGCCGATCAGCTTCCCGATGGGCAACCAGCCCCTCTACTCGGTCGGCCTGGTGAAAAAAGCGGTCGAAGACGGCTGCAAAAACATCAACGGCGTGATCATCGAAGGCGCCGAAGCGTTCATCCCGCTGATGGAAAACGCGGCCAAAGCCGAAGGCGTGAAAATCGGCAAATTCGTCACCCTGCCGGCGACTGCACAGGACTACGCCCCGCAGGTCGCGGAAGCAACGTCCGGCGATGCCGACTGCCTGGTGATGATCGTTTCCGAAACGCCGTACATCGCCTGGATGCCCGCGTTCGCACAGTCCGGTTCTGAAGCCAGAATGTACGGGCCCCAGGGCAACTTCAACGAAAACGCCGTCAAAGGCTTCGAGGAAGTTGTCGAGGGCGACGTCAACGCAGGTATGTACCCGGACATCTCCACCGATGCTTGGGCTGACTACCGCTCGGCGCTGGACGAATACGAAGCCGATTCCGCACAGGACTACAACAGTCTCGGCGGTATGGGCACCTGGGCCGCTTACGAAGGGTTCAAACAGGTTGTCGAATCGATGGGTGGCAAAAAGCTCGACAACGAATCGTTCCTCAAAGCAGCCGAAAGCGCGGTGATCGATCTGCCGGGCATGGTCCCGCCAGAGGACTTCGCGCTGACCTGGGACAAAGACGGTGGGCCGGAAGGCTACGACCGCCTGGTCAACCGCTGTGTCGTGTTCAGTGAATTCAAAGACGGGAAGTTGGTCCCCGCCTCAGACGAATTCACCGACGTCTCCGAAATCGCGGGTGGTACCAAACCGCAGGACTGCGGACCGCCGTTCGGTTGATCCACGAGTAACCGGCCGTCAGGCCCCGGGCGCGCGCAGCCCGGGGCCGCCGGCGGCTCCAAGCACCTAGTACCGAAAGAGAGCTCAGGTGGAGGAAGTAATTCGTTTCGCGTTGTTGGGTCTCGGCATCGGAGCCACCTACGCACTCGCTTCGCAGGGCCTGATCATCATCTACCGCGGTTCGGGGGTGTTGAACTTCGCCCTCGGCGCGATCGGTATGGCTGGCGCTTATGCCTGGTGGGAGCTGACCGCCAACCAGGAATGGGCCTTCCTGCCGGCTCTCGTCGTCGGCGTCATCTTCTCCGCGGCGATCGGCGCCTTGGTCCACCTCTTGATCATGCGGCCGCTGCGCCACTCGGCGCCGCTGGTCAGGGTGATCGCCACGCTCGGGGTGTTGATCACGATCCAGGCGATCGCCGTGCTGCGCTACACCGCGACCTCGAAGTTCGTGCCCTCCGACCTGCCCACGGACATCGTCGACATCCATAACTCGATCGTGATCTCGGCCGATCGCCTCATCCTCCTCGGCATCGCCGCCGCGCTCACCCTCGGGCTCTGGCTCTTCTACCGCTACACCCGCTTCGGGCTCGCCACTGCCGCCGTTGCCGAGTCGGAGCGCTCGGCCTCGGCGCTGGGGCTCTCGCCGGACCGCGTGGCGACGCTCAACTGGGCCTTCGGCTGCGGCCTCGCCGGGCTCGCTGCGATCCTCATCGTCCCGATCGTCACCCTGCAGCCGGCGGTCCTCACCAACCTCGTGCTCGCCGCCACCGCGGCGGCGCTGGTGGCGGGGTTCCGCTCCTTCCCGATCGCCCTGCTCGCCGGCCTCGTCGTCGGCATCGCCCAGACCGAGGTGACGCGCTACGTCGACCAGCCCGGTCTCGGCACTGCGGTCCCATTCATCCTCATCGTGCTCTGGCTGGTGATCCGCGGGCAGGCACTGCCGCTGCGCGACTACCTCCTGCAACGGCTGCCGACGATCGGCACCGGCCACATACACCGGGTCGGGCTGGGGATCGGCGCCGTGGTCGGCGTCGTCCTGCTCTCGATCATGTCGCCGATCTGGATCGACGCCCTGACGGTGACGATCTGCGTCGCTGTGATCGCGTTATCGATCGTCGTCCTCACCGGCTATACGGGACAGCTCTCGCTGGCGCAGTTCGCTTTCGCCGGCTTCGGCGCCTGGGTCGGCGGGCGATTGCTCGCGACGACCGACATACCGTTCCTGGTCGGCTGCCTGGCCGGGATCGTCGCGACGGTCCCGCTCGGTGTGCTCTTCGGCCTGCCGGCGGTGCGCACGCGCGGCATCAACCTGGCGATCGTCACCCTCGGGCTCGGCAGCGCGGTCGAGCTGGTGCTGTTCTCGAACACCGACTTCACCGGCGGCTTCGGCGGCACCCAGATCGGCGAACCGAGCATCTTCGGCATGGACATCAACGCCGCCTCGCACCCGAGCCGGTACGGGCTGCTGGCGCTGCTCTGCCTGATCGTGGCGACGCTGATCGTCGGCAACATCCGCCGCGGCCGCACCGGCCGCCGCCTGATCGCCGTCCGCACCAACGAGCGCGCCGCCGCCGCGCTGGGGATCAGCGTGCCCGGGGCGAAGCTCTACGCCTTCGCGGTCGGCGCCGCGATCGCCGGGCTCGGCGGCATCCTGCTCGCCTTCCGCACGCCCTCGATCAGCTTCGCCCAGTTCGACTCCTTCACCTCGATCACGATGGTCGCCTACGCGATGATCGGCGGCATCGGCTACCTGTTCGGGCCGGTGATCGGCGCCACCCTGGCCCCGGGCGCCTTCTCCGAACGACTGCTGAACCAGATCGACAGCGGCATCGGCAAGTACATCCCGTTGATCGGCGGCGTCTCCCTGATCGTCCTGCTGCTGGTCAACCAGAACGGGATCGTCAAGGAGCAGATCGCCCAGCTCGCCTTCGTGCGCACGAAGCTGGCCGGGTTCGTCCCCTTCCTGGCGATGAAGGAACCGCAGCCGCGGGTCCTGCCGGCGCGCAGCGCCGAGGGCCAGGTGAAGGTGGCGAGCCGCACGCTCGAGGTCGAGAACGTGACCGTCAAATACGGCGGCACGGTCGCCGTCGACAACGTCTCCCTGACCGTGAAGCCGGGCGAGGTGCTGGGACTGATCGGCCCCAACGGCGCCGGCAAGACTTCGCTGATCGACGCCGTCACCGGCTTCACCAAAGCCTCGCCGGGGGCGGTCCTGCGGCTCGACGGCGAGGACATCAGCCGCTGGTCGGCGACCAAGCGAGCGCGGGCGGGGATGGGGCGCTCGTTCCAGTCGCTGGAGCTGTTCGAGGACTCGACCGTGCTGGAAAACCTGCGCGCGGCGAGCGACCCGCGCGATATGGGCTCCTACCTGCGCGACCTGGTCTGGCCGGTCGACGTGGCGCTGCCCGACACCGTGCTCTCGACGATCCGCGAGTTCAAGCTCGAGGACGACCTCGATCGCATGGTCGAGGACCTGCCCTACGGCCGTCGCCGCCTGCTGGCGATGGCGCGGGCGGTCGCGACCGAGTCCAGCGTGCTGCTGCTGGACGAGCCCGCCGCCGGCCTCGGCGACGCCGAGTCGGCCGAGCTGGCGCACCTGGTCGGGCGCCTGGCCAAGGAGTGGGGGATCGCCGTGCTCCTGGTCGAGCACGACATGAACTTCGTGATGTCGGTCTGCGACGAGCTGGTGGTGCTGGACTTCGGCCGCCAGATCGCCGCCGGGCCGCCCTCGCAGGTCCGCAACGACCCAGCCGTGATCGCCGCCTACCTGGGCGAGGAAGAGGCCGACCATCCCCCCGTCGGGAGCGAAGCCCCGCCGGCCAAGGACGGCCCACCCGCCGCGATTTCAGGACAGGAGGGAAGCTGATGCCCGATCCGGTGATCTCGGTCCGCGACCTCTGCACCGGCTACGCCGGCCAGCCGGTCGTCCACGACCTCAGCTTCACGGTCGACCCCGGCGAAGTGCTCTGCCTGCTCGGCCCCAACGGCGCCGGCAAGACGACGACGATGCTGGCCCTGGCGGGCGAACTGCCGCTGATCGGCGGCGAGGTCGAGTTCGCCGACATGAAGCCGAAGGCGCCCTTGTTCAAGCGCGCCCGCAGCGGCCTCTCCTACGTCACCGAGGAGCGCTCCGTCTTCAAGGGCATGACCCTGCGCGACAACCTCCGCGTCGGCGGCGTCGACCCCAAAGAGGTCATAGGCCTCTTCCCCGAGCTCGAGCAGCGCATGACCACCCGCGGCGGCCTCCTCTCCGGCGGCGAGCAGCAGATGCTCACCCTGGGCCGAGCCCTCGCCCGCAAACCCCGCCTCCTCCTAGCCGACGAGCTCTCCTTAGGCCTCGCCCCCCTAGTAGTCGACCGCCTCCTCCAAGCCGTCCGCCAAGCCGCCGACGAGCAGGGCACCGCAGTCGTAATGGTCGAGCAACACGCCCACAAGGCCCTCCGCTACACCGACCACGCCATAGTCATGCGCCGCGGCCGCGTCGGCCTAGACCTAACCGGCGAGCAGGCCCGTCACCGCATAGGAGAGGTCGAGCAGGCCTACCTAACCGCCTCAGGCGCCGACCTCCCCGCTCCCCCGAGCGGGAACGAAACCGGCGCCTGACGCCCCCTTCCGAACGTTCTCGTACTTCCCACACCATGATGTGGAAAAGTCGATAACTCTTGGTCAGGGAGCGAGGAGCCGAACGGTCCAGCCGGTGTCGCCGCGGCTGAAGAGCCGGCGCTCATGCAGGCGGTCGGGAGCTTCGTGGAGGAACTCGATCGCGTCGGGGCGGACGCGCAGCGCACCCCAGTCCTCCGGGCAGGCCGGAGCCGTCTCCTGGACCTGCGCAAGATGATTGAGCCGGTCCCGCAGCGGCGCGATGTCCGCGATCACCTCACCCTGGCGAGAGACCACGGTCTGCAGTTGGTTGACCAGGTCGCGTTCGGCAAAGAGCTCCTCCGCCAGCGCCCGCTCGGCCACCGCCGCCTCGCCGGTCACATGGACCTGACGTTCCATCTCCGGCCAATGAAAGAGCAACGCCATCCGCGGATTCGCCTCAACCTCCCGAGCCTTCCGCGTCCACAGCGCCGACGTGAAGACCAGCGCATCCTTCTCAAGCCGCTTCAAGGTCACCGTCCGCGCCGAAGGCGCCGAATCCGCCCCAACAGTCACGAACGCCACCGAAGCCGGCTTCGCCACTCCAGCCTCCCGCGCCTCCTCAATCCACCGCCCCAACTCGGCTATCGGATCAGTTCCACCCATCGTCGAAACATATGCGCCACCAGTGACGGACCAGCTTTTTCTATCGAGTGATGCTTTGACGGGGCCATAGGACCGTCAAAGCATCACTCGATCCGAAACCGCTTCCGCTAGGCCACCGGCACCACTGCAGCCGACTCGGTATCCAGCGCGCTCCAGTCGTCGTGGCGGCCGTGGTGGTAGGGGAGGAAGACGTCGGCTGGGGTGGTCGCGACCGCCTCGCAGGCGCCGATCAGGTCGCACTCGGTGTAGGTCGCGCGCGTCACCGTTCGCACCGCGAGCTCGTCGAGTGGGTCGTGCACCGTGCCGCGCAGGACGACGCTGCCGGCGCCCTCCAGCGAAGCCGTGGCATGGACCTCGAAGCGGGCCCGGGTGAGGATCGCGTCCTCCTCCAGGCCGGAGCCGTTCGCCGCCGGCCGCGCCTTGAAGTTGAAGTTGTAGCCCTCGGCGTCGAAGCCGCCGGTGTCCTTGCCCATCTCGCCCTGCAGTTCCATGATCCGCACGCCGCCGCGGTCGACCCAGCCGCGGAAGGCGTCGCCGCGCCGCATCAGGGCGCTGTCGGCGAGCTTCTTGGGCTCGCCGAAGAGGTCGCGGCCGTAGATCATCGGCACGTCGTTGTCCATGTACATCGCCAGCACGTACTCGCCCTCGATCCCTTCGTGGCGGGCGGCGACATATATGGAGGCACCGCGGAAATCACCCACGCAGTTGGAGATCCAGCGGCCGACCATCGCCCGCACCGCAGGCGTCTCGGTCGGTTCCAGCGGCGGCGGCAGCACTTCGGCGACGACGCTCTCGTCGGTGAGGAACTCCACCGACAGCATCTGGCCACCTACGAATCGGGGGTAGGTGAGGGCGCGCTCGATACGGGCGATCTCCTCGGGACGCTTGACGAAGCCCATTTCTCATCCTCCTGGTGGGGTGAAACCACCGTATTCGGCTCCGCAGCACCCGTATAAGAGAGGTCGAGGATCTCTTGGTGAAGGTCCAAACCGCGCTTCTCCCAGGCCGTGCGCCAGTCGTTGATGTGGCGCCGCATCACCGAGGCGGCGGTGTCGGCGTCGTGCACGTCGATCTCCTCGAGGATGCGCCGATGGTAGGTCGTCGCGTGCTCGGCCATTTCGCGCGTGTCCATAAAGCGCAGCAGCGCCGGCAGTAGCAGTTGGCTGATCGGCTCGCGGGCGACGATCAGCGCCGGGTTGGCGCTCATCTCGGCGATCGCCGCGTGGAACTCGACGTCGAGCCGGCTCCACTCGCCGAGGTGGTCGAGGTGGTGGTCCTGCTCGTCGACGATTTCGTGCAGCGCCTTCAGGTCGCTCTTGTCGGCGCGGATCGCGGCGAAGCGGGTGAGCTCGGGATCGAGCGTCATCATCGCCTCGTGCAGGTGGTGGAAGGTGACGTTGTGGCGGCGCAGCTCGCGCCGCAGCTCGCGGAAGGCGGGGACGTCGGAGCGGTCGGCGACAACCATGATCCGCGGGCTCGCCCGTTCGACCAGGCCGCCCTGTTCGAGGATCCGCAGCGCCTCGCGCACGGTCGAGCGGCTGACCCCGGCCTGTTTGGCCAGCGCCGTCTCCGACGGCAGCCGGTCGCCCTCGCGCAGATCACCGGAGGTGATCCGCTCACGCAGCAGCCCAGCGAGCTGCTCGTAGGCACGCGCAATTTTGATCGGTTGGACGAGGTGTCCGTCAGTCATGGCTTGGTTCCCGCCTGCCACTGGATGCACTGGATGTAACAAGGGCAAGCCTATCCCTCCGCTTTGAGCCTCTGAGCAGCGGTTGCGACCGCTTTCGGAGTTGGCAACAAAGCCTTCTCCAGCTCAGGGCTGAAGGGCATCGGGACCGTCGGAGCGCCCAGCCGTCGCACCGGGGTGCGCAGTTCGTCGAAGAGCTCGTCGGCGACCCGGGCGGCGATCTCGGCCCCGGCGCCGAACTCCTGCACCGCCTCGTGGACGATCAGCAGCCGGCCGGTGCGCCGGGTCGAGGCAAGCACCGTCTCCATGTCGAGCGGCCGCAGCGAACGCAGGTCGATCACCTCCAGCGAGGCCTCGCTCTCCTCCGCCGCGGCGAGGCAGACGCGCAGCATCTGTCCCCAGGTGACGACCGTGACGTCATCGCCGGCGCGGGCGACCCGCGCCTTGCCGAGCGGCAGCGGCTCCGCCTCGACCTCGCCCTTGCTCGAGTAGAGCCGGCGGTTCTCGACGAAGACGACCGGGTTGGGATCCCGGATCGAGGCCAGCAGCAGATCGCGGGCGTCGCCGACGGTCGCCGGCAGCACCACCTTCAGCCCGGGGACGTGCGCGAACCAGGCCTCGAGGCTTTGGGAGTGCTGGGCCCCGGCCGATTTGCCGGCGCCGGTCTGCATGCGGAAGACGATCGGGATCTCCAGCGCCCCCGCGGTCATGTAGCGCAGCTTCGCCGCCTGGTTGAGGATCGGGTCGAGGCAGACGCCGACGAAGTCCATGAACATGATCTCGACGATCGGCCGCAGTCCGGTCATCGCCGCCCCGACCGCGGCGCCGACGAAGCCCATCTCGCTGATCGGGGTGTCGAGCACCCGCTCGGAGCCGAAGCGCTCGTGCAGTCCCTTGGTGACGCGGAAGATGCCGCCACCGGCGCCGACGTCGATCCCGATCAGGAGGACCCGCTCGTCCTCTTCGATCGCCGTCGCCATGCCCTCGTTGAGGGCGTCGATGTAGCGCAGCTGGGTGCCGGGCTGGGTGGGCTCAGTCGCCGTAGACATCCGCGAACGCCTCCTCCGGGTCGGGGGCGGGCAGCTCGCGCGCCCGCTCGATCGCCTTGTCGACCGCGGCCATCGCCTCGGTGCGGATCCGCTCCAGCTCTTCGGGCCCGGCCTCGCCGCGCTCGCCCAGCCGCGCCGCCCCTACCTCCAGCGGGTCGCGCTCGCGCCAGACGGTCGCCTCGTCCTCGGGCTTGTAGGGCTGGGCATCGCCCTCGTAGTGGCCGTGCCAGCGGTAGGTCTCGGCCTCGATCAGGAAGGGACCGCGGCCGTCGCGGCAGCGCTCGGCGGCGTCGGCGGTCAGCCGCAGCACCGCCTCGGCGTCGTTGCCGTCGACCAGCGCGGCCTCGATCCCGTAGGAGCCGGCGCGGGCGGCGACGCTCGCCTCCTTCGCCATCAGCCGGCTGTCGGAGAACTCGGCGTAGACGTTGTTCTCGCAGACGAGGATCGCCGGCAGGTCCCAGATCGCCGCCAGGTTCGCGGCCTCGTGGAAGGCGCCCTGGTTAACCGCGCCCTCGCCGAAGAAGGCGACCGCGACGCGGCCCTGCTTCAGGTGCTTGCTCGACATCGCCGCGCCGACCGCCAGCGGCAGGCTGGCGCCGACGATCGCGTTGGCGCCGAGCACCCCCTTCGCCGGGTCGGCGATGTGCATCGAGCCGCCCTTGCCGTGGCAGATGCCCGCGCCGCGGGCGAACAGCTCGGCCATCATCCCGTCGACCTCCATGCCGCGGGCGAGGCAGTGCCCGTGGCCGCGGTGGGTGGTGGCGACGTAATCGTGCTCTTCGAGGGCCGCGCCGACGCCGGCCGCGACCCCCTCCTGGCCGAGCGAAGTGTGGACGAAGCCGGGGATCTCGCCGTCGCGGTAGAGCTCGGCGACGCGAGTCTCGAAGGCGCGGATCAGGGCCATCGTGCCGAAGAGGTCGAGTCCCGAGGACCCCTCTCCCGGTGAGGTCTTTGTGCTCATTGTCGCGCGCAGTGTGCCAGATTGTCCGATCATTAGCCACGAAAAATTGGCATTTGACTGTGCTTCCCACGAGCGCTAGTGTCGACTGTCAGACGGTAGGGACACCGTTTTGGGGAAGAGAGGACCCAGTTCGTTGGTTACCGATGTGGTCTTGCCACAGATGGGACTCGAGGTATCGGAGGGTGTCGTGACCTCCGTGCTGGTCGCCGCCGGGCAGCAGGTCTCCGAGGGGGAGACGGTGCTGGAGGTGGAGACGGATAAGGCGATTGCCGAGGTGGCTGCTCCGAGGGACGGGTTCGTGGTCTCGATTGACGTCGACGAGGGGGACACCATCCCCGTTGGTGCGGTGCTGGTCCGGATTGGGGACGCCGTGGACGAGAGCGCTCCGGGAGCCGATTCCCCCGCGGGTCCTGTCACCGCAGGGGACCCACCACCCCTTCCGGTAGCTAAAGCTTCCTCAGGGGCGGTACCCCCTACGGTGCCACCCCCGGAGGAATCGGCTCACGGAGGGTTGGCGACGACGGAGACTCTGAATGGGACCGGGCGTAGACGGGCTGCGCCGATCGCGCGGCGGGCTGCGAGCGAGATTGGGATTCCGTTGGAGCAGATAGCTGGCACGGGTCCTGGGGGTCGCATCACTCTTGGGGATGTTGAGCAGGCGGCTGCGAGACGTGAGGGGGAGGAGTGGGTTCCGGCCGCTGCGTCCACTGCTGAGACTTCAACTGGGGACGGCGCTCGGCTCGAAGAGCTCAGCGCTACCCGTCAATCGATTGCTCGGCGACTTTCTGAGAGCCAGTTGGTGCCGGCATACACGCTCTCCCGCGACGTCGATGCCGGCTGGCTCTTGGCGGAGAAGGGGCGGCTTTCGGCGGATGGGCCCGCCAAGGTGGGTGTCCTCGATTTGCTCTTGCAGGCGCTGGCCGAGACTTTGGTGCGGCACCCGATCCTTGCTGCGTCCTTCGTACCGCCTGAGGGCGACACGCCCGCTCAGCTAGGTCACCCCGACGGCATTGACCTCGGACTCGCGGTCGCGACCGACCGCGGCCTGCTCGTCCCGGCGATCCGCCGGGTGCATGAGCTGACGCTCGCCGAGCTGGCGCTGGAGCGGGCTCGGCTCGTGGAGCTGACCCGCTCGGGTCGCCTCGGGCTCGGGGATATGGGTGGGGCTGCGGCGACGCTTTCGAGTCTTGGGACCTTTGGGGTCGACCAGTTCACGGCGATGCTGAACCCGGGGGAGAGTTCGATTCTTGCTGTGGGGCGCACCGTCGAGCGCGCTGTGCCGCGCGACCGCGGCATCGCCGTCGTCCCCACGATTACCGCCACCTTCACCTTTGACCACCGCGTCGTCGATGGCGCCGCCGGCGCGCTCGCGCTGACCGAGCTCGCCGAGCTCTTGGAGGGGGGGATGGCGTGGCGGAGCTGAATGGGAATGGCGCCGCGCTGGTCGTCGGTGGGTCCTCCGGGATCGGGGCCGCTTGCGCCGAGGCGCTGCGCGCGGCCGGCTGGCCGACCGTGGTTGCCGACCTCAAGCCCGCGCCCGGCGAAACAGAGGCGATTGCGCTCGACGTCCGCGACGCCGAGGCCGTCGCCGGCGCGGTCGCGGAGGTCGTCTCCGAACACCGCGCGCTCGGCGCCGTCGTCTACGCCGCCGGCACCGCCCGGGTCACGCCCATCCTCGAGATCGATCCCGCCGAGTGGGACCTCGTGCTCGGGGTCAACCTATCCGGCGCCTTCAACGTGCTGCGCGCCGCCGCTCCGCACGTCCGCCCCGGCGGCTCCTTCACCGCGATCTCCTCGATCGACTCCACCGCCCCCGTCCCCGGCCTCGCCCATTACTGCGCCAGCAAGGCCGGGCTCGAGGCGCTGGTCCGCTCCGCCGCCCTGGAGCTCGGCCCGAGCGGTGTCCGCTGCAACGCCGTCCTCCCGGGCCTCGTCCGCACCCCGCTGATGGAGTCGGTGCTGGAGCGCCCCGGCGTCACCGAGGCCTTCCTCGAGCAGACGCCGCTGGGCGGCGTCGCCGACCCGGCCGAGGTCGCCGACGTCGTCGCCTTCCTCGCCTCGCCGCAGGCGCGCTGGGTGACCGGCGCCTCGCTCCCGGTCGACGGCGGCATGTCCCTCACCGAGCACCCCCGACTTCTGAACCAAGACCAAGTTTCCAATCGCTTGTCGCCCGCAGCGGAAGCAGCAACCGGTCATCCCACCACTTGAGAGAGCCAGGAAAGGAACCGCCCCACAATGCCCACCGAGCAGCAGACCCGCCCCCCCAGCAATACCACCGAGCGCGCCGAGCAACTGCTGAGGGAGATCGTCGGCATCCGCAGCGTCGTCGGCGAGGACACCACCGCCCACCTCTGGCTGACCCGGCAGCTCGAGGAGATCGGGATGAGCGTCGAGCACTACCCGGTGGAGGGGCGGACGATGCCCTTCGTGCTCGGGGTGATCGAGGGCGAGGGCGACGGGCCCGGGGTCCTCTTCGACGCCCACTTCGACACCGTCCACGCCGTCCCCAGCGACTGGTCGCACGACCCCTGGGACCCGCAGGTGAGGGACGGCGTCCTCTATGGGCGCGGCGCGGTCGACTCCAAGGGCTCGCTGGTCTCGATGCTGATGGCGGCGAAAGCGGTGGTCGATTCCGGCCAGGCCCGCAGCGGCCCGATCTACTTCATGTCTGACTCCGACGGCGAGGACGGGTTCCGCGGTGCCGCGCTGATGCGGGACATCGGCGTGATCGACCGGATCGGGACGATGTGGTCGGCCGAGGCGACCTCGAACAAGCGGGTCGAGATCGCCTATCCCGGCATCTCCACCTGGAAAATCACGGCGATCGGCAAGACCGCGCACCCGACCGAGCCCGAGCAGGGCATCAACGCGGTGACGAAGATGGCGAAGCTGGTCACCGCGGTCGACCAGGGCCGGCTGGAGCTGCCGAAGGGCGAGTCGCAGTGGTTCGAGCCGCGGGTGACGACGAACGCGATCCGCACCCGCCCCGGCGGCGGCTGGGCGATCCCGGCCCGCTGCGACGCGGTGCTCTCGATCCTCTCGCCCGCCGGCGCCAGCCTGATCGAAGTCCGCGAGGCGATCGACGCCTTCCTGCGCACGCTCGAGCAGGAGGACGGCGAGGTCCGCTTCGAGCGCAAGATCCTGCCGATGGGCGCCGGCCGCCTCTGGCTGCGCCCGGGCGAGTCCGACCCCGACCATCCCGGCGTCAAGGCGCTGGAGGCGGCGGTCCGCGAGGTCGGCAAGGAGGAACCGGTCGTCGGCAAGTTCAACGGCGGCTGGGTCGACGCGGTCGAGCTGATGCACCCCGCCGGCAACGGCTTCGACGAGCCGGCGACGATCACCTTCGGTCCCGGCGACTTCGAACTCGCCCACACCGTCGACGAGCACATCCCGATCGCCGAAGTGGCCGAAGCGGCCGAGATCTACACGGCGGCAACCCTGGAGCTACTCCGATGAGGAAGGAGAGTCCGATGTCCGACAGTCACATGAGGCGCGCGTTCGCGGCGCTGACCGAGGTCACCCCGGCGATCGCCAAGGTGACCTGCATCGACGACCTCCTGAGTCTGATGGCGCGTCAGGTGACGTCGCTGGTGGGGGTGGAGCGGTGCAGCGTGTACATGCGCGAGGAGCGCCAGAACCTGTTCCGCGGCTGCGTCGGCTGCAGCCGGGGGGCGCCCCTCTCCGACGACATCAAGCGCTGGCTGGCCGGGATCCCGGCCGACGGCGTCACCCGCGAGGTGCTGCGGACCCGTGAGCCGGTGATCGTCGCCAATGCGCGCCAGGACCCGCGGATGGTGAAAGCGACGGTCCGCCACTGGAAGATCCGCTCGATCATGGAGGTGCCGATGATCTTCAACGGGGAGATCGTCGGCCTGATGCTGCTCGACGACGTTGACCGCCAGCACGAGTTCGGGCCCGAGGAGGCCGAGCTGGCGCGCGCCTTCGCCGACCTGGCGGCGGTCGCCGTCGTCCAGACCCGCGAACGGCTGGAGCTGCACTCGCGGCTCGACGTCGCGACCCGCCAGCTCGGCGCGCTGCGGCGGGCGACCGCGGTCGACGAGCAGCTCTGCGACCTGGTGCTCGAAGGACGCTCGCTGCACGACCTCACCACCAGCCTGTCCCAGCTCCTGGCCAAGCCCTGCGCGGTCTTCGGCCCCGACGGCGAACGCCACACGGTGGCGCTGCCCGAGGGCGCCAGCGAGAGCGCGATCCCACGCCTGCTCGAGCCCGAGGTCGCGAGCCAGCCCGACGTGCGCAAGGCGCTCGCCGACAACGACACCAACCGCGCCTTCGTGATCGGCCCGATCCCCAGCGCCGGCGTCCTCCACCGCCACGTGGTCGCGCCGGTCCTGCTCGGCGAGGAGGTCTGGGGACGGCTGGTGGTGATGGAGCACAAGGCCCGCTTCTCCGGCGGCGACATCGTCGCCGTGCGCCGCGCCGCGACCCTGATCGCGCTCCAGGTCAGCGCCGAGCGCAAGGCGGTCGAGGCCGACTGGAACGCCGGCTCCTCCTTGGCGGCGGAGCTCCTCAGCGGCTCCTCCGACACAAAGATCGCCCGTCGCCGCGCCGACCGGCTCGGGGTCAAGCTCGACGCCCCGCGCGTGGTGATGCTGATCGGCTCGCGCTCGGGCAGTGAGGAGGACGCGCCGGACTTCCGCGCCGTCGCCAACGCCTTCCGCAAGCAGGCACCGGAGCTGAGCGTCCACGTCACCGCCGTCTCCGGCGCAGTTGCGGCGCTGATCGAGGTGCCGCCCGGGGTCGACGCGGACGGGTTCGTCCACGATCAGCGCGAGGCGCTGGAGGCGGTGCGCGGCTCCCTGCGGCCGTCCGAGTTCCTCGTCGCCGGCGTCTCCGGCGTGCGCAGCGGCCGCGAGGGCTACCGCGCCGCCTACCGCGAGGCACGCCAAGTGGTGGAGTGCATCCGCCGCTTCTCACCGCCCAACGGCCCGACCCTGTTCGCCGCCGAGGAACTGGGGATCGGCAGCCTGCTGCTGTCCAGCTCCGACAGCGAGGCAGTCTCGACGTTCGCCGAGGAGACGGTCGGCGAGCTGGTCCGCGAGCACTCCAAGGCGGACCTGCTGACGACCCTCTGCTCGTTCTTCGACAACATGGGATCGATCCGCGGCAGCGCCACCGCGCTCGACGTCCACGAGAACACGATCCGCTACAGGCTCTCGCGGATCGAGGAGCTGACCGGCCTCGCAGTCATGCACGACCCCGACGCCCAACTCCGAGCCAGGCTCTCCCTGCTCGTCCTGCTTCTCCAGGGCCGCCTGCCCCAGGGCATGCGAGCCCCGGGCCCAATGCTGGTCCCGCCCCCGGAGTTGGAGGTGGTCGAAGCCGTCTCCTGAACGGGGCGATCCCGGTAGGGGTGGAGCGTCTTGTACTTTTTCGGCGCCTCCCACCTCGGACGGCCACAGCCCTCCTCGAAAAAGTTAAGCGGAACCCCTACCGGGATCGCTCCTCCCCTCTTTGGGGGAATCCCGAGACCTGCGCGCCGAACTCGGGCGCGGCGCTTCGCCCCTTGGGATAGTCGCCTGGTGTCCGGGGTGCACCTCCTGGGAGTCGGGGCTACCGCGCTTTCACGTCGCAGGCGCGAGTCCCGGACGCTGGCACGCGAGGCGATATCGGCCGCGCTGGCCGATGCCGGTGTCGCCCCCAAGGAGGTCGACGGCCTCGCGATCGCCGCCGGCAACGTCGAGTTCGACCTCGGTTGCTATGACGTGCTCGGCCGCGCCAGCCGTCCCTTCCGCTGCCGTTGCGGCCTCGGCGCCGTCGCCTTGCACTCGGGCTGGAACGCGGTCGCGGCTGGAGCCTGCGATGTAGTCGTCTGCGTCGGCGGCGACGGGATGCCGGCGCCGAACGGCCACGACGCCGCGGTCGAAGCGCAGGCCGCCGCCGCCCGCATATATCTGCGTGACTCCGGCGCAACCGAGCGGCACCTGGCCCGGATCGCCGCCAAGAACCGCGCCCACGGCGTGGTCAACCCGCGAGCCCTGACCCGGACCGGGGTGGAGGCAGAGGAGGTGATGCGCAGCGAGGTCCTCGCCTGGCCGCTGCGCCGGCTGATGGTGGCGGAGCCAGTCCAGGCCGCGGCCGCCGTCGTCCTCGGCTCCCAAGAGGCGCGCCGCCGCCGCGGCCCGCGCGCCCCCCGAGTCCGCGCCTCGATCCTGCTCGACGCCGACTCCGCCGACGGGGCGGCAACCGTCCGCGCCGCCCGCCTCGGCTACTTCTCCGCCGAACTAGGCCCCGAGGACATCGACGTCGCTGAGATCGACGACCCCACCCCCGTCGACGAGCTCGCCGCCTACGAGGCCCTCGAGTTCGCCCCACCGGGCCGCGGCCCCGAACTAATCGAGTCTGGCTTCACCGCCCTAGGCGGCGTCCTCCCCGTCAACCCCAGCGGCGGCTCCCTAGCCCAAGGCTCAGTCTTCGCCGCCGCCGGCCTCCTCCAAATGTTCGAGCTCTCCCAGCAACTAACCGCCCGCGCCGACCGCCGCCAAGTCCCCGGCGCCCGAGTAGCCCTCGCCCTCACCGGCAGCTGGATGCCCACCGGCAACGTCACCTCAATGACGATCATCAGCACCTGAATGCACTTGTCCCCGCATACCGGGACAAGTGCGAAGCCACGCGCGCGGAATCGGCGCGTGCGCGGATTTCGCCTATTGACGCTGCACCTACATTGGGAGAATGAGTTTGAGCAAACGCACCTTCGGCCTTTTAGTGCTCTGCGCGCTGTCCCTGAGCGCCTTCGCAGCCCAGAGCGCCTCGGCGATCACCGGCACAACAGCGTTCACATGCAAAGAAACCGGCGCAGGTGACTTCACCAAAGCTCACTGCAAAGCGGCCGACGCGGGCGCCGGCAAATTCAGCCACGTCGTGATTCCGCAGAACACGACCACAGAAATCACCGGGACCAACGAAAAAACCGGCAGCGAAACAACTTCCAAAACCGTCGCGGTGATCCAGACGGCTGCGACAAGCGTCGGCATCTTCGTCTTCGAAGCGACGGGGGTCTCGATCACCGGTTCGCTGACGAACAAAGTCTTCGAAAATGGCGAACACTACGTCGAAGGACCGATGACGATGACCCTTACTGGCGTCACCGCATCGAGCCCACCTGGCTGCAAAATCGCTGGCGGAAAAATCGAATCGGTGCCGCTGATAGCGACCAGCGCCGGCCAGGGAATGGAACTCCAGCTCGCCCCCAAAGAAGGCGCGAAATTCTTCGAGTTCACGACCGAAAGCTGCTCCAATCCCGCCCTGAACACAAAAGGGACTGTCACCGGCAGCACCAACGGAACGCTCGACGGCGCGACACTGACCTTTACGGAGGCCGAAACGACAGCGCAGAAATCGCTCAAAGTCGGCTTTATGGGCATGATCGTCGGCTTCGGCGGCTCAATCACACTCTCCGGCCGCTCCGTCGGCGGAGGCGCCTACACGCCCCTCAGCTACACAACAGTCCAGACATAGCCAGCCACTCTCCGCACCGCACTGAGCGGCGCCAGCACCAAATCCGCGAACGCGCCGATCGGCCGATTGACCCAGGGCTCATCGGGAGGGACTCTCCGAGCATCTGGACAAGCACCTCGCCCCGGCGAGTCAACCAAGGGAGAGTCATCAAAATGAACGGACGTAGAGCCATCGTCGGCCTCTGCATGCTTTGCGCGCTGCTCGTCAGCGCCTTCGCAGCCCAGAGCGCCTCGGCGGTGACCAATGGCACAACAGCATTCACATGCGTGAAAGGCGGCGGTGACAAATCACTAAGAGGCGAGCACTGCCTGACGACGGGTACCGCCACGAAAGAATACGGCCACGGGATCATCTTTCAGGACACCACAACAGAACTAACGGGCACCAACGCCAAAACGGAATCCGAAACAACCAAATCAAGGATTTTTAAACTGAGAACGACGATCGGGGGAATTGGGCTTGAACTCCAAGCGACGGGTGCCAGCGCCTCCGGCTGGATGGAAAACAGGCTAGCGAATTCTGTCCATTTTATCTGGGCCGCCGGGGGACTCACACTCACCGGGGTCACCGTGAAAGAACCGGCGGGCAGAGGCTGCCAAGTCTTCACAGACAAAGAAGAAGCGATTAAAACGGAGGGCGAAATCGGAGTCATCCACAGCAGAGAACTGCGAGTGGACACGTACATATGGGGAGACGCTATCCACATCGATCCTCTTTTCCTCGGGAGTTTCGCGAACTTCTTCATCACATGCACCACCAAACTGGAAGCGATCGAAGGCACATGGGAATGCACGGGGAGCGTGAATGGTGTTCCGAATGGGGCGACAGTCGACTTCACGCACGCCACGGTGACAGCCGAAAACACGCTGAAATGCAGAGGCGCCAAAGCCGCAATCGATGGCAGCCTGACACTGTCAGGACGGGCCAACAGCGGACAGAGCTACACCCCGCTGGCAGCGACAACAGTCTCGACAGGCTAGGTATCCAACACTTGCTCGCTAGTGGATCTGATCGAGCCCTTGGCACAAGGACCGGGCCGGCGTAATCGGCCGGTCCGGTTGATCCGCGAGCGCGCGCATCCGCGAACGCGCCGATCCGCCGATTGACTCCGCGCCCATTGACAGGGACTCTCCGGCCATTGACAAGTGCTCGCCTCGGCGAGCCGACAAGGAGACTTCAATGAACGGACGCAGAACCATCGTCGGCCTCTGCATGCTTTACGCGCTGATCGTCAGCGCCTTCGCAGCCCAGGGCGCTTCGGCGATCTCCGGCACAACAGCATTCACATGCGTGAAAGGCGGAGGAGCGAAAGACCTTAGAGGCCAGCACTGCATTTCGACGGGCACCGCTCCGCAGGAATACGGCCACGTAGAAGTTGCACAAGGCCAAACGACAGAAGTGATGGCGACGAATGCAAACACGGCGGGCAACACAACGGAATCATCAGTCATCCGACTGAAATTCACTATCGCGGGGGTCCCGGTTGAACTAACCTCAACTGGATTGAGCGGCTCAGGAACGATCGAAAACAAGAAAAACGCGGCTGGCGAACATTACACCCATACCGAAGGCACTACCACATTCACCGGCGTTAATGTGGTACAGCCGGCAGGAAAAGGTTGTCAAGTGTACACACATAAAGAAGATGGCAGCGGGAGTCCAGGAGAAGAGGGTGAAAGCGGGGTCATACACACCCGAGCATTGACAGGGACCACCGAAGGACAGGGAGATAACTTCAAATACACAGCAGCAGATCACGGTGTTTTTGCAAATTTCTGGCTTACATGCACCACCAAAGTCGAAGCTTGCGAAGGAACAATCACCGTCACTGGCAGCGTGAAAGGGCAGCCTAGCGGCACCACATCGACCCTGACGCACGCGACGACGACAGCGGAAAACACGCTCAAAGCCAAAGGCACCAAAGCCGGATTCGAAGGAAACTTAACAATAAGCGCGCGCGCAAACAGTGGCCAAGCCTTTACTCCACTGGCAGAGACAACAGTCACGACATAGGGATTCAAGGCGTGGTCGGTAGGCGACCGCTCGAGCCAAGGGCATCACAGCCGGGCCGGCAGTCGCCGGCCCGGCTTTTCAGGCGCGCGCGGAACCGCGAACGCGCCAATCGGCCGATTGACTCCCGGGCCGTCGACAGGGACCCTCCCGAAGACGATAAGTGCTCGCCCCTGCGGAGAGCCAAGCCAAGGAGATTCATCAAATGAACGGACGTAGAGCCATCGTCGGCCTCTGCATGCTTTGCGCGCTGCTCGTCAGCGCCTTCGCGGCCCAGAGCGCCTCGGCGATCACCGGCACAACAGCGTTCACATGCGTGAAAGGCGGAGGAGGCAAAGATCTGAGAGGTGAACATTGCCTGGCCACGGGCAGCGCTGCGCAGGAATTCGGCCATGTGGCAGTAGCTGAAAACACGACAACAGATCTGTCTGCCACGAACCTTAAGTCAGCTAACGAAACAATCACCCGTTCTACGTGGAGACTGACTGTAACGATTGCCGGAGTCCCTATGGAACTGACGGCAACAGACGTGAGCGGTTCGGGGTGGCTGGAAAACAAGCAGAGCTCGTCAATTGAGCACTACGCTCACGGCAAAGGCACGCTCACATTCACGGAAGTCATAGTGGCAAAACCGGAAAATAAAGGCTGCAAAGTGACAACACACAAGGAAGACGGCAGCGGCAGCCCAGGGGAAGAGGGGGAAGCAGGTGTCGTCCACACCAGAGAACTGACAGCTACGACGGAAGGCCAGGGAGATGTCGTCAAAATTCAGGCGGCGGACGGGGGCAACTTCGCGAACTTCTGGATTACATGCGAAAAAGGCAAAGAAGTCCCCGCGATTGAAGGAACATGGTCGTGCAACGGGAGCGTGAAAGGCGTCCCTAGCGGAGCTACAACCGCCTTCACCGGCACGGAAACGACAACGCAGAACACGCTGAAATGCAAAAACACCAAAACCGGCTTCGAAGGTAGCTCGACAATGAGTGGCCGGGAAAAAGGCAGCGCCGAAGCCTTGACCCCGCTGGCGCAGACAACAATCAATACAACGAGTCCAGGTCCAACAGCGTTCACATGCGTAAAAGGCGGTGGGAAAGAACTGAGAGGCGAGCATTGCCTGACGACGGGCACCGCTCCGGCTGAATACGGTCACGTGCAGGTCGAACAGGACAAAACAACAGAACTGTTCGGCACGAACGGGAAAACCGAAGCCGAAACAACGAAAGCGGCCCCTGCAAAACTAAGAATGCAGCCCTTTGGAGTGTCCGTCGAATTCTCTGCGGCCGCCATCAGCGTTGCGGGCTGGCTGGCGAATAGGCGTGGCGTCAACGGGGCACACTACGCGCACGGGAACCTTGCACTCACATTTACTGAAGTAGTCGTGGCAAAACCTGAAGGTAGAGGATGTAAAGTCACAACACACAAGGAAGACGGCAGTGGCGGAGAAAAAGAAGAGGGCGAAGTCGGCATCATCCACACCAGAGAACTGAAAGGGACGACGGAAGGACAAGAAGACCTCCTGAAAGTCGAATCCGCGGACGGGGGTGATATCGCCCGCTTCTTCTTCACATGCGAACCAGGCAAAAAAATCGAACTCATCGAAGGGACATGGACCTGCAACGGTAGCGTGAGAGGCGTACCGGCCGGGGCCACAACCACCTTCACTCACACGGAAACGACAACGCAGAACACCCTGAAATGCAAAAATGCCAAAGCCGGTTTTGAAAGTAATTTGACACTTAGTGGCCGCTCACCAGGTGAGGAACTGTATAAACCATTGGCGGCAACAACAGTGACTACATGAGATTCAGTGCCTGGCCATTCAATGGGGCAAATCGAGTTCCGCGTAGGAGACCGGGCCGGCGATCTCGCCGGCCCGGTTGCATCCGAGCGCGCGCGAATCCGCGAGCGCGCCATTCGGCCGATTGACTCCACGCCCATCGGAAGGGACTCTCTGACCATTGAAATGCGCTCGCCTCGGTGAGTCGACCAAAGGAGACTTCAATGAACAGACATAAAGCCATCGTCGGCCTCTGCATGCTTTGCGCGCTGCTCTTCAGCGCCTTCGCAGCCCAGAGCGCCTCGGCAATCACCGGCACAACAGCGTTCACATGCAAAAAAAACGCAGCACCGGAAGACAGAAGAGGCGAGCACTGCCTCAATGAAGGCACCGCACCGAAAGAATACGGGCATGTGCCGATCGCCGAAAACACGACAACAGAACTCATCGCGTCGAACGCGAAAACGCTAAACAACACAGCGGAATCATCGGTCATAAAACTGAGACTCACGGTCGCGGGAATCCCCGTCGAACTCCAGGCAACCGGCTTGAGCGGCTCTGGTTGGATAGAAAACAAGAAAGCCGCCTCTGGCGAGCATTACAGCCATACCAAAGGCACGACCACATTTACCGGGGTAACCGTGACCGAACCGAAAGAAAGAGGTTGTAAAGTCTACACACACAAAGAAGACGGCAGCGGTAACCCAGGGGAAGAGGGGGAAGTTGGCGTCATACACACCAAGGAATTGACAGGGACGACCGAGGGACAGGGGGATAACTTCAAGTTCACACCAGCTGCTGGTGAAGTGTTCGCGAACTTTTGGCTCACATGCACCACCAAAGTCGAAGCTTGCGAAGGAACATGGTCGATCGTCGGAAGCGTAAAAGGTCAACCCAACGGAACGACATCCACCCTAAACCACGCGACGACGACAGCGGAAAATACGCTGAAAGGCAGAGGCGCCAAAGCTGGATTCGACGGAAACCTGACAATAAGCGCACGCGAAAAAGGCAGCGGCGGCGCTTTTATTCCACTGGCAGAGACAACAGTCACGACATAGATCCAACGCTTGCTCGCCGAGGGAGCTGATCGAGCCGACGCACCATGGCCGGGTCCGGCCATGGTGCCGGGCTCCGGTGCCCGGCTCCTGGCTCGCCGGCAGACTGTGACCGTGTCCCTTGTGTTCATGGCGCGCGCAGAGCAGCCTTCGGTCGTGCCAGCAATCGAAGGCACATGGTCTTGTAAGGGTGAGCGTGGAAGGTACAACCGGATGGAGCGACAATCAGATTCCACGCACGCGGAAACGACAACGCAGGAAACGCTGTTCTGCAAAGGCGTCAAAGCCGGTCTCCAAGGAAATCTGAAACTCAGTGCACGCGAAAAAGGCAGCATCGGCTCCTACGCGCCCCTGGCAGCAACAACAGTCACGACATAAGTTCCCAACGCTCGCTCGGCAGAACTGACCGGGCGCCGAGTGCCAGGACTGGGCCGGCGAGGCAGCCGGCCCGGTTCGAAGTCGAGCGCGTGCGGATCCGCGAGCGCGCCATTTCGCAGGTTGACTCCGCGCCCATCGGCAGGGACTCTCCGGAACACAGACAAGCGCTCGCCTCGGCGAGCCGACCGAGGAGACTTCAAGATGATGAACGGACGCAGAGCCATCGTCGGCGTGTGTTGCGCACTCCTAGCGAGCGCCTTCGTGGCCCAGAGCGCTTCGGCGATCTCCGGCACAACAGCATTCACATGCGTAAAAGACGGAGGGGACAAATCGTTGAGAGGGGACCACTGCCTAACGACGGGCACCGCTCCGCAGGAATACGGTCACGTGGCGATCGCTCAGGATAAAACAACAGAACTCATCGCTACGAATGTAAAAACGGCGAACAGCACAACCGAATCATCGGTGATTAAACTGAAATTGACGATCGCGGGAGTCCCAATCGAATTGAATGCGACGGAAATCAACGGCGCAGGCTGGATGGAAAACAAGAAAACCGCCTCCGGGGAACACTACACGGTCAATGAAGGTACGATCACATTCACCGGGGTCACTGTGAAAGAACCAGGGGGTAAAGGATGCAAGGTCTTCACACATAAAGAAGACGGCAGTGGGGACCCAGGTGAAGAGGGCGCAGAAGGAACCATCCACACGAGACCTCTGAAAGGGACGACGGAAGGGCAGGGAGACAACTTTAAATACCAGGCTGCGGATGGAGGTGCGTACGCAAACTTCTGGCTGACATGCACCACCAAAGTCCCAACGATCGAAGGAACATGGTCTGTCGCCGGCAGCGTCAGGGCCCAGCCCGTAGGAGCGACATCCACCCTAACCCACGCGGCGACGACAACGGAAAACACTCTGAAATGCAGAGGTACCAAAGCCGGGGTCGAAGGCCAGCTGACAATACTGGCACGGGAAAACAACAAACAGGCCTACACGCCGGTAGCGCAGACAACAGTCACGACATAGCAATCCAAGGCCTGAATGCTCAATCAACTGATCGAGTAATCGCAGCAGTGCCGGGCCGGTTCCCTCGCCGGCCCGGCCCGGTTTCCGGTTCCCGAAGCCATCCAACGGCTGGCCTGAGACAAGGACATCTCCGCCGTCGGGGAAGTGGCTCCCTTGCCTGGATAGGGAGGTTGTTCTATGAATCTGTCGAGTGTGGACCTTCCTGCAAATACGCTGGTGGTGGCGATCGACGCCGGTACCTAGTGGTCCTGGCCCTTCGCTTCACTCGTGGCCAGTCTGTGGCCCTCACAAGGACGGGCGTCCAAGTTCGCCCAGTCGCGCACTGCGGGTGCGAAGCTGGGGCGCGGATGACCGGGGCCCTGAAAACGGAGATGGAGAACCTGCCGGAGCTACTGCGCGCTCGCGGCGCGGAAATCGGCGAGGAGCGGTTTGTCCGGGACGTGAACCAGGAATGGACCTACGCCGAGTTCGCGTACCGGGTCGCGGAGGTCGCCGGCGGGCTGCAGGAGCTAGGGGTCGAACAGGGGGACATCGTCGGCGTGATCCTGCCCAACAGCCCGCACTACCTTGAGGTCTGGTGGGGGATCCTATGGCTCGGCGCGATCTTCAACCCGGTCAACCCGGCGCTGACCTCGCGTGAGGCGGTTGGGATCCTCGCCGACTCCGGCGCCTCGGTCGTCGTCTGCTCCCCGGAGGCCGCCGCCGGCCTCGAGGAGGCGCGCGACGAGCTGCCCGCGTTGCGCGAGATCGTCGCCGCTGAGGGCACCGACTCCGCCGCGTCCCTGCGCGGCCGCGGCAGCGTCGCCGACCCCGCCTCGATCCCCGGCGAGGCGATCTCCTCCTTCGTCTACACCTCCGGCACCACCGGCCGCCCGAAGGGGGCGATGCAGACCCACCACAACCTGCTCACCAACGCCTGGCAGCTGGGCGAGCCGCTGCCGATCGGCCGCCGGGACACGCTCGGCATGGTGCTGCCGCTGTTCCACGTCAACGCGCAGCTGGTGACGACGATCATCCCACTCTTCCTCGGCGCCCAGGTGGCGATGTGGGAGCGCTTCTCCGCCTCGCAGTTCTGGGCCGAGGTCGAGCGCTTCGAGCCGGTCACCTTCTCTTCGGTGCCGACGATGCTCGCCGCGCTGTTGCACGCGCCCGGTGCCGACGAGGCTGAGACCAACACCCTGCGCTTCGTGATCTGCGGCGCCGCGCCGCTCTCGCCGGCCCTCTTCCGCCGTTTCGAGGAGAAGTTCGGGCTCAAGATCATGGAGGGATACGGGCTCACCGAGGGCACCTGCTGCTCCACCATCAACCCCTTCTTCGGCCCCCGCAAGATCGGCTCGATCGGGCTGCCGACCCGTGGCCAGGAGGTCGCGATCAAGGACGAGAGCGGCGCCATCGTCGCCGACGGCACCCCCGGCGAAGTCTGCATCCGCGGCGAGAACGTGATGGCCGGCTACCACCAGCGGCTCGACGCCAACGCTGAGACCCTGCGCGAGGGCTGGCTCCACACCGGCGATGTCGGCTACCGCGACGAGGACGGCTACTTCTTCCTCGTCGACCGAAGCAAGGACATGATCATCCGCGGTGGCGAGAACATCTACCCGCGCGAGATCGAGGACGCCCTGCTCGAGCACGACAACGTCAAGGAGGTAGCCGTCGTCGGCCGCCCCGACGAAGTCCGCGGCGAGGAGGTGCACGCCGTCGTCGCCCTGGTCGAAGGGGAGGACGTCGAGGTGCTGGAGGTCCACTGCCGCGAGCGCCTCGCCTCGTTCAAGGTCCCGACCACCTGGGAGGTGGTCGAGGAGCTGCCGAAGACTTCGACCGGGAAGATCGACAAGAAGCCGCTGCGGGCGAAGCTCGCCGAGGCGACGAGCTGAGAGGAGCACCCGATGGCCATCCTGGATGAGAAGGCGATCATGATCACCGGTGCCGCCAGCGGCATCGGCCGCGCCACCGCCGAGGAGGCCACTGCCGAGGGCGCGCGCCTCGTCCTCGCCGACATCAACGACGAGGCCGGGGAGGCGCTCGCGGCCGAGCTCGGCGACGGCGCCTCCTACGTGCACTGCGACGTCACCGACGAGGCCTCGGTCGAGGCCGCCGTGAAGGCCGCGGTCGAGACCCTCGGCCGGCTCGACGGCAGCTTCAATTGCGCAGGCATCCTCGCCGCGCTCGGCAGCGCCGCCGACGTCCCGCTCGCCGAATGGCAGAAAGTGATCGACGTCGACCTCAATGGCGTCTTCCTCTGCACCAAGCACCAGCTGGCGCCGATGGTCGAGCAGGGCTCGGGCTCGATCCTCAACATGGCCTCGGCCGCCGGCCTGATCGGGTGGCCCGGCGCCGGCGCCTACGTCGCCGCCAAGCACGGCGTCGTCGGCCTCTCCAAGTCGGCCGCGCTCGAGTACGCCGAGGCCGGAATCCGCGTCAACTCGATCTGCCCCTCGTATGTTTTGACCCCGATGGTCGAGAAGGATCTCTTCGAGGATGCGCTCGGCGGCGATGAGGAGCTGATCGGCGCCGCCCGCGCCAACCACCCGATCGGCCGCTTCGCTGAGCCGCCGGAGATCGCGGCCGCCGCTTGCTGGCTGCTCTCCGACAAGGCCTCCTTCGTCACCGGCAGCGCGATGAGCGTCGACGGCGGCTACACCACCCCCTGACCCAGGTCACGATCCAGCCATGGCCGACCGCGACAGCTTCGAGCAGAGCCCCTACGAGCTGCCGCCGGGCTCGACCGAGATCGTTCTCGTGCGCCACGGCGCCTCCGAGGCGGCTGTGGTCGGCTCCCGCTTCCCACTGGTCGACGGCCACTCCAACCCGGCCCTGGCCGAGGCCGGCAAGGCCCAAGCGGAGACGGTCGCCAGCCGCCTCACCGGCGAGGAGATGACCGGGATCTTCGTCTCCACCCTGCGGCGAACCCTGGAAACCGCGGCGCCTCTGGCGCGGGCGATGGGGATCGAGCCCGAGGTGGTGCCGGAGCTGCGCGAGGTCTTCCTCGGCGAGTTCGAGGGCGGCGAGTACCGGATTCGGGCGGGCCGCGGCGACCCGGCGATCAAACGCGTCTTCGCCAACGAAAGCTGGGCCGAGATCCCCAACGCTGAGCCGGCCGAGGACTTCGCCGCCCGCACCCGCGCCGGGGTCGAGCAGATCATCGAGCGGGTCGGCCCGAACACGACCGCAGTCGCCGTCGTCCACGGCGCCGTGATCGGCGAGCTCTGCCGGCAGGCCGCCGCCAGCCGCCCCTTCGCCTTCGTCCACGCCGACAACTGCTCGATCAGCCGCATCGTCGTCCACGAGGACGGCCCCTGGCTGCTCCGCACCTTCAACGACATCTCCCACCTGACCGTCAAAACCGGCCCCGCCGGTTGACACCGGAGGCCCCATGCCAGCACTGCTGATCCACGGCAACCCCGACTCCTCCCGGCTCTGGGACCGGGTCAAGGCCAACCTCGGCGACTACGACGGCGAGGTCGTCGCCGCCGACCTGCCCGGCTTCGCCGAGCCCGCCCCGGACGGCTTCCCCTGCACCAAGGAGGCCTACGTCGAGTGGATCGCCGAGCAGGTCCGCGTCATGGGCGGCAACGTCGACCTGGTCGGCCACGACTGGGGGTCGCTGCTGGTCCAGCGCGTCGCCTCCATACACGGCGACCTCCTCAACACCGTCGCCTGCGGCGGCGCCACCGTCGACCCTGCCTACGAATGGCACCCGCTGGCCCAGGTCTGGCAGACGCCGGGGGAGGGCGAGCGCTACATGGCCGAGGAGCTGACCGCTGAGTTCGGGATCGCGCACCTGCTCGAAAACGGCGTCCCGCGCGAGGACGCCGAGCGCAACATCTGGCTTACCGACTACGGCAAGGACACGATCCTCAGGATCTACCGCTCGGCGATCGAGATCGGGCCCGAATGGGGCCCCGAGCTGGAGCGCCAGCAGGTGCCGGCGATGGTGATCTGGGGACGCACCGACCCCTACGTCCCCTTCGAGTTCGGCGAGGCTCTGGCGCGGCGCATGAACGGCGAGCTCGTGGCCCTCGATTGCGGCCACTGGTGGCCCTACGAGCGCCCCGAGGAGACCGCCGAGGCGCTGCTTGGCCACTGGGCGCGCTGACTAATTGGTACGTTTCGAAAACTCTGTCGGACCAGTCGACACCCCCGACTCCGGACAGCGAGCCGACGAACCGTCGGCGCAACTGGCCGATTCTGATTGGGGTCTTCGTATTGGCGGTCGCGCTGGCGACGTTTGCCGTGCTGCAGATCGGCGGCAGCAGCGACTCCGGTCCGCTGAACGCGATCGCCGAGGCGGCTGAGCGGACGCAGGAACAACCGGGCGGACGGGCATTGATCCACGTGGTTGTGTCGTCCCCCGTTCGGTCTGAGTCGATGACGATGACCGGCGAGATGGCTTTCAGCGACGATCCGGAACGGAGCCAGACGACCTTCACGGTCTCGCGGCCCGGGTCGGAAGATTCGCAGGCGCAGACGGTTACCGACGGGAGCGTCATGTACATGCGATCGGACCTACTCGGCTCGCTGCCTGATGGGGGTGAGTGGATGGCCATGGATCTGTCGTTCGCCGAAGACCTGGGACCGTCCCTCCCCGGCGGCACCGACGCGATGGGGGAACTCGAACTCCTCGATGAAGTGGCCGACGACGTCGAGAAGCTCGGCAAGGAGGAGGTGCGCGGGGTGCCGACTACGCGCTACCGCGGCACCGTCAAAGGCTCGCCATTGCAGATCGAAGCTTGGATTGACGGCAAGGGACTGGTGCGGCGGATGCAGTTCGTCAAATCGGAGCCTGGAGGAAAGGGCGAGGGCCCGAAGACCACCAAGATGCGCATCGATTACTTCGACTTCAAGTCCGTTCCGGAGATCGACGTGCCCGACTCGGATGAGGTATACGACGCGACGGAATTGCTGCAGGAAGAGATCCGTAACTTAAAAGACAAATAGCCGCCTTGTGGCTTCCACAATCCGCGGCGCCTCCGGCGGCGAAAGCCGCTGGTCAGAGGCGTGATCCCGTGAGATTCTGAGCCGATGAGCGAGACCGACCTCGACCTGCTCGCCCTGCACGGGCTGGCGGTCAAGAAGGCAGGCGGACCGGCCGACGTGGCGGCGATCCTCGGAGTTGAGGAGAGCGGCGTCGCCGCGGCCCTGGAGAGCGCCGTCGAGGCCGGCCGCGCGGCGGGCGCCAACGGCACCTTCATGGTCGCCCCGGCCGGGCGCGAGTGGCTGGACCAGCGCTACCCCGAGGCCTACGCCGAGCTCCGCGCCGACCCCGAGGCGACCGAGGCCTACGAGCGCTTCGAGCGGATCAACCGCGAGCTGCTCTCGCTCTTCACCGACTGGCAGATGATGCCCGCGGCCGGCGGCGAACGCCACCCCAACGACCACTCCGACGCCGACTACGACACCGGCATCGTCGACCGCCTTGGCGACCAGCACGAGCGGGCCGAGAAGGTGCTGGACCGCTTCGCGGCGCTGCAGCAGCGGCTTGGCATATACAAAACCCGCCTCGACGACGCCTACGACAAGGTGCTCGCCGGCGACATGGACTACGTCTCCGGCGCCCGCATCGACAGCTACCACACGGTTTGGTTCGAGCTGCACGAGGACCTGCTGCGCATGCTCGGGCGCGAACGCGAGGAGGCGCCGTGACCGCGGTCGCCGACCGCGTCGTCGTGCTCGACGGCTCCAGCGTTCCCGACCGCGAGGTGGTCGGCAATAAGGGACGCAGCATTGCCGACATGCTCAGTCTCGGGCTGCCGGTCCCGCCCGCCTTCTGCCTGCCGATCGAGGAGTGCCGCCGCTTCCACGTCGCGGGCGGCGAGCTGGAGGAGGAGGCCTGGCGCTCGGTCCTCGCCGGCCTCGCCGGGATCGAGGAAAAGCTCGACCGCCGCCTCGGCGACCCCGAGCGCCCGCTGCTGGTCTCGGTCCGCTCGGGCGCTGCGGTGAGCATGCCGGGCATGATGGACACGGTCCTCAACCTCGGCATCACCGAGGAGGTCGAGGCCGCGCTGGGCCGGCTCTCCGGCGACCCCGGCTTCGCCCGCTCGACCCACGTCCGCTTCGTCCACGAGTTCGGCCGCACCGTGGTCGGCGCCGACCTCGACGAGCCGGCCGCGGGCGCCAGTCCCGATGAGGTCCGCGAGGCGGTCCGCCGCGACACCGGCGAGCTGGTCCCGACCCACCCCCACGAACAGCTCAAAGCCGTGATCGCGACCGTCTTCGGCTCCTGGTCCTCGCGCCGGGCCAAGGCCTACCGCCGCCACTGGAACATCTCCGAGGACGGCGGCACCGCGGTGATCGTGCAGGCGATGGTCTTCGGCAATCTCGGCGAGGGCTCCGGCACCGGCGTCCTCTTCAGCCGCAACCCGCTCTCCGGTGACCCGTCGCCCTACGGCGAGTGGCTCGCCGGCGGCCAGGGGGAGGACGTGGTCAGCGGCACCCACGACCCGCTGCCGCTCAGCGCCCTGGCCGAGCAGATGCCTTCCGTCCACGCGCGCCTACTGGAGGCGAGCGAGCTGCTCGAGCGCGAGCACGGCGACGTCCAGGACGTCGAGTTCACGGTCGAGCGCGGCGAGCTCTACCTGCTGCAGACGCGCTCCGCCAAGCGCTCGCCGCTGGCCGCGGTGCGGACCGCCGTCGACCTCGCCTCCGAGGGCGCGATCGACTCCCGCGAGGCGATCCGCCGGGTCAGCGTCGAGCAGCTGGCGAGCGTGCTGGCGCCGCGCCTGGCCGAGGACGTCGCCGCCGCGGCGGAGGTCGTCGCCCGCGGCGTCGCCGCCTGCCCCGGGGTCGCCGGCGGCCGCGCCGTCGCCGACTCCGACGCCGCCTGCGAGGCCGAGGAGGAGACCGTGCTGGTGCGCCCGACGACCAGCCCCGAGGACGTCAGCGGCATGATTGCCGCTCAGGCCGTGGTCACCGAGCGCGGCGGCTCCACCTCCCACGCCGCAGTCGTCACCCGCGCGCTCGGCCGCCCGAGCGTCGTCGGGGTGGGGGAGGGCGTGAGCGCGGCCCTGGCCGGGACCGAGCTGACGGTCGACGGCTCCGCCGGCGTCGTCTACGCCGGCCGGCTGCCGACCGAGGAGGTCGACCCGGCGACGGTGCCGGGGCTCACCGAGCTCTTGGGATGGGCGGAGGAGCTCTCCCCGGTCGAGGTCATCGAGGCGGCTGGGGACGCACTCGACCTCGACGCCGAGGGCGCCGCGCTCGATGAGGGCGCGCCCGACCCGGCCGAGCTGGCGGAGCGCCTGCGCGGCGCGTCCGCGGCCCGCGGCTCGGTGCTGGCGAGCGCCGCCGGCGCCCGCGCTGTTTTGCTCGCGGGGGTGCCGCGGGTAGTGAGGCTTCCGGGACAGCCTGCCGCGGCTCTGCAGCTGAGGCTGGCGCAGGAGGAGGGGAATCTGAGGGAACGCAAAGAGGAGAGTGAGACGTGAGCGTTAGCGAGACTGAGGCGGCCGCGAGGCCCTATCCAGACCAGTGGGCGCGCGAGTCGGCGACCCCGGTCGTCGAGCGGTACCACTCGGCGGTGCGGGCGCTGGCGGCCGAGAAGTTCGCCCAGAGTGGCAAGTCCTGGGAGGAGGCGGTCGAAGCCGGCGTATTGATGCCGACCCGCGAGGAGCTCGAGAAGATTGAGGCCGACCTGCTGGCCGAGGGCTACAAGTTCGACGTCTCGGCGACGATCTCGCTGAAGGAGGAGCCGGACAAATACAAACCACTGGCCGGGTTCTCCGACAGCGGCGAGCAGGAGAAAGACGAGGAGGGACGCTCGATCGTCGGCAGCGGCGACAACGTCTTCAAAGCCCCCGCCGACGTCACCGGCACCGCCCGCTACATCTCCGACGTCGACAAGGTGATGGAGATGCTGACCGGGGGCGTGCCGGAGCAAACGGTGGCGATCATCGACGACTCCGGCGGAACCCTGACCGCGCCGATCCTCGGCGACTTCACCGCCGTCGTTTGCCTGGGGGGGACGGTGCGCTCGCACCTCGGAATCCTCACCCGCGAGTACAACGTGCCCTGTCTGATGAACGCCGAGCTCGACGGGCTCGCCGACGGCGACGAGGTCACCGTCGAGTACTCGAAACCAGCCGCTGACGCCTACGCCGACGCCGAGCCCGCGAGCGAGCATCGCGCCCGGATCATCAAGGTCTCCTAGGAGGAATGAAGATGCCTGTAAAACGCAGCTACGTGGACCTGCTGGAGGCCAACAACTTCGTCCAGAAGTGGGCCGACTCCTTCTACTTCCAGTGCACCACCCGCACGGTGCAGGAGTCGAAACTGTTCCCGGTCAACCCGTACATCACGATGTCTTACTACAACGCCTGGTACCGCTACCCGGAACTGCTGCGCAAGGTTGACGCGGCGATGCCGGCGGAGGAGATTGGCGACCGCGCCCGCCAGGTCGGGACCTACGTCAACACGATCTCGATGGGGGTCGGGCCGCAGTTCTACCTCGGCGGCCGCCAGTGGCACATCGACATGGGGCTGCTGAAACCGACCGACTGCATCGAAGACGTTCTCGACGTGATCGATTTCAGCCGCCGCTTGAACATGGCCTACCACCGCTCCGAGAACCACATCATGCCGAGTGACGGGAACCACAAAGACCAGATCCACACCGCCCGCCAGACCCAGTTCTTTGAAGACGGCGTCATCGGGGTCACCCCCGGCGACAAGCTGCATACCGCCTTCACCCGCTTCATGGCGGCGATCTCCGCCTACGGCTTCCTCAGCCACTGCGAGTGCCGCCTCAGCTTCTGCAACCACGGTCCCTACCGGACCAAGGACAGCAACCAGATGCTGGTCCGCGACGCCGTCGACCTCTCCGAGTGCGACTACCCGTGGATGGACGGCGTCAGCAGCGGCATCGAGTTCAACAACCTCACCATCCCGGTGGTCATGAAGGACACCGACTTCTACATGGTCGATGACTGGGGCAGCTTCGAGGCGAAACCGTCCTACGACAACCAGAACCTGGTGGCGATCGGCCTCTACACCTCCGACTGGCTCTCCGACGGCTACACCCCCGTCCACATGAACGGCGCCTCCGAACTGGCCGACTACCTCGACAACCAGCGCGAGAAGATGGAAGAGGCCACCGCGGAGATGTGGAAGATGATGGCTGGCTGGACCCGCGAGCAAATGATCGACGCCGGCCTCCTCGTCTACTTCGGCATCCTCAAGGACGTAGCCCACTTCGCCGGCGTCTACGACCAAGACGACTGGTTCCAAGTAGACGAGCGCACCCAGCTTTTCCGCCCCCTGATGAACGACGAGTACGGCAACTCCGCCATCGCCGAGCTAGTCGGCCTCGTCTCCCTCAGCTCCCAAGACCGTGGCCCTCACCGCCTCGAGCGCTACTCCCGCGAGAACACCGAGATGTGGACCACCATCCCCTACTCGGTCCTGGACGACGACAACTGGACCGCTGGTGTCGGCCCAATCGGCCCCGGCAGCACCTCCTTGCCGTCGAAAGCCGCAAAGTGGACGACGACCCAAGGCAAGCTGACGCAGGACGAGGTCAACGCCGCCGCCAAAGCCTTCCATTCCGCCAAGTTCGACCTCCGCCACTACGACGACGACGTCTGGGCGAAGCACAACCCGGATGCCGAGCAGACCGCGGTGCTGGGGGCGAGCTAGGAGCCGGAAGCGCACCGGGCCGGCGAGATCGCGCCGGCCCGGTGCTGGGTTCAGCTGCGCTGGGCGAGAAAATGGCGGTCAGCTATGTCGTCACTGTTGTTTTGCTGAGAGGTGTGTAGCCACCTACGTTATGCCTTCCGAGTTCTGTCCCACTGCCGTCTATGCCGACTTTGGAACCTCTGCATTTCAGCAGGTTTTCCGTTGTCACCGTTGCGTGCGTGAAGTTGGTTGTCGCCCCGTTTGGTTGACCTTTCACGCTGCCAGTGCACGACCATGTGCCTTCGATCGCTGCGAGTTTCGTGGTGCATGTAATCCAGAAATTCGCGAAGCTGCCGCCGTCTTTCGCCGTGAATTTAACGTTGTCGCCCTGTCCTTCCGTCGTAGCTTTCAGGGTCCTGGTGTGGACTACTCCCGCTTCGCCCTCTTCCCCTGGGTTGCCGCTGCCGTCTTCTTTGTGTGTGTAGACCTGGCAGCCTCTACCGGCCGGTTCGGTCACGGTGACCCCGGTGAATGTAATCGTGCCTTCACCTTCGGTGAAGTGTTCGCCATTGGCGGCTTTTTTGTTCACCATCGACCCCGAGCCACTGACTCCGGTCGCCTGGAATTCAAGCGGGACCCCACCGATCGTCTCTCTTAGTTTGCCGATTCGCGAGGTCGTTGTGCTGGATGCCGTCTTTTCGTTGGTAATTAAAGTCGTTGTTGTTGTGTTTTCGGCAATAGGGACATGGCCGTATTCTTGCGGGATAGGTTCGACGAGAGAACAGTGCTCACCTCTCAGGTCTTTCACCGCCGCTTCTTTCGAACATGTGAACGCTGTTGTGCCGGTGATCGCCGAGGCGCTCTGGGCTGCGAAGGCACTGACGAGCAGCGCGCAAAGCATGCAAAGGCCGCTTATGGCTCTACGTCCGGTCATTTTTATGACTCTCCTTGGGTTGGCTCGCTTGGCGAGCTCTTTGCTGGGTGTTCCGAGAGTCCCCTCCACTAGGTGCGAAGTCAATCGGCGGATCGGCGCGTTCGCGGATCCGCGCATCTCGAATGAAAACCGGGCCGGCGATCTCGCCGGCCCGGTGCTTCTGCTCATTTCCAGCCCTGCTGAGTGACCAGGGGCTCGACAGCTATGTCGTCACTGTTGTCCCTGCCAGAGGCTTGAAGGTATCTCCGGCGATTTTGGGGTCCTTGCCGCTCAGTGTCGATGCGCCGTCGATGCCGGCTTTGGCGCCTCTGCATTTCAGCGTGTTTTCCGCTGTCACCGTCGCGTGCGTGAATTCAATTGTCGCCCCATTGGGCTGACCTTTCACGCTGCCGGAACACGACCATGTGCCTTCGATCGCTGGGAGTGGGACTTCGCATGTAATCCAGAAGTTCACGAAGTTGCCGTTGTCCGCGGCGGTGAATTTAACGTTGTCGCCCTGTCCTTCCGTCGTCGCTTTCAGGAGTCTGGTGTGGACGATTCCTTCGGCACCCTCTTCGCCTGGGTTGCCGCTGCCGTCTTCTTTATGTGTATAGACTTTGCAGCCTCTTCCCGCCGGTTCTGTAATTGTGACTCCGGTGAATGTGACCGTGCCTTCGCCGTGGGCGTAGTGCTCTTTCGTCGCGGGGTTCACTGCGTTTGTCATCCAACCCGAGCCGCTGACGCCGGTTGCATGGATGGCGAGTGGTACTCCTCCGATCGTAATCCGTAATGTAAAGAGCCGCGCTTTGGTTGTGTTGGCTTCCGTCTTTTCGTTCGTGGCGGTAACTTCTGTTGTTGTATTTTCGGCGATCGCCACGTGACCGTATTCTTTCGACCCTTCGATGTTCAGGCAATGCTCACCCACTCTGTCTTTAATTGCCGCTTCTTTTGAGCATGTGAACGCTGTTGTGCCGGTGATCGCCGAGGCGCTCTGGGCCGCGAAGGCGCTGACGAGCAGCGCGCAAAGCATGCAGAAGCCGACGACAGTTCTGCGTCCGTTCATTTAGATGACTCTCCTTGGGTTGGCTCGCCGCTGGAGGGCGAGTAAGTAATGGATTTTCGGAGAGTCCCACTGATGGACGCGAAGTCAATCGGCCGATTCGCGCGTTCGCGGATGCGCGCGGCCCGGGTGTGCCTGCTGGCTCTCGATCAGCTCCGCTGAGCGAGCGGGTGTTCGATAACTATGTCGTCACTGTTGTCGTTGACAGCGGCTTGTAGGTCTCAAGACTGTTAGCTCGGCCTTTGCCTGTTGTGCCGAAATCCACGCCCGCTTTGGCCCCTCTGCATTTCAACTGGTTTTCCGTTGTCACCGTCGCGTGCGTGTATTCGATTGTCGCCCCGTTCAATTGGCCCTTCAAGCTACCAGTACACGACCATGTGCCTTCGATCGCTTCGATTTTGGATTCGCATGTAATGAAGAAGTTCATGAAGCTTTTCGTCGGACCGTCTGCTGGTTCGAGTTTGAGATTGTCGCCCTGCCCTTCCGTGGTCGCTTTCAGGACTCTGGTGTGCACGACTCCTACTTCGCCCTCCGAAGGAGGCCCGGTTTCTTCTTTATCTGTAAAGACTTTGCAGCCTCTGCCGGCCGGTTCGGTCACGGTGACCCCGGTGAATGTGGTCGTGCCTTCGCCGTGGGAGTAGTGCTCTTTCGTCGTCGGATTCACCGCGTTTGTCATCCAGCCTGAGGCACTGGCGCCGGTCACCTGGAGTTCAAGTGGTACTCCGGCGATCGTCACTCTCAGTTTGCCGATGCGCGCAGTGGTTGTGTTGTTGGCCGTTTTGTCGTTCGTGGTGGTCAGTTCTGTTGTCGTGTTCGCGGTGATCGGTATGTGGCCGAATTTTTTCGTTCCTTCGATGTTCAGGCAGTGCTCGCCTACTCTGTCTTTCGTCTCTGCAGCTTCCGAGCATGTGAACGCTGTTGTGCCCGTGATCGCCGAGGCGCTCGGGGCCGCGAGGGCACTCGTGAGTAGCGCGCAAAGTATGCATAGGCCGACGATGGTCCTGTGTCCGTTCATTTGATGACTCTCCTTGGGTTGTCTCGCGTGGGCGAGCCTGCCCTGCCGATACTCGAGAGTGACTTCTGATGGGATCTGGGTCAATTGGCGGAAGCGCGCGCCCGCCGATTTGGCGCTGGCGCCGCTTTGCGCGGTGTCGAAAGCAATGTGTGAGCTGCAGCGCAGCAACACAGCTCAAAGCTTGCACGGCGGCACCCTGAAAGAGGGGCGCCGCAAGACGGTCGGGCGCACCTCACTTGCCGCCTGCGACGGGCTCAACTTCAGCTCGCGCAAGGAGCTGGCGGGCAGGCGGTGGAACCACGGGAGCAGGGGCCGATCGGCTTGATGTGGCGACTTCTCCAATTCATGCCCGTATCCGGGGTCACTGAGTTCCGTCTGACGGTCAAGCTGAGGAAATGCTGAACCGCGCATTTAGGCTCCGTCGTCGCCCTGAGGGTCCGCTGGCCGACGGCGATCTGGAGATGGTCGAAGAGGAGATTGGGGAGCTGGATGAGGGTCAGGCCTTGGTGCGAAATCAACTTCTCTCGCTCGACCCCACCAACCGGATCTGGATCAGCGACATCCGCGGGTACATGCCGCCTGTTCCGATTGATGGGGTGATGCGCGGCCTGGGGATCGGCGAGGTAGTCGAGTCGAAGCGCGAGGACATGCCGGTTGGGGTGCTCGTCAACGGCTTCGTCGGTTGGCAGGAGTACTGCCTGGCCGACGATACGTTGCTCGAGGTTCCACTTACGGTCCTGCCCGACCCACTCCCTGGCCCGAAGGCCGCCTTCCTCGGCGCTCTCGGCCACACCGGAGTGACCGCCTACCTCGGCATCGACTTCGCCGACGTCAAGGAGGGGGAGACCGTGGTGATCTCAGCGGCGTGTGGCGCCGTCGGGTCGGTAGCCGGCCAGTTGGCCAAGGCCCGGGGTGCGCGCGCCCTCGGCATCGCCGGCGGCGAGGAGAGGTGTCGACACGCCGTTGAGACTCTCGGCTTCGACGCCTGCATCGACCACCGTGCGGACGACTGGCGGGCGCAACTGGATGTTGCCACTCCCGACGGCATCGACGTCGATTTCGAGAACGTCGGCGGCCAAATCATGGATCACATCCTCATGCGCCTCAACATTGGAGCCCGCATCTCCCTCTGCGGCATGATCGCCGAGTACAACACCTACAGCCACGGCACTGGCGGTGTCGGCCTCCAGAACATCGGCCAGCTGATCATGCAACGGGCGACGATTCGGGGCTTTCTCGTCCTCGACTACGCGGACCGCTTCGAAGAGGCGATCGGAGCGCTGGCGGGGCTGCTCGGAGAAGGCAAGCTCCACTACGACGAGACGATTGTCGAGGGCGGTTTGGAGGTTGCACCTGACGCCCTGAATCAGCTCTTCACCGGCGCCAATATGGGCAAGCTGCTCGTCCGGATCAGTCCTGACTGAGCTCTTGGAGCTTAGCCGCGAGCTCTGGGACGAATGGCTCGGCCAAACGGCCGAGATCGACGAGCGCTAGCGCGAGCGCGTCCCAGTCCGCGTCGTCGAGGCCACCGTTTTCGAGGTGCCTGCTTTCGAACTCAAGGATCCGCCGTTGAAAGAGAATGAGATCGTAGGTCGCCTTGTGTATCTCCATCTGATCAAGGTGGGCCGCTACCTTTTCGGTCGCGGTCCGTGACCAGGCAGCGAGGCGTCTGCGCGAGCGGGTTGAGAGATCGATTTGCTTTGGGGCTGGACGGTTGCGGGACTTGACTCTCTCGGCCAGCGCGATCGCTTCGCTGATGAAGCGCTCGGCGTGTTTGACCAGATGCTCGTAGAGATGGGTTGATCGACCGGGGGAGCCGGCGTTGAGAATCGCGAAGCGAACTGCGTCGGGCCCACTCCTGGCCACGCGCTCGTCGAGGTCATCGACGATCTCGATGGCGTCCCCGGGGGGCCCGCCGTCAAGGGAGCCGTGGACGAGTACCCGGGCAAATGGCTCGTCCTCCTGGAGCATGTAGCCGGCTACCCGCTGCCAGAGGAGCTGCTCGCTGTTCGTGTCATCCCAAACCACCAAGCTGGCTGACTCCCACTCCTTGCCTCCGCAGATCGAAGGCCACATCCACAGGCTGCTGAACTGCTCATCGATTCTTCCCGGGTCACGGCTCGCCGGTCCGCCGCATTGGGGGCAGTCGCGGTCAATTGCAGCATCGTCCTGGAGCGGGAGGTCTGCTGCCGGAACTGGTACAGGCCCACACTGCGGGCAGTGCACCATCGGCACTGGAGCGCCCCAGGGTTTGTCGTGAGTTACCGCGAGATCCGGTAGGCGAGATCTTCTGCTGGCGCTCGGCTTCGAGTTGATCCGCATCGATCCGAGGGGAATGCCTGGCGCGGGCTTCAGCTGTTTCGCTATTTGGCGGTCGACCTCATCCTCGCTGGGAATGCCGAGCACCGCGGTTGGCCCAAATCGGGCATCGACGCTGGGAGCAACGACCAGAGGGAGGAGCTCATCGACTCCCGGAACAGCGACCTGCAGGGAGGTCTCCGTCGCTGCTGCTCCGCCGTTCACGAGTTGCGCCTGGTCGACATCGGGCGTGAACGTCCCTACTTCGGGGTGATTGGGGGATACGGACACGAATGCGGCCTGCGCAAGCGAATCCGGGTGGGGAGTGAAAACCAGGAGATCCCCGAGGCCGGGGATGACCGCGCGAATCTCGACGCCGTCGATCGCACCGAGCGCCGCACGCTGGGTGGCCATGGCGCCGGCGTTCCAGCCGGGCGGCTCGGTCAAGTCGAGGTTGCACTGCTCGGCGAAGCGGTTGGTTCGAGCAATCCAGCGAAGGGCGCTAGCTTCGGACCCGTTCTGCTGATTACGCCGGTAGATCAGATTCCGCTCCAGCAGCAACAGAAACATCGTCTGGGTGAGGAGAAGGTGCTCGGGATCCGAGCTAACAACGGTTCGACTCCAGTCGCAGGAGAGCCCTAGGCCTTCGAGTCGCAGACGCATGTGGTCAACGTCGTCGATGCCTCTCTCTCCTACCTCGGCGCCGATTCCAAAAACAACACTGTCTCCTCGGCTCTCGAAGAAACGCGCGTAGACGTCGGCGATGAGAAAACGGCGGATGAGAGTGAGCTCATCCTCGATGGCGGGCTGATAAAAGCCGGCGTAGATGCGCTGGACCGTCGTGTTCATCTACAAATACTCAATATACCCTTTATAATCGGGGACATCGTGGTCAGCTATCCCGACAACGTCCTCGATCAAGTCTTCGAGGTTCTCGAGCGTCGAGGGTTGGGTGACAACACGAGACTTTCGGTTCCCCATCACCCCAGCCGCCGCGACCTCAGTCTGTTCGGTCTGCGTGGGGTGGGGGAGGACTCGGCTGAGAAGGCGCTGGACGAGATTCGCTCCCTGGCGACGATTGGAGCCGTGTCGGACAGCAAAGGCGACAGAACCAGCATCCGGTTTTCCGACGATTGCATCGAGCAGCTAGGAGAGCGTCTGGAGTCGGGGGACTTGGGCGCCCTGAGCTCGGATGGAATTTGTCCGGACAAGCGGGTCGTTATCGATTTCTGCGATCCGAATGCCAGCAAGGCCCTTCACGTCGGGCACCTCCGGAACCTCGCGCTCGGTCACTCTTCCGCGTTGATCGCCCGGGCCTGCGGGGCGACGGTCCAGACCTCGAGTCAGATCGGCGATGTGGGGAGGAGCATGGCTGAGGCGATCGCGGGCTACCTCAAGTACGCCGACGGCGAGGATCCCGAGGGCAGGGGAGAAAAGAGCGACCACCTTGTCGGCAAGTGCTACTCGCGTTATGTGCATGAGGACACCGACGCCGGCGTGTCTGGGGAGGCCGCGGACGGCGACCCGGCACTGTCAAGGGAGGATCTCGGATACCACGATCACGCCGCCCAGATTCTCGTACAACTGCGTCTGGCCGATCCGACGATCTACGACCTGTGGCGAAAGGTTCGCGACTGGGCTCTCGATGGACACAACGAGACCTTCGAGCGCTTGGGCATCGTCTTCGACCGGCCGTTCCTCGAGTCGGAGTATCGGTCGGAGATCGAGTCGGTCGGAGATCAGCTGGTCGACCTAGGGCTCGCGCGGACCGCTCCAAATGGCGTTGTCTTCTATGACACCGGCGACAGCAACTATCCCCACCTCGTCCTTCGAAGCTCCGACGGCAACTCGACCCAGCACCTTCGGTACATCGCCCTCTGGCACGCCACCCGGTCGACCATGGTCGGGGAAGAGTCGCTGCAGGTCATGGGGGACGAGTGGCTGCACATCGGCCAGTACGGCGACCTCCTGATGAAACACTTATCGCCAGACAATGTCGCCCATCCCATGGATCAGTTGCTGCATGGCATGGTGAGCGTGGAAGACGCCATCGTGAAGTCGAGCGGGGTGGCTCCGTGGCTGATCGACGAACTTCTCGATGAACTGATGGATTGCCCCGAGATTGCGGAGCTGGCAGATGGGGATGCCGAGCTTGCCGATCGGATGGCGGCAATCACCGCCTTGGGTTTCTTCCTCAGCTACCCGCCGTCCAAGCCCATATCCCTGTCCCACGACGCCCTCTTCGACCCGGGCAGCAACGTGGGCTGGGCCTTGGTCATGGCATCGGGGAAGGCATGGGACGAGGAGTTCGACGGCCTCCCTGACCCGTTGGCCAGCGATCGTGACTACCGATTCGTCGTCGCGCAGTCCCAGGTGCACCGGCAGCTGACCCGCCGAGCATTCGAGGAGCTCAACCCTGCTCACCTGGCGCGCCTTCATATGCATCTGGCCGGGTGGTTCTTGAATACTTCATGCACCCCGAGTACCGCGCGGGCGATGCGTTCGGTCACCTCAGCCGGACTTGCGACGCTCGGCCTGGGCTCGTTGAAGTCTCGTCGGTCCGGTGTATACGCCTGACGGGGCTCGAACCCGTATCGGCGGCTTAGAAGGCCGCTGCTCTTTGGGCCAGGATCCGATGCGGATTCGAAGTCGAAGCGACCGTTTCCGGTGATCAACTCGTCAAGGAATCACCCCGGCGAACCGGGATGCCTTGGCTGCTTGGCTGCACTTCGCTTCGAACCACTCGAACGCTTAGCCGTTTACCAATTGAGCTACAGGCGCTGTGTTATTATACAAAAAAATTCTATTAGTACTCGAATACCTTATGAACTTTCCAAAAGACCGCATCTATCCACCGAGCCCGCATCAATGGGCCGACATGCCCGCTTCCTTCACTAAAGAGGAGCTGACGATCGGCGGTTGGCAGGTGATGCAGAGTTGGGAGTTGCCGATGATGCGGGTGATGGCTGAAGCCGTTACCGAGGAAAAAGGCGACGTGCTCGAGGTCGGATTCGGCATGGGCATCTGTGCGAACGAGATCGCAGCCCAGGGCTGCAGCTCCTACGCAGTGATCGAGGCGCACCCCGCCGTTGCTGAGTCGGCCCGGGAATGGGGAGAGCAACAGTCCTTCCCCGTGACGGTCCATGAGGGCCTCTGGCAGGAGGTTGTTCCGGATCTCGACCAGCGCTATGACGGGATTGTCTTCGACACCTTTCCGCTTGCGCCCGAGGAAAGGAGTCGCAACCACTTCCCCTTCATCCCAATTGCGCCCTCTCTCCTCAACCCGGGGGGCGTGCTAACGCTGTACTCCGATGAGGACCGCGACTTCCGTGGCGAGCACCTAAGCCTCCTCTTGACTTCGTTCTCGGACCTGCGTCTGATCAAAGTCGAGGATCTGAGCCCGCCCGAGGACTGCGAGTACTGGGAGCGGACTGAGATGGTCATCCCAGTTGCCCGGATGGGCATGAACGGGGCGGATCCGAGTACCAACAGCACCGACGGCTAGCTGTAGTTCCTCAGAACGTTGTTCATCCGGGCCTCCTTGAAGGCTGGGGGTGCGAGCCACCCAGATCAAGGAGGACACCGGATGAAGATCCACGCTAACGCCCGCACCTGCCCGAACAGCCGCAGGCTGCTGGTCCGGCGCATCGAAGAGGAGGGCTGGTCGCTGATGGTGGCGGCCGAGGCCGCCGGCATCAGCGAGCGATCGGCCCGTAAGTGGCTCGGCCGCTGGCGGGCCGAGGGCGAGGACGGGCTGCTCGATCGCCAGCTCCGCACCCAAGCGGATTCCCTCGCGCCTTGCGGCTGACCGCCTGGAGGCGATCGAGGCCCTGCGACGGCTGCGGATGACAGCAGCGGAGATCGCCGAGGTGCTGGGGATGGCGCTCTCCACGGTCTCCAGGTGGCTGGCGCGGATCGGCCTGGGCAAGCGCAGCCGTCTCTCACCACCCGAACCGCCCAACCGCTACGAGCGAAAGCGTCCTGGAGAGCTGATCCACGTCGACGTCAAGAAGCTGGGGCGGATCGGCCGCAAGGGAGCCGGTCATCGGGTCCTCGGTCCCGGCCAGCGCCAAAGCCAAGAGAGGATCCGCTCCAAGCGCCTTGGCGCAACCGGTTGGGAGTTCGTCCACGTCTGCGTCGATGACGCCACCCGCCTTGCCTACGTCGAGGTCTTGCCCGACGAGAAGGGCGCTACGGCGGCGGGCTTCCTGCGGCGGGCCGCCGGCTGGTTCAAGGGGATGGGGATCACCGTTGAGCGCGTCCTCTCAGACAACGGCGCCTGCTACCGCTCCCGCGCCCACGCCGAGGCCTGCCGAGAGCTCGACATGCGCCACCTCTTCACCCGCCCCTATCGCCCTCGCACCAACGGCAAGGCCGAGAGATTCATCCAGACGCTGGCCAACCGCTGGGCCTACGGAGCGATCTATGGCTCCTCGCAGGAGCGCACTGCGGCGCTACCCGGCTGGCTGGATCACTACAACTTCAGAAGAGGACACGGCTCCCTCGGTCATAGGCCGCCCGCGGCTCGGCTCGCCGAGCTGGAACAACGTGGTGAGTAGCTACAACTAGCCGTAGCCTGGCCACTGCGTAGCGGTCTATTTGCACTACAACGCTGGCAGTTACTTGCCAGCGTTGTAGACGGGTTCGCCGTTGATGCTCACCGGATACCACTTGCCGCCGAAGTCTTCGCGGCCAACCCCGCCGATCCCAGCAGAGGGATCGCCCTCGAGGGTGTACATCGGCCAGCCTCCGTAGGTGATCTGCGTGGTGCCGTCTTTGCGCTTGATCGTGCCGAGGAGGGGGGCCTTGGCCCTCACCATGACTTCCGGTTTTCCCAGGGTTAGATAGGGAGACCAGACCTTTTCGCATTTGCCGTAGCAGGCGGACTTCCCGCTGTTCTTCTTGTCCTTGTCGAAGTGGTAGAGCGTGAAGCCGACTTGGTCGACCGCTACCGAGCCGAAATCAGAGGGCGTGCCTGAGGACACCCGTGAGCCCGGTTCAGGCGTTCCCGGCGGTGGTTCTCCCGGGTTCAGCGTCGGTTCTTCCGTGGTGCCGTCATTGGTGCCGGCGGTGCTGTCGCTCCCGCCGCAGCTGCTGATGACGAGCGCCATGACGAGTGCGATCATCACGACGGTGGAGATACGGAGTAGGTCTTTAGATGGTGCCCCAGTAGTTCCCATGGGCGAATAAATACATCAAAATGACCAACTAATCAACCATCCTCGCCAACCTGAGCGCCACCCGCAGCTCCAGTTGGCGCTCACTCGCGGGATGCCCGAGCAGCTCCTCGGCACGGTGGACACGGTAGGCGACGGTGTTGGTATGGACGCCCAAGCGGCGGGCGGCGCGGGCGAAGCTGGCACCCTCGTCGAGCCAGACCGCGAGGGTGGAGGCGAGGCGGCGGGTGGCGTCGTCTTCGGCGACAAGGGGACCCAGCTCACGGCGCGCGAAGCGGCGTGCCGCGTCGAGGTCGTCGATCATCAGCGCCTCCAGCGAAACGTCGGGAAAGGAGAGATGGGCGGCGTGATCGCCACGCAGCCTGGCGACCTGCCGCGCCAGCAGCGCCTCGCGATGACTGAGGACGAAGCCGTCGACCCCCTGCGCCGGCGTCCCCGCTGCGACCGATAGCCCCTTGGCGCCCCCCCGCGGCACCCGTAGATCGCCGAGGTGCTGTGGATCGTGCCGTCCTGCCCAGCAGGTGAGGTGTCGTCCCTGCGCCACGGTTAATGCCGCCCGCGACCCCAGCGATTCCGCCACCGCCGCCGCGACCTGCTCCATCTCGCCGAAAAGAGCTCCGGCCGCACCCGGTGAATCCTCGGCCGTCTCCTTCCAGACCACGAACCCCACGTGGTGGCGGTCGAGGTCATACCCAAGACGTGCGCTGACCTCTCCCTCGTCGACCTCAGCCCCGCCCAGGATCGCCCGCACCTCGGCCGCCCGCATCGCCGCCGCCCCGCGCACCCACTGCTCGCGCTCCGCCATGTACACATCGGTCAGCTGGCGCTCGATCGCCTCGATCCAGGCGAAGATCCAGGCGTTGAAGAAGCCCATCGCGTCGGCCAGATGGTCGGAGTCGTTGGTCGCCTGGCGCAGACGCTCAAGGATCATGCCGGCGAATACGCCCTGGGCGGTGCGGTAGGCGCGCTGCAGCAGGACGAAGTCGAGGCCGCGGACGACGTACTCCTTCGCGTACCCGATCGCCTCCGGCGGCGCCGTCGCCGAACGCGGATCGGCGCCCTCGCGCATCAGCGTCACCATCACCCCGAGGTTTGCCCGGGTGCTCTGCAGGGTCCAGACCCGCATGTCGTCATCGAGCTCGTCGATGTGCTCGTGGATCGTGTCCGCCAGCTGGGCGGCGATGTCGTCGAGCTCGGCGCTGAGCTCCTCGACCAGCGCGGCGATCTCGCCGCGGCTCTCGCGGGGCACCGAAATGGCGCTGTTCCGGGCCATCGATCCAAGCTAGCCCCCTTGTGGTGAGACCACAAACGGCCGCGCGGCGATCATTTGGAGCGAACGACGACAGCGACGCTCGCCCGACCTACAGTCGACCCATGGGAGTAGAGGAGCACGACCCACGCGTACTCGCAATCGATGCCGGCGGGACGATGACCGACACCTTCATCGTCGATGACTCCGGCGCCTTCGTCGTCGGCAAGGCACAAACGACGCCACAGGACGAGTCGGCCGGGCTGATGAACTCGGCCGAGGACGCCATGCGCCAGTGGGATTCGACCCCCGAGGAGGGCTTCCCGCGCATCCAGTCCGCTGTCTTCAGCGGCACCGCGATGCTGAACCGTCTACTGACCCGCAAGGGCCGCCGCGTCGGCGCCCTGGTCACCGCCGGCCAGGAGGACTCGCTGCAGATGGAGCGGGGGATCCAGACCTACCTCGGCTTCTCCTACGCCGACCGCCTCCACATCGCCACCCACCACCACAACGACCCGCTGATCCCGCGCGACCGGGTCCACGGCGTCCGCGGCCGCATCGACCTCTTCGGCAACGAGGTGCTGCCGCTGCGCGACGAGGATGCCCGCGAGGCGGTCAAGGCGCTGCTCGATGACGGCGTCGAGGGCATCGTGATCTCGCTGATCTTCAGTTACCGCAACCCCGCCCACGAGCAGCGGGTGCGGGAGATCGTCGAGGAGGAGAAGGCGAAGCGCAGCCTCAACGGCGAGTGCCCCGTCTTCGTCTCCTCCGAGCTCTACCCGTCGCGCCGCGACTTCCCCCGCCTCAACACCACCGTGATCGAGGCCTACGCAGCCGAGCCCTCGCGCGGCACCCTGCGCGCCGTCCGCGACCGCACCAAGGAGCGCGGCGCCGCCTTCGAGCTGCGGGTGATGGCCTCGCACGGCGGCACGATCTCGATCGACGCCGACCAGCTGGCGACGACGCTGGTCTCCGGCCCGATCGGCGGCGTCGTCGGAGCCCGCTGGCTGGCCGACCGGATCGGCCTCAACAACGTGCTCTGCACCGACATCGGCGGCACCTCCTTCGACATCGCCCTGCTGACCGGTCGCCGCTACGAGGTGACGACGACCCCCGACATGGCGAAATTCCTGCTCAACATGCCGCTAGTGCAGATCGACTCGGTCGGCGCCGGCTGCGGCTCCTTCGTCCGCATCGACCCCAACGCCCGCCGGCCCGAGGTCGGCCCCGACTCGGCCGGGGCGATGATCGGCACCGCCTGGCCCAAGGGCGGGGTGGACACGGTCTCTATAACGGACCTGAATCTGGTGCTGGGACGGCTCAACCCCGAGTACTTCCTCGGCGGCCAGGTCCAGCTCGACATCGACCGCGCCCGCCACGAGGTCGAGCGCCAGGTCGCGACGCCGCTCGGGCTCAGGGTCGAGGAGGCGGCCGCCGGCGTGATCGAGCTGTTCGAGACCTCGCTGCGCAACGAGGCGGTCGGCCGCATCCTCGGCAAGGGCTACAGTCCCGCCGACTACACCCTGCTCTGTTACGGCGGCGGTGGCCCGCTGCACGTCGCCGGCTACACCGCCGGCGTCCCCTACCAGCAGGTGCTGGTTCCCGAGTGGGCGGCCGGCTTCTCCGCTTTCGGCTGCGCCTGCGCCGACTTCGAGTACCGCTTCGACCGCCAGGTCGACCTGCCGCTGCTCCCCACCCACACCGACGAGGAAAAGGTGCAGATGGGAGGCCTGCTCACCCAGGCCTGGCGCTCGCTCGAGGACCGCGTCCGCGACGAGTTCGCCAAGTCCGGCTACTCCGCCGACCAGGTCTCATTCACCCACATGGTCCGCATGCAGTACTACGGCCAGCTGGTCGACATCGAGGTCGACGCGCCGCGTCCGGAGATCGCCAGCGCCGAGGACGTTGCCGACCTGATCGAGTCCTTCGAGACCACCTACACGCGGATGTACGCACGGGCGGCGTCCTCGCCGGAGCTCGGGTACCTGGTCGCGCAGGCGATCGTCAAGGGCTCGGTCCCGATCGCGCAGGCGACCCTGCCGACGATGCCGCGCGAGTCCGGCTCGCCGCAAGTGAAGGAGACGCGCGAGGTCTGGTGGAACGACGGCTACGCGACTACCGACGTCTACGAGATGGACGACGTCCGCAACGGCCACGTCATCTCCGGCCCCGCTGTGCTCGAGGCCGAGTCCACCACCTTCCCGATCCCGCCCGATCGCCGCGCCTGGCTCGACGAGCACGGCATCTTCCACCTGGAGAACAAGGAGACCTGAAGCGATGGCCACGATCGACAAAACCCGCGTCCTCGAGCCAGAGTGCTCAGCCCCGCTGGGCTGGGACGGCCAGACCTTGGCCGAGATGCTCGACGCCTCGGAGCTGCGCTTCGAGCAGACGGGTCACTACCACGGGCTCGCCGACCTGAAGATGAAGGACTCCGACCCGCTGCACTTCGAGAAGCTCTTCTCGCGCGTGCGCGGCGGCATGGTCACCGCGCGCGAGACCGCACTCAACATCTCCGCCTCGCCGATCGTCCGCGAGCTCGGCGAGATCTGCTTCGCCCTCTACACCCCCGAGGGCGACAACGTCGCGCTCTCGACCGGGATCATCGTCCACGTCCACACGATGAGCGAGGCGATCAAGTTCATGGTGCGCAACGGATGGGAGGACAACCCGGGGGTCAAACCGGGGGACATCTTCGCCAACAACCAGCCGACGATCGGCGATGTCCACAACGCCGACGTCCAGACCTTCGTCCCGATCTTCAACCCCGACAAGCCCGGCGAGCTGCTCGGCTGGGCCGGCGGCGTCATCCACGTGATGGACATCGGTGCAACCACTCCCGGCGGTGTCCCGGTCGCCCCGACCACCCGCTTCGACGACGGCATCGACCTGCACTGCATGAAGATCGGCGAGAACGACACCCTCGCCCAGTGGCACACCAAGCGGGTCTCGATGCAGAGCCGCGCCCCCGGGCTCTACCTGCTCGACGAGCGCACCCGCCTCGCCGGTTGCCACATGATCCGCGACGCAGTCGAGCGCCTGGTCCTGGAAGAAGGCGAGGAGCCATTCAAGGTCTTCATGCGCGAGGCGATCGAGGACGGCCGCCGTGACTTCAAGTCCCGCGTCCGCGGCCTGCTCGTCCCCGGCCGCTACCGCTCCGCCGGCTTCACCGAGGCGCGCTACGCCAACAAGCAGAACCTGCCGAAACGGGCCCAGCGCGACCTGATCATCCACGGCGCCTACGAGGCCGTGGTCGACCGCGACGGCCGCTGGACCACCGACCTGCGCGGCTCCTCCGCCTGGGGCTGGCACTCCTTCAACGCCACCCCGGCGGCCCAGCAGGGGATGCAGTGGATCCTCTTCACCCAGACGCTGATCTGCAACGACAAAATCAACGACGGCGCCTACTACGCGACCGAGCTGCTGCTGACCGAGGGCAGCTGGGCCAACCTCGGCGAGGCGCCCTGCTCCTCGTCCTTCCCCTGGATGCCGATGTTCACCACCTCCGTCGGCTACCTGCGCGCGGTCTCCCGCGCCCTGCAGTCGCGCGGATACATCGAGGAGATCGTCTCCACCTACACCGTCCCCGGCAATGTCGCCCAGGGAGGCGGGCTCGACCAGTACGGGCAGATCTCCGGCTTCATGAACTTCGAGATCGGCGCCCAGGGCCAGGGCGCGAAGTACGTGCTCGACGGGCTCGACTACGGCGCCGCCGTCTTCAACCCCGAGGGCGACATGGGAGATGTTGAGATGTGGGAGCTGGTCAAGCCGATGGTCTATCTGGGCCGGCGGATAAAGCCCAACACCGGTGGCTGGGGACGCCACCGCGGCGGCTCCTCCTTCGAGACGCTGCTGCTGGTCAACGGCACCCAGGACTTCGAGATCGAGAACATCGGCGCGGGGGGGATGCTGACCTCGCCCGGGCTGTTCGGCGGTTACCCGGCACCGAGTGCCTACGTCCACAATGTCTTCGGCTCCGACATTTTTGAGCAGGCGGCGGCCGGCGAGGCCTACCCGGTCGGGGACGTCAGCGGTGAGGAGGCACTTCTGAACCAGTTCGCCGGTGAGCACCAGCTCGAGCAAGACCCCTACACGATGATGATCGCGGTCAAGACCGGCGACCTCTACCTCTCCAGCGGGCGTGGCGGCGGCGGCCTCGGCGACCCCTTGCTGCGCGATGAGGAGCGGGTCGAGGACGACGTTGCGGGCGGCCACCTGCAGCCCGCCTGGGCCGAGCGTGCCTACGGGCTGGCGGACCGCGAGGCGGTGCGCCAGCAGCGGCTCGAGCGCGCCCGCCCGGCGCAGGAGTGGTGGGCCGAGCAGCGCCAGCGCATCTTCGACCAGGACCTGATCGAGACGGTGAAGGTGATGTACGCGGAGTCGATGCGGCTGGAACCCCGCTGGGCGGCGGAGTTCCGCGGCTTCTGGGACCTGCCCGAGGACTTCGACTTCGACGTCGTCACCCCCACGGTTGTCGTCCAGCGCGCCGTCTCCGGCAAGCTGATGCCCGCCGACTCGGTGCGCGAGTTCCTCACCGCCTCCGAGGTTTTCCTGCCCGAGGACCAGATCGAGGTCCCGGTAACCACCGCCGTGACCAAGGAGACCCTCGCCGATCTGCTCGACGAGAAGCTCAGCCGCCGCGCCGTCAAGGACATCCAATCCGGGATCAAGGATCCCGATCGTTTCGACAAGTGGGTGGCGCTACTACAGGAGCGAGTCGACTACGACGACCCGATCGTTCTCCCCTACGGCGAAGGCATGAACGTCGTCCGCCGCGCCTCCGACGGCGAGCTGATGATCCGCACCGACGCCGGCGCCGACCTCTGTCGCTGGGACGAGAACTGGAAGCTCCACGTCCCGATGTTCGTCCGCGACAACGACGAACTCTACGAGGAGGTCTACCCGAAGCTGGGCCACCCCGAGGGCGAGTGGCAGGAGCTGCGCGAGTTCTACTGCCCGCTCTCCGGCCGGCTGCTGGAGACCGAAGCAGTCCCGCCCGGCTACCCCGTGATGCACGAGTACCTTCCTGACATCACCGGCTTCTATAGGGGGTGGCTGGGGCGCGACCTGCCTGGCTGATCCGCGGCGCGCTCACTTCCCTTCGACGCTGATCGCTTTCGCCCCCTGAAGCGCGTACCAACCGCTTTCGAAGCTCGAGATACCCAGGCCCTTGCTCTGCCGCGGGCCCTCGCGGGTGTAGGTATAGAGGGGCCAGCCGTCGTAAGTGACCTGTGAAGTCCCGTCTTGGCGCTTGATCGTGTCGAGTTTGAATTGTTCAATCCCACCCGGTCCGGCGATCGGCTTAGGGCCAGTCAGCACCGGTTGCCAAACCCGAGCGCACGGCCCGTTGCAGGCGGTCGTCCCGCTGGTTCTGATGTCCAAGCTGGAGCGGTAGATCGTCTGGTTGTCGGAGTTGATCAGGACCTTGCCGAGACCCGGCACCGAGCCGAGCTTGATAACAGCCTGCGGGACGTCGTCCGCCTGGCTTCCCGTGCTCGAGTCATCCCCACACCCACCCACTGCAACTACCAGGGCAACACCCAACAGCAGAAATACACGCCTCATACGATCTCAGCCTCCCAATTGCTTAAAAGATTCTCAAGCAATAAGAGTAGTTGGCCTGAATCTGCGTGTCGAGGGTTTCTACAAAGGCCGAGTCAGCCGCGTCCTGTCCTCCCAGGCGCCCCGGGATACGTTCGCTGCGGATGGACGAGATGAGCGGAAATGCGCTGGTGACCGGTGGCTCGCGCGGCATCGGACGCGCCTGTGCCCTGGCCTTGGCCAAGCGTGGCGCCGACGTGGCGATCACCTATGTAGAGAACGCCGATGCCGCCGAGGCGACCGTGGAGGAGATCCGCGCCCTAGGCCGACGCTCGGTGGCATTGCGCGGAGATGTCGGGCTGGCCGACGACAACGTCGCCGTGGTCGAGGGCGCGGTCGCCGAACTCGGTCCTCTGCGCTACCTAGTCGCCAACGCCGCCGCTGGCACCTTCGGGACGACCGAGGGGCTCACGGTCGAGGAGTGGGACTACGCGATGGCCGCCCACGTCCGCTCGCTGCTGGTCCTCGCCCAAGCCGCCTCACCCTCGATGAGCGACAACGGTGGCGGCTCGATCGTCGCCATCTCCAGCTTGGGCGCCCACCGCGTCTACGACGCCTACGCCGCCTTCGGCACCGCCAAGGCGGCGATCGAGACCCTCGTCCGCTACCTCGCAGTCGAGGGCGGGCCGAAAGGGATCCGCGCCAACTGCGTCTGCGGCGGCGTCGTCCTCACCGACCTCTTCAAGGCGATCCCCGAGTGGGAGTCGATCGCCGCTGCCGCTGCCGAGCGCTCGCCGCTCGGCAGCGCCCTCGACGCCGCCGACATCGGCGACCCCGTCGCCTTCTTGCTCTCCGACGACGCCCGCATGGTCACCGGCCAGACGCTCTGCGTCGACGCCGGCTTCACCCTGCCCGGCTAGAAAGGTCTCTATATATGGACTTCACCGCCCCCAAGACCGCCCAGACCAACGGGATCACGATGGAGTACTTCGAGCGGGGGGAGGGCCCTGCCGTCCTGCTCCTGCACGGCTTCCCCGAGCACCCCTTCTCCTGGCGCCACCAGGTCGACCCGATCGCCGAGGCTGGCTTCCGCGTCATCGCCCCCAGTCAGCGCGGCTTCGGCGGCACCGATGCGCCGGCGGATCCCCAGACCTACAGCGTCAAGAACCTGGTCGCCGACCTGACCGGGCTACTCGACGCCCTCGGCATCGACCAAGCGATCTGGTTCGGCCACGACTGGGGCTCGATGCCGGCCTGGTACTCCGGGGTCTTCGCTCCCGACCGCGTGCTGGGCCTCGGCAGCCTCTGCACCCCCTACTTCACCTGGGAATCGCCGAAAGACATGATCGAAACCTACGACGACCTGCGCGGCCCCAACCACTACATGCGGACCTTCCAGGAGCCCGGGGTGGGGGAGGCGATCCTCGAAAAGGACATCGAGCACACCTTCAACTGCTGGCTCCGCGGCCACGGGTACACGATGGACGAGTTCGAGGCTGCGCCGAAAGAGATCCAGGAAGTCGCCGCCGGCGTCTTCGTCGGCGACCCCCAGCTCTTCGGCGAGCCCTTCGTCACCGACGAGGAGCGCCAGTTCTACGTCGACGTCTACTCCCACACCGGCTTCACCGGCGGACTCAACTGGTACCGCGCTCTGCGCAAGGACTTCGAAGAGGCCCAGGGCTCCGAATACATAATCGACAAACCAGCCCTGATGATCTCCTCCGCCGACGACTGGTTCTTCATGCGCGGCTCGACCGACGGCCTCGAGGCGCTTCTGCCGCAGGTCGAGAAGCACGAGATCCGCGACGCCGCCCACTCGATCCAGCAGGAGAAGCCCGCCGAGGTCAACGAACGACTGCTCTCCTGGCTGACGAAGCAGTTCGTTTAGCCACTCTCTGCGCCGCGCTTAGTGGTGCTGCCGCTAAACCGGCGAGCGCGCCGTTTCGCGCGTAGATAGAAAACATTGCCCCAAAAAGCTTGACCGATCAAGGGATCTCATGGCAGGGTGGTTGAGCGAGGCGGAATCGGCCTCGCGATGGGAACAAACGACCAAGGAGAGCAATTCAAATGAATGGACGTAGAGCCATCGTCGGCCTCTGCATGCTTTGCGCGCTGCTCGTCAGCGCCTTCGCAGCTCAGAGCGCCTCGGCGATCACCGGCACAACAGCATTCACATGCTCGGAAGCCGCTGCGGTGAAAGACAGAGTAGGCGCGCACTGTCTGAACATCGAAGGTGAAAAAAAATTCGGTCACGTGGCGATCGCCGAAAACACAACAACAGAACTAGAAGGTACGAACGCAAACACGGCAACCAACACAACCACTAGCCGCATCGGCAAACTGAGAGAGACGATCGGAGGAGTCCCGCTCGAACTCCAGGCGACCGGAGTAGGCGGGTCGGGGACGATGGAAAACAAGAAAACCGCCGGTGGCGAACACTACGCCGAAGGCTCAGGTACGATCACATTCACCGGGGTCACCGTGACCGAACCGGCAGGTAGAGGCTGCAAAGTCTTCACACACAAAGAAGACGGCAGCGGTGATCCAGGGGAAGAGGGCGCCGAAGGAATCGTCCACACCCTGCCCCTGAAAGCGACGACGGAAGGCCAGGGGGACAGTCTCAAATTCACGCCCGTGGTCGGCGAAAAATTCGCCAACTTCTGGATTACATGCACCACGAAACTCGCAGCGATCGAAGGCACATGGTCCTGCACCGGCAGCGTGAAAGGCGTACCCAATGGGGCGACAACCGAATTCACGCACGCAACGGTGACAACCGAAAACACGCTGAAATGCAGAGGCTCGAAAGCCGGCATCGACGGTGCGCTGACACTGAAAGGCAAGGACCCCAAAATCGTAGGGGATACCTTCAAGCCAATAGCAGCGACAACAGTCACGACATAGCTGTCAAGCACTCGCTCGCTCAGCCCAGCTGATCGAGCACCAGCACGAGTACGAGCACCGGGGCCGGCGATCTCGCCGGCCCCGGTTGCGTTTGGCAACTCTCCTCGGGGTCCGCAACTTCCCCCCTCGGGAACGTGTTAGTATCGA
>DASUZL010000022.1:0-4662 GCA_036376895.1 Solirubrobacterales bacterium
ACCGCGACCCTGCCCGTCTTCCTCAACACCCTGGCCGGCGCCAGCGTCCACGTCGTCACCGTCAACGACTACCTCGCCCGTCGCGACTCGGAATGGATGCAGCCGATCTACGAGTCGCTGGGCGTCAGTGTCGCCGCCCTCCAGGACTTCGACGACCACGACGCGCGGCAGGCCAAATACGCCTGTGACGTCACCTACGGGACCAACTCCGAGTTCGGCTTCGACTACCTGCGCGACAACATGTCGGCGACGCTCGAGCACTGCGTCCAGCGCGGCCACGACTTCGCGATCGTGGACGAGGTCGACAACATCCTCATCGACGAGGCGCGGACGCCGCTGATCATCTCCGGCCAACCCGAACAGGCAGCCCAGACCTATTACACCTTCGCCCGCCTGGCCAAGCAGCTGGTCGGCGTGCAGGCGAAACAGAAACTGAAATCGCTGGGCGAGTCGCGCGACACCTCCGACGCCGATTACGACTACGAGTTCGACGAGAAACACAAGACCGTCGCCCCGACCGAGCGCGGGGTCAAGAAAACCGAGGAATTCACCGGCGTCGACAACCTCTACCTCGGCGAGAACGGCAGCCTCGTCAACCACCTGGTCCAGTCGCTGAAGGCGGAGTCCCTCTACAAAAAGGACAAGGACTACGCCGTGATCGACGGCGAGGTGATGATCATCGACGAGTTCACCGGCCGCATCCTCGAGGGGCGGCGCTGGTCCGAGGGTCTGCACCAGGCGGTCGAGGCGAAGGAGGGGGTGGCGATCCGCGAGGAGAACCAGACCCTGGCGACGATCACCCTGCAGAACTACTTCCGGCTCTACGACAAGCTTTCCGGCATGACCGGTACCGCCCTCACCGAGGCGACCGAGTTCATGAAGATCTACAAAATCCCGGTGGTCGAGGTGCCGACCAACCAGCCGATGGTGCGGGCCGACCAGAACGACCAGATCTTCAAAACCAAAGACGGCAAGTGGAAAGCGGTGATCGACGAAATCGTCAGCCGCCACGAAAAGGGGCAGCCGATCCTGGTCGGAACCGTCTCGGTCGAGGTCTCGGAGATGATCTCCGAGGCGCTGAAGCGCGACGGGATCAAACACGCGGTCCTCAACGCCAAGCCCGAGCACGCCGAACGAGAGGGCGAGCTGATCGCCCAGGCCGGGCGCAAGGGCGCGGTGATGATCGCGACCAACATGGCCGGCCGTGGCGTCGACATCAAGCTCGGCGGCGACCCCGAGCACCTGGCGATAACCGAGCTGAAGAAGCAGGGCATCACCCACGAGAGCGAGGGCTACGAGGAGGCGCTGGCGGCGAAGACCGCGGAGCTGGCGCCGCAGTGCAAGGTCGAGGCGGAGGAAGTCCGTGGGCTCGGCGGGCTCTTCATCTGCGGCACCGAGCGGCACGAGTCGCGCCGCATCGACAACCAGTTGCGCGGCCGCTCCGGCCGCCAGGGCGACCCCGGCGAGACCCGCTTCTTCCTCTCCGCCGAAGACGACGTGATCAGACTCTTCGCCGGTGACCGCATCTACAAAATCCTCGACAAACTCGGCCCGGTCGACGAGGACGGCAGCGAAGTCCCGCTCGAGGCGAAGATGCTGACGAAAACCGTCGAGAACGCCCAGAAGAAGGTCGAGGAGCAGAACTTCCTGATTCGCAAACGCGTGCTCGAGTACGACGACGTGATGAACGAGCAGCGCCGCGTCGTCTACAAATACCGCCGCGAGATCCTCGAAGGGCGCGACATCTCCGAGACCGCCCGCGACGAGCTCGAGGGCGTGATCGAGCGCCTGGTCGACGAGTACACCGCCGGCGACCTCCTCGAGGACTGGGACCTGGAGGAGCTGGAGACGCAGCTGCGTCAGATCTGGCCGGTCAGCGTCGAGATCGCCAGCCTCGCCCCGGAGACGGTCGACAGCGAGAAACTCAAGGACGCGATCGACGAAGACGCGATGAACGCCTACGACGAACGCGAGCAGCAGCTCGGCGAGGAGTTGATGCGCTACCTGGAGCGCTCGATCCTGCTGCAGGTGATCGACAACCGCTGGCGCGAACACCTCTTCGACATGGACTACCTGCGCGAAGGCATCCACCTCCGCGGCTTCGCTCAGATCGACCCGCTCGTCGCTTACAAAAACGAAGGCTTCACGATGTTCGAGGAGCTGATGCACTCGATCTGGGACGAGTTCAGCAAGCTGGTCTTCCGCGCCGAAATCGAAATCGCCCCCGGCCAGGCGGCCGCGGCGGCGGGCAACGGCGACGCCGATAACGCCAACTTCGACTACTCCGGCGGTACCGCCGACGGGCAGCCTTCTGCCCTGCAGCAGGTCGCAACCGGCGCCGGCGGCAGCGTCGACGTCGCCGCCGCGCAGGCTGCCGGCCCCGGCAACGGCGGCGGCGAGGTGGTCGAGACCGTGGTCAAAGACGAGCACGACAAAGTCGGTCGCAACGACCCCTGCTGGTGCGGCAGCGGCAAAAAGTACAAGAAGTGCCACGGGGCATAGACCCCGTCCGCGAGTTCATCCGGGCGTTCAACGAGCGGGACCTGGATGGCTTCGTCGCCGCCCTCGATCCCGAGGTCGAACTTCATTCGAGCCGTGGTTTGCGCAAGGGGAGAGAGGCGGCGCGGGTCTGGGCGACGCGGGAGCCGGGTGGGGTGCAGCAGACGATCGAGCTCGAGCAGCTCTACGAGGAAGGGCTCGAGGGTGGGGGCGGCAGCGCCGTGGCGCTGATCCGTCGCGTCTGGCACTGGGACGAGGACGGCTCGCCCGCCGGCGAGGACGTGATGGCCTGGGTCTTCGCCCTGCGCGAGCACCGGGTGCTGAGCTGGCGCCCCTACGAGGACCGGGCCGAGGCGCTGCACGCCGGCGGCTTCGAGCACGGCACCGGCTCCGGGTAAGCTGCGCCCCGTGGCCGACGCCCCGACTGAATCCGTAGCGCCGCGCCTCGCCGCCGTCCGCGAGCAGCTGTCCCTGCTCTCGGACTACCTTTGACCCCGCTGCGCTTGAAGCCGAGGCCGAGCGGCTGGAGGAGGAGATGCAGCGCCCCGGGTTCTGGGATGACCAGGACACGGCCGCCCGCACCTCCGCAGCCCACGCTCGCGCCCAGCAGCGGCTGAAGACCTTCCGCGGGCTCGAGTCCGACGTCGAGGACCTCGCCGACTTGGCGGAGATGGCGGCCGAGGACGAGGAGATGGCGGCCGAGCTCGGGACCCAGCTCAGCGCCGCCGAGGACCGCTTGGCCGCGCTCGAGGAGGCGCGCCTGTTCAGCGGCGAGTACGACGCCGGCGACGCCGTCGTCACCGTCCACGCCGGCGCCGGCGGCACCGACTCCCAGGACTGGGCCGAGATCCTGCTGCGGATGTACCTGCGCTGGTCAGAACGGCGCGGCTTCGAGGTCGAGATGAAGGAGGCCTCCCCAGGGGAGGAGGCCGGCCTCAAGTCGGCGACCTTCATCGCCCGCGGCGAGAACGCCTACGGCCTCTTCGCCGCCGAGCGCGGCGTCCACCGCCTGGTCCGGATCTCCCCCTTCGACTCCTCCGCCCGCCGCCACACCAGCTTCGCCCAGGTCGACGTCGGTCCCCTGGTCGACTCCGGGGTCGAGGTCGAGATCGACGACACCGACCTGCGGATCGACACCTACCGCGCCTCCGGCGCCGGCGGCCAGCACGTCAACAAGACCGACTCGGCGGTGCGGATCACCCACATCCCCACCGGCGTCGTCGTCCAGTGCCAGAACGAGCGCTCGCAGACTCAGAACAAGGCAGTGGCGATGCAGTTCCTGCGCTCGAAGCTGATCGAGCTCGAGGAGCGCAAACGGGCCGAGACGCTGGCCAAGGAGCGCGGCGAGGTCAAGGAAGTCGCCTGGGGCTCGCAGATCCGCAGTTACTTCCTCCACCCCGACCAGCGGGTCAAGGACCACCGCACGGGCCACGAGTCCGGCGACACCACCGGCGTCCTCGACGGCGACATCGACGACTTCGTCCGCGACTACCTGAACAAGACCGCGGCGAGCTCGGCCAGCTAGGGCACGGGGTGGCCGGGCTGATCCACGAGCAGCGGCCGGCAGAGGGGGATGCCGAGGGGCTGCTTGTGCTTCATCACGGGCGGGGGACGGACGAGCGCGACCTGCTCGGCCTGGCGGACGCGCTCGACCCGCGGCGGCGGCTGCACGTCGTCTCGCCGCGCGGGCCGCTGCAACTGCCCGGCTCGCCCGGCTACCACTGGTATCTGGTGCCGCGCGTCGGCTATCCCGACCACGACACCTTCCACGCCGCCCGCGAGGCCCTCGCCGAGCTGCACGACGGGCTCTGGGCGGAGACCGGGATCGAGCCCGCCCGCACCGTCCTCGGAGGCTTCTCGATGGGAGCGGTGATGAGCTACGCCATGGCGCTCTCCGGGGATCGGCCGCCGGTCGCCGGGATCCTCGCCTTCAGCGGCTTCATCCCGATCGTCGCGGACTGGCAGCCGAGCCTCGAGGATCGCCGCGACACCGCGGTCTTCATCGCCCACGGCCGCAACGATCCGATCATGGAGATCGGCTTCGCCCGCCGGGCGCGCGAGCTGCTTGAGGCCGGTGGGCTGGAGGTCACCTACCGCGAGTCCGACCTCGGTCACCAGATCGACCCGGCGCACCTGGCCGACGCGAGCGGCTGGCTGGGCGAG